>MGJF01000001.1 GCA_001794125.1 Candidatus Yanofskybacteria bacterium RIFCSPHIGHO2_01_FULL_43_32
GAATTTTTTACCATATTCTCCTCCGCAATTGATAACCTATTGAAAAACAATGACCGAAAAACTTAAAGCGACATCGAAACTGTTAGAGGATTTCAATGCCTTCGTTGATAATCGCTCAACTATTTTTCTTGCTATTTTGCCGGAATTTTTCCCGAAACTCCTAGAATGGCACTATTTGATTTGGGAAAAAGAATACCAACTTCTGAGCAAGAAAGATCAACTCGATGAGTGGAGCACTTATAGCGAGATTTCCCGAGCCCTTGATTCCATTTTTAAGAAAGTCGAGGAAAGAACATTAAAAGATGGTCATAGTTTTTCATTTTTCAATAGTTTCAAAACCCATATAGAAAAATACAAAGAAAAATTTGTTGCGGGCGAGGGCGATAAGAAATTTTATTATGTCGAATCTATGATTCCTATTTTTTACTTAACACTTGTGGAAAGTATAAAAACTTCGCCAGAGAAACATGACATCTGGGATCATTACTTTCCCCCTGCGTGGAAAATTACTAAAGAGAACATTCAGAAGCAAGAAAATTATGTCTCAAGAGTATTGCTAAACAACTTTTTGGAATGGGCACGAAGCAGGTTTTGGGGTTCAGCAGAGAAAGAAAAATATGATGATGTTTTGGATGAAATAGCATCTAATCTTTTCCCGTCGGTCGAGCCAATTTTGTGGGCTAAATTACTGACATTGTTAATGAGACCGTGGGGAGACGATAGCCGGATGAAGTCGCTTGTTGAGAAAGGACAAAATTTCGGTTTTGCGAGTAGGATATTTGGCGGTTTCGTTGTATCGGAAGAAAAAATGATGAACGAGTGGCATGACCAAATGGGTTCACAAGAAAACGCTACGATAGAACTTGCCCTGTTTCTGTTTAGCCAACATTTAACCAAAGAAAATTTGAGTAATTTTGTTGCTGACCTCAACAAACTAGAGTATGACAAAGAATCTAGGGAAGAAGCACGTCGCAAAGATTATATAACCATTTTTGAAAAAATGATTTCTTTGTTAGAGTTAGAACCAAAGAAATCATAAGCCCGCCCGAAATTCGCCAAAACAAAACAGCGGAGCAAATGGAAAATTCCTCCCCAAACCCCTCCTTTTCCATTTGCGACTTCCGAATTCAAAAAAGATTAGCCGAGTGTTTTGCGAAATCCTTTCCCCAAAAAATAGTTTTCGCAAAACCGAGTCCGCATTAGTCCCGCCACCTGCCCGAATACTTGGAGGGCAGAACACCAAAGAAAAATGTCCTTTCCTTTTTAGAAGAAATTGGTCGCGCGCAAATCCGAAAAGCAAGGAACATTTTTCTTTGGTGTCCGCCGAGGCTCTGCGAGGCGGTGGCGGGACTGATTCATTCGTTCAGTTTCCGCTCGAAAAAGGTTCGCGCAAAGTGTATAATTACAGCACAACAAATCAAAAATCGCCTTATTGGCGATTTTTGATTTTAGAGATTACAGTTTGGCAATAACCTCAATCTTAACTTTTTTGTTTCCGAATTCCATCGCCTGTTCTCTTTCCGGGAACCAGACATCGATTTTATAAGTATATCTTCTGTTCATCCTGTCTTCCACGACGAACATTTTGTCGCCGTACAATTCTGGCATTTTTACCACAGTACCGAAGGGTAAGAAGTTAGCGGCAATGATACCGTCTCTGACCTGCGTGCCCCAAGCAGTAATAAAAGGCGTGTCATCTGTCTGATCCGGAGTTGAAGAGTAAGCGCTGGCCATTACCGTATAGGTTGCAATCGGATTGGTTTTGGGAGCGGTCTTCACTGTTTTGGTTTTTTGAACCGGAGCGGGAACCGGAGTCGGTTCGGGAGTGGTTTCCGGCACACTGGTATTTGGGGTTAGACCCTTAAGATAACTCACATTATCAGAGATGTGGGAGTTGCTCGAGATGTCAAAATAATCTGCCGCATCAACAGAAGATGAGGTTAAAACAATCATTGTTAAAAGAACTACTGAAAATGTAAGGTTTTTAATCATTGTTTTTGGGCCTGAAAAAAGTGAGATAAAAATAGCCTTTTAGGCACAAAAAAACGGCCTATCAAGCCATCTGCTACTTATTTCAGGTTATGCTATAAGTATAGCAAATCGGGGTCAAAAAGTCAACCCCCCGAATGGCCATAAAACCTTAAGCATTTTAAACCCCTTTTTGGCGGAAATAACGAAGAAAAACAGCCCCATAATTATTAAGAAACCGTCATAGCTCCAGCGGGCCGGGTCGGTATCGGTCAATTTGAGCCAAAAGGCAAATTCATCAAAAGCCAGGCCCAAACCAAAACCGTGAAGAAGTGAAATTAAATACTTTGCCCGGGGACCATTAAAAATTAAAGCGAGGTATCCCGAAACGGCTAAAACAAAAAAACCATAGACGTAATGATGGACGTGCCCCACAGCAAGGCTTACCAGGAAAAAATTAGGCGCTAAAAGACTAAAAATTCTAGCGCCTGCGAAAGTCAGAAGAAATGCAAAAGCAATCGGGAAGACCAAATAAAAATACAGCCCAGCTTCGCTGCGCTCTATTTTTTCGCGGATTATTTTTTTCCGAGTTATTTTAGAGAATACGCTTAACATCAATAGAAATTATTCTGGAGCGGGTAATGGGAGTCGGACCCATCTCTTAACCTTGGCAAGGTTACATAATACCGATATACGATACCCGCATGTAAAATTTCAATTTAATATTACACTAAATTTCAGGTTTTTCAAGTGATTCCTTGCCGATGAAATAATTTTGGTAAAGCTCTAACCATTTTATTATCTTCTCCTTAAGTTGGCGGCTATTTACACGTATTATGCATACTCCATAAGAATTTCTTTTTGTGGGGTGTCGCCCTTGGATGGTTGTAGATTTTCCGAATCTGGTCAAAGGTATTCTAGTAGCAATACTCCAGAGATTTTTTTGTACAGAATCAATTAAATCTGGATATATCAGGAGACCAAGACGAACCCTCTCTTCTGGAACTATCAAAGTTTTTGTCAAAAAAATATAAAACAATCTGATAAGGTTGGGGTCACTATTTGATAGTGAAACTCGTCCATTCTCTAATTTTTTATCACCTTCTCCCCAGTAGAGCATCAATCCGGCAAGGAATAGGGGATTGTCTTTTAGGTCAGGAAATTTTATCACTGCCTCTCTCTGCCACTCCTTGTGTACCCTTCCCCACTTTTCTTTTGTGGCCTTAGCCATCAATAAAAGCTTTTCAGGATTAGCCAAAGAAGCTTTAGCCGCCAGTATGCTTTTAATTTCATAAGACCAAGGCTCCTGCTTGAACCAACCCGAAAGGGTGGCTATTGGAATACCAAGCTCTGCTACGATTTGTTTATAGCTTTTACCTGAGCGGCGTAATTCAAAAGCTTTTTCCTTATCTTTTCTCATTTGTTGATAACAAGTTAAACCTCTAACTGCTCATCAAGCTTTATTATATCACGGGGTTCGGTTTTTGTGGGTAATTATGTTGATAACTTAAAAAAGCACCGACTAAATTTGAAAATATACCTTAGAAATGATACCATCCATAAGGTAAGTAATTGCCGGGCTAGCTCATCGGTAGAGCGCTGCCCTGAAGAGGCAGGCGTGCCCAGTTCGACTCTGGGGCCCGGCACATGAACCAAATCAAAACACCGCCACAGGCGGTGTTTTGATTTGGTTCAAGATAACCTGGCATATTTACCTGCGATTTCCTAAAACAGATTTTAACATTTCCACCTCGCCCCGATAGATTGTATAGAACTCAAAATCTTTGAATTTTAGTTTAAAATATTCTATATTATTCGCGTCAAAACCAACCTCAATACTGCCAAGACCGGCGGATATAATTTGGAGGGCTTTCTCAAAAGCGACGTTTGCTTCCTGATAGACATTTTCTTTTCCGCCGGGCTCATTTAATTTTTGGCTCTCCACCTCCTCAATCGATCTTTGCGCGGACTGTTCAATTTTTTGGGATTTCATGTGCGCGCTGTAGGATTTGAACCTACGGCCTACTCGACGTCAACGAGTCGCTCTACCCCTGAGCTAAGCGCGCATTTTTTCAGCAACCCTTTGGCAAAAGATTTTACTAGTATAAAGCAACTTTCTTTGTATGGCAATTGAACCCAACCTAATAACACATACTCCTTTATAATGCGGATACGTCGGGGATCCAAGTGTTCTTCGGTCGATGCTAACCCACTTAAAGTTATCGATGGGTATACCAAGTTCTTTGGACCAATATTTTTTAATTTTTTGGGGATCCTGATCTGCTCGAAGGTGTAGTTCACAAGACAATTTATCTAAAGAGACGAGGTAGATTTTTAAAAGTAATGATACAAATAGTTTAAGTATCATAGGGTCAGAATTACCCATCCCGAAGGTGTCTTTTTTAAATCCTTCCCCAAGATAAAGCATTGAGAGTGCGAGATTTAGAATTGACGGATTGCTTGCGTCGATGGTCTCTAATGTTTTCAGGGCCTGGTCTTCGGCTTCTTTTAGTCGGCTAATCTTTTGGTTATTGTGCCATTCTATTGCTCGCTTTCTGGTCGCCACCAATCTTTGCCTCCATCTTTTATGAATAAGATCTTTTTGGCTTTTTCGTAGCTTTACTACTCTTAGCCATCCACTCAATGTAGAGCGAGGAATTTTAAGTCTAGTCTCGATGTCCTTAATCGAAGCGCTCTTTTTTCGCATTGCGATAGCCGCATCCTTAAGATTGAACCACCTCGATTCCATGTATAAATTATACTCTCAAAGATACGAGTTGCAAGTTGATTTATCAACAAAAACACCGATATCGGTGTTTTTGTTTCGGTGGTGCGCGGGAGAGGATTTGAACCTCCACGCCCTTGCGGGCACCACCACCTCAAGGTGGCGAGTCTGCCAGTTTCTCCACCCGCGCATGATGCCAGATGATAAAATTATTTAATCCTCTGCTGGCGCTATTCGGTTTTTTCTGTTTTTTCGGCTTGAACAGAGGTGTCTATCTTTGTCTTTCTTCTTATTTCTTTGGCGGTTTTTTCCCTCAAGTAGTAGAGTTTTGAACGGCGGACTTTTGATTTCCTGACAACTTCAACCTTGTCTATTGTAGGCAGAAAAACAGGGAAAGTTTTTTCCACGCCAATGCCGCCGGAAACCTTTCTGACGGTAACCGTGCCACCGGCCTCGGCGCCGTGTTTGCGGGCGATTATAAGACCTTCAAAGGCCTGGGTTCGCGTTTTGTCACCCTCTTTGATCTTTTGATAAACCTTAACAGTCCAGCCCGGTTTTAGGCCCTCAAATTTGTTCTGCCCCATGTTTTTTGATTGAAATAATTGGATTTTGTCCATGGCTGTAATTGGTAGTTTATTTTAGCATATTTAATACTTTTTGCAACTCATCGGGCAGGTCTGTTTCAAAGGTCAATGCTTTGCCGTCAGGCGAGGTAAATTGGAGTTTATAGGCATGAAGGAAAAGACGATCAAGACCCTCAGGCGCTTCGTCTTTTTTGCGGCCGTATAACGGGTCTCCGGCAACAGGGTTTCCGATGGATTTTAGATGGACTCGTATCTGATGGGTTCTGCCGGTGTGGGGGGAAACTTCCAAGAGGGTAAAGTCGCGGAAATTTTTTATGGTGTCATATTCAGTAACCGCTTCTTTTTTGTCTTTTAATTTTTTATTTCCCCGCACTTGTGTGGTCCGCTTCATGCCGATCCTTCCCATTGGCGCATCAATGATTCCTTTGGATTCTTTGGGCCTTCCGGAAACCAAAGCAAGATAGAATTTTTGGATTTTTCTTTCCTGAAACAAATTTTTTAAATAAAGAAATGAATCTTGAGTTTTTGCTATAACCAAAAGTCCGGAGGTGTCTTTATCCAGGCGGTGAACCAACCCGGGTCGCAGAGGGTCTTCTCCGACAGTTTTTATTTCAGGGTATTTTTCAACTAACCAGCCGGTAACACTTTTCTGTTTGTCCTCGGAATTTTTTGGATGAGTAATAAGCCCGGAGGGTTTGTTTATGACTAAAATATTTTTGTCTTCGTAAACAGTTTCAATTTTTTCCGGCATTTTGGTGCGCGCTGTAGGATTCGAACCTACGACCCCTGCTGTGTAAAAGCAGTGCTCTAACCAACTGAGCTAAGCGCGCATTACCTGAACTGTGCGCCCGCTTGGGATCGAGCCAAGGACCTCGTCATTATAAGTGACGCGCTCTACCACTGAGCTACGGGCGCAAATATACATGAATATACATGATATTTTACGTTTTTTTGACCTTTGAGTCAATGTAATTTATCGCTCTCGCCTCATCATTTTTCTGGTCATAATCCTCATCTCGTCATTCGCTTCAAGATAGCAAGTATAGATTTAAGCCAAAATAACAGGTAACCCACGCTTGCCTCCCCGTCTATCATTACGATAGGCGGGGCACTTGACCTATTATTTTGGAATCTATATCTTGCTACTTTCAGCTCATGACTCGATTCGTCAAATAACAGAAAAACAATGAGGCTCCCGCAAGTTAAAAGCGTAGGAACCCAGCCACCTAAAGACATTTGAGACCCGGCCTTTTGCAGGGACGAGGCAGTATAATAGTAAGAAGGCACTGCCGAGAAAAGGCCGTGGCTCACATAGCCGAGGACTCTCGCAGGGAGTCCGGAGGCGGGTCTGAAGGTGGCTGGTTCCGAAGCTTATCT
Source organism: Candidatus Yanofskybacteria bacterium RIFCSPHIGHO2_01_FULL_43_32 (assembly GCA_001794125.1). Classification (GTDB taxonomy): domain Bacteria; phylum Patescibacteriota; class Minisyncoccia; order 2-02-FULL-40-12; family GWA2-44-9; genus 2-01-FULL-41-26. The sequence goes on from MGJF01000001.1 coordinate 6,655, forward strand.
GACAAGAGCATAGAAGTCTTTTTGTTCCAGTGTCTCTTTGCTGATGAGTTCCTTGGCGATTTTGTGGAGGGTGTCTATTTTTTGCGTCAAGACTTTTTTGGCGGAGGTAAGACCTCTGGTTATCAGTTTTTTGATCTCTTCGTCGATCTGGAACGCAATCGTTTCCGAATAGTTCTTATTGCTCGAAATCTCTTTTCCCAAGAATACTAATTCTTCTTTCTCGCCGAAAGTGATGGGACCGAGATTGTCGGACATTCCGTATTGGGTAATCATCCGGCGGGCGAGGTCGGATGCTACCTTCAGGTCGTTTGAAGCGCCGGTGGTAGTATCTTTGAATACGATTTTTTCGGCCGCATACCCGCTGAGCAAAACAGCCAACTCTGATTCAAACTCGGAACGGGAACGAAGATGCTTGTCTTCGGCCGGCAGTTTTAAAGTATATCCGCCGGCTCTTCCGCGCGATACTATTGAAACTTTGTGGACCGGATCAGTGAAGGGGAGCGAGCAGGCCACCAAAGCGTGGCCGGCCTCGTGGTAAGCGGTTATTTCCTTTTCTTTCTTGGAAAATATGTGACTGCGTCTTTCCGGACCGAGGATTACTTTTTCAATGGCTTCAAAAAGATTGTCCTGGGTTATTTCTTTTTGATTGCTTCTCGCGGCTAAGATGGCGGCTTCGTTTATTAAATTTGCCAGATCAGCCCCCGACAGTCCGGGAGTTCTTTCGGCAACCAGCTTAAGGTTGACGGTTTTTGACAAGGGTTTATCCAGGGCATGGATTTTCAGTATTTCCTCGCGGTCTTTCATTGAGGGTTCATCTAAAATTATCCGTCTGTCAAAACGGCCCGGGCGAAGCAATGCCGGATCAAGAATATCGGGCCGATTGGTCGCGGCCATGACAATTACGGCGGCATCAGTGTCAAAGCCGTCCATTTCAACTAAAATTTGGTTCAAGGTTTGCTCCCTTTCGTCGTGTCCGCCTCCGAGACCGGCTCCGCGGTGTCTGCCTACGGCATCAATCTCGTCGACGAACACGATTGCCGGCGCGGTTTTTTTAGCCAGATCAAACATGTCTCTGACCCTGTTTGCTCCGACGCCGACGAACATTTCCACGAATTCAGAGCCGGAGACGAAGTAGAAGGGGACATTGGCCTCACTTGCCACCGCTTTGGCTAAAAGCGTTTTTCCCGTTCCGGGAGAGCCGACCAATAAAATACCTCTTGGTATTCTGGCTCCGAGTTTATGGAATTTTTTCGGGTCTTTCAAAAATTCCACAATCTCCGATATTTCTTCTTTGGCTTCGATAAGTCCGGCGACATCTCCGAAGGTTACCCGTTTCTTGCCGTTTTTCTGATTGGCCAAACGGGCCTTAGACTTGCCGAAAGAAAAGGCCTGCGTGGAACCCTTTTGGGCTTTATTAAACATGAACCAGAAAATTAATATTATCAGAAGAAATGGTAAGACTATCGGAATAATAGATGATAATACCATGCCAATTGTTCCCGTCTCATCTTTGACCTGAATATTAAAAGCCGAGAGTTTCTCTTTGTCGGTTCCTAAATTAAGAAGTGTTTCAAAAGTTGAAACCCCGGTCTCTTTTTGGGAGACAAGTTTCTTGTCTCCGTCTTTAAGGACTATGTCCAGATTATCTCCCTTGACGGTTATTTCCTTGACTTGCCCGGCGTTTATTTTGGTCACTAACTCCGAAACAGAAACATTCTCAGCCTTATCGTATGGCGACTGAAAGATCATAACCAATCCGGCTGCGGCAAGCAGGATCAAGAAAACCATTGAAATATATTTTGTGAACTGCTTGAACATTATTTAAAATTGAGTATAACCGAAGTTTTGGGTTTTTTCAAATGAATTGGCGCCCCGCTTGGCGGGGCGCCTGTATGGTTAATCTGAAAAGGTAACTTTTTCCAAAAGCCCTTCTTTTTCAAGGTCAATCATCGCGGCCACGAGAGACTCGCGATTTGGCTTGAGCCATTGTTTCACGGCTTCTCCGTCAATCAAGTCTTCGGGATAGAAAACCATAGACTCAATGGCGCTGTACAGTCTTCGGAGATGGCTGAAATAAATGCCGTTGGGATTTTTATTGCCTCCGCCCCTGTTTTGAGCAAAAGGCATTTCAAACACCTGCCGGAGAGGAACCCACGGCTCGAAAGAAGCATCAATCTCATCAACCTCCCGAACCTTGCGTAGCGGTTCGGACGCTTCAACAAGAAAAACATGGATCTCGTTGGAGACGAAGTCGCCATCTATTTTGAGACGCTTATGCATTACGAAAAGTTTTCCGACAGATCTTCTCATCTGGCAGCCCGTCTCATCTTCCAGCTCTCTTTCGGCGGCAGAAAGGGCAGCCTCCTTACTTTCAAATTGACCCGTTGGAATCCCGATTCCCGGCGGTTTGCCCTCCTTGCTTCTTTTTGGAGGCTTCTTGTTTTTTACCAGGAGAACTTTGATTTCATCAGCTCGCGATCTTGACGGGTTCGAAGTTGTGAAATCGAAATCAAACGCGATGGCCGATACCGTAAGGATGGGCTTGTTGGCAACATTAACGCTTTCTTCAAAGAACTGGCCGGACTGCAATGTCTCCATGAGACCTCCTTGTATAAATTATTGCATAAAAATAGCCCCACGTCAATGGTCGTGGGGCCGGGGCTTTCATGGCCCCTAAATTACAATTCAAACAAGTGGAGATGACGCGCCCAACTGATTGGAGGGCATTTCTCTCCCAGCTCATTATGCAGGGCTGATTCCAATCCGTGGAACCCCTCTTCCGTGCAGTGTTTTACGAACACTACGTCAGGGTTGAGGCTGGTTGCAAGTGTTACCAATTCCCTGCAATAGGGGTGGGCCGAGTAATCAAAATGGTATCCGCCGCACCTGACGTTGACCACCTTTTTTTCTAAACGAAAGTTTCTGTCCATCCTGTTCAGCACAATCGTGTGACCCGGTCCGAGGGGTTTGTTTTTTATCTCAAAAAATTCCTTCATGGCCGAACCGTCAAACCGGTGGCCGGTCGAGATCAGCGCATTCTCCGGAACCGGCAGCATCTGGATTGCGAAATCAACTCCGGCTCCCTGATCCAGCGTTGCCGACGAGGTAACAATGGGCCGGAACCCATATTCGCCATGAGCGGCGGCGCGAAGCTGTTCTTCGTAATCTTTGCCGTTCTGGATAAGCATGACTGTTCCGTCGGCCAGCCATTTATCAAGAAGTGCCGGTTCAATCTCGGCCTTAATCGTCTTCCTCACTCCTCCGGCTACGAAAACCTTGAAGCCGAGCCGGACAAGTTTCATAACGATATTGGGTCCGCGATTGACCATAAATACGGGGAAGAGGGCGTTGCCGCCCCGGCGTTCGGTCTCATCCAGAACAGCCTTTAACCGGGTGTCCATTTCCTCTTGGCTTTCTTCCCGGTCGCGGTTGCCGTTCGTGGCTTCCGTGATGAGAATGATACGCCGGCACTCTCTGAAATTGCCCATTTCCAGGAAATTTTCACGGAGCGTCGGTACGCCTTCGGTAGTTTCCTGGTCATGACCGCAAAAGTCGCCGGTAGCGACTATCCCGTCGCCGTCGGGAGTTTTGATAAATGAAATGAATGAGCCCGGAGTGTGGCCCGAGAACGTAAAACCGAAATCCCAGTCCGGCCAATCTTCAAAAGAAAACCACTCGTCTTCTTCGTCTGTGTTCACAATCTCATAGAAACCGCCTTCGGCCCGGGCTAAGAATGTGTCAACGTATTCCTCGCTGAACATGGCCGCCGGCGCCGGCAATCCGGAAAAATAAGCTTTCTTGGCTTCCTTTTTTTGGATAGTCAACGAGTCAGCCAAAACGATTTTCAGCTCTTCTAACGTCTTCCTCGAAAAGATGACCCGTGACTCGTCGTGAGCCAGAATAGTGGGGACGATCAGTCCCGTATGATCCGCATGGACATGCGTGAAAATCATGAGGTCAATATGAATGTCTTTGAGGTCGGCGCCGACCGGATAAGTTGTAAGTTTTTCCGCCCCGGCTCCTTCAAAAGCGAGGCCCCGGTCTACCAGAATCGTTTTTCCGCATTTTCGGATAATGAGACTACTGGACCCGATGCCCTTCTGTTCGCCCAACTCCACAATGAAATCACAATCCGCGGCCAGATAATCGGCCAATTCATCAAAACGGATTACCACCTGCATGACTCTTACCCCTTCCTTTCTTCGTCGTTTGTTAAATTGTTGAAGAACTCGCCCAGCACCACTTTCTATTCTAAGTTCATTATTCGTCATCAGGGGTCTGGCTGTTTCCCTGGTGATATCTTAGAAATTAAGATGGAAAGTGGTGCGGGGTGAATTCTCCACGAACTTGGCACTGGCCATATGATACACCAAAACCCTGTTTAAGTCAATGTTTTGCTCGGATGATTTTTCGCTCCGCGGTGGCGAAACAGAGAAGGCGGGATGGGGCGTGAACTTGCTATTTTTAGGTAACAAAAAACACCCCGGGGGAGGAAAGAGACATGCGTCTCTTTCCTCCCCAAGGATGTGTGTGCGCCGACGATTACTTACTCGTCGGTCTGGGCCCACCGCTGCTTGCGGCTCTGGCCCCGCGGGGTCTTCGGGGTGAACTGCGTACCCCGATCGAACCCGTCGTGACGGACGGCGTCGCCGACCTTGAAGCCGAGCCGCGACTTCATGGCCGCTTCCTGGTTCGTGCGCTCGTCGCGCTTGGCCAGGATGCTGGCTTTCACGCCCGCGGCACGGGCGTTGGCCTGGTCGAACGACTGGCTGGGCAGAAGCGCGGGCTTCGACCGCTGGTTGCCCCGCGAGTCCGTGTACTGCTCGTACACGACCTCGCCATTCCGGTCGCGCTTCAGACGCAGCCGGAACAGGCACTCGCCGGAATGGGCGCCGTGAACCGTGAGGTTCAGAGCGTCGGGTCCCACGGCCACGAACTGGCCGCGGTACACGATGTTGCCGCTCTGCTTGTCCCGCATGAGGTCGCCAGTTTCCCGGTCGACCAACGCGGTCCGGACGAAGCCCGTCACGAGCTCCGAGCAGATGGGGCAGTTCACCCCGTCCATCGGCGCCGTTTCGTCGGCGCCGTGGATTGCTTCCAGTTCCGCCGGACCCATCGGGGTGCCGCGGAACTGCGCGTGCCGCTGAAGTTCCTCGTAGCGGAGCGCGTAGCGGTCTTTCTTCCCGTAGAGTCCGGCCCGCTTCAGGCCGTACGGGTCCCGGTTCAGCCAGTCCGCCCCTTCGGGGGTGACCGTCTTGACCTTCGGCGGTGCGGATTCCGCCGCGACCGCCGCGTCCTTGTCGGACGAACCGGACAGCTCCGGAAGAACCGACGGGGTCTCCGCCGCCATCGCCGCGATATCCCTGTCCGTGACCGAGCGAATCTTCTGTCTCGCCATGGCAACACTCCTTTGGCCAGTTCACTGGCCGAGAGCTCTTCCGGGGTGAATCCCCATTACATTCCGCGAAAGCGCGGTCAGTTAGGAAAGAGCGTTTTGAGGGCCAATTTGTTTGTGTTGATCAGCCCGCTAAATGCTCTTTCCTAAATAAGTTATTAAAGTAACTAAATCTTTACTATATTCTCATTATACTCCTTTCGGATAAAAAGTCAACCCCTCACCTTTTGAGCATCAGAAGGCTATTTTTAATTCTTCCTTTTAATTGGCCATAGGCCTTACCGAATACTTTTAGATTTGTTTCTCTTTTTAGTGCATCTTCTTTTGAAAAATAGCCTTCAAAATACACACAAACCCATGGCATGTATCTTTTTGTTGATATGTTATCGCCAGTATTGTGTTCTTCTATCCTCCTAATAATATTTGTCGTAATGCCAATATACAAAGAATCATTCTTTTTACTTTTTAGGACGTAAACATAATGCATGGGATAATCTTAATGCTCGAAAGGTGAGGGGTCAAGGCCATTTTTTAATTATAAAAAATGCCCGCACTTTTCGTGCGGGCCGGGGAGATTAATCCCCTTGAAAATCTACGCAACCGGAGCAGAAGCCATTTCCGGAATCGGCGCCGGCGCGGAAAGGACGATTCCGGCATCGTCTGTCAGGTTAAGCTTCGAAGCTCGTGTAGACAGAAGGACTTTCGGTCCGATGCCGCGGTTGTTTTCGTCACGGCCGCCGCTGAAGACCCAGTCATTTGGAATACGGCCGGCACAGCCGAGCATCAGAACCCGGTGGCCGGTAGCGGCGCCGTCTTTTTCAAGGTAAGGGTTTAGATGCCCTTGAGTTGCCCAAAGGTTGTTGCTGGTCATTTCAACAAAAATTCTTTCCAATCCTTTCTTTTGGGCGACGAAGTCAGGGAAAAGCTCATCTTTCTTTACGTATTCATTGCGACAGAATACGAATCGGACGAAGGACATTCCCCAGTTTCTTTCATGCGGTTTTTGCCACACGTCTACGAGCTCGTAATCACCGCTGAAAGTGAAAGCAACTTTGTTTGCCAGAGCGGCGAGATCCACTTTTGGTGTGGATTCAAGAACTTCCACGCCGGGTACCGGCGGCAAAGGAGGTTCATCAGAAGCGCGTTTGTGTGGAATTTCTGTCGGAACAAGGTTGTTCCGCATCAAAAACTGAAACACGACGAGCCGAACTGACAGACCGAGCGTTGCGATTGTCTTCACTCACCGCTCCTTTTTGATTGGAAACGAACGTGGCAATATTATATCACGCAAGTTATATTATTGCAAGAGTCGCTTCCACCTTCCCATTTACGACCTATTGCCTGCGCCTTCGGTCTCAAATGGGAAGGGATTTCGCTTGATTTAAAAACTGCGAAGGCCACATGCCTTCAGAGAACGACCCGCAGGCGCTTGGGCTTGGTTCTGCCAAGCGCCGAGGGAGAAGAAAGATTTGCCGCTGGAGCAAATCTATTCTGGTTCGATGAAGGCATGTGGCCTGGAGGGGTGGGCTAACTTATTTCTTTTATCCCTTCTTTGATTTCTTTTTGAGAGCGTCTTCTAATTTTTGCCCTTGAGACGGGCTTAACTTTGCTTTCATGGACCTGCGAAGGTGGAACGGGGATATGCCTTATTTTAGGAAACGGGGGTTTCTTCTGGTTTCTCATTAGTTTCTTCCGCGGGTTTATTTCCGGGAAGCGTTAACACCAACTTATGTTCTTTTGAATCTAAACTGACGATTGCGAATTCATATTCTTTATTTACTTCAAAAACGTCGCTTAAATTTTTTTCTCCCAATTCCGCCACCGGCAGAAATGCGATTATATCTCCAGGTAACTCTACAAAAGCGCCGTTGTTCCGGATCTTAATGACTCGGCCGTTAACTTTTTGGCCGGGTTGGTATTTTTCTTCCGCTTTGAGCCAGGGATCGTCTTTGAGGGCTTTTAAGGAAAGAGAGACCCGTCCGCCGTCCAGACTGATTATTTTTGCGGTTATGTCATCGCCCGAATGAAGGACCTCTCTCGGGTCTTCAATAAATTTCCAGTCGATTTCGGATGAGTGTATCAAACCGTCCAAAGTGTCGCTTAATTTGACGAAAGCTCCGAAATCGGTGACTTCGGTTATCTTGCCTTCAATTAAATCGCCGACTTTTAATTTTGCTAATTCTTCTTTGACGGCCTCTTCTTTTATCGCTTTTTCGGAAACGATTAATTTATTTTCCGCTTCATTAAAATCAAGAATTTTTACTTGGAATTCCATTCCCTTGAATTTTTGCAGGGCCTGAACGATCTTGGTGGTGTCGCCTCCGTCTATCTTGGGATAATGTTCGGATGATAGTTGCGAGAGGGGAAGGAAGCCCTGGATACCGCTGACCTCAACGATAAGGCCGCCTTTGTTGATGTTAACGATCTTGGTTGTTATTACTTCGCCCAAATCTTTCTTCTCTTTGATATCCTGCCAGGCGGTAGTCATCTGAGCTGACCGCAAAGACAGTTCCCGGTAGCCGTCGTCGTTCTCAAGCTCAATTAACATTGCCGAGACTTTGTCTCCGGCTTTTAATCCCTTCATTCTGTCGGGGTTATCGTAAAATTCACCGGGATAAATGATCCCGATTCCTATCGGACCTAAGTCCAAAACCACGCTTCCCTTTGAAACGCTGATTATCTGACCGTTCACTATATTACCCGGCTTAGGCAAGAAAAACTCCTCCTTGGAAAGGAGGTCCTTCATTGATTTGATTTCCGAATTATTGATTTGCATTACTATATTATTGAGCATTCGTTCGTAGCAATGGCCCTTGAACCAAGACCATCTGGCGAATCCCCAAAATTAAAGATTTCTTTTGTAGTAGGACTATATATTATTTATCCAAATTTTGCAACCTCTTGCACCTGAATCAACGGCTCACATGTGTGAGCCGTTGATTATTAAGCGCAGCCCTATTATTTTTCTGTCATTTGACGAGTCAAAATATTTTTAGAGCCCCCAGCCACATACCCACAGGGAGAACTTGCGCAAACGTTTCGGCTTGGTTCTTCGAAACGTTGAGCATGTAGATAGCGCCGAGCCGCTGGAGCGAGGCGACTATCGGTCGAGTCGGGGGTATGTGGCTGGGGGCGATTATAAGTCTTGTTTTTTACGCAATTTTTTGTTAATATTTACGTATGACGATTAACTGGTTCGGGCAGAGCTGTTTCAGAATAGAGACCAAAGAGGCCCATTCGACTGGCTCAGGGCAAGTCAGTATTTTGATAGACCCGTTTTCAAAGGATATCGGGTTGAAACCGCCCAAAATCAAAGACGATATTGTCATGGTAACTCACCAACATTTTGACCATGACAGCCTTGAGGAGATGCCTCCCGAGTCATTTCTTATAGAAAACCCCGGCGAATACGAGAAAAAAGGAATCGCCATCAGGGGCATTTCTTCGTACCATGACAAGGTTGAGGGTAAGGAGCGGGGACTCAATACTATATATATAATGAAAGCGGAGGAGATGACCATCTGCCATTTGGGAGACTTAGGCCAGGAGAAACTGACCGAGAATCAGGTGGATGAGATAGGGGATGTAGATATACTCTTGGTTCCTGTCGGCGGAAATTATACAATTAATGCTAAGGAAGCCGTCGGGGTCATCGGCCAGATAGAACCGAAGATAATTATTCCGATGCATTATAAGATTAAGGATTTGAAGATTGAACTGGACGGTCCGGAAAAATTCGTGAAAGAACTGGGCCTGACGCCGGAAAAGGCAGATAAGTACAAAATATCAAAAAAACTTCTTCCGTTGGAAGAAATGAAGTTGGTAATGTTAGAAATTTAATATGAGTTTTTTAGACGAAATCCGCAAACAACCCCAGCACCACCGAGAAATAATGTTCGGTCTTTGCGTTGTCACAGCTATTTCATTGGTGGGAATGGTCTGGTATAACTCGTTTGAGAAGAATTTGTACGTATTGTTGAACCCCGGAGAAAGCACAGACCAGAGATATTTAGCCGAAAACAAAACCGCGCCTTCGTTGCTGGGAGATATCGGCAAGACAGGACAGGATCTGAAGGCGGCGTTTTACAATATTTTCAGTTTGACCGGCAGTGACAAAAAGGACGTTATCGAAAATACGAAAGCCGGCGAACCCGTAAGAGTGTATACACTGCCCTTATCGGAGACGAAGTAAACCCCGCCCTTGAAAAGAATTATTATAACTTATGTTACGTTCTAAAATTTAATTATTACGATTCTTTTTAAGAGCGGAGTAAATATTTTTCAAATGATTTAAAAATGTTTGGAGGGCGGATGTCTTCCAGACATTTTCTGTTTAATTGTACGTATGGCGACAGAAATAAAACAACGGGAAATAGTCCAGGAAATGCAGCAGGCCTATCTGGAATACGCGATGAGCGTTATTGTCGCGCGCGCTTTGCCTGATGTCAGAGACGGATTAAAACCGGTTCACCGGAGGATTTTGTATTCCATGCATGAGATGGGATTGAGGCCGACCGCGAAAACCCAGAAATCAGCCAAGGTTGTCGGATATGTTCTCGGTAATTATCACCCCCACGGCGACACGGCAGCCTATGATTCCATGGTTCGCATGGCCCAGGATTTTTCTCTGCGTTATCCGTTGGTGAACGGGCAGGGCAACTTTGGATGTTTTACCAAAGACACAAAGGTAAAACTTACGGACGGGAGAGACTTAAACTTTAGGGAACTCATAGAAGAACACAAACAGGGAAAGAAAAACTACACCTATACAGTTAATTCTTTAGAGCTAATTTCCATAGCGGAAATTAAAAACCCAAGATTGACCAGAAAAAACTCTGAAATAATAAAAGTGTTATTAGATAATGGAGAAGAAATTAAATGTACCCCAGATCATTTGTTTATGCTCAGGAACGGCTCATATAAGAAGGCCAAAGATTTACAACCCAAGGAATCTTTAATGCCTAATTATCAGAAAATTTCTGAAAAAACAGACAGTTTAAATCGAGACGGCTATGCCTTGGTTTACCAGAATAAAAATGGCGAATGGATCCCAGTTCACCATTTGGCGGACAATTACAATCTTACCCGAGGTATTTATGCCAAGAGCGTCGGAAGGGTAAGGCACCACAAAGATTTTAATAAACTCAACAATAACCCCGATAACATAACTCGTATGAGTTGGGGCGAGCATTGGAAAATTCATTATACCCAGGCCTCAAATCAGCATAAAAATCCTGAATATCGCAAGAAAATAGCAGAAGGAAGGAATGGTTATTGGGCCAATCCTTTGAATAAAGCTAAAAAAGCCGAAGAAATTTCTGTTAGAAATATAGAAAATTGGAAAAACGACGCCTATAGAGAAAAAATGGTTAAATTTTTGAGCGATGTAAATAAAAAATATATTGAAGATCATCCGGAAAAAATAAAGGAGCTTAGCACAAGAGCCACGGAAACTCTTAAAAGATTGTGGCAGGACCCAAAATACAGAGTATTGTTTCACGAGAAAATTGTTAAAGGAAATAAGAATCACACAACAAATCGAACGGGAAAATTGAAGTTTCTCAATATTTGCCGGGAAGTTTTAAATAGACAGATTAATTTAAGCGAGAAACATTATGAGCAATTAAGAAAAGAATTATATCCTTATGGCAAGGCCACACAATGGGAGACGGGCTTAAATAAATATTTTAATGGTGATTCTAATTTAGTTTTTCACGAAATAAATAAAAACCATAAAGTAGTAAGAGTAGAAGCTATATCACACAAAGAAGATGTATATGACCTTACAATAGAAGGAAGTCATAACTTTGCATTAGCGGCTGGTGTTTTTGTCCACAACTCAATCGACGGTGATTCCGCTGCGGCTTACAGATATACCGAAGCCCGTTTGGCTCCTATATCCGAACAGCTTCTTGCGGATATAGACAAGCAGACGGTTAATTTTACCGACAATTTTGACGGCACAATGCAAGAGCCGACGGTTTTGCCGACTCGCGTTCCGAATTTGTTGATTAACGGCTCCATGGGTATCGCCGTGGGTATGGCGACCAATATTCCCCCGCACAATCTAACCGAGGTCTTGGATGCAATGGCGTATCTTATAGACAACAAAGAAGCGGATTTAAAAGACCTTACCCAATTTATAAAAGGACCGGATTTCCCGACCGGTGGAGTCATATACAACGAAAAAGACATTGTCAGCGCTTATGCCACTGGCCGCGGTCCCATAATAATGAGAGGCCAGGCCGATATTACGGAAAACAAAAAGGGCTACCAAATAATTGTTTCCGAGATTCCTTATCAGGTGAATAAATCGGAACTGATAATAAAAATTGCCGATCTTGTGAAAGAAAAGAAAATAGAAGGCATCAAAGACATCCGCGATGAATCCGATAAAGACGGATTAAGAATCGCAATTGACTTGAAGCAGGATGCTTTTCCCAAGAAAGTACTTAACCAGATTTTCAAATACACGGAGCTTCAAAAGGCCTTTCATTTCAATATGTTAGCTTTAGTTGACGGAGGCACTCAACCCCAGATTTTGGGCTTGAAGGGATTGCTCGAGAAATTCATTGACCATCGGCACGAAGTCGTGACTCGGCGGACAAAATTTGAACTTCAGAAAGCCAAAGACAGAGCCCACATTTTGGAAGGACTTAAGAAAGCCCTTGACCACATTGACGAGATAATCAAAATAATCAGGGCCTCCGATTCAAAAGAAGACGCTTTTAATAATCTGATAAAGAAATTTAAATTCTCCGACAAACAGGCAACGGCTATTTTGGATATGAGGCTTCAGGCATTGGCCGGTCTGGAAAGAAAAAAGATAAACGACGAATTAAAAGAAAAGAAAGACCTGATTGCGTATTTTGAGGATTTGCTGGCGAGTCCGAAGAAAGTTATGGGTGTAATCAAAGAAGAATTCAAAGAAATCAGGGAAAAATATGGAGATGAAAGACGAACAAAAGTGGTTAAGTCGGCTTTAAGAGAAATAGGGGAAGATGAGTTGATGCCCGAAGAAGATTCGCTGTTCATGATTACTCACAGCGGATATATAAAAAGAATGCAGCCTGAAGTATTAAAATCTCAAAAAAGAGGCGGTAAAGGATTAATCGGTATGGCAACCAAGGAAGAAGATGTTGTTTCCCAATTTTTCATGGCCAATACCCACGACAGTTTACTGTTCTTCACTAATTCCGGAAAAGTATTCCAGACAAAAGGTTATGAGGTGCCGGAGTCGTCCCGCCAGTCAAAAGGAAAGGCAATTGTTAATTTTTTGAACACATCTCCAAATGAAACGATTACGGCAGTAGTCCCGATTCCAAAAGAACAGAAAGGTGGATATTTGTTTATGGCCACTGCCAACGGAGTAATTAAGAAGGTGGATGCTGATGCGTTTTCACAAGTGAGAAGCAACGGAATGATTGCAATTAAATTAAAAGGCAATGATGAGTTGGGGTGGGTCCTGTCTACTTCGGGTAATGACCAAGTAATGCTGGTTACTTCAGGAGGAAACGCTATCCGCTTTAAAGAAAAAGATGTCAGACCGATGGGTAGAGGTGCTTCGGGTGTTATCGGTGTCCGTATGGATAAAGACGAAAAAGTTGTCGGAGCTGATGTTGTGCCATCAGGTGTTGAAAAAGGTTTGAAGATATTGGCGGTAATGGGAAATGGTTATGGCAAAAGAACGGACCTTAAATTCTATAAGATTCAGGGCAGGGGCGGACGAGGAATTATGACCGCAAAGGTTACGCCGAAAACAGGCAAGTTGGTCTCGGCTCACATCACCTCGGAAGAAAATAAGGAATTGATTGCTGTTTCCCGCAAAGGAGTTGTAATAAGAACTTCAATTGAAAGCGTTTCCGTTCTCGGCCGAGCCACTCAAGGCGTCAGAATCATGCGAGTCGAATCCGGCGACGGCCTGGCCTCGGTGGTGGTGGTCTAGTTTTCGCTCAAACCAACCCATCTTTCCGCCTTTTCTCCCGCTTCCATCGCAACCTCTCTTCTATCACAACTCCGCAATGCGAACAAAATGGGGTCTCATTTCATAAATATGCGAGAGCGCTCTGCTAATTCGCATATTTACTCATTCGACCCCTATTTTGTTTACCCCATTGCTGCGTGGAGTGCTATCAGAGAGATTGACGATGGGAGCTTAAATTATATCCCGGCCAAATCCCCGTCTGAATCACTCCTCGGAGCGATACGGTAACACAAAGAAGCTGACGGATGGAAAAATTGTCATTATAGCGAAGCGCTCATTCAGGTACCACACCAAGGAGCGAGACCCCGTTCCCATTTGAGGCCGTTTGGTTTCGCCAGGTAACACAAGACTAAAATTAACCGATAATTTGCTTATTCAATAAATTTTAGCCGGAAAACCCCGCTCTTTCTTGAAGATTAGAAAGAACGGGGGCAAACGGTTGCTGAAATTTATTAAGCAAATTGAAAGTTAATTTTAGTATTTGTCTGGCGAAGATCCGGAGGACGTAACCAATAGGCCGACAAATGGGGATGGGGTTGAGCGACACTTTGTTTATAACTCCCTACCTCTTGTGTGCTAAAATATTAAATATGCAGGCAATGAATATGCCCGGTTCGGCTTTGCCGGACACAAAGGGAACAGGCGGTTTTATGAATCCCGACAAAATAGCCGGCGGGTTTGGAATTAAAGAAGGAATGTCGATTGCCGACTTCGGTTCAGGAGCGGGTTATTTTACCATTTTACTGGGTCAGAAAGTCGGACTCAGCGGAAAAGTTTATGCGTTAGATATTCAGGAATCAGCTCTGGATAACGTCAGGGTCAAAGCAAAAGCGGCCGGATTGGATAACGTTGAAATGATCAGAAGCAATCTTGAAGTTTTGGGCAGTTCCGGTTTGACGGACAACTCGCAGGACATGGTCCTTCTTGCCAATATTCTTTTTCAGTCAGACAAGAAAGGAGAAATAATCAAAGAAGCCGTCAGGGTTTTAAAGAGCGGGGGAACTTTGGTTGTGATTGACTGGAAAAAAGCGGCCGGCCAAGGCGGATTCGGACCGCCAGATGATTTAAGAACAGATGAGACAGTAATGCGTTCTTTGGCGCTTAGAGAGGGATTGGTTTTTGAGAACGAAATTGACGCCGGACAGTTTCACTACGGCATGAAATTCAAGAAGGGATGAACACAAACAAAATTTATTATATTTTAGTCGGCTCGATAGCTATTGCCGTTTTTCTGACGGTCATCTTGATTTTAAGAGGCATCGGAGGAGGCACGACTCAATCCGCGGCTCTTCAGTTTTGGGGGGTTTTCGATGACAGGAGCGCTTTTGATAAAGTTATTAATGATTTTCAGGCGCAGAATCCGGGAATCAAAGTTTTGTACCAGATGTTTTCCTACGAAGAATATGAGAAGAGGCTGATTGACGCTTTGGCGGCAGGAGCGGGACCTGATATTGTCATGGTTCATAATACCTGGCTGCCCAAGCACGGCGACAAGCTGAAAGCTCTTCCCGCTACGATTCCCGGACTCAAACAGCCCTTGTTGACCGTTCAGGACTACAGGGCCAATTTTGTTGATGTGGCTTTTAACGATTTTGTTTTTAATAATCAGATTTACGCTCTTCCGTTATATGTGGATACGCTGGCCCTGTTTTACAATAAAGATATTTTAAACAGCGCCGGCATCAGCCGTCCGCCGCAGAATTGGGAAGAATTTAATTCCGATGTGGAGACGATAACCCGGCTGGATGGCAGCGGTCAGATCGTTCAATCCGGGGCGGCTATCGGCACGGCCAGAAATATAAACCGCTCAACGGATCTTTTATCGGCGTTTATGATCCAGACGGGAACGCAGATGACCGATGCCGATAACAGGAGCGCCTCATTTGCCGGCCGGGTCAATAATATTCCGGTTGGAGAAACTGCCTTGAAATATTACACCGATTTCGCGAATCCTTCGGTAAGGACTTACACCTGGAATGATATTCAACACTATTCCGTGGATGCTTTTACGGGAGGTAAAACCGCGATGATGTTTAATTATTCTCATAAGGTGGGGGAACTTAAAAACAAATCACCGCGCCTTAACTTTGCCGTGGCATCCATGCCTCAAGTGTCAAGTATTGATATTAAGAACTACGCAAATT
This sequence comes from Candidatus Yanofskybacteria bacterium RIFCSPHIGHO2_01_FULL_43_32, assembly GCA_001794125.1. Classification (GTDB taxonomy): domain Bacteria; phylum Patescibacteriota; class Minisyncoccia; order 2-02-FULL-40-12; family GWA2-44-9; genus 2-01-FULL-41-26. The sequence continues at coordinate 22,178 of MGJF01000001.1, forward strand.
ATTGGGGCGCCGGTGTTACTGCAAATTCTAAATTTCCGAATGAGGCCTGGAAGTTTGTCGCTTATCTTGCTTCCAAGGAAGGTGCTCAAAGTTATTTAAGCGCGACTCTCCGTCCTTCGGCCCGCAGGGATTTGATTGAACTTCAGAGAAATGATTTGGACCTCGGAGTTTTTGCGGTGCAGGCCCTCTCCGCCCGTTCCTGGTATCAGATAGATAATACCGCCATAGAAAGTATTTTTGCCGACATGATAGACGATGTTAATTTTCACAGGTCTTCGGTCAAAGATTCCATAGAAAATGCCGAATCGCGGATAAGCGTTTTAATGTCCCGCAGACGATGAGAAAAAAAATTCTGATCGGAATTTTATCTGTTATTTTATTTGTGACATTAAGTCAGACGGTTTTAGCCGTTTCATGGTTGCCGTTAGTTCCATGCGGGATGACTAATGATAATCCGGATACTCCCCAAGATGAAAGAAAACCTTGTAACCGATGCGACCTTTTTCGTCTCGCAAAAAATATAATTGATTTTGTTTTAATTGTAATAATGCCTGCTACTGCATTTTTATTTTTTATTTATGCCGGATTTTTGATTTTATCCAGCGCCGGAAACCCTGGGCGGGTTTCTCAAGGCAGAACCATTTTTTTCAATACGGCCATCGGAGTTGCCATCATTTCAGCTTCATGGCTGATAACAAATACGATAATAAGGAGCGTGGCCGCCGATAATGTCGCCCCCGAATGGTGGAAATTTGAGTGCCGGGTGACAACAGCCGGGCCGTCGGCGCCGGTGCCTCCAGTGCCAGCGCCAATTTTGTGTTCACAGCCCGCCCAATTGGCCGCAAGCAATAATGAGCCGTATCCGAGAAAAAATGCGCCGGAACTTGATAGCTTGATAAGTTGTATCCAGTCGAAGTTGCCCGGCCAGAATCTTGGCAGTCAGTACACTTTTGATAACAGTTTTGAATTATGCAATTATACAAGAGGCCAGAAGACCTGCACTTCATCTTGTTCTCACGCGGTAAATTCTTGCCATTATGGAGGCAGAACGGGCGGTCAGGGAGCGTTGGCGGTGGATTTCGGAAATGAACTTATCGGCGCTAATATTATCCAAGCGGCCGTTGCGTGCGGAACGCCGAGCGGAAAAGCCCGCTGTGAAAATGCCGCCGGAGCGAATGTTGGTTGCGCGCCGGGTTCCGGAGCAACCCATGTTCACGTAAGCGCGGCAAGCTGTGATGCAAACTAAATTCATAAAAATTTCAGCGATAATTATCACCCTTTCTTTTTTCTTGGCCGGTCTTGTTTTTGCCCAAGAAGACAGGAGTCCGTTGGACAGCAGTTATCTTTTTCACCTATATTACGATAACGGCCAGCTGGTTGCCGACAGGGAAGTCCAGTTCAAATATGATGTAGTTCCGGAAATTTTTGTTCCCGAAACTCTAAATACCCAATTTCCGTATAAAGGCGAGGTTATAAATTTAAAGGATGAAATTGCCAAGACATTCCAGTTTGACCCCCGAAAGGGCGACCCCAAATTTTTGAAAGGAAAACTTTCTGTAAAAGCGCCGTATGTTCCGGACGGCCAAAAAGTTAATTTCTATGACGGGCAGGGAAATCAGCTCCTTTCAATTTTTGTCAGCGAGAGTTCTTTCTGCAATGATGACGGTATCTGCAATCCTGATGTCGGAGAAGATACTAAAACCTGCCCGAGTGACTGCAAACAGGCTTTGCCTGTTCCGGCAGCATCTCCCGACGTTCCGTCCGCCGGCGGGGTATCGGGGATGGTAAAAGGCGTTATTTATCTTATAATTGGAGTGGTCGTTATCGGAGGGTTTTGGTACTGGTTAAAGAAAAGGAACCGGTCAACTTTTCCGATGCCGCCCTTGCCACCCGATACCCATGTATAAAATGTATAAAAAATTATTTTTGTCGGTATTTTTGATCACGGGGATTTTCTTGATTGGCAAAAATATTTTTGCCGCGGGCGAGATTAACATAGACAGCTTTGATCTTAATCCAAAGACCGTAGTCAACAATACCGGCGGCACCCAGTTCCAGATGACATTCAGGGCAACCGTGGATGTTGCCAAATTTAACGCGCGGTGCGGGAGCGATGCCGATAGCTTTTACTGGTATGTATATCGGGATGTTACGGGCGTGGATCTTAAAAGAGGTTCCGGCGAGGTGGCTGTCAGTCGCACTGCAGCGTTTTTAAATTTAAACTTTGATCAAACAATCAGTATTGATACGACGGATCCGGATTTGATTAATGGGGGCACTGCCCGGTATTACGGACAAGTGAACTGTCCGAGTATGGTCTCGATTCAAATTGCCAGATCTGCCGGTGTTCCGATAACTTTTGGCTCTGTAACCAATAAAAGTTATGCTTGTGTGGCCAATAACAATAAATATGCCTGCAGTCCGGCTAATCTGACTAATTGTTCCGATGTGTCAGCCTGCTCCGGCAGGCCCTGTGTTCAGATAGGGACAAGTCTTTGCGGCCAAGATGCCGGAGCCGCCGCCGCGCCGAAATATGGTTGCAACTCATCTAATCAGTGTGTAGCGGATGTGAATGGCATATATAGCACTTCTAATTGTGACAATAAATGCGGCGGCTCAGGCGGCACAACTCAACGGTATTCTTTTGAAATCCCCAATCCGTTAAAGGGCGGGGCGAGCGACTTTACCAGTTTGGTCAAAATCATCGCCCAGTGGATATTTAACTTAGCAATTCCCATTGCAGTTGCTATGATTGTCTATGCCGGAATATTATTTTTGACCGCCCAAGGAGAACCGGCAAAAGTCGCCAAGGCAAAAGAGGTTTTGAAATATGCCATAATCGGCCTTGCGATAATTCTGATAGGAAGCGGATTCATCACTTTGATACAAAGTATTCTGGAACTGGGTTCCGGCAGCCAATAATTATGACAAATAAATTAAAAAATTTGGGATTTGGCATGTTTATTAATATAGCTAAAGCCGCCGACGGCGGATACCAAGGTGTCAATTTAACTATCCAGAGCGTTTTTGGCATAATTACCGGATTGGCCTGCTGGTTTACTAGATTTGCCCTTATTCTCATGGTCGTCTATATAGTATTTTATGGAATTAAATTCATGATGGCCCAAGGGAATGAGACTAAGTTCGGCGAAGCTAAAAAATCGTTTACGTGGGGGTTGGTCGGGGTCTTGGTAATACTCGGCACTTATACTATTATTGCCACCGTCGCCAACGGACTGGGAGCGGACTATACTTTAATTGTTCCGTTGCGCTGCGGTTCTTACTAACATGAAAACTATTTCAAAAATTTTATTTATAGCACTTCTTTTATTAGCCATAGCTCATACGGGCTGGGCCAGTCAACTGGCCGACTTGCCACCGGGCCAGCCGATCACGTTACCAGAGGTTGATAGTTTAATCAGCCAAGTAGCCCAATTTCTGCTGGTGGTAAGCGTTTTAATTGCGGTAATTATGATTGTCTGGAGCGGCATTACTTACATGTATGCCGGAGCTGATGCCACTAAAGTTACCGCAGCCCAGGGAAGATTTAAAAGCGCGGTAATCGGAGCGGCGATAGTTTTGGGTGTCGGAGTGATTATTCAGACAATAGCGGGGATAGTAACCAGAGATTTTTTCTGCCAGTTCCAGCTTTTGGGGGTCTGTATTATTAGATAGAGATTAGGTATAATTAAATGATTAATATTCGCCGTCGCTAAAAGCCATGGCGGACAATGAATGGAGGTGGATTTATGAATAAAATACAAAAGATAGGATATATTTCCATGACTGCGCTGGTTTTGTTGGTGCCGGTTTTAGCTTTAGCGGCATTGCCGAATCCGGATGTCCCGTTGCAGGGAGGAGCAGTTACCCTTGCTGAAATACAAGACAGAATAACCCAGATAGCAAGATTCTTGATTCTTGTCGGAGTTGTCTTAGCTGTCATATTCATTATTTGGGGAGGCATCGCTTATATGTTTGCGGGCGGAGCGGAAGAGAAAACCACGGCCGCAAAAGACAGGATCAAGAACGGAATAATCGGCGCCGCGGTAGTTTTGGCAGTCGGAGTTATTTTACAGACGGTTGCCGGTTTGATCGCAAGGTCATTCTTCAACGTGTAGTATTATCAAGAATTTAGACATGTCTGAAAAACCAACCCGAACGGGTTGGTTTTTCGTTCTCGGATAAGTTTCTAACAGTGCTTTAGCCCGTTAAGAATTTCTATTGAAAAAAGATGAAAAAATGGTAAAATAATAACTATGCCGAGGTGGAGAAACTGGCAGACTCATCAGCCTTAGGAGCTGATGCTCGCAAGGGCGTGTGGGTTCAAATCCCACCCTCGGCACCAATACAGAATTCAACGGCTCACACATGTGAGCCGTTGATTATTCCAACGGATTTCTGGCTTGAGCGAAAGGCGGCTGGTAGTTGGAATCAAAACGTTCGTCTTTTTTCTCGCCGTTGGCATATGTGACGGTCCTGACGAAGTAAGCTTTCATGGACCCGTTGTCCTTTTGATCATATTGATGAGGACCGTCTATCACTGCCTGTCTTTCATCGCTGGAACCGTAGAGTTCAACGATTAATTTGGTGCCTTCTTTCCTGATTTGCAGCAGGATGTGTCCTTTCGTGTCGTTAATGAATTTTAAATCAGAAACCCCGGGATAAATAGTAGCGTCAAATCCTTGCGGACTATAATATTTTACGGGAAAGGAATGCGGCCGCCTTTCTGTAATAGAAAGCCCGGCTAAAACAGCGGCCCTGAAAACGGTTGTTGAAATCTGACAGAGACCGCCCCCGTATTCCGGTATGGTTTGTCCGCCTTTTATTACCATTTCCGGTTGATATCCCGTCTTTTCATCCACACTTCCCAGAATATTGTTGAAAGAAAACTCTTCTCCGGGCTTTATGATGGTACCATTGAATTTAGAAGCGCCGGTCTTAATGTTGTGGATTCTTGCGTCGCTTGAGCCGTGAAAGTCGGATTCGCCTTTTGCCAGCAGGGTTTTTATGCCAAGATTATTTGCCTTTTCCAGAGTAATCTCCGGTTCTATGATATCTACGGTCAGCTGGGCCGAAGTCTTGTTTTCACGAAGAGCGTTAATTATAGCCGTAGCGGACTTGGCAATATTGAATTTTTTGCCCTGGACCGATTGGCTGAACACAGCCGCTTTATTATCGCCTCCGAATTCAAATTTAGCGTCAACCGGTTCGATGTTGGTGGCCGCAGCCAGCCGAATCAGATAATCGCTAAACTTGGAAGAGACCCGCAAATCTTGTTTGCCCGAGTAAGCTCTTGTATATGATTCTATCCAGCCTTTCAACTCATCGCTTCTTACCGTTATTTTGCCGCCGGCGGTATCCAGTTCCAGATCCTTTTGGGCGGAAGCGTTAAGAATCGACGCAAAATTTTTCAACGGAACCTTGGGACTGAACGCCGAAACGGTATATAGATAGAACCGGAATCCAAAATTAAATCCGATCAGGACAATAACGCCGATTATGGTCAGTCGGTAAATTAAAACCCTGAATTCTTTAGGGCCTATATAAACTAACTTGAACATTGATTAAACGATTAGATAATCCTACGAGACTTTTATCTTTTTTGTCCTGATCCTGTCAAGTTTTGGAAGACGGATGGTGAGAATCCCATTCTTTATAGATGCTTTTGCGTTATCAGCATCAACGTCAACCGGCAGTATGATGGATCTTGAGAATGGTCCCCAGTATAATTCTTGATAATAATAATTCGAAGGCCCGATCTTCTGTTCGGGCGCGCGCGCGCCTTTTATGGTTACCATGTCGTTGGTAACGGAGATGTCCAAATCCTTGTCGCTGACCCCGGCGATAGTGGACTGAATAACCACATCATCTTCGGTCTGAAAGACGTCAATCGTAAGCTGGCCCTCGCTTTCTTGTCTGGGCTCTTTTTTGGCCGAAGTCAGTTTAACTTCCAAATTGTCGTTGTCGTCGAAGTAGTCTTCCATAGATGACTTTATCCTAACAAATTTATCGATTTGTTGCTAACCCCGTACTTAAGGAAGGCCGGTGATGTTATTGCCGGTCCGGCGGCGGTTTTTCCGCGCCTCTCTTTTATTTTATCAAATAATATTGAAACAAGAAAAGCCATGATCAGCAAAAGTGATGTCGAATAAATCAAACTTGTTACGCGATCCTCGAAAGCCGAGAGAAAGGTGTTAAAAGTAAAATGAAAAATAGTGGCCATTATAAGTCCGACAACTATCAGTTTCTTTTTATGATCTTGGAAGAACCACGACATGGCAAGGAAGTAACCCATAAGTCCGGAAGATAGGGCATGAAGCAAAGTCGCCCCGGTAAATCGAAGAGCCCACGTGGCTAAAGTAGTTTGGGCTCCGTCGGGGAAAACTCTGAACATGACTAAAATATTCTCCATTGCGGCGAATCCCAATCCGGCGGTTATCATATAGATCATGGCATCGATCGGCTCATCGAATTCCGGATTTCTCATGATAAGCACTCTCACGGCGTAAAATTTAATGGCCTCTTCCACGACAGCGGCCCATAGAAAAAAATAAGAAGTGTTCTGGGTCAAGGCCTGGTCTATTCCGGTGATTGTCGATGCAAGCTGGGCGAAGCTGAACTGTAAAAGAATGGCAATGGGAGAAATAATAATGCCCATGAGGAAGGTTTGGGCGAGGAGGTTTTTGGGTTCGGGATGACAATCTTTTTTGGCGAAAAAATAAAGCCAGACCAAACTGGGAGTTAGTCCCAGGGATATCAGGACGACATTAATCAATGTTGGCGACATGCTCTAAGTATAGCATGCCTAGCTGGGCCATTTCTCAACAATAAGAAGTCCCTTGTCTTTAATGGGTAACTTTGAGTATACTTCTTCGGTTATGAACGGCATGAATGGGTGAAGAAGTTTGAGACAGGTTAGAAGCAAATAAGCGAGAGCGTTTTTTGTTTCTTGGTCATCTTTGTCTTTTGTTTCTTCAATATATTTGTCCGCAAATTCGTGCCAGATGAAATCATATAGTTCATGGGCCGCTTCTCCGAATTTGTATTTTTCGATATTTTTTGTCACCGATTCCGCCGCCGAGTCCATCTTGGAAATTATTTCCGAGCCGAGAGGCCTTGTCCCTGTTATTTCGTAGTCATCTCCTAATTTCATCAAAACATATCGGGCGATATTCCAGAATTTATTGGCAAATTTTTTACCCATTATGATTGTGTCTTCTCCGAACCTCATATCCTGCAGTTCGGTTGTTTGATAAGCCAAGCCGAATCTTAGAGCGTCTGCGCCGTATTTTTCGATAACTGCCAGAGGATCAATGCCAGTACCAAGAGATTTTGACATTCTTTTCCCGTTTTTAGTGAGCACGGTTGCGTGAATGTAAATATCTTTAAACGGAGCGGAACCTGTAAAGAATTTTCCGGAAAATATCATGCGGGCTTGCCAGAGGTAGCGGATGCCTCTGTCTGAAGTAATAAAATCAGTCGGGTAGTATTCGGTTAAGTCTTTTGTTTTTTCCGGCCAACCCATAGCGGCAAATGGCCATAAAGCAGAAGAAAACCATGTATCAAGCACGTCTTCCTCGCCGTCAATAGGTATTTTGTGACCCCACCATAATTGGCGGGAAATATTCCAGTCGCGGACATTGGTAAGCCAGTTTTTCATATCTTGTCCCCATTTTTCTGAATGCACTACAACTTCGCCATTACCAAGAGCTTCTATCGCCAATTTTGCCAACTCTTCCATTTTCAGGAACCATTGTTTTGAAGGCAGAGGTTCTATTACAGAATCACATCGGTCGCAGTGGCCGACATTGTGGTCGTAGTCTTCAATTTTTTCAATCAGGCCAAGTGTTTCAAGGTCCTTGGCTATTTGTTCTCTGGCTTGAGCAACCTTCAGGCCCTGATAACGGATGCCGGCGTTCTCATTCATCTTGCCGCGTTCGTCAATAATTTTTACAAGCGGCAAATTGTGGCGCAGAGATATTTCATAATCGGTAAGGTCGTGGGCGGGTGTGACCTTGATAATGCCTGTGCCAAATTCTTTGTCTACAGAAATATCGTCCACAACTTTGAGGGAAATTTTTTTGATTTGCGGTGGTTGTTCGGCCGGAAGCGTATTGTCTACCGAATCTATTTCTATTTCTTGTCCGATATATTTTTTATAGCGCTCATCGCTTGGGTGAACCGCAAGGGCGGTATCGCCGAGCTTGGTTTCGGGCCGGGTCGTTGCCAATACGAACGGTCCGTATTTTATGAAATATAATCTTCCTTTTTCGGGAACATGATTTACCTCAAGGTCGGATATGGAGGTGGCACAGCGGGGACACCAACTAATAACCCGTTCGCCCCGGTAAATCCAACCTTTCTCCTGGTATTTTTTGAAAGCAGTTTCAACGGCTTTTTGATAGCCGGGATTCATGGTGAATTGAGTACGTGTCCAGTCAACCGAAAGCCCGAGTTTTTTGAATTGGTCAAGAATGATATTTCCATACTTCTCACGCCACTCCCACATTCGTTCAAGAAATTTTTCGCGGCCAATCTTGTGTCGGGTCAGACCTTCTTTGGCGAGCTGTTTCTCCACCTTGTTTTGGGCGGCGATACCGGCATGATCGGTGCCCGGGAGCCAAAGAGTTTTATAGCCCTGCATGCGCCGCATTCGGATGACGATATCTTCAAGGGTATTTTCTAAAGCATGACCAATGTGGAGTTCGCCGGTAATATTGGGCGGAGCGATGGCGGCTACGAATTTACGAGAAGTAAATCTATCCTCCTTCGCCGAGGCTACGGAGGACAGTCCTTCTGGACTGAAAAATCCGCTCTCCTCCCAGAGTTTGTAAATTTTGTCTTCAACTTCTTTGGGGCTGTATGCTTTCGGAAGTTCCATATGTTGTTTGACAATCGGGTATTTAGTGATAATCTTTCAAAAATTGTAGCTTAAAAACGAGGTTTTTACAAATGGTTCATGAGTGTTCCGATTGCACATTTGTGGCCGATGCGGGTAATCTTTTGACCTATTTTGTACCCAGGGAAAAGCGCGACTCTGCCGGGAATAAACCGGTCTTTGTTGGAAAGTTTACGATGACAGACTGGGCAGGTCATTCCGGTTTTTATCTCTTCAAGTGTCCCGATTGCGGCGATGTCTGTGTCGACTATCCCCACGGGTACCGCGATAATGGCTGTCTGTATATCCGGTGCGGCCGGTGCCGGTTCGAGATTATTCTTTCCCCCGGAAAGTACAAGGATATTTACCGGCGGGAACAAGTTGTTTCTCCGCCGACAGTTTTGCAGGAGCTGAGAGGTCTTTGGAAAGCAAGAAAGCAAATCAAAGACTTAAGGAGAACCGCCGGCGAGATTGAGGACAAGCATGGGGTCAAAGTTCTTGTCAGCGGAGAGGACATCCGGAACGTCAGCAATCCGGTCGGGAATGTCCAGGCTGTCGGTCTTTTTCTTCTTTTTGTCGTAACAGCTTTAATCTTTATCTTTTTGGTCTAAATCCTAAATTAGCATCCATTTTTACCGATTTGTAATCGGTTTTTTTGTTCTTTGAGCGGCTGAAATATCCGGCAACCGCAATCATCGCGGCGTTGTCTGTGGTGTATTCCATGGGCGGCTGGAAGTATTTAATACCCGCTTCGGCAGTATTCTTGTGCAACTCCTTGCGCAGTAATTTATTGGCCGAAACTCCGCCCGAAAGCAAAATTGATTTAACCTTATATTCTTTGGCGGCTCGCATGGTTTTTTGAACAAGAACATCAATGGCCGCATTTTGAAAAGATGCGGCGATGTCGGCCCGGATTTTTGCGTCCGGTTTTCTTCCGCCAGCTGGCGGATATAAATCACGGAGTAAATATAATACAGCCGTTTTTAAACCCGAATAACTGAAGTCATAATTTTTTGACTTGGACATGGGTCTGGGCAAAATATATTTATCCGGATTTCCTTTCTCGGCGGTTTTAGAAATTGCCGGACCGCCCGGATAACCAAGACTCAAAAGTCGGGCCACCTTGTCAAACGCTTCACCGACAGCATCATCTACCGTTTCCCCGATGATTTGATATTGGTCGCGGCTATTCATTAACACCAATTCAGTGTGTCCGCCAGAAACTATTAAATTTAAAGCCGGGAAAATTTGTTTGGGATTTAGGGTTTTGGATTTAGAATTTGCAACCGGCGATAGCCAGTTGCTGTGGATATGTCCCTCAAGGTGGTTTACTCCGGTGAGGGGTTTTTTGTAAAGCCAGGACATTGTCTTGGCAAAAGTTATGCCCACCAAAAGAGCGGGCCCGAGGCCGGGCCCGCGGGTGACGGCAATCAGGTCAACTGGCAATTTTCCATTTTCCATTTTCCATTTTCCATTTTTTGCAGCTTGTTTTAGGGCAAGGTTAAAAACATGTTTGATGTTTTTAACATGTTCGCGGGCGGCAAGAGAGGGGACTACTCCGCCATATTTGGCGTGGAGCTTAACTTGTGAAGAAATAACGTTTGATAAAACAGTGATTTCTTCACCCCGAGCTTGTCGAGGGGAGATCTCTATTACAGACATTGCCGTCTCGTCACAGGATGTTTCAATTCCTAAGATTTTCATGATTGTAAGATTTTATCATTTTTATTGCCCATTCAACAAGTTCAGGGCAATCCTGAGCATGCCGAATGGATTGATTTTTTTCAATTTTTGTGGCAAAATACTTTAGTTACATGGCCCTATCGTCTATCGGTTAGGACATTTGCTTTTCAAGCAAAGAAGGCGAGTTCGACTCTCGCTAGGGCTGCCAGGCACAATTCTGCGCCTGGCTTCGCCGAAGACAGATACAGAATTGTATCTGTCGAAGGTGAAGTCAGAAGTAGAATTGGGACGCAGGCGGGTATAGTATTGTACCCGCCCGTGTTTTAAAATATTATATATGAGATTCTATTATGTTTACGTTTTATACAACCAAAGCGAGAATTTTATTTACATAGGTTATTCCGAAGATTTAAAACAAAGAGTCACAGAACACAATAAAGGCCGTGTTAAATCAACAAAATCTTTCTTGCCCTTGGAGTTGATCCATTATGAAGCGTATAAAAACAAGAAAGACGCAAAACGCAGAGAATTATATTTGAAGACCAACAGAGGCAGAACAACACTTCTGACAATGCTTAAAGAGTATTTTACAGAATAGGGTTTTCCCAAAATGCCTTTTTCGGAGGGGCCAAGGGGAGTGGAAAACTTTTCTCACAAAAGATACCAAAAACGGTGTTTTTTTGTTGTTTACAATCAGAGCATCTTTTGATACGGTAATTTCCAGTTACTTAAAAGTGGGTGAAAAATGGCCATAAAGCATACTGGCAAGACTTATCCGAAAGTGGATGCAAAGACATTAGCTAAAGCCCTTGGAGCTGATTCCATAACCGGTCCCCTAACTACCGATGATCAAGGAAGAGAATTTTTCGAATTCGAAGTTATTACAAGAGACAAAGATTCCGGTACCAAACGTATTTATAAGCTTTCTGATGAAGAACTTGAAAAACATAAGCTTATTGGCGAAGCTGAAGGCCAAAACTTCTTTCTATGCCTTTTTATGGGTAGGCATGCAGACAACTTCCATAATCGTGTTTGTGGTTATAGAACATCGGAACCAACCCAGCCAGGAATGGCATTGAGAGTCGCATTTTACGAAAAAGCATAATTCCGCCTAATGGCGGTTTTATTTTTCGGTAGATAATATTAAAAAATCTAGTATTAATGTGGGATTTTGTATAAAATATGTATAGATATCGAAGAACAAAGTTTCCCAGTGTTCTGGTTCGGCAAGCTCACCATCAAGATCTATTGGCCCTGCTATTGATTTTTAAGAAGGCGGGGAATATAATTTATTCATATGGCAAATGTGTTTGAAAAATTTAATGATTCTTTAAGCGGGATTAAGGAGGCCGAACAAACAGAGAGAACCAAAGAGGAAAAATTAGCCGGGCTTAAGAAACGGAAAGATGAGGTTCTGCAAGGGATAGAAATGAACGGCGGAAGGACGGTTTTCGATGACCGTGAACTCTTAGATCGGTTGGACAGGCAAATTAAAGAATTGGAATAATTATAAAAACCGCCCTATGGGCGGTTTTTATAATGAGGAGACAATTTTTTTGAATACTTCCGGGTCGTGTTCGGCGAGGTCGGCGAGGATTTTGCGGTCGAGCGCTACATTGGCTTTCAGGAATTTGTTAATTAGTTTTGAATAGGTCGTGCCGTTTTCTCTGGCGGCGGCATTTATTTTGACGGTCCAGAGATTGCGCATCGTTCTTTTTTTCTTTTTTCTGTCGGCAAACTGAAACGACCAAGCATGAAGAAGGCCTTCTTTGGCTTGGCGGTATTTGGTATTTCGGGTCCACATAAAACCCTTCGCGTGTTTCAGCAATCTTTTTCTTCGGGCATTTGCAATTGTTCCTCTTTTTACTCTCGGCATTTTTAGAAATTAGGAATTAATAATTAGAAATTTAATTAAATATTGCTTTGCAACAATGCTTTGGCGCTTCTCATCAATGATTTCGGGGCCATTATACGGCCCTTCTTGTTTCTTGCGGCACTGCCGGATTCTTTGGCGTTGAAATGGTCCTGATGAGGCGGGCGCTTCATCATCTTGCCTCTCCCGGTAATCTTAACCCTCTTTAAAAATGATTTATTTGTTTTTCCCGTATGTGTCATATTCATGGTTTAATTATTTCTTGATTGTGATTGTCCATCCGAAAGGCGATCTTTTGACGTTGTCCTGAACGGTAAATTCCTCCGTAATAAATTTGATAAAAGTGTTCAGTCGTTCTTTGCCCAAGTGGGCAAGGGCTTTTTCGCGCCCGCGCAGAGTCAGTTCTATTTTGACAATATGGCCTTCTTTTAAAAATCCTCCGACTTGTTTGGCCTTGAACTCCAAATCATGGGTTCCCGTCTTAAATCCTACCCTGACAGTCTTTCTTTCCTGTTCCTTCTGTTTAGGGCCGGATTTCTTGTCCTGACGCTCCTTGCGGTATATATATTTACCATAATCCATGATTTTGGCAATAGGGGGCTGGGCATTCGGGCCCACCTCTGCCAAATCAAGCTCTTTCTCGCGGGCAAGCTTAAGCGCGTCAAAGGTCTTCATTGTTCCAAGCTGTTTTCCGGCTTCGTCTATAACTTGGACCTCAACCGCCTTTATTTGATTGTTTATTCTTAAGCGCTTTAGCATGTTAACAACTTGCTTATTTTAGCATGTTTATACTAAAAAGAAAAGCCACCGGAACTTTTTGACTTTTAGTGTTTTTTATGCTAAAATTCAAGTTATTGGGGGTGAAAGGCTTCGACGAAATTTATGAACCAATCGGATGCTTAGAGTGGATGGCCGTTAACCACTATAAAACCTCGACCAACTTAATAGGTGCAAATACGCAACCTAATTACGCTTTCGCCTAACATCGTTTAGGTAAGCCATCCTGCCTTGATGCTAAATAAAGGATTACGGGGTGTTATATCTTTAGCTGGACAGCGGTTCATTGTTTTCCTGTTTCGCTGTTAAGAATATGGAAAAATAGTCTGAAGTTATTTTGTTGGTTTTTTAGCTTCAAATGAAATACCAAACCGACCATCTAAGTAGAAATTCATCGGACCAAATTTCGGACGGGGTTTCAATACCCCCACCTCCACAGAATAACTAAACGGCTCACATGTGTGTGAGCCGTTTAATTATTCCTCCAACCCTCTCTGCTTGGCGCGGGCAACATCTTTTTTCTTGATGGTTTCGCGTTTATCGTATTTCTTTTTGCCTCGGGCAATTCCGACAAGAAGTTTTATCCGCCCCTTTTTGTCGTAGAGTTTCAGGGGGACAAGGGTTAATCCGTGGGCTTGGGATGTCCCGACCAAAACGGATATTTGTTTTTTAGAAAGCAAAAGTTTGCGGGAACTTTGGGGATCATAATCGGCAGGAATGTTGCCGACTTGATAAGGTGATATAGTGGCGCCAATCAAAAAAGGTTCTCCGTTTAGTATCTTCACATAAGAACCTTTTATTGAAACCTTTCCTGTTTTGATTGATTTAACCTCGTATCCTCTCAATACAATTCCCGCCTCAAGAGTTTCAAGGATTTCATAATCAAACCCCGCTTTTGGATTATTCGCGTATTCTGCCATATCTCAATCTTATCGTGTTTTTTTCACTAAATCTATATATCCTGAATAGTTCACACAACCTCTACTCGTACGGAGGGAGACGTCTTTTTAAAAATTGTACTAATTTTGTAAAAAGTGTCTCCCTCCGCTGGTTGCTTCGGTGGTAGGGGGCGATTAGCAATAAAAGTTCAAACCTTATTAAAAATAAAAAAGCCCGAGAACAAAATTCTGGGCTAGGGCTACTTTCGTTCGACGAGATTCCCTTCGGCATTGATGTGGAGACTCGCGAGAGCTTTTTCAATTTGATCAAGCTCGTATTGAATTGCTTCTTCGTAAGTCTTAAACTTACCCGAATGAACATCGTTCAATAAGTCTTCATAACAACTTTGAATAAAGGCAAGGGAGCCTTTTACAGCTTTTCGACTGAATCCACTTGGTGGCATTATTTTCTCCAAAAAATGAAGTGAACCAAAAAAAATATACCATATTTCAAATCATTTTGTAGAGACGAGGGATTTAAGCGAAATGACACATGCCTTCAGAGAAGGACTCGGAGGCATTTCGGCTTGGTTCTGCGAAATGCCGAGAGACAAGAAAGATTTGCCGCCGGAGCAAATCTATTCTGGTTCGGATGAAGGAATGTGTCTTGAGCGCTTTATTTTCTTTCTTCCAGTTTAACTTTCACCTTAACTTGCCGGTCTTTTCTCAAAACAGTCAGTTCTACTTCTGATTCAACTTTAAATTTTTGGAGCATATCCTGAAGCTCTTCGGATATTTTTTCCCCGTTTAATTCCAGAATTATGTCGTTCTCTCTGATTCCGGCTTTTTCCGCGGGAGAGTCGGGGACAATGGCCACGGAATCCGGTCGGTGGTCTCGAACGACTAAAGCTCCGTAATCAACCGGCAAAGAATATTGCTTCTGCAGTTTTTTGTCTAATTTTACGTATTGAAGACCTAAATACGGCTTAACGATCCTTCCGTATTTTATAATGTCTTCAAGGTCTTGCTTTGCCCAGTTTATCGGAATTGAGAACCCTATGTTCTGGGCGCCGAAAATAATAGCGGTGTTGATGGCGACCACCTCTCCGTCGATGTTTATCAGCGGACCGCCTGAATTGCCCTGATTAATGGCTACATCTGTCTGAAGAACGCCCCGCAGATGTTCCATTTCTCCCCCGGTGCCCAGAGCGGCGGAAATACTTCTTGATAATCCGGAAATTATTCCTTTTGAAACGGTATTGGAAAACATGCCCAAGGCATTTCCGATGGCGAGTACGGTTTGTCCCAGTTCAAGCTTTGACGAATTTCCCAGACGAACGGCTGGCAACCCTTTTCCGCCAGCTGGCGGATTAATTTTCAAAACGGCAATGTCATTTATCGGGTCTCGGGAGAGGACTTTTGCCGGATATTCCTGAAGGTCGGTCGTAATGACGGTGTATTCGGCATCCTGATCAAAAACGACATGTTTGTTGGTGAGTATAAGACCGTCGGGATGAACGATAAATCCGGAGCCGCCGCCCACGCTTATTTTTTCTTTTTGGCCGTCCTCAACTTCTCCGAACAGGAATGGGTTTGAAAAAGGAGTACCGGGCATGCCGTAAACCCCCTTAATTTTTGGAAGGAATTTTGATATAACGACACTAACCACCGAAGGAGCGACTTTTCTCACTGCTTCAATGGGAAGCTTGTCGTATTCATTAGATAATGTAGTCATACCATAAGTATGAGGCTAAAAAAGAAATTTTTCAATAGAAATACCGTTGTTGTTGCCAGAGAATTGCTTGGCAAGTTTTTGGTCAGACGCATCGGCAATAAATTAATCCGAGCCGGAATAACCGAAACCGAGGCCTATTGCGGAATACGGGACCTTGCCTGCCACGCTTCAAAAGGTTTAACCAAGCGGACAAAAGTCATGTTCGGTCCGGCCGGATTTTCTTATGTTTATATGATTTACGGAATGTATCATTGCTTGAATATCGTTACCGAGAAAGAAGGAAATCCATCGGCGGTATTGATAAGGGCTGTTGGTTATGAAAATTGCGATGGGCCGGGGAAACTTTGCCGGGAATTAAGAATAGACAAAAAGCTTAATGAAATAGATATAACAAAAAGCGGTTTATTGTGGATTTAAAACAATAAAATTAAAACCCCAAAATCTCAAATCAAAAAAGGCAAACGCATCGGCGTAGATTATGCCGGAAAGTGGAAGGATAAATTGTGGCGGTTCTATTTGTAATTGTTGTTGACTTCAGGCGTGGGGGTGGTATTCTGCGGGCAACTGAACATTAAAAAGGAAACTAAAGTGGAACAGTCGGTGTGTCGTTCAGTGAGGCTCGACTCTGTCGATGAGAAGCTTGAGCTTTTGGCCGATAGAGGTATTTTTATTATCGGCGGTGAAATTGATGCCGGTACCGTAGGAGGATTGTTTGCCAACCTGTTTACAAAATTAACACCTGAAACGAAGAAGCCGCTTTGGATAATGCTGGACTCTCCCGGCGGAAGCATCTATCAAGGATTGGCCGTCTATGATTTTTTGAGAGCCGTTGCTCTTCAGGGTTGGGAGGTAAACATCATATCTGTCGGCGATGTTGCTTCAATGGCAGTATGTATTCTTCAGGCCGGAACAAAGCGCTATTCTTTTCCAAATACCCAATTTACCGTTCATCAGGCCAGTATGAGCGGTGAGGGTGAACACCAGGAAGTAAATAAACTTTTAGAAAGCGCCGAAGAGTTAAAACGGTTGAACAAGGTTGTTTTTAAGATTGTTGCCGAACGGTCGGGCATGGATATGAAAGAGCTGTTGAATCTTTCCAGAAAAACCGACTATTCCATCAGCGCCGATAAGGCCAAAGGATTCGGTCCGCATGGGCTGATTGATGAAGTGGTCGCCACGTTTCCCTTCCAAATAAACGGCTAAGTTAAGCCGTTTTTTTATTTGAGAAATTAAGGTAAGATGTGTGTATGGTAAAAGAGTGGTTAAGAAAAAAAATTTCAAGCAAATTTCCGGATATAGAATTCGATATTTTAACGCCCCCCTCCTTCGCTAAAGCTTCGGAGGGCAAGCCGGATTTGGGGGATTATTCCGTTAATCTTGCCTTTATTGTTGCCAAAAGGGATGGGATAAGTCCAATGGAAGCGGGTAAGAATTTAATAGGAGAATTTTCGGGCGACAAAGAATTCAGCAAAAAATTCAGCAAGATTCAGTTTGTTCCACCGGGGTTTATTAATTTTTATTTAAGCGAAGAATTCTTAAGGTTATCTCTCGAAACAATTATAAAAGAAGGAGACAAATTTGGGGATTCTGAAGCGGGCAAGGGGACCAAGATAAACCTTGAATTTGTTTCAGCCAATCCGACGGGTCCGTTAACGGTCGGCAATGCCCGCTCTGCGTCTTTTGGCGATACGCTTGGAAATATTTTTAAAAAAACCGGATACGAAGTGAGAAAAGAATATTACATTAATGATGTCGGGAATCAGGTGAACAAGCTTGCCGAATCGGTAAAATTAAGAATGCTTGAATTGAAAGGCGAGAAAGTGGAATTTGGCCCTGACTTGTATCAAGGCGAATACGTGAAAGAAATAGCCAAAGAATTTTTGGACAAAGTCGTTTCAGAAAAAGATATTCCCGGCCAAGTGATAAAAGCCATGACAGACGGGGCCAAGAGCTCTGCAAAAAAAATGGGCGTCGAGTTCGATGAATGGTTTCCTGAATCGCGGCTTCATGAAAGCGGAGAAGTTAAGGAAGTTCTTGCCGAACTGGAGTTAAGGGGATTTATTGTTGAGGAAGACGGAGCCAAGTGGTTAAAGATAAATGACGACCAGAAAGCTGTTCTGGTCAAAAGTGATGGCTCAACTACATATTTATTGAACGATATCGCTTATACCAAAAATAAATTTGAGAGAGGATTTACGAGTGCCCTAAATATCTGGGGCGCGGACCATCACGGCGATATCATAAGACTGAAAACGGGTGTTGCCGCTTTGGGCTATGATCCGGACCGTCTGGAAATACTTCTTCACCAGTTTGTCTCCATTAAAGAAAAAGGCGAACTTCAAAAAATGTCCAAAAGAGCCGGGCGATTCGTACTTTTTGATGAACTGCTGGCCGAGGTCGGCAAAGACGCTGTCAGGTTTTTCTTTCTGACAAGGGACTTAAATACTCACATGGAGTTTGATATTGACCTGGCTAAAAAACAATCAAAAGAAAATCCGGTTTTCTATATTCAATACGCGTTTGCGCGCTTAAACAGTGTTTTTGCGAAAGCGGAGGGAACCCGGACCGGTAATGCGGATAGAATTAAAGAAGAGGAGGAATTCCGGTTATTAAAGGACCTTATTAAGCTTCCGGAAATTATCGAAGATATTTCTCAAAATTATCAGGTTCATCATTTGGCCCGGTATGCTTTGAATCTTGCCGGTGATTTTCATAAATTTTATGAGAAGCATCATATCATTCAAGAGAATGACACGGAACTGCAGTCGGCGCGCCTTTTGCTTGCCCGGGGAGTGCACATGGTTTTGAGGATTTGTTTAGACCTTATGGGTCTTTCGGCTCCGGAGAGAATGTAGTATGAAAGAAAATAATCCCGCTCCAAGTATATCCATCAGGAGATCGTTTATCGTGTCGTCCATGTCGCCCATAAAATAAGCCCTAACGCCGAAATTTTTATAGATCGGCTCGATTAACGTTTGGTTGGCCAAGTATTCGGCGAATTCCCAAGTTACTCCTATAAACGAGACTGCGCCCAAAATGATCAGGGTGTTTTTTAATTTTGAATCAGCGGGGAGATGGTCTTTCAGGTACGCTGAAAAAAACATGGCCACGAAAAATCCTCCCGAAAAATGTAAAACCTGGTCAGACCAGGAATAGTCAAGATACCACCCGTAACAGAGGCTTATGATGTTAATAAAAAATATCGCAATCAGGAATAAAAAAGCTTTTTTCATCTTCTGTTGATTAAATTTAACATCTAAGATAAAATTATTCAATCAGTTTTTCAATAAGGAAGATAAATGACCGCACCGGCTCACTACGCCATCGGCGCTGCGAGCGCATTGCTCATTCAAAATTATCTTCCGGCCGAATCCGGTGACAAGACAAGAATAGCATGGGCTTTGGGGATTGCTGTTGCATCGCATGTCGCCGCAGACGCTATTCCCCACGCTGAGCATTTTCTTAAGGGGTGGCATCTTTTCTTGGAACTTATTGTTGAGACGACAGCGATGCTTGCCGTTCTTGTCGGCGCTTCACGTTCCCCGTTTGCGGCCGCGATAATTTTGTCGGGTATGGCGGGAGCGGCCATACCCGACGGGCTTGGCATGCTAAGCCACTGTGTTAATTGGCCGGCTCTTTCATGGGTAGACGATAAAACGCATTTGTTTCACGGCAAATTGAATTTATTCTATGCCACTTTCTTTGTGCAAGTAGTGATAACTATCCTGTGCAGTATTTACGTCCGCATCAAAACCGCTTGAAAAGCGGTCCTTTTTTATCTATAATCAAGTCAGAATGAGCGACTTTAATTTTGCCGATAAAGAAAAAAGGATACTGGATTTTTGGAGAGATAATAAAATTTTCGAAAAATCTCTGGCCCTCCGACAATCTCAGGGCAAGTGTTTTGTTTTTTTTGAAGGTCCGCCGACGGCAAACGGACTGCCTCACATCGGGCATTTTCTGACCAGGATTTATAAAGATGTCTATGGCCGTTACAAGACAATGCGCGGATTTTATGTCCAAAGAAAAGCCGGCTGGGACACCCACGGTCTGCCGGTGGAAATAGAAGTTGAAAAGGAGCTGGGTTTTAAAAACAAAAAAGACATCGAGATATACGGGATAGACAAATTCAACAAGAAAGCCAAAGAGAATGCCGGAAAATATATTAAGGAATGGGAAGAGATGACCAAAAAAATGGGATTTTGGGTTGATTTGAAAAATCCCTACTTTACTTATAAAAATCAGTATATTGAATCGCTTTGGTCAATCATCAAAAAGATTTGGGACAGGAAATTATTATATTTAGCGCATCGGGTCGTGCCTTTTTGTACAAGATGCGGGACAGGATTGTCTTCACATGAGGTAGCACAAGGATATAAAAGTGTAAAAGACAAATCGGTTTACATAATGTTCAAAATGAAGGGTGGCACCAACTCAAATTCTTATGTTCTTTCGTGGACGACCACGCCTTGGACACTTCCGGGTAATGTGGCTTTAGCTATTAATCAAAATTTATCTTACATTCGTGCGAGGATAAAGATTAATGGAGCAGAGCAGTGGGTAATAACCGCGGAAAGTACGTGGCCAAAAATTAGACAATTTTTAGTTGAAAAAGGATTCCATCCTCATGAACAAGGGAGCCAAATACCAGTAAGGGAATTAATTGGCGAATCATATGAACCACTTTTTGATATTCCGAAATTAAAATCTCAATCGTCCTATAAAATTTATCCAGCGGATTTTGTAAACGCTGATGACGGAACAGGCGTAGTTCATACCGCGGTAATGTACGGTGAGGACGATTACAATTTAGGAACCAGGATTGGCTTACCGAAATTTCATACCGTTGATGAGCGGGGCAGGTTTATTCATGTCGGACAGGGCCTGGACGGAATGTATGTGAAGGATAAAGAAACAGATAATTTGATAATCGAAATTCTTGAAAAGAAAGGCAACCTTCTAAAGACGGAAGAATATGAACATGATTATCCTTTCTGCTGGAGATGCGATACGCCGCTTTTGTATTACGCCAAAGAATCCTGGTTCATAAAAATGTCGGCGGTGAATAAGGAGTTGCTGAAGAGTAATCAGAAAATAAACTGGTTCCCCGGACACATTAAAGAAGGCCGATTCGGCCAATGGCTCAAAGAAGGGAAGGACTGGGCATTTTCTCGCGAGAGATATTGGGGAACGCCTCTGCCGATATGGAAATGCAGCGACTGCGGCGAGTTTGTGACAATCGGTTCGTTAGATGAATTGGAAAAAAACAGATACAAGCCAAAAAATGAATTCTATGTTCTGCGCCACGGACACAGCGAGAAAAACGGAAGACCCGGAGAGCCGGCGACGATAAGCTCCCGTTTGGAACACGACAAATACCATTTGACCGAAGATGGCATAGAGCAGGTAAAAAACGTCGCAAAGAAATTAAAAAAACTTGGCGGAGTGGACACGATAATTTCTTCGCCGTTTTTGAGAACCAAAGAAACTGCCCGGATAATTGCCGATGAATTGGGCTTGAAGGTTCACTTGGAACCGGAGATAAGAGAGTATGACCATGGTTCCGCGTGTGAAGGAAAAACCGAACATGTCTGCTTGGTTGCCCATGCTGACCAAAGATGGGAAACCAAAACTCCTGACGGTGAGAGTTGGATGGAACTGCGAAGGAGAATGTCCGGATTCTTGAGAGATCTTGACGCTAAACATGAAGGAAAGCGTATCCTGCTTGTCAGCCATGGCGACCCGATATTTCTTTTGGAGACATTTACTTTGGGGCTTGCCAAAGACGAAGCCCCGGCTTCAAGAGAAAAGATATATCCCAAAGAGGCCGAACTTAAGAAATTGAATCTGAAGAACTGGCCGCATGACGATGACGGAGAATTGGATTTACACAGACCTTATATCGACCGGATAGTTTTAAAATGCAAAAAGTGCGGCGGAAAGATGGCAAAAATACCTGACCTGATTGATGTCTGGTTTGATTCCGGCGCCATGCCCTATGCCCAACAGCATTGGCCGTTTGAAAACGGGAAGATGTTCAAGGAACAATTTCCTGCCGACTTTATCGTTGAAGCAATAGACCAGACCAGAGGATGGTTCTTCACGCTTCTTGCCATATCGACCTTGCTTGAAAAGGGCGCGCCGTATAAGAACGTAATGGTGCTTGGCCATGCGCTTGATGAAAAAGGCCAGAAGATGTCCAAATCCAAAGGCAACTATGCGCCGGTGATGGAATTTATGAATAAATACGGCGTTGATGTTTTGAGATGGTATTTTTTGTCGTCAATGACGATAGGCGAGAGCAAAAGCGTAATCCCGAGAGAAATAGAAGATAAGCAGAAAGGATTTTTCGGCACGCTCGGAAATTGTATAAAATTTTATGAATTATATGCTACTGAACCAACGACCAACGACCAACGACCAACGACTTTATTAGACAAGTGGATATTGTCAAAATTAAATGAACTGATTGTAGAAGTATCGGATTGCTTGGATAAATACGATCCAACCTCGGCGGCTAAAGCGGTAGAGAAATTTGTTGCGGAGGATTTTTCCAATTGGTGGTTAAGGCGTTCCCGAAGAAGAAAAGAAGCCCTCGGCTTGTTAAGGTTTTTGCTTTTGGAGGTTGCCAAAATAATCGCCCCGTTCATTCCTTTTACTGCGGAAGATATTCATATGCGTATGCACGCCGGCCAAAATGCCGGAACTCAAAGCATTCATCTTCACGACTGGCCGAAGGCAGAT
Source organism: Candidatus Yanofskybacteria bacterium RIFCSPHIGHO2_01_FULL_43_32 (assembly GCA_001794125.1). Classification (GTDB taxonomy): domain Bacteria; phylum Patescibacteriota; class Minisyncoccia; order 2-02-FULL-40-12; family GWA2-44-9; genus 2-01-FULL-41-26. Next base: position 44,746 of record MGJF01000001.1, read on the forward strand.
AAAAAATTGATAGATAAAAAACTGGAGAAACAAATGGAGGAAGTCCAGAATATTGTCACAATCGGCTTGGCTCAAAGAAAAGAAAAACAGATAAAAGTCCGTCAGCCGTTGAGGTCGGTATATTTGGGGCTTTCAAACGAATTTCCGAAAGATTTGGAAATTTTGATGAAAGGGGAGCTCAATGTTAAAGAAATTGTTTACGACAAGAGCCAAAAGGAATTGGTTGTCTTGAATACTGAAATTGATGAGGCCTTAATTCACGAGGGCTACGCCCGAGAACTGATGCGTCAAATACAGGACATGAGAAAAGAAGCTAAATATAGAGTTGATGATGAAGTGTTTGGGCAATGGCATTCGGATAATCCTGACTTGTCAGCGGCAATAAACAAGTGGAGCGACGAAATAAAGAAAGATGTCCTGCTCAATAATTTTGAAAACTCCCAGCACGACGATAAGGCCTACGACGTAGAAAAAGAATTTGAGTTAGTGGCTGGCAAAAAAATCTGGATAGGGATTAAAAAATAACATTATGAAACTACTACTTACATCCGGTGGTCTAACTAATAAATCAATTGCCAAAGCCCTGTTTGAGTTAGTTGATAAAAAACCGGAAGATACTTCTTTGGTTTTTATTCCGACTGCTTCTAATATAGAACAAGGAGATAAGGATTGGCTAATTAACGACCTCATCAATCTCAAAAAGCAAAATTTTAAATCAATAAGTATTACCGATATTTCGGCTGTTCCAGGGAATATTTGGCGACCCCAGATGGAAGAAGCCGATGTTTTGTTTTTTGAAGGAGGCAACAGCTATCATTTAATGGGGTGGATGAATAAATCCGGGCTTGCTAAAATCTTACCCGAGTTGCTTAAAACAAAGATCTATGTCGGATTAAGTGCTGGAAGTATGGTAACTGGCAAAGATTTGGCATTAATACAGTCGCAGATTCTTTATGGAGAAGACTGGGAACGAAAAGAAGATATGGCTGGGCTTAATTTTGTAGATTTTTATTTTTTCCCGCATCTCAATTCTCCCTATTTTAATCTCCGAAAAGAAGAAATTATAAAAGAGGCAGTAAAGGATATCCATGGAAAAGTTTACGCGATGGATGATAATTCTGCCTTGAAAATAGTGGACGGGAAAGTAGAAATAATAAGCGAGGGTAAATATCTCATTTTTAACGAATAAATTTAATCATGAAACGAGTATTTATTATTCATGGCTGGGAAGGATATCCTGAAGAAAACTGGTTTCCTTGGCTTAAGCACGAATTAGAAACGAGAGGATTTGAGGTTCATGTGCCACAAATGCCAGAAGCTGATAGTCCAAGAATAGAAAATTGGGTGCCGAAGATAAATGAAGTAGTCGGTGTCCCAGATGAAGAAACTTATTTTGTTGGGCATAGTATGGGTTGTCAGGCAGTTGTTCGTTATTTAGAAACCTTGCCCGAAGAAGTAAAGATTGGTGGAGCGGTTTTTGTGGCGGGATTCTTCAAGAGGCTTACCGGACTTGGAGAAGAGCCTAATTTTGAAGAGATAGAAAAACATTGGCTTGGTGTGCCACCCGATCTTAAAAAAGTAAAAAATCATTTGAACAAAAGTGTTGCTATTTTTTCTGATGACGATCCATATGTACCATCGGATAATCAAGATGATTTTAGAGACAAGCTTGGGTCAAAAATAATTATCCAACATAAAATGAATCATTTCAGCAGTAACTGGGGCGTTACCGAACTACCAGTTGTTTTGGAAGAATTATTAAAAATGATGAAGTAATAAGTTTGATTTTTTATTGCCAAATATCACCCGCCACCCAAACAACCGGCGGAGGGCGTGTGCCTTTTTAAAATTTAGTAAATATTTTAAAAAGGTACACCCCGCAGTCATGCATAGAGGTTGTGTGAACTATAAAATTTATGAGAACTAGAGCAATAATTATAAAAAAGCAGAATACCAACGAATATGACCAGTTTGTGACTTGTTATACGCAGGAATTCGGGAAACTTACGGCTATCGCGAAAAGTGTTTTAAAATCCACCTCTATTCAGGCTATGCATCTGGACGTTTTGAATCTTGTGGAGTTTGAACTAATCAACGGAAAGGCGATGCCGATTATTGCCGGAGCCCAGTCGGAGAATTCTTATCGCGATTTGAAGAATTCAATTCCGTCTTTGGCGGTAGCGCATTTTTTTTCAGAAATAATTGACAAGATGGTTCCCGAACTTGAGAAAGACGAAAAACTTTGGGAATTTATGACTGACCTTTTGGATAAATTAAATCGATTTGAGCCGAGTTTAACTTTTTTAAGGCAAAAACAGTTTACTTTGCTGGGATTGCTCGGATATTCTCCGGAAGTCGCCGTTTCGGCGTCCTTTGAGCCGAATCGGCCCGGATTTACGATGCTGGATGACGCTTTTGAATACAATGCCGGATTTCGGCTTAAGTCATTAAATTTTCTCCATTCTGTGTTAAGATAATAGAGTAATCGGGAGCCTGCCCCTCCTTCACCTTTATGCAATTTCTATACAACTACAATCAACTTCTGAAATGGCTGGTTTTTCTGGCTCTTTTGCTGGCTATCGTCAGCTTTCTTTCGTTCTGGTTTGGAAGTCCGTCTTTTTCCGAGTCAGGAGTAAAATTAATCATAGAAGGGCCGACCCAGGTATTGGTTGGCGATGAGGTTATTTATAAACTCAAATATTCAAATGATACCAAATTAGATTTAAATAATATGAGCTTCAAGTTCACTTATCCCGATGATTCGGTTGTTTTGAAAGACGGGACAGCGGTTACGAACCTTTCGGAAATATTCACGGTGGACCGGTTGTCTCCCGGACAGTCGGCGGAAAAAGAGTTCACGGCTTTTCTTGTCGGCGACAGAGGAAACATCAAGACAGCCAAAGCGGAGCTTTCTTATTGGGCCGGAGATTTAAGGACAGCTTTTCAGAAAACAACTTCAATTTCTTCGACGATAATCGGTCTGCCGGTATCGCTTACCTTATCCGCGCCGCCGAATTCCGTTCCCGGTCAGGCGATCAACTATGTTTTGGATTACAGAAACGAATCCAGCGACGATATCTATGATTTAAGATTTGAATTTGATTATCCCGACGGATTTAACGTCCAAAAATCCGCTCCCTCGCCGAACGCGGGGAATTATATCTGGATCATTCCCGTTCTAAAAAAGAACAACGGCGGAAGGATAAGCATTACCGGAACTTTGAGCGGAAAAGAAGGGGAAACAAAGAATGTTTTAGTGGCGCTGAAAAGAAAAATAGGCGGCCAGTATGTTAATTACGAAAAAGCCGAAACTTCTTCGGTTATCGCCAATCCCTTGCTCGGCGCGGATGTGCTGGTTAACGACTCTTCCGATTATTCCGCTTTTGCCGGCGATGATTTAAATTATGCGGTCAAATATTCCAACAATTCCAACTACAATCTTGTCGGAGTAAATCTGACGATAAAACTGGAAGGCGAGATGTATGATATCTCAAGCTTGGACACGAAAGGCGGCTATTATGACAGCTCAAACGGCACAATTCTTTGGAATGCGAGCACTGTGCCGGATTTTGCCAACTTGGCTCCCAACAAAAAGGGACTGGTATCTTTCAGGATTAAACTCAAAAGCAGTATTCCTTCCGGTTCAACCGGTTCCAAGAATCTTTTTGTCAGAGCTTCAGCGAGATTAAACACCCCCAATGTTCCGTCCGATGTCGGCGGAGACGAGATTTTCGCGGAATCAAGTTTGGTAACCAAAATATCCACCCAGCCGACATTAAAACAAATTGCTTACTATAGCGATCCGGCCTTTGGTTCAGCCGGACCCTTACCTCCCGAAGTCGGAAAAGACACGACCCTTACTATTCATTGGCAGATTTCCAATCCCGGAAATGATATGAGCGGGGTTAAAATAACCGGCACATTGCCGGCAGGGGTGATCTGGAAGAGTGTCGTCAGCGTCGGTGCGGGCCAGCCGGAACCGGCTTTCAACGCAAACACTTCCGAAGTGACATGGAATTTAGGCGTTCTGCCGCAGGGAATCGGCGTGACCGGAGCCAAGTATGAGGCAAGTTTTCAGGTGAGCGTAAAACCGTCAATCAATCAAAAAGGGAATCCGATACTCCTGATAAAGGATTCTAAACTTTCAGGGACAGACACCTTCACAAAGCAAAACATAATCGTTCCTGATAGGGATATTACAACTAACGATCTTGTAGACCGTCCAGGAGAAGGAACGGTAAAATAAGTTAAATAAACAACAAAACACGGGATTCTGTCCTGTGTTTTGTTGTTAACTATATTATTTTTATTTACTAAAATCCTCTGGTCCGATAGCGGTAATGACTGCCTTTTCTGGAACCAGATAAGTATCTATAACCCTCACAATTTCATCGTATGAGATACTATTAATTTCAGAAATATATTCTTCTGGGGTGAAAAGTTTGGCTTGGGCAATAAATCCAGCCGATAAAAAACCTGTTTGATTATAAGGGTTTGCGATACGAAGTTTGAATGCGCCAATAAGTCGCAACTTTATTCCGCTCAAGAGGTCTTCAGTGAATGAGCTTTTCAAATTATGAAAAATATCTTTAATCGCTTCAATGGTTTCCTTGGGCTTGCTTGTGGAAGTTTGAATTCTAAATAACCCGGCATCGTTAAAGGTCGTGTTGATTAAACCGACTGCATATACGAGGCCACGCTTGTGCCGAAGTTCTTCTGCAAGAACAGAGGATCCTCCAAAATTTAGAAAATTTTGTAATATATCTAATGCCGCCAATTCTTTAATTTTTTCGGCTGATATTGTCAAAAAATTGTAGGCTACGAGGGTTTGTTTTGTGTCTTTGGCGTAAAAATAAGGTCCTTGGTTAACAGAATTGAAGACCACGGACTGTACGATATCTGATTTTTCAGACGACCATTCATTAAAATATTTCTTAGCCAATACAATTGCCCTATCGTGGTCCATGTTACCGGATATTACCAAAGCGGCGCGGCTGGGAAGAAGAAATTTTTCTTTATAGGTCCTAAGTTTGTCGCTACTTGCGCTCTTAATAGATTCCACATCGCCCAGGATATTGGTTGCCAAAGGGTGGCCGCTAAATAGCTTTTCAAAGGTAAACCGTCCAAAAAAAGATTCGGTATTATCATCTGCTCTTTTCAATTCTTCAATAATAACTTTTTTCTCATTCTCAAGAGTTACGGAGTCTATTAAAGAGTTCAGGAACATATCGGATAATAATTCCAAAAGTTCTTCGGCGTAATTATCAGCGGCCTGTAATATCATTACAAGTGACTCTCTTGATGTGTACGCATTTTTATATCCTCCCTTGCTATCAATCTCTTGGGCAAGAAGAACAGGGCTAGGACGTTTCGTTGTCCCTTTTAATAGCATGTGCTCAAGAATATGGGCATATCCTTTCTGGTGCTCTTCTTCATAACGAGAACCTGCCTTAAAAACTAACTGAATATCAACAATCGGGACTGATTTGTCCTCGTGGGTTATTATTCTAAGACCGTTGTCTAGAACAGATTCTTTGTATTTGCTCATGTCGTAATGTTATTAAAAAAAGAGGGTGTCCGCAAGGAACACCCTCGGCAGTACGGAGTTAGTTGGCCGCCTGCCCGTCGCCACCCGGCAGGTTTTCCTGCTCGGTGGCCGCTTCGTCGTCCCACCAGCGCCTCATTGATATCACCTCCTCTCAAAGTGTCTTGATGAGATTGGGGACTGAGGGAAAAGGTGCGTGGCTCTGCCTATTTGCAGGCCTCGACGCCCCCATCCGGTCTCCCGTCTTCCGGGAACGTGATGTCTCCGACTTCGCTGTGCTTGTGAAACAACCGCATGGTATCACCTCAATCCTTTCTGCTCGATTTGCTCTATTCCGGAATACCGACGACTCGAGTCGGCATATTAAGCCCCATGCTCCGGCTTAGAGAAGGGGGTCAAGGCAGACCCACCTCTGGTCTTAAATTTAACATGATTTATAGATTATGTCAAGTATCGACTCTCGGGCGATTTTTGTGTATTATTTCATTAAATGAATAAAGATAATTCAAATTTACTGGAAAAAATAGTTTCGTTATGTAAACGCAGAGGTTTTATATTTCCGGGCTCGGAGATTTACGGAGGACTAAGGGGTACTTGGGATTATGGGCCTCTTGGTTCTGAATTAAAATTCAATCTCAAGCAATCTTGGTGGGATTACATGGTTCGCGAGCGCGACAATGTTTTTCCTATGAATGCGTCCATCATGATGAATCCGCGAGTGTGGGAAGCATCGGGTCACGTGGCTTCATTCACTGATCCGCTTATAGAATGCAAAACCTGCCATGAACGTTTTCGCGCCGACAAACAAGAAGATATAAAAGAACACGAAGAAAGGCATGCTAAAAATAAAGAAAAAGTTGAATGGACTGAACCGAAACAGTTTAACATTCTCGTAGAAGCAAAGTTGGGTGTGATTGAGGGAGAAAAAACTACAGTATATTTGCGTGGAGAGATTACGCAAGGTGTACATGTTAATTTTAAAAACATTGTTGATTCCATGCACCCAAAAATTCCTTTTGGTGTTGCCCAGATTGGAAAGGCCTTCCGCAACGAGATTACGCCTCGCAACTTTATATTTCGTTCGCGAGAATTTGAACAGATGGAAATGCAAACATATGTGAAGCCGGACGAAAAAGAAGCAATGGAAATGTTTGAAGCCATGAAGAATTTTAGAATGAAGTGGTATCTTGACCTCGGCATGAATAAAAAGAAACTTCGTTTTCGTGAGCATGCCCCGGATGAGCGGGCACATTATGCCAGAGCTGCTTGGGATATTGAATACGAGACCCCTTGGGGCTGGGATGAGGCAGAGGGAATTCATCATCGAGGCGATTGGGACCTCTCTCGACACTCGCAATTCAGCGGGCAGGACTTATCTTATTTTGACCAAGAAGCTAAGGAGAGGTTTATTCCATGGGTTATCGAAACATCAGCCGGTGTTGAACGGCCACTGTTATATTTTTTGTTGGATGCATACACAGAAGAAGGTGATCGCGTGGTTCTTAAATTGCATCCAAAATTAGCCCCCTATAAAGCGGCGGTGTTTCCGTTGTTGAAAAACAAACCTGAATTGGTAGCTAAAGCCCAGGGAATATACAAAGAACTAAAAAATAATTTCACAGTTGCTTGGGATGAGAGGGGAAATATAGGTAAGCGCTATTTTGCCCAAGACGAGATAGGAACCCCGTGCTGTATTACAATTGATTTCCAAACTCTTGAAGACGATACTGTCACCATCCGCGACAGAGATACGATGAAGCAGGAGAGGGTGAGGGCAGATGAACTAAATGAAATTTTAAAGAAAATGGCCGATTGACCCGCTCAAGCTTTGCTTCACAAAATTTAGGCTGGTTGACAAGGTGGCCTTTTTAATAGTATAATATTAACTCAATCGTAGCTGTATTACCGTGGATTTCCAGACCCTTGACTAATTCGTATAAATAAGTTATAAAAAGCAGTAAGTTTTGTTGCTTGAAAACAAGGAGCTAAATTGAATATCCGGAGAATTTTTGTCGTTTTGTTCGCGGCCGTTTTGACGGCGGCTTGCGGCAGAGATTCCAATTTCTCCATTCCGACCGCGCCCGGCGCGATTCCGGGAGAAAACAGCTGGCAGGGCAGAATTCCGTGGTCGCCTTACATGGTCATCCATAACGATGCCGGGGCATTATCCGGATACCAGACAGCTGTCAGAGAGCTGATGGCCCATGACGCGATACGCGGAGCAAGGGTCGGGATGTCCGAGTCCGAAGTTATGAATAACAGTCCGAACATCATCAACCAGTGGCTGGCCGCGCAGGGCCTGGAATTGTTGGTCATCGTGGACAATTACCTTTTGTTCCACGACAATCTCGAAGAGATAATGGACAGGGTTATCGCTTTGCATCCCGGAGCCACCACTTTTCAAATAGGGAATGAGATTACGACTATTCTTCCGAAGACCGGCCGGACCACCACCATTGAAGAATATATGAAAGCGTTCCGCCGCATTTACGACCATGTTTCGGTTAAATATCCGAACATTACGCTTGTAAGCCAGTCGACCATCAGCGCCGAAACATACGGCTCGCAAGAGCTTGAAAAAATGGTAGGCCTGGGATTGATCCGGATGTCTCCCCAACGGGTGATTATCGGGATGAACGTTTACGGCGGACCGACTGTCGCCGGCAACGCTTCGGTCATCAACTCGCAGCTTCGTTCGTACCGCGTTTGGGTGACGGAGAGCGGCTCGCTTGATCCCGACCGGCAGGTCGGCCATGTCGCGAACTCTTACCCGGCGCTTCGCAATCAGCTCCGCGCGGAGCGTATCTACTGGTACGCTCTTTGGGCGGGGGATACGGGACAGGATAACGGTTTCGGCCTCATCAAAAATCCTTACAACCCTCCGTTGTGGGAAAGCCCGCTTTACCAAATTCTTACGGGAAAGAGATAGGACAATGAAAAAGTGTCTGCCGTTCATTACCGCGGGAATCTTGTTTTTTGCGCCCGGAGTTCACGCCCAGGACGCGCAGAAGAAACAAACCGAAGATATTGTGAATAAATCGGGAGGTTTGTATCTGGAATTTCGCCTCATTCACGATGAAGGAAGCGCCGGAAAGGCGGCGTTCGTCGCCAATTCAGCAGGCGTGGAAATGATGAACTATTTCGACAGGAACCGTCTCGGCATATCGGGCTACGCCGTCGCATATAAGAAATACCTGAACCATGACGGAGCCACCGGCCACTTCTTGGGAGGCAAGGCGTTCCGGGAATTCAAAACCGGCCCCGTCGGACTGAAGCTCGCCACGGGTTTTGAATGGGGAAATCCTTCCGGAAAGTTCGACAAGACGGGCTATTCATACGGCCCGGAAGGCAAACTCCTTTCGTACAGGCACGTTTTTGAAAAAAGAAATTCCGGTATTCCCGGAGTTAAACCGTCGCATGACGCCGTTTGGCGCCCGGTCGCGGACTTCAGCGTGGTCAAACGCAGAAAAGCCGTTATCATAGAAGCGGGGATACGCGCGAACATTATGCGTTTCGGCGTGGACGACTACGATCTGGCGGGGAATGGATTCGCTTTCTCGTCCCGGGACAGGTTGACGGTAGTTCCGTCCGTATTCATAGGTCTCGGATTTAAGATATAACGGCCCCCAAAGGCCGTTTTTTGATGTCTTGACTTTTCCCACGAAAAAGAGTATAATTAAAGCATAGTCAGGGTACGGCAAGACATTCAGCTTTGCCCAACCCCCAAACAAC
>MGJF01000002.1 GCA_001794125.1 Candidatus Yanofskybacteria bacterium RIFCSPHIGHO2_01_FULL_43_32
CAAAAAGAAAGTATAATAGTTTTAAGTTTATTATTTTATATTTGAATTAAAATTTAAAATTTGAGTTTTGATTTTAATTAACAATGCATAATCTTGGTTTTAAAAAAGAAACGTGGCTACCAATAGCGATCCTCATAATAACAGGTTCTTTTATCTACTCCTTTAACTTAAATAACCAGTTATTTTGGGATGACAACGACTGGATAATTAACAACAATTTTGTACACGCAATAAGCTGGGACAATATTAAATTTTGGCTCACTCATAACACTCTTGCGGGAGTGGGCCTGAAAAGCAACTACTATCGCCCGTTTCTTTTCTTTACTTTCGCCGCTAATTATATGGCCGCGGGCATAAAGCCCTTAGCTTACCACTTAACCAGCAATTTTATACACATATTCAACGGCATTCTGATTTTCTGGCTGGTTCGGGAGGTGTTCAAAAGGCGACTGCTTGCCTTTTTGGTCTCAATTTTATTTCTAGTCCATCCTTTGCAAACGGAGGCGATAACTTACATATCGGGCAGGGGAGACGCTCTGGTGGCGATGTTCATGCTTCTTGCTCTCGTTTTATTTCATCGGGCGGAAACAAAGAACGAGGGCTGGGGTGAGAAAAATAAAATTTTATCCCTGATCTGTCTTGTTTTAGGTTTGCTTAGCCGGGAAACGGGCATCATATTTCCTTTTCTCGCGCTCGCTCTCTATGTTTCATTTATATCGAAAGACAGATTTATCGCATCTATCAAGCGGGGATTGATGATAACATGGCCATACTTTGCGGCAGTTATTGTTTACGGCATCTTACGGCTCACGGTTTTAAATTTTCAGAACACACTTAATTTTTATGCTGCCCCCAATCCTTATTCCGAAAATCTGCATATAAGATTGTTTTCCTTTCTTCCTATTTTATGGAGTTATGTAAAACTTTTGATTATACCTATGGGCCTTCATATGGAGAGAAGCGCCATTGTTTACACCTCACTATTCCAGTGGCCGGTCTGGCCGGTTTTTTTGGGCCTTATTGGATTATTGGCATGGCTAAGACATCTTTACAAAAATCAAGCTACGGCTTTTCGTATTTGGTTTTTGGGTGTGGCGTTGTTTTTTATCCCCCTTGGGCCGGTTTCCGGTATTGCGCCCATTAACGCATTGATATATGAACACTGGCTTTATTTGCCAATGGTCGGTTTTTGGCTTGTCTTTTCTTTTTATCTTATAAAATTATTTGATTATTTTAAGACAAAAAGATTGCTCATTGCTCATTATTCATTGCTCATGGGTTTGGTGGTTTATCTTTTCTTCTTTTCTTACCAATCAATTCAGCGCAATCTTTTGTGGGGAGATCCGCTTGCTTTTTATCTGGACATTTTAAAATATGAGCCAGATAGTGTCCGCATCAATAACAATATTGGGAACACCTACTACAATAGAAAGGATTTGGAAAATGCTGAAAAATATTATCGAATTGCCGCCTCTGAAGAAGATATATTTGCCGAACCCCATTTTAATCTGGGGAGTATCCTCCAGTCCAGGGGTGATATTTACGGAGCAATCAAAGAGTTTGAAAAAGCGATAGAAATAAATCCTGACTTTTTTTATCCTTATCAAAATTTGGCAGTTATCTATGCGCAACAAGGCAATTTGGCTAAAGCCATAGAAAACATAGAGAAACTCAAAATGCTTATTCCTGACAATCCGCGTGTTTATTACAACTCCGCCCTAATCTATATTGCTATCAATAACAAGAAAAAGGCTCTGGAAGATGTAAATCTTGGTCTTCAATATTCTCAGCAAGATTCGACTATGGGTAAATTGTTGGAAGAACTTTCCCTCAAATTGTTAAAATAAACATGCTTAGCAATAAAAAAACCATCTTGATATCGGTGTCAATTGTTGCAATAAGCGCCGGTCTTTATTTTAGGGGCACCGACTTGTTGAAGAAATTAGTGGGCTATAATGTTCCGCCTCTTGAGGAGTCTACAGAGTTTCAAACTAGTAATCCGTCGCTTCCATATCTAAAACTTCCCGAAGGTTTTAAGATAAATATTTTCGCAAAAAATCTGAAAGATCCGAGGGTTATAACATTTGATTCGTCAGGAAGAATGCTTGTCAGCGAAACGGAAGGGGGGCGCGTTGTTTTGTTTGAAGACAAAGACAAAAACGGTATTGCCGAGGCAAAAAAAACCTTACTAAGCGGGTTGAACAAACCTCACGGCTTGGCATTTTATGGTTCGGGAAACACCACGTATCTATATGTAGCAGAAACACAGCAGGTAGCCCGTTACACATACGATGTTAAGAGTGGGACCGTAATATCTATCAAGGGAGAGAATGTCACTAATCTTCCGTCAGCCGGAAGACATTTTACCAGAACAATATCTTTTGGACCCAATTTTAGAGAAACTCCTTTGCTTACGGGGAAGAAGGGCGATACCACTCTTTCCCAAACCAAGTTGTATATAAGTGTCGGTTCGTCTTGTGATGTTTGTGTTGAAACTACCACATGGAAAAGGGCGGCAATACTGGAATCTGATCCGGATGGAAAAATATTTACGGCCGAATTTGCCGGTGGATTAAGAAATTCCGTATTTTTTACCTTTCATCCGAAAACCAAGGAAATTTGGGCGACTGAAATGGGGCGTGATAATTTAGGAGATAACCTGCCTCCGGATGAAATAAATATCATTAAAGTTGCCGGACCGGAAGACAAGTTTGGCGCTAAAAGATACGGTTGGCCTTTTTGTTACGGTAACAGGGTAAGAGATAAAACATTTAATCCTGAAAAAATAGAAAGGACGGATTTGTCTTCCGATTGCACCCAAACAGAATCGCCGGCCATACAAATACAAGCCCATTCAGCTCCGTTGGGATTGGCTTTTATTTCCGACAAGAAGTGGCCATCCGAATGGCAAAATGACTTGTTGGTGGCTTATCATGGCTCTTGGAATAGAAGCGAACCTGTTGGGTACAAAATCGTCAGGTATAATTTAGATACTAACGGAAATGTCCTGTCTCAAAAGCCGGAAGATTTTATATCAGGGTGGTTGGGTGATGATGGTAAAATATCCGGTCGGCCTGTTGACTTGAAGTTCGGACCAGAAGGCGCCTTGTTTATTTCTGATGATTCTGCCGGAGTAATATATAAAGTAACTCCTAAATAACGATAAAAATTTAATTGAAGAACACACGGTTTAATGATATTCTGTTAATCATGCAACAACAGAGCGTTCAAGAGTCAGGTTTAGTAAAATTTCTGCGTTTCGGCATTTATCTTACGGCATTTGTGCCACTTATTATTTTTAAGGATTATATCTCTCCTTTTCATTTTGGTAAGGTGATAATTTTTAGGAGTTTGATTGAAATTTTTGGGGCAGCTTATCTGGTTTTGATATTAAAAGACCGCTCCTACCTACCCAAAAGAAACAAAGTGTTTTGGGCATTGTTTTTATTTGTCTTGGCTTTTTCTTTAACCACCCTGACTAGTGTTTTAAAATATCCAAGTTTTTGGGGTTCGCTTGAAAGAATGGGCGGACTTTGGACTTTTTGGCATTACTTTTTGTATTTTATAATTTTGACCTCGGTTGTAACAAAACGTGAACATTGGCAGAGGCTCTTGGATATTACTATTTTTGTGGGAGTACTGTCTGCGTTTTATGGGTTTGCCCAGAAAACTAATATTGAATTTTTTCTTGGTTCGGGTGGGCGTGACAGAATATTCGGCACCTTAGGCAACCCTGCATTATTCGCCGGCTACGAACTGTTTACGGTTTTTTTGTCTTTGATAATGTATTTTAATCTCAAAGACAGTCAAAACTTTCATGTCTACCGGCAGGCGGGTAAAAAGTTTTACCTTTTTGCCTTCGTGGTCGCCTCTATTGCCACTCTTTCAACTGCGGTTAGAGGATCGGTTTTAGGCTATGCGGTTGGAATTACTGTTTTTGCGTTTTTGTGGATGAAACACAAAAAATCCCTTATAGGGAGAAGGATTTTCAATGTTTTAATTGGCTTGGCTGCTTTGTTTGTTGTCTTTTCAGTTTTATTCGGAAACTCTCCTTTTGTCGAAAGATACAAATATTTAAGTAGGATAACAGACTTATCTATTACCTCAACCACAGTTCAAACTCGTTTTTGGGCTTGGCAGGCCGGATTTAAGGGTTGGAACGAGAATCCCAGAACCATTCTTCTTGGCTGGGGTCCAGAGAATTTTAATATTCCTTTTTCAAAACATTTTAATCCTAAATTTTTTGCAGGCATAGGTTCAGAAACTCTTTTTGACAGAGCTCATAACATGTTTATTGAGATTCTCGTAACCATGGGGCTTGTAGGGTTCTTGGCTTATATAAACATTTTTGCAACATTATTTTCTTCCTTAAGACGATTGTCAAAAAATAATGATTTTGCCGTATATGGTATGGGACTTACCTCGGCGATAATTGCATATATAATCCACAACTCTTTTATATTTGACACCTCGGCCAACCTTATCGTTTTCTTTACGATTACGGGATTTGTTTCCTACCTGTGTTCGGATGATAAAAAAGAGATAGGCGTTATTCAGCCATTCAGGATAAGCCGAATATTTATTAATTCAATAGCGATGGTCCTGGCCGTTTTGGTGGCGATATTGATATATAAAACAAATATTCTGCCGGCTAAGGCCAATTATGCAGTTACCAGAGCCATTGTTCGCGGGTGGGCAAGCGATTTTAATGGCGCTTTGGCAAAATACAAAGAGGCCTTATCTTACGATGTGCCTGGAAAGTATGAATACAGGCACAGATTTGCTCAATATCTAGTAGGCGGAGGAGGCCCCAGCTCAAAAGAAAAAGTAGTGCGAGATGCATATGTATTTGCAATAACTGAAGTTGATAAAAACATCAAAGAAAATTCTGTTGACTATTTACCCTATCTTTATGGTTCACGACTAAATATTATACTTGGCAAAGATGATCCTGAGTCGTCATACAATGACGAGGCCTTGGGTTACTCAATGAAGGCACTTGAGCTTTCACCGACATTCATAAGAACTTATTTTGAAATAGCTCAAGCATATTTAAATAAAAAAGATTATCCTAAAGCCATTGAATTTTTTCAAAAAGCAGTTGATCTTAATCCTGACACGGGATTGTCGCATGCCTACTTAGGTACGGTTAAAATTGAAAGCGGAGATTGGAGCGGTACAAATGATATAGACAAGGCTCTAAGCAGTAAAAATCCGTACACTCCTCGTCTGGAGGACTTACAAAGATTAATTAACACTTTTTTGCAAACAAATAATTTCAGTCGCGTTGCTTGGGCTTATGAGATAATAATTCTATATCATCCCAACGATGAACCGCAAAATTTTGCGTCATTGGCAACTGCCTATGCTCGACTTGGCAGAATTGATGAAGCCGTAAACATGGCCCGCAGAGCAGCTCAGATTGATCCGTCTTTTGAAACAGATGCGCGGGTCTTTATACAGAATCTCGGTAGAGAGTTTTAGAGTTCTGCTCTCCTACAACAAATCTTCGATTTGTTTGACCATTTTATCGAGTTCAAATTTGAAGAGTACGGTTTGGTGGGCCTGAATCCCAAGCTCATTTCTAAGGCGGTCGTTTTCCAAAACCTCTTTAATTTTATCCGCCAATTCAACAGGATCTTTGGGTTTTATAAGCAAGCCGTTTTTACGGTCGTCTATTATTTCGGGTATCCCTCCCACGGCTGTTGCAATGACCGGCAGTTTGGCCGACATTGCTTCAATTAAGGCCCAAGGGAAGCCCTCCTTGACCGAGGGAAGGACAAAAACATCAAAGGCCGGCAGGAACCGGTACGCGTCAGGAATCTGGCCCAAAAGAAAAACTTTTTTCTCTAATCCTTTCTCCCGTATCATTTTTTCCAGTTCGGGCCTTAATTCGCCATCGCCGATTATAAAGAAAACAAGATCGTCGTTAGCGTCAAAACAATCAGCGGCCCCGATAAGATACTCCAGTCCCTTGGTCGGATAAAAATTAGCGATCGTGCCGACCGTGTTTTTGGCCCGGATGTTTCTGCTGGAATGTTTTGACGCTTTCTCAAAAAGTTTTTCCCGCGCTTCTTCTTTTGTCATGAGGTCAAGTTTGTAAGTTTCAACGCCGTTATGGATCAAAACCGTCTGCACTCGGGGTTCTATCTTAAGTTTTTTAGCCTGAAGCAGGTCGTGTTGATTGTTAACGATTATAACGTCTTTCCATTTTGCACTAAGCCACTCCAAGGTTATCCAAAATAATTTTTTCCATTTGGGCCACGGATCGTTGAACGACCACCCGCCTATCCTGTAAATAACTTTCACGGCATTTATTCTGGTTGGAAATACGGACGCCAAAGAGCCGATAAAGCCGGCCTTGGAACTGTTTAAAAACAAGACATCGGGGCGGTAGTTTTTGATCAATCTGCGGATTTCGAAAACGGCTCTGATATCGTTTAATGCCGGTTCGCGCTTTAAAAACTTGAGGGTTTGGCAGGGGATGCCCCCGGCTTTAAGAATTCTCAAAAAATCGCCGTTGCCGCTTGAACCGACCGCGACCATGAACTCATGGGTATCTCTGTCCAGATGAGAAGCGAGATTGGACAGGAATCTTTGGGCTCCGCCCAATTCCGACTGTGTAATTACGAATAAAATCCTCTTTTTGAGGTTTCCAGCGCCAGCTATAAATGGGATAGTCTTATTTTGCATAATGGTTGGGTTTTGGGCTTGACCCCTCACCTTTCACGGATAATTTTCTGAACGGTAAGACCGCTAATCCGTGAAAGGTGAGGGGTTGATTCCATGAGTATTTTATGACAAAATTAACACAAAATGAATGAAAAATCCATCCTAAGAAGGGTTTTAGTGTTTACCACGGCCTTTCGGCCATTAGTAGGCGGGTCCGAAATAGCGCTTGAAGAAATAATCCGGCGGCTGCCGAATATTTTTTTTGATATTCTGACTCCAAGACACAGGAGAACATTCCCTGCAAAAGAGTGCGGAAGCAACTTTTGCGCTCATCGGGTTGGGTTCGGACTCGGGGAACTGCTCGACAAACTGGCGTTTCCCTGCCTCGGCTCTTTTACGGCACTCTGGCTGATGTCGAAAAACAAGTACAAGACCATTCATGCTTATCAGGCTTCGTTTAGCGCCGGAGCGGCATTTGTTTATAAAACATTTTTTCCAAAGACCCGGTTTATCTTAACATTGCAGGAAGGCAAAAGGCTTGAGCGGCAGAATTTTTTGATTAGATATTTCAGGCACCTGATAATCAGAAAGGCAGACGTTATTACGGCCATCAGCTGTTACCTATCTAACTATGCCAAGAAAATCAATCCAAAAGCTGAACTTCACCTTATTCCAAACGGTGTGGACTTAAACAAATTCCGGCATATGCCCAATTCCGATGACAATACAGTCATTACTGTGTCGCGTTTAGTTTCTAAAAACGGCGTCGGAGACCTTGTCAAAGCAATAGCAATAGTCAAAAAAGAGATAACCGATGTGAAATTAATAATAGTCGGTTCGGGACCTCTTGAAAAAGAAATAAGACAGTCCGTCAAAGATTTAAATATGGAAGATCGGGTTATCGTAGCCGGTTCCCAAAGTCCGGAGAATGTCGCCGGTTATCTGTCCAATGCCAAAGTTTTTGTCAGGCCGTCTCTTTCGGAGGGTCTTGGAACTGCATTCTTAGAAGCAATGGCGGTTGGATTGCCGGTGATAGGCACGGCTGTCGGCGGAATTCCCGATTTTTTGAAAGACGGACAGACGGGACTATTCTGCAATGTCAGCGACCCGCAGGATCTGGCCGAAAAAATAAAAACACTTTTGACCGACAGAGAATTAAGGACCAAACTGATATATAACGGCAGGAAATTAGTGACAGAAAAATACGACTGGAACATTATCGCCTGGAAATTCAGGGAAATATATGGATACGCTTAATCATAAATTAAAACTAAGTATCGTTATCCCGGTTTATAACGAAGAAAGAACCTTGCGGAAATTAATCAATGCCGTTGAGGCGGTTGATTTATCATTAAAAAAAGAAATTATTTTGGTTGACGACGGTTCGAGGGACAGTTCAAGAGAAATATTGGCGGAATATAAAGACAGGCATAAGATTATTTTCTTAGGTAAAAATTCCGGTAAAGGGTCGGCAATAAGAAGGGGATTTAGCCAGGCAACCGGAGACGCGGTTATTATACAGGATGCGGATTTGGAGTATGATCCGCGTGACTACATGATATTGCTGAAACCGATTTTGGACGGGGACGCCGATGTGGTGTACGGTTCCCGTTTTATAACGCCTTTGCCGCGCAGGATTTTGTACTTTTCTCATTACATGGCAAATAAAGCGATAACTTTTCTTTCAAATATTTTTACGGGACTGAATTTGTCGGATATGGAAACAGGAGCGAAAGCTTTTACGGGAAAGGTGGTCAAAGAAATTTTACCATGCCTGACGGCAAAACGCTTTGGAATTGAACCGGAGATAACAGCTCAGATTGCAAAACATAAATTCCGGATTTATGAAGTGGGTATTTCGTATAAGGGCAGGACCTACAATGAGGGCAAAAAACTGGATTGGAAAGACGGATTAGCCGCAATTTGGCACATAATCAGGTTTAATGTTTTTACGAGAAAATAAATGAAAAATAGTTTGAAGAAAAGAATTTTAATCGTAACAGGCATATACCCTCCTGACATAGGCGGGCCGGCTTCGTATGCAAGAACTTTGGCTCAAAGATTGTCGAAAGATTACGAAGTTAAAATTATTACATACTCATCGGTCAGGAAATATGGCCAAGATAAAAATTATCCATTTTCCGTAAAGAGAATTTGGAAGAAAATTCCCTGGTTTTTTAGGCACGCCGTATACGCCATGAAAGTTTTTTGCGCCTGTAAAAATAACGATATTATATATTCGTTGAGTACTTTAAACGGAGCAATCCCATCTTTAATGGGTGCGAGATTTTTTAAGAAAAAGTTTTTTATTAGAATAGCCGGTGACTACGCCTGGCAAGTGGCGGTAGAAAAAAACAAAACCGGCTTGCTGATAGATGATTTTCAAAAGGCAAAAAAAACGGGCTGGATAGGATTTTTGCATAAGGTTCAAGTTTGGGTCTGCAAAAAAGCCGATGTGATTATTGTTCCTTCTGAATATTTGGCGAGTATCGTCCGGGGTTGGGGTGTCTCGGACGATAAAATAAAAGTTATTTATAATGGAGTTGATTTTAAGAGTGCAAACATCAGTCAGGAAGAAGCCAAGAAAAAAATAGGAATTTATGGAGATATTATATTGTCTGCGGGACGCTTGGTGCCTTGGAAAGGTTTCCGCATGTTAATAAAGATAATGCCTCGCCTTTCGGAAATAAGCCAGCTTTTCCGTTTGGTCATAGTCGGCGACGGGCCTGATAAAAAAACACTAGAATCAATGGTTAAAAATCTTGGCTTAGAAAGAAAGGTTTACTTGGTCGGCAGAAAATCACAGGAAGAACTGGCAACCTACATGGCCGCCGCCGATGTGTTTGTTTTAAATTCAGGATACGAAGGTTTCTCGCATCAAATATTGGAAGCAATGACTGCCGGCGTGCCTGTCATTGCAACAGCCGTAGGAGGAAATAAAGAAGTTATAAAGCAAGGAGAAAATGGTTTCATGGTTAAATATCAGGACGAATTTAATCTTATTGAGGCCATTAAATCACTTTGGCAAAATCAGGGATTACAGGAAGAATTTAAAAAAGAAGGGAAGAAGACGGCAGAAAACTTCAGTTCTGAAAAAATGTTTGAAGAAACGGTTAAAATATTAACCCAATAACATGGCCAAGCTTTTAATGATAACTGGATTGGGTGGCGCGGTGGACTTAGCTTCGGATAAAAAGGGCGCTTTTTACTATACCTTAGAAGAGTTCCAAAAATACTGGGACAGGATTGATATTGTGGTTCCTCGAATTAAGAATCCTGTAAAAAATTTTTTTGGAAATGTTTTTATCCATTCTTCGCCATTACCTCTTTTTTTTCATCCGCTATTTTTTATTTATAAAATATTAAAACTTAACCGGGAAGTTAAATTTGATTTAATGACGGTTCATGAATTCCCACCTTTTTATAACGGGATTGGGGCGTGGATTGTTTCTGTTTTTACCGAGATATCCTATGTTCTAGAAATTCACCATGTTCCCGGTTATCCCAAAGCAGGTAATATAAAAGAAAAAATATATAGGTGGTTAATGGGTTGGTTTGTTCGTTTTGATGCAAGAAGGGCCAAGGCAGTTCGGGTGGTTAATCAGAAAGAAACGCCTGATTTTCTTATCAAAGCCGGCGTACCCAGAGAAAAAATAATATATATCCCATCGGCCTACATTGACTTGTTGGTTTTCAGGCCGATGGATTTACCCAAGAAATATGACCTGATATTTGTTGGCAGGTTAGTTGAAAACAAAGGGACTAACTTATTGATAGAGGCGGTAAATAAACTCAAGATAAAAAATTTAAGCTTAAAAACAATTATAGTCGGCGACGGGCCCCTAAAAGAAAAAATTAAATTACAAATCATAAAGCATAAATTACAAGATCACATTTTGCTGTATGGCCGAGCCAAAGATTCTACGGAAATAGCGCGGTTATTAAATGAATCAAAAACCCTTGTGATGCCGTCTTATAACGAAGGCGGTCCCAGGGTGATTGTAGAAGCCTTGGCTTGCGGAGTTCCGGTATTGGCAACACCAGTTGGGATAGTGCCTGATTTGCTCAAAAACGGTCATGGAGGGGAGATTATAGGTTGGGATGCTAATGACATTGCCCGAAAGGCAGAGGGGCTGTTAAATGATTCGGGTAAGTATCAAAGATACAGTCAGAGCGGTTCGGAGATGGCAGAACAATTTGAAAAGAAAAAAGCTATAAAAAACTATGCAGAAAAACTCCAAAATCTGATTTAATGAAGAACTTATTGATAATTGCCCAAAAGGTTGACGCAGAAGATGATTTGCTTGGGTTTTTTGTTGAGTGGATTCGGGAATTTGCTAAATATTTTGACCGGGTATCTGTAATAACGCTTACAAAAGGGAATTATCAATTGCCCGGAAATGTTTTTGTGTATTCTCTTGGTAAAGAAAGGGGCAATTCAAAAATTGCCCGGGCGTTTAATTTTTATAAATACTTATTTCAATTGGTTCCCAAATCAAGCGGGATTTTTGCCCATATGTCGCCGGTATTTGTAGTTGCGTCATGGCCAGTAGCAATTATCTACAAGAAAAAAATAATTCTGTGGTATTTGCATCGTTCAATAACATCGAAACTCAAAATAGCTGAAAAACTTTGTTATAAAATTGTTACGGCAGTCAAAGAAAGCCTGGTCGGATTTAAAAGCAAAAAAATAGTAGAAACCGGACACGGTATTAGTGTGGAAAAATTCAAAACAGATAGGAATTGGACAGACGGGGCGGTTAAGATTTTAAGCGTAGGGAGGGTCTCCAAAATAAAAGACTATGAAACCCTTCTTCGCGCGGCCCGCATCCTCAAAGATGGGTTTATTGATTTTAATATTGAAATAGTCGGCCGACCGATTATGCTGCCTGACTTTCCGTATTTTGAATATCTAAAATCATTGAATAAAGAACTTAATTTGGACGACGTCGTTAGGTTTATTGGATTTGTATCTCACAACAAGATTGTTGATTACTACAAAAAATCAGATATTGTTGTGGGCATGACTCCTAAGGGGGGAATAGATAAGTCATTGCTGGAAGCTATGGCTTCGGGGGCTCTGATTTTGACATCCAACGAAGAGATGGCCAGATATCTTGGAAAATATGATAAAGAATTAGTCTTTGACTATGGTAAGTCTAGAGATTTAGCTGATAAACTAGTGCAGGTAATTAATTGGTCGTTTCTCCAAAAGAATGAAACCTCTGATTTTCTTTCGGATTCCGTAAAAAAATTCCATAATTTGGAAAACCTCATTGAAAAAATAACAAAATTATATTAACATCTGACCGATAGACATGAGAACTCTTTTTTTGGGCAATTATGATCCTGGATATGCCAGAAACCGCATCCTTGTAAAGGGGATGATTGAGAATGGGGTAGAGGTAGTTTGCTGTAATGGGGGCAATACCGGGGGGATTAGAAAATTCTGGAGATTGATGGTTGGATATTTTCAAATTCCCGATAAGCATTTTGATCTTGTAATTGTTGCATTTCCTCCGCAAGAAACAATGGTGGCAATGGCTCCTATATTGTCTTTTATGCGTCTGTTTCGTCGCATTCCGGTAGTGGTTGATATGCTTACTTCTCACTATGAGGGTTACATACTTGACCGGAAGAAATATTCTCCCCAGAGCTTTCATGCGAAGTGGTATAAATGGCTTGATAGAACAGCTGTCCGGTTGGCTGATTTTGCTATCGTAAACTGTACTTTGGGTGGCAAATTTTTAACTGATGAGCTGGGTATTCCTGCTAAAAAAATAATCACGGTTTTTAACGGAGCAGATGACAGTCTTTTTAAAAAACCAGAAAAAGAAAACGAACCTAAAGATTCCCAAAAATTTTTAGTACATTTTCACGGCAACTTCCTGCCTCTTCACGGTGTTCCATATATCATTCAGGCAGCGAATATCCTGAAGAATGAAAATATCCAGTTTCAAATTGTCGGAGAGGGGAAAAGCCATAACGCGTATCGGAAAATGGCTGACGACCTTGGGCTTAAAAATATAACTTGGACCGGCCGTGTTCCTTATGAAAGCCTCCCTTCATATATAAGCAAAGCGGATGTTTGTCTGAGCATATTTGGAGATACATCTAAAACTGAAACAGTCATACCTAATAAAATTTTTGAAGTTATCGCCATGGGAAAAGCCATTATCACAGCCGACACTGAAGCTGTGAGAGAAATATTTAAAGACGGAGAAAATATATTATTTTGCCGGAAGGCAGACCCTACCAGTTTGGCCGAAATCATTTTAAAACTAAAGAACGACGCCGGGCTTATGAACAAAATAACCCAAAATAGCCACGCATTATTCATGGATAAATTCAGCAAAAAGGAAATAGTCAGAGATTTAATAAATACTCTCAAGATGAAGGGCTATAAATTATGAAAATCCTGGTTACCGGCTACGCTTTCGTAAGAAAAAATTATTTAGACGTTTTTAAATATTATCACGGCAATGATGGTATTTACTTCTTGTTACCGAAAACATGGAAGATAAAAAGCGGTAAAGTTGTTTATCGGCCACCCGTTGAAGAAAATATTTTTACGACCGGAACTTATTTTCACCACTCTCAATATCCACTATTGGGCGGGTTGCTCAAAGGCTGGATGCCATGGCTACCTTTCTTTTTAATCCGGCAAAGGGAAAAGAAATTTGATATTTTGTTCAGCGCTACTGAGCCGTCTCTTTTGACGGCGCTCTACCAAAGTATTTGGGCTAAAATTTTCGGAACTAAGCACGTTCTTTTTACCTGGGAGAACGTACCTTATCAAGACAAATTCCGAGGATTTAACTTGTTATTCAAAAGAACGATTATAAAACTCAATATGTTTTTAAGCGATGCTATTATCTGCGGAAATCAAAAAGCGGCGGCGATAATGAGAGAATATACAAAAAAACCTACTCCGGTTATCCCAATGAGCGGAGTGGACAAGGAATTCTTTAAACGTCTTGATCTGGAAAAAAAATTCAGAGAGCACGATTTTAGAGGGAAAATAGTTTATTCTTTCGTCGGCTCAATAAGTTACCGTAAGGGCATTCATTTGATAATCAGAGCACTGAAGGATGTTGTTGAAAAAATACCCAATGCAGTTCTTTTTATAGCCGGTAGCGGGGAATACGAGGGAGAGATAGATAAAGTTATAAAAGAAACAGGAATGGCTTCGTATATATTCAGAGCCCCTTGGATCAGTCATGAAGAAATGCGCGAATTGCTTTCAATTACCGATGTTTTTGTTTATCCCAGTCTGCCCTATAAAGGCTGGGCGGATCAGCTGGGATATTCAACCATGGAGGCATCATTAATGGAGTTGCCGGTTATTACCACCAATTCGGGTTCTCTTGATGAGGTTGTCAAAGATAACAAAACAGGTATTTTGATTGCCCCTGATAATTTAGACGAACTTCGGAGGGCCATGATTAAGCTTGGCCTTGATGAGGATTTGAGAAAAAAGCTTGGCACGGAAGCAAGAAGGTTTATGATTGAAAATTTCGGTCACGATGTTGTCGCCGCTAAGTTTAAAGAATTTTTTCACAGTTTAAAATAAAAACCCCGATGGGGGGTTTAAGTAGTTGACCTTAAAATGTGCTTGGGAATATTTGTCTGACCCATTGAATGCTCGTAGCGGATAGCCGGAGCGCCGGGATTGAAGGGGATGTTTAATTTATCCCGGACATCTTTTTCAACGAAGTCTCTTAGTTCAACAAGTTGTTCCGGACTCAAATAATCGGTATAGACGAATGATTGATATCCGCCTTCAGGATTGCCCTTATAGTAATCAGCGGTTATTCGGTAATCAACTTCTATGCCGTATAATTTGTTTCCGGTTTTTTTGTAAGTATATACCCAGACATTCGGATTGTCCGGATGAGGGACGGCGTGGTCATAATAAGGTGTTCCGGGGTAGGTGGTAATAATCGTGATGTCAAAATCATCGGGTCTGACTTTCAGGAGCCAATCCCTTGTTTCCATGACTGTTTCTTGCGATTCTCCGGGGTGGCCGATAGACATTAAAGCCTTAATTTTCAGGCCATGTTTTCTGGCGATTTCAAGGCATCTGGCATTGTCTTCTCGGGTGGCTTTTTTGTTTATATTTTCCAGAATTATTGGCGAGCCGGACTCAAAACCGACCAATATCCACCTAAAACCTGCTCGGTACATGGCTTCAGCCTGTTCTTCGGTAAAAAGTTCGGATTTGATGAAGCCTCTTAACCGGAATTCGGTATTGAGAGTTTTTTGCGTTTCGGCAATCAAATTCATTAGTTCAATGACTTTTTTATTCACATTCAACTCGTCGTCATACATCATGAATCCTCTAATTCCGTATGTTTGAAATATGTGTTTCATCTCAGTCACGATATTTTCGCTGGTTCGCATACGTACCCGGCGAAGAGAAGGCGATTCGCGTCCGCCGCAGAATCCGCATTCAAAAGGACATCCCAACTGGGCAATCATACTTATGGCCCGGATATTATCTATCTGGTAATGGTAGCTTTCAACATCCACCAAATGTCTAGCTGGAAACGGCAGTTCTTCCAGGTGCTTATTGGTTAAGAATAGAACTGATTTGGGAATATCGGCGTCGATTAGTTTGGGAGCTTTTTCTTTTAAGGCATCAAAGACAGCTTCTTCGCCGTCACCGGCTACCAGCACATCAAAATCCTGGTTTAACTGATTAAGGGCCGTAGTGGCCCGCCCTTTAATATTTAACCCCAACTCTCGTTTATATGCCGCATTTACGACCGTAACATGGGTACCGCCCAAAATAACCCTGGCATTAGGTTTGACTGACTTGATGGAATTTAAAATTTTGACGGTTGCGGGTAATTGCGGAGTGGTGGCAGTGATTCCGAAAATTTCAACGTCGCTGGCTATACAATAGTCTACTACCACATTTTCAAAATTAGCGATTCCTGACAAGTCTATTACATCAACTTTCCATCCGGAATTTTCCAAAACGGCCGCAACTTTTAATATACCCAAAGTCATAAATACCCGTTCGTCTAAAAGGAAGATAGACGGAGGGATTATCAGACAAATTTTCATTCTGACCTTTTTTTAAACGAACCCTGGTTTAAGTTACTTTAAAACGATATTTACCGACTTTCAATATTGACCCAGCATATTTTTTATTCTATAATAACAAGCGAGAATGAATTGAAAATTTATTTTCAATTCATTCGAGAGAAGTTAATATACAAAGTATAATTTTTTAATGAAAAGTTTGTTGTATATAGCAAATTTAAGATTACCGACCGAAAAAGCCTATGGTATCCAGATTGCCAAAATGTGCGAAGCTTTTGCCGACCCTGAGTTGAAATTTAAAGTTGCTCTAATTTACCCAAAGAGAAATAATCCCAATATCAAAGAAAATGTCTTTGATTATTATTCGGTCAAAAATAATTTTGAGGCCAAGAGGGTTTGGGCTCCTGATTTTTATTTTTCGGGCAAGTTAGACACAATATCAGTTTTAATAAAAAATTTTATCTCTGCTATTTTTTTAAGTATTTACACTTTGTTTAAAAAATCGGATATTATTTATTCTCGGGATGAACTGCCTTTGTTTCTATTAAGTTTTTTCAAGAACAATTTAATATTTGAGGCTCATCGTTTTTCAAATTCCCGCAAAATGTTCTACAGAAGATTTAAAAATATAAATTTAAAAGTGGTGGTTATTACTAAGCATTTGAAAGAAGATTTTTTGAGAATTGGTTTTAGACCGGAAAACATATTGATAGCTCCCGATGGGGTTGATTTGGCGGAGTTTGATACGGGTGTTTCTAAAGAAGGGGCCAGAGGTAAAACCGGTCTGCCGTTAAACGCAAGAATAGCAATGTATACAGGGCACCTTTTTGAATGGAAAGGCGCAAATGCACTTCTTGAAACCGCCCGGCAATGCAAGGATGTTTTATTTGTTTTTGTAGGAGGTATGTCGACTGATATAGATAAATTTAAAGTCAAAGCGAAATCAATGGAATTGAACAATGTTTTGGTACTGGGCCATCAGCCACACAGGGATATCCCGATATTTTTAAAAGCAGCCGATGTTTTACTTTTGCCTAATTCTTCCCGAGAAGATGTTTCCCGATCTTATACTTCTCCTTTAAAACTTTTTGAATACATGGCTTCAAAGCGACCTATCATAGCTTCTGACATCCCTTCTTTGAGGGAGGTTTTAGACGAAGACATTGCAGTTTTTGCAGTTTCCGATGATTCAAATTCATGGGCAGATAAGATAAAATCAGTTCTGTCCGATGGTGATTTGAGCGAGAATTTGTCCAGCCGCGCTTTTGAGCGAGCGGGGAATTATACCTGGGCCAAAAGAGTGGAAAAAATCATAGGATTTATTAACTCTTGAAATAGGACCTTTGTTGTTGTAAATTATAGGTCAAAACAATCATACATGAAAACTCCTAAAACAGCTTTGATTACGGGTATTACTGGTCAAGACGGTTCTTATTTGGCCGAACTTTTGCTTGAAAAAGGGTATAGGGTCTACGGCCTTCAGCGCCGGACCAGCACTTTCAATACAGTTAGAATTGACCACCTATACGACAACCCGAAATACCCCACTTTCACTACTGTTTACGGTGATTTATCCGATGGTTCTAATTTGAGCCGGTTGTTGGAAAAGATAAAGCCCGATGAAATTTATAATCTCGGCGCTCAAAGCCATGTAGGTGTCAGTTTTCAAATTCCCGAATATACGGCCAATGTTACCGGTCTTGGGGCGTTGCGGCTTCTGGATGCGATAAAGGATTCCGGCATCAAGACCAAATTTTATCAAGCTTCATCAAGTGAGATGTTTGGCAAGGTTCTTGAAGTGCCTCAAAAAGAAACGACACCATTTAACCCGCAGTCGCCCTATGGTGTATCCAAGACCCTTGCTTATTGGATGACCAAGGTCCACCGAAACGCCTATGGTCTTTTTGCCTCAAATGGAATCCTGTTTAATCATGAATCGCCCCGCCGGGGCGAGACATTCGTCACGAGAAAAATAACCATTGGTTTATCGCGGGTTAAGTTGGGTCTTCAGGACATCCTTTCTTTGGGGAATTTGGATGCAAAAAGAGATTGGGGCTATGCCAAGGACTATGTGGAAGCGATATGGAGAATTTTGCAACACAAAGAACCGGATGATTTTCTAATTGCAACCGGTGAAACTCATACGGTAAGAGAATTTGTTGAGGAAGTCGGAAATAATCTCGGGTATAATATAATATGGCGGGGAAAAAGCGTTAACGAGAAGGGTTATGATAAAAAAACAGGCAAACTCTTGGTTTGCGTGGATAAAGTTTTATTCAGGCCATCCGAAGTAGACTTATTGATAGGAGATGCTTCAAAAGCGAAGAAAATTTTAGGATGGAAACCAAAAGTCACTTTTAAAAAACTGGCTCAATTAATGACCGAACATGACTTTGGTAATGTAAAAAACAGACTAAACAACAAAAAAGTTAAAGTTAACCGAATGTAATGTCCGATATACTTTATAAAAATAAATTAGTAGCTATCTTTCTTAACCGTCTTCCCGGTGGCAGTATTCCTCAGACAGAAGGTAAGGAACCATTACAACTGGTGACCCTGAAGCATCCTAAGGGTAAATATCTTGTGGCTCATGCCCACAAACCCACAAAGAGACAGACTGAAAAAATGCAGGAATGTTTAATTGTCAAAAAGGGCAAAATTAAAGCCGATCTATACGGTCCAGATAAAAAAATGTTCAAAAAAGTAATTATGAAGACCGGCGACCTCCTGCTTGTTTTAAACGGCGGTATCGGTATTCATATTTTGGAAGATGCTGAAATTCTGGAGTTAAAAAATGGGCCGTTTGTTGAAGATAAGATTCTGATATGAGGCCAATAAAAAATAAAAAAATACAGCTTTATTTGGGATCCGGAAAAAGAAATATTCCGGGTTTTGTTCATGTTGACCTGGATGATTATCCTCACCTGGATTACCGGCATGACATAGTCGATTTGCCGATGTTTTCCGATAATTCGGCGGATTTAATTTATACTTCTCACAGTTTTGAATATTTTGACAGACAGGAAGGGGAACGGGTATTAAAAGAGTGGCGCCGCGTTTTAAAACCGGGTGGTGTTTTAAGAATTGCAGTTCCCGATTTTGAGGCTATGGTCAAAGTATATCTTAAACATGGAAAAGTTATGGAACATAAAGGTATATTGGGCCCCCTTTATGGGCGGATGGCAGTAAAAAAAGGTAATAAAGAAAGTTTTATTTATCACAAAACCGCTTATGATTTTAATTCTTTGAAGAAAATGTTGCAGACCGCCGGATTTAAAAACATTCACCGATATGACTGGCAGAAGACTATTCATAAGGATTATGACGACCATTCTCAGGCCTACGTACCCCACATGGACAAGAAAGGGATTTTGGTAAGCTTAAACGTGGAAGCAAAAAAATAAGAATATGTCTAAAACAATAAATCAAATGGAGCCGTGGTACGGCAAAGAAGAAAAGAAGGCTATTCTTGAATATTTAAATTCGGGTGGATGGCTGATGGAATTTAAAAAGACAGAAGAATTTGAAAAGATGATTTGCGACTATACAGGAGCAAAATACTGCAGTGTCGTATCAAACGGAACAATTAGTTTGTTTCTGGCCTTGAAAGCTCTTGGTATTAAAGATGGCGATGAAGTAATCGTGCCTGATTATACTATGATTGCTACACCTAATACTGTAGTAATGGCCGGAGCCAGACCGGTTTTTGTTGATGTTGATGAAACCTTTTGTCTTAATCCGGATCTTGTTTCTAAGGCGATAACCTCCAAGACAAAAGCTATCATCCATGTTTCAATAAATGGCCGGGCAGGCGGATTTGATAAATTGAGGTCAGTATGTAAAAAGAAAAAGATTTATTTAATTGAAGATGCGGCGCAGTCTCTCGGGTCGTTTCATAAAGGTAAACATCTCGGTCGTTTCGGTGAATTTGGCAGTTTTTCGTTTAGTGTGCCCAAGATTATAACTACCGGCCAGGGTGGCGCTCTAATTACCGATTCTAAGGAATTATATGAAAAAGTTGAGAAGCTCAAAGATTTTGGCCGGGTTAAATCCGGTGTTGATTCGCATGATGCTATGGGTTGGAATTTTAAATTTACAGACCTGCAGGCGGTGTTGGGCATTGAACAGATGAAAAAACTTCCGGGGCGGGCCAAGCGAAAAAAAGCCATGTTGGCGCTATACCATAAACTTTTAAAAGATGTTAAAGAGATAAAATTCATTGAAACATCGTCCGGAACTTCGCCGTGGTTTATTGATGTTTTGGTTCCTGACCCGAAAGCTCTCCAGAGTTATCTGAAGGAACGGGGAATCGGTTCGCGGTTGTTTTATCCAGCCATTCACACCCAGCCGATTTATGAAACCGTTAAGGGAAAGTTTCCCGTAGCAACAAGTATCGGTAATCATGGATTGTGGCTACCGTCATCGTCTTTTCTTAAGGATTCGGATATTAAATTTATATGCAAGGAAATTTCTGGTTTTTATAAGCTTCTAAAATAGGTCATGAAAAACATATTGCTAATCGCGCCAACTTCATCGACGATGTGTTCTCCTATTCGCAGGGCTTTTGAGCACCACGGCTTTAAGGTGTCTTTAGTGGACTATCGCGGTAATTTTGTTTTAAATCCGGAAAACATAATTCACAGTTTTGTTAAAAACCTCCCGCCTAGAATGTTTGTGTTTTTAAAAAGGCGGGCTAAGAGGCTGGTAACGAGACAAATATTGGCAAAATCCCGAAAAATTAAACCGGATTGTGTTTTTGTTGTGAAAGGCCCCGCTCTTTTTATTGATATGCTGGCCTCTCTGCGAAAAACTTGCCCTCTTGTAAATTATTATCCCGAAACGATGGATCAGTGGGATTTGATAAAAAAAATTGCTCCATGTTATGACTATTTTGTTGATCACGATCCCTATGTGGTGGAAATGTTGAAAAAAGAGGGATATAAAAATGCTCTGTATGTTCCATTTTCGGCAGATTTAAACGAAAAAGACCGATGGGTTAAGCCCCGGAGACATCTTTATAATATTTCGTTTATCGGAACCTATGATAAGAAATTATACGGCGAACGAGAACATATTTTAAACGAGATTAAGGATCTCGGCCTATGTTTGTGGGGAAGCAAATCATGGCTGGATACATCCCTAAAAGATTACTATAAAGGCCGGGTTAAGACTGAAGAGATTCAAAATATTTACAAAAACAGCAAAATTGTAATTAATGCTGATATTTCAAAAGAAGTATCGGGAACGGGGGTAAACTTAAGGCCGTTTGAAGCTACAGCGGCAGGAGCGATGCTGTTAAACCGTGACGATAGAAAGGACATATTTAATCTTTTTGAGGACGGAAAAGAATTTGTTTCTTTTTCCGGGACCGGTGATGTGCGTCAGAAGGCCAAATATTATCTGAATAATGAAGAAGAAAGATTAAAAATTGCCGAAGCAGGATTTAACAGAGCAAGAAATGAACATACATACATTAAGAGGATAGGAGAAATAATAAAAACTGCCGATCTATGAACAACAAAAAACCTTTTTCGTCTAAAGAGTTTAGGGCTATATATTCTAAGGTGCATCGTTTGTGTGTTGATTTGGTTATAAAAACACCAAAAGGATTGGTTTTGACTTTGAGGGACATAGAACCGCAAAAAGGAAAATGGCATTTGCCCGGCGGGACTGTGCATTATCGGGAAAAACTTGCCGATGCAATAAAACGGGTAGCCAGAACGGAATTAAGCTCAAAAGTTAAAATAAAAGAGTTTCTCGGATATATGGAATTTCCAAACGAAGCAAAAGACAGAGGGTTTGGCAGCACGGTTAGCCTGGCATTTTTGTGTTTTTCCGACGGGGAGACTCTTAAGCCGGATGAACAATCATCAGAAATAAGAACTTTTAATAAGTTACCCCCTAATCTTATAAAAGAACAAAGCGTTTTCTTAAGGTCTGTATGGCGAAAAATCCGATAAAGAGTCATTGTTGCGTTGTCAGAAAGTCGTCCAAATGGTTTAATTGGGAGAGATAATGGCTGATTTTTTCAAAAACAATAAATGGCTTTTAATTATTTTTGCCGTCTTTGTTGTCACAAGATTTTTTGGTCTGGGGCAAATTTATCATCAGGATGAATATAGATGGGCGACTTATGTAAATCCGGCATTTGATGAAGGTTCCGGCGTTCACCCGCCTCTTACTTGGTTATTTCTTAGTTTGGCCGGGAGTGTTCTCGGTTATGATAACTTGAGGGTAGTGCCGTTTTTGTTCAGTATTTTTAATCTTTGGCTTATTTATCTTGTTTCTTTGAAAATTTCGGGCAACAAAAAAACCGCTCTTTTTGCTACCGCTATTTTTGTAATCAATGTTTATGCGTTTATTTCAAATCTTCAAATTGATATAGACGGAGCGACTTTGCCGTTTTTTGTTTTGCTTGGTTACTATGCTTATTTGCACATATCGGAAAAGAAGATAACAAAGAGATGGCTTCTGGTGTTTTGTGTGGCTATTGTAGGAGGATTTTTGACTAAATTAAGTTTTTTGTTATTTATCGGCGCACTCATTGTTGATTGGCTGTTGGGTTTGTATTATTCCCAAGAGAAGATGGTCTTAAAAGTTGTTTTAAAGAAAACATGGCCATGGGCATTGGGTTTTTTGGCTGCATTGGGAACGCTTTCTTATTTTTACATCACCAAATTGGTGGTTGTTGTTGAGTATGCCGAGAATTTTAGAAGTTTCAATTTTGCTTCAAGGGCTTACTTTGATTTAGTGTTTAAAATATTTAAATCTCTTGTTTGGCTTTCGCCTTTGTTGGCTCTGCCGGTTTTATACGGTTTTTTCAAAAAAGATGTACTGGTTAAATACCGGGCATTATTTGTGTATTTGTTCATAAATTTAATTTTTTATCTTGTCCTGTTTGATTTCTCCACCCTAACAGTTGAAAGATATTTTATGTTTCTGATTATTCCGGCTGTTTTGATAAGCGCTCAGGTGATGTCTGATTTTTTGGACAAACAACACGTCCGTAAGAATTTTTATTTTATAGCCGCCGCTGTTTTTGTTCTGGCTTCTTGTGTTATTTTTTTCCTGCCTCATGATGTTTTGCCCCTGAACCCTAAAGAGGCATACGTAGACAGGATAAGAACTTTGGATTTTAGATTTCTTATTCCCTTCACCGGTGGTTCCGGTCCATCGGGATTTTATTTTTCGGCTTTGTTTATCATCTTAAGCTGGATGATTGCTATTGGCTCTTTTGGACTCGTTGTTTTAAAGAAAAACAGAAACTTATTTTTAGTCTTATTTATTGTTTTTGGAGTAGGGTATAATCTTGTTTTTGATAATGAATATTTATTTGGCACTGTTTATGGAAGCGTGGACAAGGTGGCCAAAGAAACCATAGATTATGTTAATTCAAGCAATGAAGCAAAAAGGATCATTACCCATTACGATATCGGGGCATATTATTTGCGATTGAGCGGTAAATACTACTCAAGATTTTATACAGCCCCCAAAAGAGACTATCTTCCGAAAATTACGGCTTATAGGGGTCAGTATATGATAGTGGACTTTCCGGCTATTGAGAAAGGGGGGCGATACTGGCCATTGATAGAGAGATGTCCTTTGCTGAAAAAGTTCCAGGATAAAAAAGTGGAGTCGTATGTTTTTGATTGCTCCAAAATATGAACATTATAATCCAACTTATTTTATTGGTTGCCCTGATATCTATAAATTTAGTTTTTAGTTACAAAGGAAAGAGATTGTACTTGCTATATGAGACCTCTCATTTTTTAGGAGGTTTTCTTTTGGCGGTTTTACTTTTTAATTATTTGGATAAAAATTTGGTGTTATTGGCTATTTTAACGATTAGTATTCTTTGGGAGATTTACGAATTTATTATTAATAAAAATAAAAAGATTAAAAAATATTTGGAAAATAAGTTTAGATATTTTATAACCCCAGCTACTTTTTCAGATACTTTCCTAGATATTTTGTTAAATATTTTGGGCGCCCTGTTTTATTTGTACTTATTTTAATAATAAAAGAGCCCGCGAGGAGTGGCAACTACCATGATGGTAGCGGGACTCTTCACAGGCATCAGGCTCTCTTTTTACAGTTTACGGTGACATTGGTCTTACGTAAAACCAATATTGGAGGAATGGGCTCATCCCGTTATCTTTCTCTTGCTGCTGTTGTTGCTGTTTTACCCAGGCGGCCCGCCTTTGTTGGAACTTAGGACTGTTGGAGTAATTATGAATTCCAGCAAGTAGGAGTAATGCGCCAATTATATAAGGGGTAACAGCGATTACCAGTTCGCATCGAGATAACCTATCCCTGCTTCTTAGGGAGAGGCGTTCGAGCCATGGCCGACGGGCAAATGGCCACCAGAGCCAGTGGGATCCCAAGAACGACACTATTTGTTTGAATTTCATTCAGTCCTTCTCTTTCTGGTGATTATTCCTACTTGTTGGGTCACAATGGCCAAAAGAAGCGGAATAATAAAGAAGATAATGAACGATGCAATGGCGTATTTATTCACGTTTTCCCCTCTCGCTATGAAATTTGACGAACTGTAAATATTATAGTATGATTTATTTTTAAAGTCAAGGTTTAAATGATACAATATTACATATGTCAAAAAACATAGATTTATCTATAGTCATCCCTCTTTTTAATGAACAAGAGGTGATACCTTTTTTAATTAACGAACTTAATAGAGTTGGTCAAACTCTCGGTAAAAATTATGAGGTTATTTTAGTGGACGATGGTTCAATCGATAATACTTTTGAGTTAGTTAAAAAGGTCGCCGACCAGGACTCCAAGTTTAAGGTTATTAAATTCTCAAGAAACTTCGGCCACCAAGCCGCTTTTAATGTTGGAATTGACTTTGCCCAAGGAGATATGGTTCTGACCATGGATGGCGACCTTCAGCACCCGCCCTCCCTAATACCGACATTTATTAAACACGCCCAAGACGGTCACGATATAGTTATCGGAGAAAGATTGGATAATAAGCAGAATTCCAGATTGAGAGAAGCAGGGGGAAGAGGTTTTTATAAATTAATGAGCGCTATTACAAACTTGGAGTTCAAGAATGTTTCCGATTTTGCTTTGTATAAAAGACCGGTGGTCAACGCGCTTAAAAAACTGCCGGAGAGAGAAAGATATTTAAGGGGCATGATCCAGTGGATAGGGTTTAAAAAGAAGTATGTGCCTTATGTTGTTGAATCAAGACGCGCCGGCAAGCCGAAATATGATATCAGGAGATTAACGAAATTGGTTTTGAGTGGAATTACATCTTTTTCGGCTTTTCCTTTGAGGTTGGCTTTCTGGATAGGGTTGTTTGTTTTGGTTGTCAGTATTGTTTTTTCTATTTACGTCGTTGCTGATTACTATTTAAACCCTAATCCGCTGGCCGCCGGTTATGCCACTATAATTTTAGCTGTTTTGTTCCTGGGGAGTATCCAGCTGATAATTCTGGGAATCGTGGGTGAATACATGTATAAAATGTTTAATGAAGTTAAAGGCAGGCCTCTTTATATTGTTTCGGAAACATTGAATATTGATGGGGAAAACATAAAAGAAACTCCCTATGGAATCCACTCGTTCTAAACAGAATATTTTTATCGTGGCAGATGATCTGGGGCTTGCCCCGGTTGTTAATGAAGGCATTTTTTTTGCGTTTAAAAACAGATTGATTAATGGCGCTTCCTTGATGGCTAATGGAGAAGCGTTTGATGACGCTGTTCAGAGGATTAAAGATGCTCCGAGTTCCAATATCGGCATTCATTTAGTTCTGGTTGAGGAAAAATCTCTCACACAAATCAAGTCACCTAAAAATTATAAGACATTTTTTGTCAGGTATCTCCTATGCTTAATTAAAAAAAATGAAATAGAAAAAGAGTGTGAAGCCCAAATTCGGAAGATTTTGGGGGCGGGTATTAAACCGCAATTCATCAACAGCCACCAGCATCTTCATTTGCTTCCCGGCATTTTCGACATTATTATTTCTTTGGCTAAAAAATATGGAATCCCGTATATCCGGATAGTCAGAGAGCCATTAACTTCAAGAGGTGGTTTGTTCAGAAAAACTCAATTGGTGTTTTTGAATTTTTTATCTTGGATGGCAAAAAATAAAATTTCAAGGGCCGGTCTCGGACATAACGATTTTTTTGTCGGATTCATGAATGCCGGTAACCTGGGTCCGGATGACCTGGTTATGGCAAAAAATCTGCAAAACAAGTATTCTGATAAGGTTGTAGAATTAGGATGCCATCCAGGTTTTGAAGACCCGGAACTTACCGGTAAATATAAACACTGGGGAGGATATCATTGGCGACAGGAATTAGAAACACTTAAGAAATGAAATTTTCCATAAAATCATCTCTCGTTGCTTTTTTTATAATCCTTTCCTTTGCTGTGGTAAGTTTTGGTGTTTTTGGTTTAACTCATAGTCAAGAACCAACAGGAGATGCCGGACAATACAATAATTATGCACAAAATTTGATTTCAAGAGGTGTTTATACTATGGGGGAGTCGGGTTTTGATAATTTTAGAGAACCGGGCTACCCTTTTTTTCTTTTTGCGATATATAAAATATTTGGCCTTTTTAACTTTGTGGCAGTTAGGCTTGTTCAATTAATCCTACTGGCTTTTGTTGGTTATTTTATATATTTGACCTTTTCTGTTTATGGGCAAAAAAAGTTTGGTTTATTAGCCGGAATTTTGTCTGTTCTCGTACCGTATATGGGTTACTATTCGGTTGAATTGACAACGGAACTCGTATTTACTTTTTTGCTGGCTTTTTCTTTCTGGCTATTGATTAAAATAATTAAAACCGAAAAGGCCGACGTTTTTTATTATGTAGCTCTCGGGACTGTTTTAGGATATTCGGCATTAGTCAGAACTCAAATTTTATTGTTTCCGTTTCTGTTTTTTGCAGTTTATTTATTTTTCACAAGAAGCAGCCGGGTTTTTAAAAATATAGATATTAAAAAAAGCGCAATCGGCTTTTTATTTTTTGTTCTATTAATTGGCGGTTGGATAACTTATGTTTATTCTCAAAGTGGCAGTCTTTCTATTACAGAGGGCAGACAGGGACAGTTAATATATTACCGGGCTGTCAGAACTGAATTGTCATATAAAGAAACAGCTCAATATTTATCATCATGGCTAAAAAGGAGTGTCAAAGGCGGAGGGTCGGATAGTTTTCTGGATAAATACGAGTTTAAGAACTTATATGATGATTATTATCAACAAGTTTCCAATCCTCAGCAGGCTGTTGGTATGAGAAATAAGAATATTAAGACGATAATAAAGAATTTTGACAAATATTTATTGGGGAACGGAATAGAGTTTGTAAAACTAGTTTTCGTGGAGCATACTTATGCCGGTTCTTATAATAAATATTTAAGAGCGGGATTTTATACAGGTCTCTATTTATTGTTTCTGAATGGTATTGTAAGATTTGTTTTTCTTAAACAAAAAACCTTCAGGCTTGTGTTTTGGTTGTCTCTGTTTTATTTATTTTATAATTATTTAATTATTACCGCCCTTGATGCTATACCCAGATATAATACCCCTTATCTGATGTTTTATTTGCTGATAGGTTTAATAGGGATTTATCCCTTTCTTGACAGATACTTTCTGTTAGAAAAAAAACATTAATAAAATGTATAAAGAATTAAAAATAATAGTTGTTTTGCCGGCATATAATGCGGGTGTTACTTTGGAAAAAACGATCAAGGACATTCCGTTAAATTTGACCGACGAAATAATATTGGTGGACGACAAAAGTAACGATAACACCTTAGAAATAGCACGAAAACTAAATCTGACAGTTTATCGGCATAATCAAAATAAGGGTTACGGCGCCAATCAAAAAACTTGCTACGATGCGGCTATTGCAAAAGGGGGAGATATTATCATCATGTTGCATCCGGATTATCAATACGATCCGAAACTAATTAATTATTTTGTGGAATTTATCGGTAATGGTTATTTTGATGTTATGCTTGGATCCCGGATCCGAAGCCGTAAGGAAGCCCTGGCTGGCGGAATGCCGTTTTACAAATACATTTCGAATCGGTTTTTGACCTTAGTTGAAAACGTGGTTAGCGGCCAGAATCTTTCAGAATGGCACACTGGTATGCGTGCTTATCGGCGTGAAGTTTTAGAGCGGGTCGGTTATAGAAAATTTTCAGATGATTTTGTTTTTGATACGCAGATGCTTTTTAAGATTATTGAAGCCGGCTACGCTATCGGTGAAATACCGGTTCCTGTCAGATATTTTCCAGAAGCCTCAAGTATAAATTTAAGAAGAAGTATTTGGTATGGTTTAAGTACTCTCCTTGAATGTTTCAGGCACTTGTTTAAAAAATCGTTATGATAAATAAAATAATCTACATAAGCAATACGCGGCTGGACTATTCTCTTAATTCAGCATGCATAAAGGGGCTGAGTGAAAATGGGGTGGAGGTTGTCGGATTTTATGTCAAAGGTGGCGGAATCCGAGGGCTTATCAAGACAGTGTCTTTTTATTTGCACAATTCAGGCGATATTGATGCTGTGATGATTGGGTATGATAGCCCTGTTTTAGTCGCCCTTTTCCGTCCTTTTTGCCGTAAAAAAATTATTTACAATGCTGCTCTCTCGGTGTATGAGAGGATGATAATTTCAAGGGAGCTAGCTTCAAGGTTTTCGGTGAAGGCCGTTTATTATTGGTTTATTGATTTTGTGGCTGTGCATTTAGCTAATTTGGTTATTGTTGAAACGGATCATCAGGCAGATTTTTTTAAAAAGATATTTAAGATTTCCGGAAAGAAAATATACAAAAGCTGGATTGGTGTTGATGAGAACAAGTTTTTTTATAATCCGGCATTGCCAAAATACGACAGCTTCACGGTTTTGTTCAGAGGCGCATTCATGCCGGAATCCGGCGTGGAGTATGCGATAAAAGCGGCTAAGATTTTGGAAGATAAAAATATTAAATTTATCGTAATAGGCAGCGGTATTCTTCTGAAGAAAGTTAAAAAACTTGCAGAGGAATTAAAGCCCGCTAATCTGGAATTGATAACAGATTATGTTTCTTATGATACCCTGAGAACAACAATGCAGAGGTGTCATCTTTCGTTGGGCCAGCTTTCCAATCATGATCGTCTTTCCAGAACAATACCTCACAAGGCCTATGAAAGCTTGGCCATGAAGTTGCCGTATTTGACCGCTTCAAATATTGGCGTACTGGAGCTTTTAGCCCCAGGTGAGACATGTTTGGCTTGTAGCCCCGCTGATGCTAATTCTCTGGCCGAGAAGATATTGTGGGCTAAAAATAATTATCCTGTAGCGGAAAAAATAGCTGAAAATGGTTACAAACAATATCAAGACCAGCTTAAATCAAGTATTTTAGCTGGAAACATTTTAAATAAAATATCCGGTATTTAATGTAATTGACATTAATTATGGTCTTGTTAAACTTTCAAAAACAATACCGTCTCATGCCCAAAATATTTCAATCAATAAAAGAAGAACTCAAGACGATACGCAATCTCATCCATCGGCGCATAAATGTTTCGCCTAAGACTGAAACAGAGATTATAGATTCCTTTCATCGTCTTTATTACAACTCTTATCATTTTGGGAAGGCTTGGGGCGACATGAAATGGTTAGGTACGCGTGTTACGAAATGTCCGTTGGACTGTTGGATTTATCAGGAAATATTATTTGAACAAAAGCCAGACGTTATTATTGAATGCGGGACTTCGCATGGCGGGAGTGCTTTGTTTCTTGCATCTATTTGCGACCTTTTAAATAAGGGTCGAGTAATCACGGTTGATATTCGCAAACAGCCCGGTTTGCCTGAACACGATAGGATTAAATATTTGTCAGGGTCATCCACAGACCCTCAGGTTGTCGCGAAGGTAAAAGAACACATTAATCCTGGAGAAAAAATATTAGTGATACTGGACTCGCTTCATACTTGCGAACATGTGCTTCGGGAAATGAATATATACGGACCGTTGGTAAGCAAAGGAAGCTACATGATAGTAGAAGACAGCAATCTCAACGGCCACCCCGTAAAGGCGGAAGAGGTACCCGGCCCCATGGAAGCTATCTATGAATTTTTTAAAAACAATAAAGAGTTTGAAATAGATAAAAGCAGAGAAAAACTTCTTCTTACCTGGAACCCAAACGGATATTTAAAAAAAGTCAGATAAGCTTTTATTTTAGCAGAGATTTATAGAGTTCCAGATATTTTTCGGTCATTGTGTGCAGGCTAAAACCGGAGCGTGCTTTAGTAATAAGAGCCTCACTCATGACGGAATATTCAGCGGGTGAGCGGGAAAGTAACCATTGAATTCCGACCAGGAGGTCTTCAGTATCTTTATAGCGGGCCACATAGCCTGTTTTTTGATGGTCAACGAGTTCCGGTATGCCACCGGTGTTAAATGAAACAGCCGGTAATCCACAGGCCATAGCCTCAAGAACTACTAGCGGACAGTTGTCGGCGATAGAAGGGTATAAAAGGATATCAGCCGCAGAGTAATATTTTGCCAATGTTGTCTGGTTGCTTGTGTAACCTATCGTTCTGACCCCGTCGTTGGTTTCGTCGGTATTACCGCCTAAATCAACGAAAAAGGCTCCAGGATTGTCCTTAAACGCTCTCATGGCCTCTTGGGCATAGTTGCCCCCCTTCCACGGATTAGAAGCCCCCCTTTTGGCCACAATGAGGACAATACGTTTATCGGCCGGAAGGCCTAAGGATTGGCGGGATTCTTGCTTGTCATACAGCCTAAATACCGAGTTATCAATACCATTGTATATTATGGATAACGGCTTATCTTTAAGGACACCTTGTCTTACTTTATCGGCTAACCATTTGGACGGGATTGCTATGTGAAGGTTGGAGTTTTTATAGATTTTACTCTTTCTTTTTTCTAAATATTTTTCGTTATGCCAGGAGATAGAGGGATAAATATCCAAACTTGGACAAGTAAAAAATCCGTTTTCTTTCAGAGCACCGTCAAAAGCATGAGCGCAATGGGCGGTTATAGGCCACATATCGTGAAAAGTCCAGATTACCGGTTTGATGCGTGAAATTTTTGCTAAAGTCCCGAGATTAAAATAATTACCGTGAAGATTATGGCAATGGATAATATCAGCCTTTTTGAACTGTTCTGTTTTTAAAATATGGTCAGAATTGAAAACATCAATATCGTTGGCAAGCCAGTAGGCAAGTTTTCTGCGCACTTTGCCGGAGAAAGACAAAATATCATTAAGAACAAAAACGTCTGGGTTGTCAGAATATTTTCTGCCGACAAACATGGGGCTTTGGTGCCCCTTCTTTTCAAGTTCTCTTTTGAGGTTAAAAGCGACTTGCGCTGCCCCCCCTCGGGCATCAACAGTATTGATTTGAAGTATAAGCATTCAGGAGAAATTAATTTCAGGTCGTTTTGATATACACACTTTACATTAAATAGTAAATGTAGTAAATAATTAAACTATCGGGCATCTTAACAAGCGGGTCTAATGGATACAAAATTTAAAAATAAAAAGTTTTTAGTTACCGGCGGATCTGGATTTTTGGGCAGCTTTGTTATTAAAAAGTTGCTGAAAAAAGGCGTGCCTGAAAAAAACATATTCATTCCCCGCTCGGAGAGTCTGGATCTTCGTAAATGGGAAAATTGCATGAAAGCGGCAAGTGGCCGGAATATAGTTATTCATCTTGCCGGAAATGTGGGTGGCATAGGTCTTAACAGGGAAAAACCGGGCGAGTTGCTTTATGACAATATTATGATGGGAGTGCAGCTTTTGGAAGCGGCACGTTTGTCTGGGGTAGAAAAATTTGTGGCAATCGGCACGGTATGTGCTTATCCCAAGTTTACCCCTGTACCTTTTAAGGAATCAGACCTTTGGAACGGTTATCCGGAAGAGACAAATGCTCCTTATGGATTAGCCAAAAAAGTTCTTTTAGTCCAAGCTCAATCCTATCGCCAGCAATACGGCTTTAATGCCATATATCTTTTGCCGGTAAATTTATACGGCCCGGGAGACAACTTTGATCCGAAGAGTTCCCATGTGATCCCGGCTCTTATTAGAAAGGCGGCTGAGGCTAAAAAGCTAAATAAAAAACATATTGATGTCTGGGGCAGCGGAAGTGCGTCCAGAGAGTTTTTATATGTTGAGGATGCTGCCGAGGGTATAGTTTTGGCTACAGAAAGATATGATAAACCAGAGCCGGTAAATCTTGGGGCCGGTCGTGAAATTAAAATAAAAGACCTGGTTGAAATTATCTGCGGGCTGATGAAATTTGAAGGTAAGGTGAGTTGGGATAAGTCTAAACCGGATGGTCAGCCCCGGCGATGCATGGATGTTTCCCGGGCTGCTAAAGAATTTGGATTTAAAGCCCGGACGGACTTCAACCGGGGGCTGATAAAAACAATTGACTGGTATGTCTCAAAGGAAAGAAACAGAAAAACCGCTTAAGGCGGTTTTAATTTTATTATAAAATAACCTCTTTTGACCCCTTTTGACACCTCCTTATTGCGCAAATTCGAGAAAATTGGTATCTTTTAGGGGTTATGTTCAAGGAATTAACCGCAACACATTTCCAAAACATAAAAAAAATCCACAGAGTTTTCGTGGTTTTTAAGCGTGCCTATTGGCAATATAGGTGGCGGATTTTAGTCACAACTTTATTGGGGTTTGTCAGCAGTCTTCTGGGCGGTCTGGGCATTAGCATGCTGATACCGCTTTTTGCTTTTGTTACCCAGCAAAACAGTACCGGCACCTCTAATGTTTTTTATCAGCTTGTTGCAAAAATTTTCTCTTTTCTCCATCTAAGTTATAATTTGCCCATCCTTTTGGTTTTAATGGTCTCGTTTTTTATCGGGAAGGCCGTAATAACGATTCTGACCATTCATCTTAGCGATAAAATTTCTGCACAGTATGACCGCAACATCAGCTCTATGTTGTTTAAAAAAACCCTTGAAGCTGACTGGACATTTCTTATGAACCAAAGGGTCGGATATCTTGACAGGGTAATTTCTAACGACGTTGCCGCCGGATCAAATATACTCAGAGCCATCAGTGAATTAATGCTTAGGGTTGCAAGTTTAATAACGTACGCTGCCATTGCTTTTAAATTGTCAGTTTCCATAACCCTTATGTCTTTGGTGGGAGGGGCGCTTATCCTCGTGGTTTTAAAACCCCTTTTCTTTAAGACAAGGAAACTTGCCAAACACGCAAATCTTACCGGTAAAAAACTAGGTCATCTTATCAATGAGAGTTTGATCGGCATTAAAACAATAAAAGCTTTTGCCGTTGAGCCGTCATTGGTCAAAAGGGGCTATTTTTATTTTGAAGAATTACGAAAAGCCCGCATTAAAACATCTTTGATAAGCAGTTTTCAAGGCACACTATTTGAGCCGGTCTCCCTCCTCTTCATCTCTATAATATTTGCTTATTCTTTTAAATCCCCTGATTTTAATATTGCTTCTTTTGCGGTAATAATTTACCTTATCCAAAAAATGTATTCCTATATTCAAGGAATCCAGGGCAAGCTGGACGGTATCAACTCTTTGTTTACTTATCTGGAAACGATGCTTAGCTATCAAAAAGAGGTTCAGCAGTACAAAGAAAATACACCCGGTACTGAACCGTTCAAATTTGAACAAGAAATAAGTATTCAGGATGTTGGTTTTGCTTATCCGAATATGGAATCAAACACTTTGTCGGATATTAATTTTACAATCCAAAAGGGCGAGATGATCGGCATAATCGGACCTTCCGGCGCCGGAAAGACCACCTTGGTTGATATTTTTTTGCAGCTATTAAAACCCCAGAGCGGAGTTGTCAAAATTGATGAAGTTGACATTAATTCCATCAAACTGGATGCTTGGCGAAAAAACATAGGATATGTTTCACAGGATGTTTTCCTTCTCAACGACACTATTGAGGCCAATA
This sequence comes from Candidatus Yanofskybacteria bacterium RIFCSPHIGHO2_01_FULL_43_32, assembly GCA_001794125.1. GTDB lineage: Bacteria > Patescibacteriota > Minisyncoccia > 2-02-FULL-40-12 > GWA2-44-9 > 2-01-FULL-41-26. The sequence continues at coordinate 33,664 of MGJF01000002.1, forward strand.
TTCGCTTTTATGATGAAAGTATTTCCCGTGAGAGCATAGAGAATGCTTCAAAGATGGCGAATATTTATGATTTTATCCAGGGGTTGCCGAATAAATTTGAAACACAGGTTGGAGAACGAGGTATTAAATTATCCGGAGGTCAAAGACAGCGCATTGCCCTGGCAAGGGTTTTGGCTAAAAAATCCTCTGTCTTAATTCTTGATGAAGCAACAAGCTCCATAGATAACGAATCGGAGGCATTGATTCAAAAATCAATAAATAATCTGAAAGGAAAAGTTACGGTCTTGGTAATTGCTCATCGCTTAACAACCGTAATGAGTTCTGACAGAATTATTGTTATAGATAACGGGAAACTTATTGAATCAGGCGCACCGTCTGAGTTGATAAAAAACCAGGATTCCTACCTGTACAAAAGCTACCATATTAAAGATAAAGAAATTGCCTAAACATATGAGAAAGAAACTTTTTTTAAAAGAATTTTGTAAAAAAATTCTTCCGAAGCAGATTATAAATCTGGCAAATAAAATAAAAAACAAGTCAATCAGTATCGGACGCAGAATAGAAGCACTCAAAATAATAAAGAGTAATCTGGAAGAACTGAGCGTGAAATTAAAAAAAGAAACCCCAGATCAAAGAATATATAGAACCGAACTGTTTAATTCTATAAAAAATATTGATAATCAAAGAGCCGAATGCACAAGTTTGTGGGACAAATACCGGCAAGACATCAGGCGGTATATATTGAAAAAAGACCTGAGAAATTTTTTGAGATGGGATCCTGTTATTGAAACAATGTCCGCCGGAGCTCGTAAACCCGAATTTGATTATCTGCTTAACTATAATTGGGATAAATGGTCGCCGGCAATAACGGAAACTTGGGTCGGTAATCCTCCGAAGTATAAATATTGGAAGAAAAGCAGTGGTAACTTTATAAACACTGCCTACAATTTGTCACGGCTGATTGATTACATTCCAATTGATATAAAGCAAGCCGGTAAAATAGTGGAATTTGGCGGAGGTTACGGTTGCATGGCCAAGCTTGTTAATAATTTAGGATTTAGGGAGAAATATACGATTTTTGATATACCTGAGTTTTTATCACTTCAAAAATATTACCTGCACTCGAGCAATACAGACGGAAATTTTAATTTTATCAGCCAGACAGAAAAGCTGGATGATTCAAATCCCGATATTTTTATAGCCACCTGGTCTCTAAGTGAATCTCCGGTTGAGTTGCGGGATGAATTTCTGAAAAAAATAGGTCAACCTAAATATGTGCTGATAGCATATCAGGCGGTCTTTGAAACGATAGACAACGTGAAATATTTTGATGAATATATGAAAAATAACCAGGACCATGACTGGATCAATTACGAAATAAAACATTTGCCTCAAAATTATTACTTAATCGGCAAGAGAAACTTAAACTAAAATCCCCGGAAGGGGATTTTACAGATTTTCTTCTATCCTCTCGCAAAGCATGTGGATAATAGCCAAGTGGGCTTCTTGAATCAGGGCTGTGTTTTCAGCGGGGATAAGAATTGGCACATCAACGAGACCAATACTAATAAGGTTTTTTGTTTTAATGCTGAATAATCCTATTTTTTTAGCTCCTTTCTTGTGAGCGGCCCCAAAAGCATTAAAAATATTGCGGGAGTGGCCATTGTGGTAGACATCGCTTGTAGTTAAGCCGATTACCACATCTCCCGGATGGCAAAGCGCTTCAATTTGCCTTTCAAAAACGGAATCAAACCCGTGGTCGTTGCCCTGAGCCGTAAGGATAGAAGTATCTGTAGTCAGGGCAATGGCCGGTATGGCTACTCTTTTCTTTTGAAATTGACAGACCAATTCAGCCGCAAAATGCTGGGATTCTGCTGCCGACCCTCCGTTGCCAAAAATAAGAATTTTCCCTCCGGTTGCTATGCCCTTTTCTATTATATCGAGGGCCTTGAAAACATTCCCCCTTAGATTCTGGTCCTTCAGCATTTTGGCATACATCTCAAGCCGCATTCCGCAGTTGTCTCTGAACCAGTTAGCCACAATTTTACCCATTGTTTCTGAGTACTGTCGTTTTTATAGCATAACCCAACAAAAAGGCAACTTGATCTGATGTCCACTTCTTGGGATTGACACCTTTTGATACGTTTTGATACCTTAGGTAGATGAGTGAAATAAATCCGAATGAGGTTTATACAACCTCCGAAGTCCAATCGCTTTTGAAAATTAGTAAGAGTACTGTGAAGCGGCTTCTAAAAAACAAACTTATCCAAGCCAATAAAGTTGGCGGACACTACCGAGTTATGGGCAAAGAACTTCTTAGAATAGTGTCACCACGCATAGAAAAAAGGGCTGTTGCAACATACCAGCGCTTAAAGAAAAAAGTTAAACGCAAAATTAAAACTTGGTAATCCTTCTATGTCGTATTATTTTAATTTAGAAATAATAGTACTTGTCTCGGCATTGTTTGCTGTTTTTTTCTCTATAGCCACCCGCCGTATTCAGTACCATGGGCCAAATACCGATAATGAAATTATGGCCCATGCGGCTGCCCAATCTTATAAATGGCGCTGGTTGTCTGACATTCATAAATTTACCGTCAGTCCGTTTAAAACAGCGATGAGGGATGTTTCCGTTATATTAATCTCCGTATTCCAAAAGATATTAAGAGACAAAGAAACTGACCATGCTTATGTGACTTTAGGCGGAGCCACGGTTGCCCTGTCATCGGTTCTGATTTTTTTGATAAGCAGTAATTACTGGAACCCCGCCATTGGACTTTTTTTGGGCCTCTTCCTGATCTTATCTTTTTGGCTTTGGGAGGTATCTCTTAACGGCAGTCACAACAATGTGACTACTGTGCTCTCTCTTTTATCTTTTTATTTTATCCAACAGGTAAATACCGGGAATCTGATGAGCCCGTTTTTGTGGCTAGTAATGGCGGGTGGAATTTTGTGTCTAACTCAATTTTCTTCTGCCTCTGCCCTTAAGTATATGCCACTGTTTTGGAGCGCCGTCGTTTACGAAAAATATAAGTTATATGCCGGACAAGGAGTTGTTTCCGGCCTTTACTCTTTGATTAAAGCCAACGATTATTACGCATTTAGTTTGTGTGCGTTGGTTTTGGCTTCTCTGGTTTTCATGGTTGCCAAGCTATCGTACAAAAAAATAGTAATTTTGATATATAAAAATCAGGCCCCTTTATTTCTCAACAAGATGATTTCCGGTAGAGAAAAGTTTAGCCTTGAACATTATCTGGAACATGCCAAAAAGAAATTTAAACAGGTCTCCTTTTTTGCAGTTTTAGGATTATTTTTTCTTCTTTTGTTTTTAAGTTTGTTGGGATTCTTGTGGGTGGTGAGTATATTAGTTGGTTTTTCTGTTGTTTTTGTTTTGCTCACCTTACCAAACATTAAAGAATCATTCGGCATCTACTTTGACCGTTTTAAGGTCGGCCAGATTCAAACCAAGAGTCATTTTAGGCTCTATGTAGATTATTTTGCTAAAAAGGGGATTACTGTTTCAAAAGAAACGCGTGGCGGAGGCCTGAAGTGGGTTCCAAGAATTTTTTTTCGTATGGCGCCGGTTCACACCGTTATCTTTATCGTTTGCCTGGTGTTTTATGTTTTTGCCGTAATTGTTTCAAAAAACACAAATATGGCAGTTGGAGGAGCGGCAATTTTTATTTTGTCTCTATCCCCGATAATGTGGGCGGAAGCAACGGGAGCGCCCCAAATAGGAAGATCCTATTCCCCGGGTTTAGTGGGCATGTTTCTTTTCGTCGGTTATAGTTTTCATTTATTCTACGGTATATATGCCCATAATCTGATAATCCTACTTTCAATATTGGGCATTACCGTTATAGTCAACGGAAAAATATTTTTTTCTGACATCTATCCCGCAAGAATGACCATAACTAATTTGATGAAACAGATTGACTCTTTAAAAATAAAGAGATTATATACATACAGAACAAATTATAATAAAAGTTTTGTTGAGGGAGTTCCAGGTATCGCTGTTTCCGATTACGTACCCTCCAGGAACACTCCTGCACCATTTCAGGTTATATACATAGAAAGCATTGCTGATGTGGTAGATGGCTGGATAGCCATACCCGGAACCAGTAGTAAAGCGGTAAATATGTCAACCGAAAAAGAAGGTGTTATCGATGGTGATTATACTAAAGACCTTGTGTTAAATAGGCTCCTGGAAACAAAAGATATTGAAAAAATAGCCACCGTTAAATTCAAAACATATGGAACAAGCAGGATCTGGACACATGAAGACGAAGTGCCAACTTACAGAGATTTAATTCTCCATGAAATTACAAAAAAAGACTTATGGCGTGGTTATGCTTGGCTTTTGCATACTGATAATTTAAAAAAATTAAATTAACATGGAAAAAATCCGCAACTTTAAGCTAAAAGATTTTGCCGGTTTCTTTGGAACCACAGTTCAAGATATTCCCGAGGTTTGCCGGAAAATAATAACAAAAAGTGATTTTCGTTATCGCTTGGTTTCTGCTACGAAACTGACTCAATTAATTCGGGAGATAAATAGAAAAATTGATGGGGATGATTTGTTTGTGGCCGGTAAAAAAGCTAAATCGATTTGGCAAAAGAGGTGGTCTGCTCAGCTTAAAGATTTTGTTGCCAACGACTTCCAAGCTACAGTTTTGGTGCCAAAATATGTCAAAAAACCGATTAATAATACATATTGCCGGTTTGATCATGGTTTTATTGCTCCATTGGATGAAAATTTTGAATTGAACTGGAAACTGGTTTTGAAATACTGGTTATTCGGTAAGTACCTTAAAAATGTGGACCACATTTATGAATTCGGCTGTGGAACGGGGATAAATATGGCGATACTTGCCGATCTGTTTCCGCAAAAAAAATTGCATTGTTCAGACTGGGTAGATTCATCCAAAAAAATAGCTGAGCATATGTCTAAGCAGTATCACTGGAACGTGTCGGGCCATGTTTTTGATATGTTTCATCCCGATCCAAAATTTAAAATAGAAAAAAATAGCGCTTTTTTGACTTTTGGCGCTTTGGAGCAAATGGGAACGGGATATGAATCTTTTATAAATTTTGCCATAAAAAATAAAATAGATTTATTTGTAAACGTGGAACCAGTAGAAGAATTGCTCGATAAAACCGATTCCTTAGATGCTTTGTCCATCAAGTTTATTTATAAAAGGAATTATTTAAGAAATTACTTAACTTATCTGCGCCGTTTGCAAACAGAAGGCAAAATAAAAATTCAAAAAGTACAAAGGACTTGTCCTGGGAGCTTCTATCAGGATCTTTCATATATTGTTTGGCGGCCAATTAAACCTAAGATTAATTGAACCATGATTATAACGAGAACCCCATTTAGAATTTCATTTTTCGGAGGTGGTACAGATTACCCTGTTTGGTATGAGAAAAACGGCGGCTCCGTCTTGTCTATGGCCATTGATAAATATAGTTATATCAATTTGCGTTCTATGCCGCCGTTTTTTAAACATAAATATAAAATCATTTATTCTAAACACGAAGAAGTTAAACATATCAATAAAATAAAACACCCTTCGGCAAGGGAAACGCTTCGCTATTTAAATATTGATGGAGGTGTGGTAATTCACCACGACGGTGATTTACCGGCCATGTCCGGCCTGGGCTCTAGTTCATCATTTACTGTCGGACTCGTCCATGCTTTATCCGGGTTGAAAGGAGAAATAAAAACAAAACGCCAATTGGCGCTGGATGCTATTCATATAGAACAAAATTTAATCAAAGAAAATGTTGGTTCTCAAGATCAAACTATTGCCGCCTTCGGCGGTCTTAATCGTATAGATTTTGGCGGACCTCAAAAAATTCAAGTTTACCCGATAACTATAAGCAAAGAAAGAACGGAATTGTTTAAAAGTCATCTCATGCTATTTTTTACTGATTTTACCCGGCAAGCTTCTAAAATAGCTAAACATTGGATAAAAAATACCAAGAATAACGGTAATGAACTTAAATCGATAACCAATATGGTTGACGAGGGAGTGGCTATTTTATGCAGTAATCGGAACATAATTGATTTCGGTAAATTGCTTCACGAACATTGGTTAATAAAACGTGGGCTGGCTCAAAAAATTTCCAATCCTAAAATAGACGAAATATACAAAATCGGACGGGAAGCGGGAGCTATTGGCGGGAAGCTACTCGGCGCGGGTGGCGGAGGTTTTATGTTGTTTTTTGCGAAACCGGAGGATCATCCCAAAATAAAAGAAAAATTAAAAAAGTTTTTATATGTGCCGTTTAACATTGATATGCTTGGAAGCCAGATAATTTATCATAATCTTAATAATAGTTTTTAAAAATAACCTACCGTCAGCTTACAGCCGGCGGTAGGTTTAAACACCCCTGTCTCTGTTTGAAAGTATCGGATTAACAACCGGCCACGGAATATTAAATCTTGGGTCGTTCCATCGGACGCTCCACTGGTTTTCTGCTCCTTTGTAATATTCTGATTGGTTGTAATGAAAAATAGCACCCTTATTACTTAAAACGAGGTGGCCATTCAGGTGTTTCGGCGGAATAAGAATTTGTAAACCATTGTCGTCGGTTAAGAAAAACATTTCCCATTTGCCAAAATGACAGGAAAATTGGTCATAATTTACTACCGCCAAACAAAAAGCGCCGAAAGGACAACAAATCATTTTGTAAGTTTTGTCGTCTCCATGGAGACCCCTTAGGGTATTTTTCCTAGAAAAGGAAAAATCCTGTTCCACAAAATCAATCGTGATTCCTTTCTTAAAGTAATCCTCTCTTTGATAAATTGTCGCATAAATCCCGCGGTGATCCCTGAACGGAAATCCTCTGTGTATTTTCAATACTCCAGGTAAAGAAGTTGAAGAGACCTTGATCACGAACCTGTTCCTCGGTTGATTTTAAAGTATCAATATTAAGATTGTACTATGTATCGTAGACGTGTCAAGCCAACAATAAAAAATTGACAACGGGTTCTTTGTTATATATATTTGCGCCAATTGAACATTAAAAACAAGGATGGGGGAGTGATAAATAACAACCACATGGCTAAGCAGGCGAGAATGGCTCGCCACATGATACTGGATATGATATTTGAAGCAAGATCATCCCATCTTGGCTGCGCTCTTTCCATCGTCGACATACTAACAGCATTATATTTTGGGGATATTCTAAAAATTGACCCCAAAAATCCTGATTTGGAAGACAGGGACAAGTTTATTTTGAGCAAAGGCCATGCTTGTGTGGCGTTGTATGCTACTTTGGCTTTGAAGGGTTATTTTTCATTAGAAAAATTGAAAGAGTATGGAACTGACGGTACTCTGATCGGAGATCACAATACCCGTGGCGCTTTGCCTGGAATCGAAACAACCAACGGTTCTCTCGGGCATGGCTTGCCGATTGGTGTCGGGATGGCATTAGCCGCAAAGAAGGCAAAAAGATCGTCAAGAGTCTTTGTTTTGGTCGGAGATGGTGAGCTTCAGGAAGGTTCAAACTGGGAAGCTTTGATGTTTGCCGGATTCCATAAATTGGACAACTTAACTCTCATTATTGACAATAACAACCTTGAGACACTCGGACCGACCGACAAAATTCTTAGTTTGGCCGGATTACATGATAAATTAGAAAGTTTCGGATGGGATACGGAAAGCATTTGCGGACATCGCTTCGCAGAAATTATCGGCCAGCTAAATATGTCTCATGAAAAACCGTTTGCACTAAATTGCCACACAACAAAGGGCAAGGGTGTTCCGTTCATGGAGAATGATCATATCTGGCACGGCAAATGTCCGACCAAAGAAGAATATGAGAGAGCCAAAAAAGAATTGAACGGAGGATTGCAATGAGATTTGAGGTCGTCAAAACGATTTACAAGGCTGCGTGTTCCGATTCCAAAGTAGTTTTTCTAACAGGGGATTTGGGCCATGCTCATTTGGATGATTTCAGAAAAAATTTACCCGGCCAGTATTATAATATCGGCATTGCTGAGCAAAACATGATAGGTATTGCTGCCGGACTTGCTCTTTCCGGCCACAGAGTGTTTGTTTATTCAATTGCTCCCTTTGTGACGCTGCGGTGTCTTGAACAAATTAAGGTAGATGTTTGTTATCAAAATGTTGGGGTCGTGGTTGTCGGAGTGGCCGCTGGCTATGCCTATTCAACATGCGGATGCACTCATCATGCGATTGAAGATGTTGCGGCCATGAAAGCATTGCCGAATATGCAGATATATTCGCCATCCAATTCATTAGAAGCGCGGTTGGTTACAGAATATCTAATAAAAACATCGCATCCCGCCTATCTGCGCATCGGTAAAGGCGGGGAATTGAGCGCCGAAAAAGAATATGGCCTTGAAATCGGCAAGGGGTTAGTCGTTAAGCCTGGCAACGATATAACCATATTCGCCACCGGCACGATTGTAAATGAGGCGGTTGCCGCAAGCAATATTTTGGAGCAACACGGAGTCAGCGCAGAGGTGATAAATATACACACAATAAAACCCTTGGACAAAGAGCTTGTTGAAAAATCAGCTCAAACCAGAGATGCGGTATTTGTCCTAGAAGAACACAACATCATTGGCGGACTGGGTGAAAGCATCGCAAGAATAATCTGCGAATGTAATGGGAACAAGAAACCAATTTTCAAATGTCTTGGCGTTCCCGACGAATACAACCATCGTGCAGGTAGCCACCAGTATATGTTGGGCTGTTATGGATTGAACGCAGAAGCAATTGCCAGACAAATTGTAGAATTATATAAAAAGGCCTAGGGGCCTTTTTTCATTGACAGAAGCCCAAAAAAATACATAATATACACCAAGAACTTTGAAATAAGGAAAAATATGGATCTCGGTTTAAAAGGAAGAACAGCACTCATTACCGGTTCAAGCCAGGGTATCGGCAAGGCATGTGCTATCGCTTTAGCCAGAGAAGGGTGCAATATAATTTTGTGCGCGCGAAATGCTTCTAAGTTAAGAACAGTTTGTGTGGAAATTGAAGAGATGTATCCCGATATTAATGTAAACTGGGCAACCGTTGACGCAACTTCTCGAGAAAGTGTTAAGAGTTTTTTAAGTCAGATTCATTCTCTTGATATTTTGGTAAATAATGTCGGCGGCGGAACAGAAAAACCATTAAAACTTTGGGGATTAACCGAGGAACAATGGATTGACACGTACAAGTTAAATGCTTTAAGCATGGTGTGGTTTACCGAATTCGCGGTTCCTCTTCTTGAAAAATCTTTACAGCCGAGAGTTATAAATATTGGAAGCAAAACATCTCATGAGCCGGGATGGAACAATCCCCACTATGGCGCTGCCAAATCAGCCATGGATTATCTGAATAAGCGCATATCCAATGAGTTGGCGCCTAAAGGAATTTGCGTCAACGTTATCGGTCCCCATGCGCTTATTTGCGACACTTGGGAGAGAGATGTTCGCGACCGCGCGCAAACTCTCGGAATAGCTATTCAGAAAGCACGGGCCATTGTGACCAAAGAGGTTGTAAGCAAAATACCAATGGGACGACAAGGCACAGATGAAGATGCGGCTAATTTGGTTGTTTTCCTGGCTTCTGCTCAAGCTAATTTTATCACCGGTACTTACATTCCCTTAGACGGTGGAGCTACGAGGTCGATTCTTTGAGGGCTAAGATTTTTAGCCCTTTTTTAAATATTATAAAAATTGAAACTTTAATTTAAAGAATTAGATTAACAAAAAAAAACACGCTGAATGCGTGTTATAAAATCTTGCTTTGACCTCCGTCAATCACTATTGAGGCGCCGTTTAGCAGTTGGGCTTTGTCTGAACAAATAAATGTTACGACACTTGCCACTTCTTCGGGTAAACCCAGTCGCCCTAATGGGAAATTTTCCAGAACAAACTTATTGAATTCTTCCGGATTTTCCCTTTGTTTTCTTTCCAGTCCCGTGTCCGGTATCATTATCTGTCCCGGAGCAACGCTATTGAACGTAATTCCGTCTCTTACCAAGTCGTGTTTGATGGCCAGGCTTTTCATAAAACTTATCTGCGCGCTCTTTGCCATGCTGTACCATGGTCTTCCTCCGGCTTCCCGCCCGCAAATAGAAGATATGGTGACTACCCTGCCCCATTTTTCTTTTCTCATAAGAGGCAGACACCGCATTGTAAATCTGATAGCTGCTGTAACGTTTTTGTCATATACGTCTTGCCACACCTTTTCGGAAGTTTGCTCAACATCTTCACTGCCCCAGCTTCCGCCTCCGCCTACGTTATTTATCAAAATATGCAATTTTCCCCACGTGCCGGTTATAATACTTACCACTCGCTCAATATCTTGCGGGTTTGTTGCGTCAGCGCTTATTCCTATGCCAACAACACCTTTGTTTTCTATCTCTTTGACCACTTCATCAACCCTTTGTTTGTTTCTCGCACAGATAGCCACGTGACAGCCTTCAGCAGCTAAGGCAAGAGCTATTGCCCGGCCAATCCCGTGACTGCCACCGGTAACCAATGCGTACTTTCCACTTAGACCCAAGTTCAAATTAGCTCTCCTTCAGTTATTATTTTCAATAAACTGGCCATAGAATAGAATACTTTTGGTGATTTGTCAAAAAAATGTAAAAAACTCGGCATCTGGTACTGAGCTTGATTTACTTCAAAATCATAGTATAATTTCGACACGCGATCTTTTAAAACTAGGCCACAAAATGAATATAGACAAATTAAGCAAGAAGGCGAAATGGATCAGAAGCAGAGCCCTGGAAATGTGCATCAATGCCGGCAAGGGCCATCTTGGCGGCGCATTTTCCTGTACCGAAATTCTTGTCGCTCTTTACTATGGCGGTATTTTGAACATATCGCCCCTCTCAAAAAACAACTCCGACAGAGACAGGCTGATATTCAGCAAGGGCCATGCCATGCTGGCTCTCTATGTAATTCTTGGAGATTTAGGATTTTTTGACGCCAAAGAATTGGAAGCCTACGGTAAAAATGGAACAATGCTCGGCGATCACCCTGATCACATGATACCCGGAATAGAAATCGCTTCCGGATCATTAGGCCATGGCTTAAGTGTTGCCTGCGGTCTTGCACTGTCTGCAAAAATGAACAACAAAAATTTTCTGACAGTGGCAATCTTGGGTGATGCTGAATGCAACGAGGGCTCCGTTTGGGAGGCAGCAACATTCGGTTGCAACTCCAAATTAAACAATTTGGTAGCAGTCGTAGACAACAACAGAATAGGCGCCACAGATTTTACGGAAAATTTTTCCGGTTCAATGCCGATGGAAAATAAATGGCAAGCATTCGGATGGCAGACGGTAAAAATTGACGGCCATAGTTTCAGAGATATCTTGTCTGGTTTTGAAAGAGCCAAGCAGTCAACGGACAGACCCACGGCTATTATAGCCGAAACTATAAAAGGTAAAGGTATTTCATTCATGGAAAATAAATCTAATTGGCATCACGGCGCGCCCAAAGGCGAATTGGCCATTAAGGCCCGGCAAGAACTTGCAGACGGAGATAAAAATGGAAACTAAAAATTATACCGATTTGCGGGACGCTTTTTTTGAGGAGTTATATCTTCTGGCTTCGGCTGACAGCAATGTGGTTTTAATATACGGCGACCAGGGAGCTCAAACTTTCAAAAAATTCCAGCAAACCATACCTGGTCAAATAATTAACGGCGGAATCGCGGAACAAAATTTGATAGGTGTTGCGGCTGGCTTGGCCTTAGGCGGCAAAAAAGTTTTTGTCCACGCAATTGCCCCGTTCATTACCTTGAGATGTTATGAACAAATAAAAGTTGATCTGGGTTTAATGGGTCTTCCTGTTACCTTAGTGGGGATTGGAGCGGGGTACTCTTACGGCGACGCCGGACCCACACACCATGCCGTTCAAGACCTGTCAATTTTGCGGGCAATTTCTGGAATGACAATCTTTAACGCATCCGATACTGTTAGCCTATCCCGTTTTGTTAAAATTGCTTACGGGAACATTAAAGGACCTGTTTATATCCGATTTGATAAAGATAGTCCCTCTCAAATTTATACGGAAAAAGAAAGTTTTTGCGCAGGTTTGGCGAAAATAAGAAGCGGAAAAGATATAATTATTATTTCAACCGGTTTAATGGTTCACAGGGCCTTAGCAGTTGCGGATAAATTAAACTCATTGGGAATTGATGCCGGAGTAATTGATGTATATCGCATCAAACCGCTTAATTCTGTTTTGCTGGCAGAAGTCCTGGCCGGCTGTCAAAGGATTGTCGCCCTTGAAGAACACAGCCCTATCGGCGGCCTTGGTTCGCTGATAAGCGAATTCATTTGCGATTCCGGATTGTCTACCGTTTCTCTGAAAAGAATCGCTCTTGAAGATAGCGATTGCTTTACTTACGGTACGCGTGAATATGTTCATACCCGAATTGGCTTAGACAAGGACACGCTTGTTGCCAGAATACGTGAGTGGCTCGTTTTATAACCCATGTCAAACATGGGTTTTTATTGACTTTGGTGTGGTTTAAATTATAATCATGGAAACAAGTTTTCGTTCTTTTATTAACAAGGTAGCTAAAGTGGCAGAGAGAAAAATCAATGTTGAAACCAAAGAAACAAACAAAGAAAAACAAAATGTTCAAAAATTAGTTACCCTTCTTCGAGAATGTCCAATCCCCAACGAGCAGGTATTGTCTAATTTGGGTCTTTTTCTGACCTCTAAAGAATTGGCAAGAATTTTGTTTGTGGATTTTATTTACCGCCAGGCCATAGAAGTTCAGGGTATTATTGTTGAATTTGGCACTCGTTGGGGTAATAACTTGGCGATTTTTGAAGCCCTAAGAGGAATTTATGAGCCGTTCAACAAGTTAAAACAAATAATTGGCTTTGACACTTTCGAAGGATTTCCTCATGTGTCGTCAGAGGATGGAAATTCAAACCCCCTTGTCTCTGTGGGAAATTTATCATGCACCGTAAATTACCCTGATTACTTAGACCGGATAATGAAGTGCCACGAGGAAAGCAACCCGCTTAGTTATATAAAAAAATATAAAATCAGGGTTGGCGATGTCACTAAAGAAATAGACCGATATCTAAAAGATAATCCGGAAACAATTATTGCTTTGGCATTTTTTGACCTTGATTTGTATAGACCAACCAAGAAGTGTCTCGAAGCCATAAGATCACATCTTGTAAGAGGCAGTATCTTGGCTTTTGATGAATTAAATGACCACAACTGGCCAGGAGAAACCATTGCTCTTAAGGAAGTGTTCGGTCTAAATAATATTAGACTCAAGAGGCATCCGCAAGCATCCAGAGTCTCTTACTTTGCAGTAGAGTGATACCAAAATCCGCCCTGAAGGGCGGTTTAATTTTTTGTTTCATAAATATGGAACAACTTGACTGATTTCAATTTTTTCTGTTAAATAGAGCAACAAGGAATCTTGCAAGGGAGGTAACAATGCAGAAAGATTTAGAGCTTGAACTTTACCAATCGATGTACCGAATGCGTGCCGCAGAGCGGGCCATTCAGCAAGAATATCCGAACAATCAAATGAAGACCCCGATGCATATGTCCATAGGAGAAGAAGGAATCGTTGCGGGCATTTGTACTGCCCTGAAGGAAAAGGCAAAATTCTACGGAACTTACCGTAGTCATGCACTTTACCTGGCTGTCACGGAAGAAACAGATGGTTTTTTTGCCGAGTTGTACGGTAAAGTTACAGGTCCAGCCGGTGGAAAGGCAGGCTCAATGCATTTGGCATCTCCTGATCACAATCTGATAATGACATCCGCCGTTGTCGGAACAACTATTCCGGTTGCAGTCGGCGGAGCATTCAGAGAAAAATACATGAATACGGACAAGATTGCCGTTGTGTTTTTTGGCGACGGCGCCGTAGATGAAGGCGTGTTTTGGGAAAGCTTGAATCTTGCCTGCTTGTGGAAATTACCGGTGCTGTTTGTCTGCGAAGATAACGGTCTGGCAATCCACACACCCACATCTGTGAGGCGCGGATATGATTCGTTGGGAAAAATTGCCAGGCAATATAATTGTTTGGTCTATGATTCTTTTGAGCAAACCGATGTTTTGACTATTCATGCTATGGCAAAAAAAGCTTATGCAGAGATTCAACGTTTCAGGATGCCTGCTTTGGCGATTATTCCTTACTATCGTTATTTGGAACATGTCGGTGTTAATGAAGATTTTGATGTGGGATATCGTTCATGTGATGAGTTCGAACAATGGCTCGCGAAAGATCCAATAGCGCTTTTACGACGAAGGCTAATTAACCAGAACCAGGAAAATGCAGTAGTTTCAATTGAAGATGCAGTCAACAAACAGATTTTTATAAGTGTCCAAAAAGCAAAAGATGCACCATTCCCAAGACCCGAAGAACTTTACAGGGGGGTATACGGTGAGTAAGCGTATCATTACTTACGCTCAAGCGATTAACGAAGCTCTCCGGCAAGAAATGGAACGTGATTCAAGTGTCTTTGTTTATGGACTGGATGTCGCAGACCACAAAGGCATCAATGGAACAACGTCGGGACTAGCGGAAAAATTTCCGGGACGCTGTTTGAGTACGCCCCTATCAGAAGAAGCTTTGATGGGATTTGGTCTTGGTGCAGCTATCAATGGTCTGCGTCCGGTTAATGTTCATATTCGTGTTGAATTCTTACTTGTGGCTTTCAACCAGTTGGTAAATATGCTCGCCTCGGCCCGTTACGGTTCCAATGGTAAACTGTCCGTTCCAATTGTCATCAGAGTGTTGATTGGTCGCGGTTGGGGACAGGGATTCCAGCATTCAAAAAGCTTGCAAAGTATTTTTGCCCATATTCCCGGACTAAAAGTTATTATGCCGGCTACGCCATATGATGCTAAAGGTATGCTCATCGCCGCTATCCGCGACGATAATCCTGTTATTTGCATGGAACATCGGTTCCTGTTTTGGCAGGAAGGCGAAGTGCCTTTTGAGCCATACACCGTTCCTTTGGGCAAGTGCTCAATTCTTCGTTCCGGGTCGGACGTTACGATAGTGGCCAGCTCCTGGTCATGCGTTGACGCACTTGACGCGGCTAAAGTATTGGAGCGGAAACACAATATTTTGGCCGAACTGATAAATGTGCGAACTATTGCACCCTTTGATGATGCAACAGTGAATCAATCTGTACGGAAAACCGGCCACTGTATTGTCGTGGATAGTGACTGGACTCATTGTGGGTTTTCCGCCGAAGTGGCAGCTCGTGTGCAGGAAGATTGTTTCGGCTCGTTGAGATCGCCTGTTACCCGAATCGGTTTTGCGCCGACTCATTGTCCGACAACCAGGCCTATGGAAGACCTGTATTATCCGAATGCGGAAACAATTATTCGGGTTACCGAAAAGAAGCTTGGCCTGAAGCCGGCCGATTTATCCGATGAAAAGTTCCACAATTACGAGAATAAGTTTAAGGGACCGTTCTAAAACCACCATTTGACAGGTGGTTTTTTAATGTTGCTTTCTTTCAATTATTTGTGTATACATTTAGATAAGCTTTTTAACAATTTCCATAAGGAGAGTGCTTGGCTGACTATCCCGGCTATCATATAAAATATTATCTGGCTGAAGATACAATTGATGCTAATGATTTAAGCGCTCTGGCCGATTGGTTGAAAACCAATCCGAGAATAACTATGGGGCCTTTAACCAAGGAGTTTGAGGCAAAATGGAGCAGTTGGCTGGGACAAAAGTATTCAATTTACTGTAATTCGGGTTCTTCTGCCAATCTGCTTATGTATGCGGCTCTGGCTGCTTTGGGGCGACTATCCAATAGGATGATTATTGTGCCAAGTGTCGGCTGGGTAACTACTATAGCTCCGGCTATTCAGTTTGGTTGGGAACCAATTATGTGTGAAGCTGATCCGGATACTTTTGGACTGGATCTCAATCATCTTGAAGTACTCTTGCGGAGACACAATCCCAGTACGGTAATTATGGTTCAGGTCTTGGGTGTGCCTCATAAAATGAACGAATTACTGGAACTGAAAAAACGATACGGATTTTTCTTATTGGAAGATACTTGCGCTGCTATGGGTTCAAGTTATCACGGTCAACATGTTGGCACCTTCGGCGATATGAGCAGTTTTTCACTTTTCTTCGGCCATCAAATATCAACCATTGAAGGCGGATTGGTCTCAACCAACAATGAAGAGCTTTATAATCTAATGCTTATGATTAGAAGCCATGGCTGGACTAAAGACTTAGACACTGAAAAGAAAGAGGCTCTGTTGGCAAAACATAAGGTTGACAGCTTTCATCACCCATTCCTATTTGTGCTGGACGGTTTTAATTTAAGACCGACTGATGACCACGCCTTTCTCGGAATTAAACAAATAGACAAAATGGAATGGCTTATCAAGCGCCGGATGGAAAATCATCTGCTTTATAAAGCAATTCTTGGCAAGTATTTCTGTGTTCAGAAATACGAACCGGATTCGGTCGTGTGCAGTATTTCCTTTGGCATGTTGGCAAGCAGTGTTGCTGAAAGAAAAAAGATAATTGAAGCTTGCCGTCGAGAAGGTATCGAAACTAGAATGTTTTCGGCAGGTAACCTGGGTCTGCATCCTTTCTGGTATGAAAGATACGGTAAATTTTCCGCTCCTATGGCCGACAGAATTCATCATTGCGGTTTGTTTCTGCCCAATAATCCGTCACTTAAAACAAAGGATATAGAATTTATATCCAGTGTAGTATTAAACGCTACCAAGGAGGCTCAATGAGCAGAATTCTTGTAACCGGCGGAGCGGGATATATCGGTTCCGTTTTGGTGCCGATGCTTTTGAGCGCCGGCCACGAAGTTATCGTTTTAGATAATTTTATGTACAGACAGGGTTCTCTGCTTGATTGTTGCAATAACAAAAGACTGGCCATCATTCGAGGTGATACAAGAGATGAGAAATTAATAGACCGGATCTTTAAAAACCATCCAATTGAATATGTTCTCCCCCTTGCGGCCATAGTAGGAGCCCCGGCCTGTGACCAAGATCCCACGACATCCATTACAACCAATGTGGGTGGAGTGGTGGAAGTATCTCGAAGATGGACCACGAAAATAATTTTTCCGAATACCAACAGTGGTTACGGCATTGGCCAAGAGAGCATGTACTGCACAGAAGAGAGTCCCCTCAATCCGATTTCTCTTTATGGCCGCCAGAAGGTTGAAGCAGAAAGGTCGGTATTAGAAGGCGGTAACGCAATCGTATTGCGCTTAGCCACCGTATTTGGAGTAAGTCCCAGAATGCGTTTGGACCTTTTGGTTAACGACTTTGTATATCGGGCCGTAACCGACAGATGTGTTACCTTATTTGAAGCGCACTTTAAGAGAAATTATATTCATGTCAGGGATGTGTCCAGAGCTTTTATCCATTGTATGAATAATTTTGAGTCAATGAAAAACCAGACCTACAATGTCGGCTTAAGCGATGCCAACTTGTCTAAAAAAGAGTTGTGCCAAGAGATACAGAAACAAATACCTGAATTTTATTTTCATGAAGCAGAAATAGGCGAAGATCCTGACAAGAGAAACTACATCGTTAGCAATGCCAAGATCGAAGCTACCGGCTTCAAACCACGGATCTCATTGCAAGAAGGGATAGCCGAATTAATTAAGGGTTTTCAAATCATAAGACGAGACCAGTTTACAAATTTGTAAAAGAGCCGAATGGCTCTTTTTTTTGTTTCCAATATCGACGCAATCAGCTGATGGACAAATCTAAACTTTTATGTTATCAAATTGAGAACACCGCACCTTGTCAATAAGGAACAAAATGAAAGCCATAAAAGTTTTGATTACAGGAATTTCTGGTTCCGGAGCAAGTTATTTAGCTGAATATATTGTTAATAACCATCCAGAAGTAGAACTTCACGGCACTTTTCGCTCAAATAGCTCTCGCTCTCAAAAAAATATTCAAGAAATTGCAAACAAACTGTTTCTTCACGACTGCGACTTAGATGATTATACCGTCACGCACCAATTGATTGCCGGACTTAAACCGGACATTGTTTTCCACATCGCTTCTTATGCCAACGTAAGAGAGTCCTGGGACAAGCCGGTCTTTACTCTGCAGAACAATATAATCAGCACAGCCAATCTGTTGGAAGCAATCCGATCGGCCGCCGGTATACACCCCCGGATCCAAATGTGCAGCACACCGGAAGTATACGGCCAAGTAGATCCCAAGAACATTCCAATCGATGAAAGCTGTCCCATTAACCCAAACAATCCCTATGCCGTATCCAAATTTGCACAGGAATCGTTGGGGTACTCTTATTTCAAGGGTTTTGGCTTGCCCGTGATTATTACTCGCATGTCTACCTATCTCAATCCGAGGCGGGCGGATCTTTTTGCCACAGCATTCGCAATGCAAGTGGCGCGGATTGAAGCTGGTTTACAGAAAGAATTACGGCACGGCAACCTTGATTCTACCAGAACGATTCTTGATCCCAGGGACTGCGCCAGTGCTTATTGGGCCGCCATAGAAAAAGGCGAGTCCGGAGAGGTCTATAATATCGGCGGAAATACAGTGGTAACGGTTGGGGAATTTTTGGAAGTACTTAAAATAAAAGCCCGACGAACGATTCCCTCTATAGCCGACAAGAGTTTATTTAGACCCGCAGACATCACTCTACAAATCATAAATTCCGGAAAATTTTCCAAGCAAACCGGCTGGCAGCCAAAATATAGTTTTGAGGAAAGCGTCGAATACTTACTGGGGCATTGCCGCCGAACAGTTCAAGAGGAGTTGGCAAGCCGGTGAAAAAGAAAAAGGTTTTGATCTGCGGGGCAAGCGGGTTTATCGGAAGAAATATTTTTGAAGCACTAGTAAAAAATAGCGAGATAGAAGTTGTCGGCACATATAATTCTCATCCATTTTACAGCCCCACTTCGAGTTTGAGGAAGGTTGACCTGACCAGTAAGAAAGATGTCAATAAATTGCTTGATGAAAATTTTGATGTAGTAATCCAAGCCGCAGCGACCACATCAGGATCCAAAACGATAAAAGAGCATCCGGAAATTCACATAACCGATAATGCAATAATGAACTCTCTTGTTTTCCGCTCTGCTCATCATCATAAAATTTCTCATGTAATTTTCTTCAGCTGTTCAATTGTGTATTCCGGCGGCGACAAGCCGGCTAAAGAAACAGACGTTAATCTTAATGACGGTATGCACTCTGCATATTTCGGAGCCGGTTGGACAAAAATCTATTTGGAAAAAATGTGCGAATTTTACTCACGTCTTGGTCGGACCAAATTTCTTGTAATACGGCACTCGAACATGTATGGTCCGTATGATAAGTATGACCCTGAGAGGTCTCACATGTTCGGCGCCAATATTACTAAGGTTATGACAGCAAAAGATGGCGATGAAATTATGCTCTGGGGAACGGGCCAGGAAAAAAGAGATCTGCTGTGTATGTCTGATCTGGTGGATTTTATAGAGATTGTCTTGGCAAAGCCAGACAAGAAGGACTTTGATTTAGTCAATGTCGGTTGCGGTGAAGCTGTAAGTGTCAACGATATAATTTCAAAGACAATCCTTGCCTCGGGTAAGGACCTCTCTGTGGCACACAATGTAACCGGACCAACTATCCCGGTTAGCATTACACTTGATACGACAAAAGCAAAAAATGTGTATGGCTGGCAGCCACAAATTGGTTTAGACGAAGGCATTAAAAGAACAATTGAGTGGTATCGCAATAATTTTCCATAACACCTCGCATTCTGCGGGGTTTTTAATTGACAGACGCAAATAAACAGTTAGAATAAAGGCCAGTTGTTTGTCAAAATTCAGGAGAAAAACCCATGAAATATAAACCGCTTGGAACAAGCGGAATTATGGTATCAGAGATTGGATTTGGCGGCTGGGGAATAGGCGGGGTAACTCCGGGGCCGACCTCTTATGGTCCGACTGACGATAACGAATCACAGAGAGCCTTGGAGTCGGCATTTGATAGAGGAATAACTTACTACGACACCGCCGGTGTTTATGGCAAAAGTGAAGAACTAATAGGAAAGACCTTTAAACATCGCCGAGGCAAAGTGGTTATCGGAACCAAAGTGGGGTTTCTGGAGCATCATACTCCGCAAGATTTTTCGAGAAAAAATATTATTGCCACACTTCAAAAAAGCCTAAAGAACATGGAAACGGATTACATTGATCTCTACCAGCTCCACAATCCTGATCTTAAAAACCTGCCCATGGATGAGATTGTGGGTACCTTGATAAAATTACGAACTCAAGGACTAATCAGGGCCTTAGGTGTTTCGGTTAAACATCCTGATCATGGTCTGACAGCGCTATGGTATGGAGAATTTACTTCTATACAAGTTAATCTGAATATGATTGACCAAAGAGCGGTTGATAACGGCCTCATAAAACAAGCCGGGGAACAAAGCGTGGGAATTATAGCACGCACGCCTCTAAACTTTGGCTTCCTTACTGACAACGGCAAGACAATGAACTTAGACTTCGGTCTGCAGGATCATAGGTCGGTTTGGTCAATGGAACAAAGAGTGGCCTGGCAAAAAGCCGCTCATTTGTTATCTGAAGTTTGCCCGGAAGAATCATTAGCCACATTGGCCATGCGTTATTGTTTAAGCGTTGATGGTGTAAGTACCGTTATCCCGGGCATGCTGACCGTGGATGACGTTTTGGCTAATTCTGTCGCAGTAGAATTACCATTGAATCAAAAAACAATGTTTGAAATAAGGCACATATATCACGAGAATGATCAGTTCTTTGTCCGACAATAAAATCGCCCTAAATAGGGCGACTTTTTATTTAGTATTATTGAATTGCCAAAAGGTAAGTTTTTATGTATAACTATTGTCATGAACCTTAATAATTAGGGAGTAGCTATGAGTTCAAGAGTAATTCCCCTCAAGGTTGTAACCGAGAGTCCTCCATTGGCCACAATTATTCCAAAACCGAAAAATAAGATAAAAATAGGCCCCATTCAGCTTAATAATAGCTTTTCTGGTCAGAATTATCTCCCCCAATCTATAGGAATGATTCAAGCCTATGCCAAAAAACATCTGACCCATGCCGAGGACTATAATTTTCTTTTGCCACTTTTTACTTTTATGCCGATTAATGAGGCGGTAGAAAAATTAAGTGGTGCTGATCTTTTGGTTTTAAGCTTATATGTTTGGAATTTTGAAAATTCTATGGCTATAGCTGAAGAGTTTAAAAGACGCTACCCGGAACGATTAGTCGTTGTCGGCGGGCCTCATGTGCCTGATGGAAAAAAACAGTTTCAAAGAATTAAAAAATCTGATCCCGGATCAGATGAATTAAAGACGAAAAGAGTGGGCATAACTGAAAAATTTCATCGCGAACATCCTTGCATAGATATTGCGGTTCATGGGGAAGGCGAAAGGGTGTTTAAAATGATTCTTGAACGAATGGCCATCGATGGCCTGACCGATAAAAGCCAGATACCATCAATTAGTTATATTGATAACAAGGGATTGTTTCATCACAATTCCAAACTTGAACGGATGCGTGATTTATCTGAAGTTCCCTCACCATACCTTACGGGCGTGTTCGATCCTCTTGTGGCGGCATATCCCGATCAGAAATGGATTGCGATGTGGGAAACCGACAGAGGCTGCCCTTATCAATGTACTTATTGCGATTGGGGCGGAGCTACTGAAGATAAGGTGAGCCCGTTCAAACTTGATTGTATCAGGCAAGAGGCTTGGTGGTTTGGAAAGCACAAGATTCCGTATATTTTTCTTGCGAATGCAAATTATGGAATTTTAAAACAGGATGTAGAAATTGCAAAAAGCTTGGCCGAGGTTAAAAGGATAACCGGTTTTCCGGAAGGAATATCCGTTCAAAATGCCAAAAACCCGAAACCTCATACTTTGGAAGCTTTGGAAATTCTTGAACAGGCCGGTCTCAACAAAGCCACGGTAATGTCGATTCAATCTAAGAATAGGGAAACTCTTGAGGCGGTCAGGCGTGAGAATATGAAACCTGAAGAATATCAGGCAAACCAGAAACGCTTACGCGCTAAAGGTGTCTTCACGATGACTGACTATATTATTCCGATGCCGATGGAAACTTACGACAGCGTATTACAGGGAATATCCGACATTATTTCGGATGGTCAGCATGACCGGATTCAATTTAACAATCTTTCTATTTTGCCAAATGCAGAAATGGCCGATCCGGAATATCAGGAAAAATACGGTATGGAAATGGTCAGGACGCCGATAACTAATATTCATGGTAAGAAAAGTGCATCTGTTAGCGGTGTTGAGGAATATCAAGATCTGGTGATTGCAACAAGCACAATGTCGAGAGAAGAATGGGTTAAGACACGAACATTGTGTTATGCGGTAGCTCTTGTTTATTTCAATAAACTTCTTCAGATTCCGATTATGATTTTGCACGAAATCTACGGAGTGTCTTATAAAGATATATTTGAAGCGTTTATGGAAGACCCGAAAAAATCCGTAAAATTTCCTGTTTTTGCCGAGATTCTTAATTTTTTTGAGACGTTCTCGCACGGAGTTCAAAATGGAACACAAGAAGAATTCTATCACTCTCAGGAGTGTTTAGACGTTTTGTGGCCGCCTGACGAATATGTATTTATTAAACTGTGCCGGGAAAATAAATTGGAAAGATTTTATGAAGAAGCTGAAATGATAATGATGAATTTTGTAACCGGACCGGATATTTCGCCCGAACCTTTCAGGGAAGCAGTAGGACTCAATAGGTCACTGATAAAGTTACCGTTTCAGACAACAGATTTGGAAATAACTTTAAATTACAATATTCTGGATATATATCAGTCCGCCCGATTGGAAGAGAAACTAGAACTTCAATCAGGAAATTACCGGCATGTTATAGACAGAACTACTAAGTCAGATTCCGCTAATACTAATGCTAGGTGGGATTCATGGGAAGAATGGTATGAAAAAATGGTTTGGTGGTGCAACCGCCGAGGCGCATACCTCTATGGAAGCAAGAACCCGCACACAGAAATCGCCGGTCATCATTAAAAATATAAATCCCGCAATAGCGGGATTTTTGATTTGGTTTCAGTAGACCATTCCATGGTCTCTGAGATACTGCTGAACTTGTTTAATATTGTTGGCAATTTCTTCGCGGGTGAGCGACGGACCCCAAGGAGTCATTTTTTCATATTCAAACGGAAGGCCGACTTCCTCGTCATCGCCGAAACGATACATCAAGTGCGCATGTTTGGAGAGGTCCGGTTCAATACTCTTTATGCCTAAAGATTTGGCGTTTTTCTGAAAGACCGAACCGGGCACTACGTCCAGACCCGAAACCGCCATGAAATCCGGCTTGACCTCTTCAATAAACCTGATTGTTTTCTCCACTACCCGGTTGGTTTCGCCGGGAAGACCGAAGATAATGCAGACCTTAACTTTAATGCCGTGCTTTTTTAACAATTCAATGAACCTGCGGTTAGCATCAATGCTTGTAGAGGGCTTGTTGGACAGCTGAAGCACTTTGTCGGTTTCAACACTTTCAACACCGATAGCGAGTTCCAAACACCCGCTCTGTCGGGCAAGTCTGATGATTTCTTCTGATCCCATGGGAATCGTCTGCCCTCTCCAGACAATATTTTCAGCAGCGATGGCTTCAAACATAGCAACAGCTTCTTTCCGGTTAACCGGGATACACACCTCGTCGCGCAGATTAATTCCCTGCACACCGTAGCGCTGCTTAAGGTATCTGATCTCTGCCGTGATCTGAACGGGCCGCTTAAGCTCAAATCTGTTCGGATTGTTATATACACAGAAACTGCAGTGGAAAACACAACCGCGCGAGAAGTAAACACTCGTTCCGGGAATCGAACCGTATTGAGCGAAATGCTTGTCGTGAACAATCTTGAAATCGGGAAGGAAGTCTCGTTGAGGAAAGGGATAAGATGCGAAATGAAATATTTGGTTGCTTTTGTAGGTTCGTTGTAGATTGTGGGCACGATAGTCTGTCAATGCTTGCAACAATAATTCTTCTCCGCTACCGATAATTGATGCGTCAAAAATATTGAGACATTCATCTGTGAGCCGGTCAACATGATTGCCGCCGGCGATATGGGCACTATTGGGATATCTTTGTTTTGTATTTTTGACAAGACCATATATTTCGGGCGCATCGGCACTTTTGTTGATCCAGTAAAGGTACAGATCTCTTTCCGGCAAATCAACTTCTTCACTTTTTGGCCAATCGCGTAGGTCTATAATATCTACATTTACACCCGGATCACGCTCACGCAAAAAAGTTGCATAATAAAGTTCCCAGAGAGGCTGTAGTTTCACAGGATCTTTCCAGTAATGCCATGATGGAACAATAACAGCGATATTCAACATGATAACCCTTTTTGTTTAAGAACTTTCGGCAAACGATACCATTTTTTGTTGCGCAGGTCAATTCCTAAATTGCTATAAAGTGACGGACTTATTTTTTATTTTGACATCAGCTGATATTTTCTGATACGGTTATTCTATGGCTGAACAAACTTCAACAAATGCGAGTATTATAATCCCCACAATGAATAGGGTTGATTTTGTTATACGACAACTTCGCTACTATGCATCAGTTGGATGCCAGCATATCATTTATATTGGCGACTCAAGCTCAAAAGAAGAATCGGAAAAAATACAAAACGAAATCAAGCGACTTGGAGATACTATTAATGTGAAATATTATTATCTACCACCCTATAATATTTGGCAGGCCCATTATTATTTGCTTACCCAGGTTAAGGAAAAGTATACCTGTCTCAGTGGTGATGATGATTATCAGATTCCAGATTCAATAACTAAATGTGCGGAATTTTTGGAAACTAATCAGGAATACACAACAGCAAGTGGACACGCGGTAAGTTTCAGGTTAAAACAGAATGGTGTGCATGGAGAGCTTTTAAGGCTAGCCGATTATAAAAGAAGGCAAATAGAAAACAATACCGGAGCGGAGAGGATTATAAATTTTTTTGACGATAATTATTTTGTGACATTTTTTTCGGTAAATAGAACAAATCAAACCAGGGAATACTGGAAAAGCTCAGAAAAAATATCAGATCAGGCGTTTGGATCTGAAATCTTGCCGAATTCTCTGTCTTTAATTCACGGTAAGTCAAAAATATTAGATTGCCTTGGGTTTGTGAGGCAAATCCACGGTCAAAATAATGGGCTCTTAGGCACATTTGATTGGATTACGAGCTCGGAATGGTGTTCGTCTTATTCTTTGTTTGAAAAAGTAATTTCTGAAAACTTAGCCACAAAAGATAATATTTCCACTAAGGACGCTGTGGGTATTACGAAACAAGCATTTTTGGCCTACCTCCATAAACAGTTTAATAAAGTATACAACGAAGACATTCCTGTTTCAAAAAGGAGTTACTTTTACGGAAGCGTTCTTAAGTCAATACGATCTAAAATTACAAAAATATTCCCATTTCTTAAATATATCTACAGGGTCGTGGTAAAGCCGAGACTAACCGGTAAAAAAGAACTTCATTATGAAGTGCTTAGAACCGAATCCGAATATTACAAAGACTTTAAGCCGGTTATGGATTCATTCACTGGCCATTGAAGTTTTTGGTTATAACTCTGTTTGACACTTTTTGATACTTTTTGATACCATAAACTTAACTCGGAAAGAATTCGTTTATGGTAAATAATCCTAAAATAATTGTCACTGTCGGACCGGCTACCCACAGTTTAAATCATCTTGAAAAAATGAAGGACTTGGGTGTGGATTTTATCCGCGTCAACATGTCTCACTCAACAACAGACTACCTTAAAGATTTTATCAGGCTTTCTAAAAAGGCCGACTTGCCGTTTATAATCGATACTCAAGGTTCACAGGTCAGGACTGGTGATTTATCAAGACCCTCAATACAGCTGAAAGAAAATCAATACATAAAAATTTACACTAAGACATCATTGGACTTAAAGGACAATGGCCTATGCCTTAAACCGTCGGGCATAACAGAAAAACTTGAACCGGGGGATTTGATATACATTGATTTTAATAGTTTGGTTTTAAGGGTTAGCGATGTTTCAACATCTTCAAGAGGATATATTACTGCTCAAGCCATCAGTGATGGATGCGCCGGCAACAACAAGGCTGTTGTCATCGAATCAGTTTTTAGGAATAAAATAAATTTGCCGGTTTTAAGTCCGGTTGATTTTGAGGCGATTAAAATTGGTCTGAGAGAAAAAATCGGATATATAGCCGTCTCGTTTGTTCGTCGTGTTGAGGACATTGATTTTGTCAGAAAAGCCACAAAAAATTCAATGAAAATAATTTCAAAGATTGAATGTGTTGACGCCTTGAAAAACCTGGATGCTATAGTTAAGAAAACTGACCTTATCCTTATTGACCGCGGAGACTTAAGCAAGGAAATACCCCTTACAGCCATACCAATGGCTCAAAAAATGATAATGAACACAGCCAAGAAATATAAAAAAGACGTATTTGTAGCAACAAATCTTCTGGAGACAATGATTAGCAGTAAAAAGCCAACCCGGGCAGAAGTAAATGATATAGCGAATACTATTTTAGATGGAGCTGCAGGACTTGCGTTGGCAGCGGAGACTGCAATCGGCAAATATCCTTTGGAATCCATAGCTACACTTAAAAAGGTAATAAGCCACACAATATCTCCTGCGGTAAATTTGCATGACGGTAACTCATTGATTACCAGACCTCATGGCGGGAAATTGGTTAATTTAATACCCGATTCTATGCCAAGTTCAAAATACCTTGCATCACTGAAGAAAGTTAAACTTGATCCAGAACATCAGATGGACGTTGAACTTATGGGTGTCGGTGTTTATAGTCCGCTTGAAGGATTTATGATCAAAAAGGATTTGGATAGTGTTGCCGACAAAATGCGCCTTGCTAACGGCACTATCTGGCCGCTGCCTATTGTTCTTGATGTAAGCAAAGAAGAGTCCTGTAAGTTTAAAATCGGGGATGCCATTGCCCTTATGGACAGTGAAAATTCGGTTATGGCGATATTGCACTTAGCCCAAAAATACCCTTTTAATAAAAAGAGGATTATAAAAAAAATATTTGGTACTGACAGTATAAAACACCCTGGCGTTAAGATGATGAATAACATGAAAGACATTTTTATTGGAGGCAAGATAGAGTTTATCAAAAAAAGAAATTCCGAGACAAAAGGGTATGAATTAACTCCCGCTCAGGTAAGAAAGCTCATTGAAGAAAAGGGGTGGCTAAAGGTAATAGGGTTTCACACCCGGAATGTTATTCACCGCAGCCACGAGTTTATACAACTCGAAGCATTAAGAAAGGAATTTGGTGACGGGCTTTTTGTTCATCCGATTATAGGCAAGAAAAAACCGGGGGACTTTAATGCAAAATATATTATTAGGTCATACGAAACAATGATGAAAAATTTTTATCCAAAGGATTCCGTTATCTTTTCGGTTTTCTCAAGCTATTCCCGTTATGCCGGTCCAAGAGAGGCTTTGTTTACGGCTATTTGCCGGAAGAACTACGGGTGCAGTCATTTTATTGTCGGCCGGGATCATACCGGGGTTGGTGATTTTTATAAACCGACTGCGTCTCATGATATTTTTGATAAGTTTCCGGATCTTGGAATAAAACCAGTTAAATTCCACCAAGTCTTTTACTCCAAGAAATTAGACCAGCATATGCATGAAAAAAATGTTTCCCGTCATGATGAAAAAGATAAACTTCATATCAGTGGAACCCAAGCCCGCAAAATGTTTTTGAACGGAAAAATACCGCCGAGTTGGTTTATGAGGCCGGAAATTTCAAAACCAATTCTGACTGCCATCAAAAGAGGTGAAAAAGTTTTTGTGAAAAACGCTGTGGTTGTTTGGTTTACTGGACTAAGCGGTTCTGGAAAAACAACAATTGCTACCGCACTCTCAGGGAAACTTTCTAAGATGGGTAAAAAGGTCCTTATGTTGGATGGTGACGAAATAAGAAAGACCATCAGCAAAGATTTGGGTTTTTCAAGAGACGATATCAGGGAAAACAATAAACGCATTGCTGAGTTGGCAAAATCAAAGATGGGAGACTACGACTTTATTCTAGTTCCCGTTATTTCACCCCTTAAAGAAGATCGGCTAACTGCCAGAAAATTAATAGGGGACAATTTTGTGGAGCTTTTTGTTAATGCTTCTTTGGAAAAATGCAAAGAACGGGACGTTAAGGGTCTTTATGGAAAATATGCTGCCGGTTTGGTCGTTAATCTTATAGGAGCCAGTTCATCTAGTTCATATGAATGCCCTGAAAATCCTGACATAGAGATAAATACTGAAGATTCAATTGTTAACAAAAACATCAATCAGGTAATCAAAACTTTGAATAAGAAAAAAATAATATGAAAATAAGGCTTGGCAAAAGACAACCCTTGACGAAAAAACTCCTTTTAGTTGAGGGCATAGCAAGAGCTGGTAAATTTTTATTGGCTAATGTTTTGAGCGGGTTTGAGCACATTGAGCCGGTTCAACTGTATGGTTTATTAGAACAAATACCCGTGTGGGCTAATTTGGGATTAATTGATAGAAATACCGCAAAAGAGATTTTGAGGTTAGAAATTGATACACATTGTTATGAAATGCTTACTGGACGAAATTTTAACTACAGAGTGTCGGACAAATCATCAATTTTTAATATTCCACGTTATCAAAAATACCTTGCCCGCTCTAAAGAGAAAGACATAGACAAGATAATGAAAGAATATGATCAGGAAAAACCGTTCAGTTTTTTCATTATGCACGAACTGATGCCGTACATCGGAATATATTTTGAAACCTTTCCAGAGTTGAAGGTTATAAGCATCAGGAGAAATCCTGTTGACTTGGTTTTTTCATGGTACAAACGCGGTATCGGTCAAAGATATGGCAAGGATCCTAAATTTTTCAAAATTCCTATTCAGGGCAAATATGGCTCCGCTCCCTGGTTTTTACCCGAATGGAATAAGCTTTCGGAAATAGATAGGATAATACTTTCCATCAAAAAACTCTTCGACATGTATGAGGTGTCGTACCGGTGCTTGCCTCACAAGTATAAAAAAAGAATTATGTTTGTTTCATGTGAAGATGTTTTGAGTAATCCTGTGAGCGTTATTGATAGATTGGGAAATTTTTTGGGCAAAAAAGCTCTTCCAGAAATGAAGTCTATTTTAAAAAGAGAAAAACTGCCTGTAATTAAAAAGCTTGAATTAAGGAGCCAAAATCTAGAGGAAATTAAAAAATTGGCTTCAAAAAAGTATTTAAATGTTTTAATTAAACTAAAAAGGGAATATGAAAAATCTTAAGCCAAAAATATTAGCATATATTCCTGCTCGAGGCGGATCAAAAAGAATACCGGGCAAAAATATAAAGAAGTTTGCCGGTAAGCCTCTCATTGCTTACACTATTGAGCAGGCTTTAGCATGCAAGCTTGCGGACAAAATCGTAGTTGATACTGACTCCAAAGAAATAGCAAAAATTGCAAAAGAGCATGGGGCAGAAGTTTCCTTTTTGCGTCCAGCTAAACTGGCTCAAGACAAATCAATGATTATAGATAGTATAATCTATACTCTTGACCGACTTGAAAAAGAACAGAATTACAAACCCACTCATCTGTTAATCCTTCAAACCACTTCCCCTTTGCGTGAACTAAAGGACATAATGGATTGTTGGAAATTAATGCAGTCAACGAATGCAACCACAGTATTAACTGTCTGCCCAACTCATCCTTGTTTTTACCACATGAAAGAGAATAAAGACATTACCATTGTTAATGGAAACGAGGGTATATCTACAAATATGCAGGCTTGGCCGGAAGGATATATTTTGAATGGCTGTTTTGTCTATATTGTTGATATTCCCACACTAAGAAAAGAACGTCGTGTTATCACTGCCAAGACCAAGGCGGTCGTCTGTCCCAAATGGCGATCCGCTGACCTTGATACGCCGGAAGAATGGGTAATGGCTGAAGTTTTGTATAAGAATAAAAAGAAAATAGAAAAACAAATAAAAAAACATGAATCGAAATAAATTAAAACTCTTAGTCATCGGATTAGGTTCAATGGGAAAACGGAGGATTAGAAACCTTATTGCCAATGGTGTTAAAAAAGATAATATTTTTGGTTTTAATATTTCAAAAGAACGCTGTAAAACAATTGGTGAGGAATATGGTATTAAAACAAGCGATGATTTTAAATTGGCTGTAAAAAGTTTTAGCCCAGATGTCTTCATGATTTCTACACCACCGGATACTCATGATAAGTATTTTCTTTATGCCATTAAACACAAAAAGCATTTTTTTGTGGAACATCCGACAACAGATAAGGGTTATAATAAACTGCTGACTAAAACTCCAAAAGGTATTGTGGGTGTCCCGTCTAATAGCTGGAGGTTTAATCCGTCTGTCAAGAAAATTAAAGAATTGTTGGAAAAAGGAACTATCGGAAAAATTCTTGCTTTTCAGTATCACATGGGCCAGTATCTCCCTGATTGGCATCCATGGGAGGACTTCAGGAATGTCTATTTTTCCAAGAAAGAAACCGGCGCTTGCAGGGAAATGTTTGCCTTTGAATTGGGTTGGCTTACTTTTGCGCTTAATTTAAGCGAGGTAAAAAACATTTTGGGTATAACAAAAAAATTATCTGATTTGGACATGAGCGCAGATGATTTCTATTCGGCGGTTTTAAATTTTAAAAACAAAGTAAGTGCTACAATGGTAATTGATTTATTGTCTAGAAAACCTTTCCGAACATTGAAAATTATCGGTTCGAAGGGTGTGCTTGAGTGGGAGTGGCTTGATTACACAATAAAAATTCATAAATCAAGAAATGATTCCCAGTTGATACGGCTCAACAAAGGCAGAAACGAGAAACTTTATGTCACCACGGAAGATATGTATGAGGAAGAAATAGAGTTGTTTTTAGAGGCTGTTGAGGGTAAAAGACTTTTTCCGTTCACCTTCAAAGAAAATCATCATTTTTTAAAAGTTTTATTTGCCTTAGAAAAAAGCAGTAAAACGGGACAGGTTGTTTCACCATGATTAAAATCGGCTCTAAAACTATTTCCGAAAAATCACCAGTTTTTATTGTTGCTGAAGCCGGAGTAAATCATAACGGTAATTTAAAATTGGCTAAAAAACTAATTGATGTTGCCGTCCTGGCCGGTGTTGATGCTGTAAAATTTCAGACTTTTAATCCCGACACATTGGTTGCTAAAAATGTTTCCAAAGCCGACTATCAGGCAAAAAATGAAAAAAGGTTAAAGAAAGAAGAAAGTCAGTACGAAATGCTGAAGCGGTTAATGTTGCCCAGAGAATGGCATAAGGAATTAAAAAAATATGCCGAAAGCAAGGGTTTGATATTTTTATCTACTCCGTTCTCTTTGGATGATGCCGTTTTCTTGCGTAAGCTCGGAGTGAAAGCGATTAAAGTAGGTTCAACTGATACTGAAAACTTGCCCTATCTTGCCAAGATTGCAAAATGGAATCTGCCGATTATTTTGTCTACCGGAATGTCGGCATTGCCGGAGATAAAAGAAGCAGTTAGAACTATTCAAAAGGCGGGCAATGATAAACTAATCGTTCTGCATTGCACAACCAATTATCCGACACCCTTTGAAGAAGTTAACCTGAGAGCCATAGCCACTCTTCAAAGAGAACTAAAAAACATACCTATAGGTTTTTCCGAACACACAGTCGGAATAGAAGCAACTGTAGCTTCAGTAGCTCTCGGCGCAAGAGTTATAGAAAAACACTTCACTCTAGATAAAAATTTTCCCGGACCTGATCATTCGGCTTCTCTTGAGCCTGATGAATTAAAACAATTGGTTTCTTCAGTTAGGCGCATTGAAACCGCTATGGGCACGGGCAATAAAGTGTTGTTTGTCAGCGAGAAAAAAATTGCTGAGGTTGCGCGAAAGAGCTTGGTTGTCGCCCGTGACATACCCTCCGGAAAACAGTTAACCGCTGAGGACGTCTCCGTAAAAAGACCGGGTACAGGAATAAAGCCGAAATTTTTGAATAAAATTATCGGAAAAACAGCGAAAGTAAACTTGCAAAAAGATCAGTTGTTAAGTTGGGATTTAATTAAATGATTAATAAAAAAATAGCTTACATATCGGGTACGAGAGCAGATTTCGGGTTAATGACTCCTGTTTTGGCTGCAATTAAAAAAAGCAAGAAACTTGATTTAAAACTATATGTAACCGGTATACATCTGATGCCGGAATTCGGTAATACGATCAAAGAGATTAAAAAACAATTTCCGGAGATAATTGAAGTTAAGGCCGTATTTGAAAGTGATGAAAAACAAGCCATGGCTGAGTTTGCGAGTATTTTGATAAGTAAGTTGGTCAGTCTTTTTGAAAAAGACAGGCCGGATTTTGTGCTAACACTAGGTGATCGGCCAGAGATGATTTCTGTTGCTTTGGTCTGTTTGTATCTCGGAATTCCTACGGGTCAAATCCATGGGGGCGATAAAAGCGCTACTGTGGATGAAATTGCCAGACATGCAATTACAAAGCTTTCTCATTTGCATTTTCCTGCAACAAGAGAGGCGGCGGAACGAATCAAAAAAATGGGCGAGGAAAGTTGGCGGATAAAAGTTGTGGGCGCGCCAGCTTTAGACGTAATTATGAATGAACAATTGCCGACCAGAGAGCAACTTTTTAAAAACCTTGGTCTTGACCTAAAAAAGAAAGTAATTTTAGTTACCCAGCATCCGGTAAGTGAAGAATACGAAAAATCCGGAAGCCAAATGGCAGAGATTATATCCGCGATAAAAACTTTTGAATTGCCCGTAGTGATTATCTATCCGCATGCTGATGCCGGAGGGAGAAGAATAATATCCGAGATCAATAAGGAAAACAAAAATCCAAATTTTCATATTTTCCCGAGCTTGCCTCATAAAGATTTTTTAGCTCTTGAGAGGGAAGCGGCCGTCTGGGTCGGGAATTCTAGTGCTGCCATGATAGAATCAGCTTCTTTCGGGGTTCCCATAGTTAATATTGGTGGTCGCCAATCAGATCGACAAAGAGGACTTAATGTTTTAAATGTCGGTTATGATAGGAATAAAATTAAGAGGGCTATGAAAAAATCTTTGTTTGATACTGCCTATCTTAAAACTCTAAAAAAAATAAAAAATCCATGGGGTGATGGAAAAACCGGACAACGGGTGATGAAAACGCTTGAAAATATTAAAATTGATTCAAAATTATTAAATAAGCAGATAACTTATTAGAAAAGAAAGGTGTTTTTGCGCAATAAATAAATAATTAGTCAATGATGACATCTATTAAAAAACATGTTAAAAATAAGCAGCTTTTTAATAAGGGCCCTGACATGTCTGAGCGCGAAATAAAAAACGTGATATTTATGGGTAAAAAGCCCTTGGCGGTAAGTGCTTTTGAGTATTTGCTTCAAAGGGGGATTAACGTAAAACTTGTTGTTGCAATGGTGGATGAACCATTTGAAAACAATCTGGCCAATGCCGCTTTGTCTCATGGCATACCGTTATATACCGATCCGAAAGAGATTTATGAACTTATTGATTCAGGTGATGAAATGTTCAGAGATGTTGATTTAGTTATTTCTTATCTTTTTTGGAAAAGAATGAAAAATGGCCTGATCAAATTGCCTAAGTGGGGATGCGTTAATTTTCATCCAGCACCACTTCCGGATTATAAGGGAAGAGCGGGATATAATACTGCAATTCTTGATAAACGTGATGATTTCGGGGTAAGTGCTCATTTTATAGATTCGGAGGAGTTTGACGTTGGGCCAATAATTAAAGTTACTAAATTTAAAATTGAACACGACAAAGAAACAGCTTATTCACTGGAGGCAAAAAGCCAGCAAAAAATGTTGGAACTGTTTAAAGAGGTAATTAATCTATTTACAAGTAACGAGGAGATTCAAATCTCTCCAAATTCCGGGGGGCTACACTTAACCGGTGAACAACTTGAAGAAATGAAAAAAGTTGATCTAGCCAAAGATTCTGCAGAAGAAATAGACCGGAAGGTAAGAGCTTTTTTCTTTCCTCCTTATACCGGGGCTAAACTAATTGTAGGAGAAAAAGAATTTACTTTAGTTAATCAGGGGATATTAAATTTATTTCATGAAAAAATTAATAAAAAATTACCCAATAGCTAGGCCTCATATCACTCATACGGAAAGACGGCATGTTTTGGAGGTTTTAAGTTCCGGGTCTTTAAGTTTGGGACCAAAATATGCAATATTTGAAAAAGAATTTGCTAAAAAAATAGGAACTAAATTTGCATGTACGGTTTCCAGTGGTACGGCCGGTTTACATTTGGCTATGATAGCTGCGAACATACAACCAGGAGATGAAGTTATTACATCTCCTTTTTCTTTTGTGGCTTCAGCAAATTGTATTTTATACATGAACGCTACGCCGGTTTTTGTGGATATAGATTCTCTGACATACAACATGAACCCCGATAAAATAGAAGCGGCGATTACTTCTAAAACGAAGGCTATTTTAGTAGTTCATATTTTTGGCCAAACATCAGACATGACCCGAATCATGCAAATTGCCAAAAAACATAATCTTAAGATTATAGAGGATGCCTGCGAATCTGTATGCGCAACCCATAAAGGGAAAAAGGCCGGAACTTTCGGTGAAACTGCCGTGTTTGCTTTTTATCCAAACAAACAGATGACGACCGGTGAAGGCGGAATGATAACCACGAATAATGAAAAAATATATAAATTATGCGGGAGTTTAAGAAATCAAGGACGAGCAGAAAACATGCAGTGGCTAGACCATGAAAGATTGGGATACAACTATAGAATGGATGAAGTGAGCGCAGCTCTCGGTATCAGTCAGTTGGCAAGGCTGGATAAAATGATAGAACAACGCAGGATTATCGCAGGATGGTATAATGAATATCTGAAACCGTACAAAGAATTGGTGCAAATACCCCAAGTATCACCAGAGAACACTCATACATGGTTTGTTTATGTCGTTACTCTAAGCCATGCCAAAATTAACCGGGATAAATTAATTACAATGTTGTCTCGGTTGGGTGTCAGCACTAAACCTTATCTGCCGTCTATTCATCTTTTCAGTTTTTATAAAAACAGATTCGGCTATAAAAAAGGTGATTTCCCGATATCAGAAAAGATAAGTCATTCCGCTTTGGCTTTGCCGTTTTATATCGGTCTGAAAAAGGGGGACATTAAGTACATAGTCAAAACATTAATTGACACCATTAAAAGCTATGAAAAATGAATTTAAAAATAAAATAATTTTAGTTACTGGCGGTACCGGATCTATTGGCTCAGAAATAGTCAAACAACTTTTGGAATATAAGCCCAGGCAGATTAGGGTATTATCAAGAAATGACAGCAAGCAATATCACTTGTTAGAAAAACTTGGCCATCCTAAAAACGTCAGAACACTCATTGGGGATATTAGGGACTCCAACCGTCTTGATTTGGCTTTTGAAAATGTGGATGTAGTTTTTCACACTGCCGCTTTAAAACATGTTTCCTTGTGCGAATACAATCCTCTCGAGACTATTAAAACTAATGTTTTAGGTTCTCAAAATGTTATAGATGCTGCTTTTAAAAACGGTGCTGAAAAGGTTATAGCTATTTCAACCGATAAGGCCGCAAACCCCGGCAATGTGATGGGCTTATCAAAATTAATGATGGAAAAACTCATGACGAATACTGGTTATTTTTCCGGAGGAAAAACAAAGCTTTCGTGTGTAAGGTTCGGTAATGTGGCATGGTCAGAAGCCTCAGTCTTGCCATTGTGGAAAAGTCAGGCTGAAAATAAAGGACAAATAAATCTTACTGATAGGGATGCAACCAGATTTTTTATGTCAACAGACCAGGCGGTTAAATTAGTCTTAAAAGCGGCTGAAATTATGCAAGGAGGCGAGGTTTTTATTTTAAAGATGCCTTCAATTAAAATGGCTGATCTTGCCCGTGTTTTTGTTAATAAACATTTTTCAAATAAAAAAATTAAAATTAAATCCACCAACAAAAGAATCGGTGACAGAACACACGAGGAATTGTTTGACTTTAACGATGATCAGAAATTGGTGCTTGAAGATAAGCAGATGTTTGTCATATTGCCCAGAGAATCAAGAGAAAGAAATAAAATATATTCAGTGCAACCCAAAATGTCTGCATATAAGGGATTTAAAACAATTACCAAGACAACCTATGCTTCCCAAGATTATTTAAACAAAGATGCGATAGGAAAATTGGTTTAACACAGAATGTTTAATGTTTACATAATCGGGGCGGGTCAAATAGGAAGTCGCCACTTCCAGGCTTTAAAAAGGGTCAAATTTCCCCTGAGTGTAACCGTGGTTGATCCATCTGAACAGTCACTCGCAGTTGCCAAAAAGCGATATGAAGAAATGCCAAAAGGAAGGTATCGCCATGAGATAAAATATCTTCAAGAAATTGATACCGGACAGAAAATTGACTTGATTATTCTTGCCACTACATCTAATGTGCGGGCCAAGATTATTAAGGATGTTTTGAAAAAAAATCAGGTACGCTATTTCATTCTGGAGAAGATCGTTTTTAATAAAAAGAGTGACTATTATGCCGTTAAAAATATTTTATCAAAATCAAAAATTAAAGCCTGGGTTAATTTACCCAGAAGAATTAGGCCGATTTATAAAAAGATCAAAGAACAATTAATTGGCCGTGTAGTTTCTGTTCGAGGTATTGGCAGCCAATGGGGTCTGGCATGCAATGCTGTACATTTTCTCGACCTGATTTCTTATCTTACCGGAGATTGTGATTATACTGTTGACACTCATCATCTGGATAAAAAAATATCATTAAGCAAAAGAAGGGGCTTCTTGGAAATTCATGGAACTCTTTATGCTAATTTCAAAAAAGGAAGTCGTTGTGAACTTTCCAGTCATACTTCCGGAAACGCCCCACTTCTCATTGATATATCTAATGACAATATACGATATATTATACGGGAACCGGAGGGCAAATATTGGGCTTCTAATGCAAGGGATAATTGGCGCTGGGAAGAGGTTTCATTTAGAACCCCATTAGTAAGCGAAACAACAACTTTAATAGTAGAAAATATTTTGACAAACGGCGATTGCCCCCTTACTTCATATGAAGAATCTATAAAAACACACCTATTATTGCTGGAGCCATTAAGACATTTTTTGAATAAAAATTCAGAAAAAAAATATGAACACTACCCATTCACCTAAAATATTGCTAATCGGTTCTGGAAATATGGCTAAAGAATACGCCAGAGTATTGAAGGTCTTGAAAAAGGACTTTTTGGTGATAGGTAGAGGCGAAAAAAGCGCTTCAATTTTTGAAAAAGATGTCGGGGTACCAGTCGTAACGGGTGGTTTAAATAAATGGCTTGAAAATAAAACAAACAAAATACCGTCGGTGGCGATTGTTGCTACCAACGAAGAACAGCTCGGTCCGATAGCTCGCCTTCTTGTTCAACGTGGTGTGAAGTCTGTCCTTGTTGAAAAGCCGGGAGGCATGAATCTGAGCGATCTCACTAAGACTCAAAAAATTGCATTGAAAATGGGAGCGGAGGTTTTTGTTGCTTATAACCGCCGGTTTTATGCATCCACAATCAAAGCTAAAGAATTTATAAAACAAGATGGCATTTCTTCTTTTACTTTTGATTTTACTGAACGAAGCGACCGTATAGCAAAGGCGGCTTTCTCTGCTAATGTCAAAAAAGAATGGCTTTTGACAAATTCAAGTCATGTAATTGATCTGGCGTTCTTCTTGGGAGGTAAACCAAAAAAAATAAAATGTTTTATGGCTGGAGGTCTGGATTGGCATCCGAAAGCTTCCATATATGCCGGAGCGGGGGTCAGTGAAAACGGAGCGCTATTTTCCTATCATGCAAACTGGGAGTCGGCGGGCCGATGGGGTGTGGAAATTCTGACACCAAAACGTAAACTTATATTAAGACCTTTAGAAAAACTGACTATTCAAAATAAGGATAGTTTGGTGACGGAGGAAGTGTTGTTGAATGATAGGTTGGACATTAATTTCAAGCCAGGTTTGTACCTTCAGGTTAAATCCCTCCTTGGCTCAAAAGCTAATTTGTTGACCATTCAAGAACAGGTTAAAAATGTAAGGTATTATAACTTAATTTAAGAAGAATGATTATTATAAGATTATCGTTGGGTATGGGCAATAATTTATTTCAATATGCGTTGGGCCGTCGTTTGGCACTGGAACGCGAGACGGAATTATATTTGGATTTTTCGGGTGAAAATGAGAATCGCCGTCGCTATGCTTTGGGTTATATTTCTAAATTCAACATGATCAAAGCTGTAGCGATCAAAAGAGAAGTTGGAAAAATAAAATTATTAAACAAATTATTTTTCTTAAACCCCAACTACAGAAACGCTGTCATTAAAGAGAGTGGAAATACTTTTGATCAAACTGTTATTAATGCTCCTAAGGACGCCTATCTTATGGGTTACTGGCAGAGTGAAAGATATTTTAAACCCGCGGAGAGTATTATAAGACAAGACCTTACACTTAAAGAACCGCAAGGGGAAAAATATCAAGATCTTTTGGATAGAATTACACTATCTAATTCCGTGTCAGTTCATATCCGGCGCGGTGATTATTTGTTGGAAAAAAATTTACGCTTATTTCACCCATGCACATCTGATTATTATCTTAAAGCCGAAGCGTTAATATCAGAAAAAGTATCTTCGCCTGAGTTGTTTATTTTTTCTGACGATATTGAATGGGTAAAACAAAATATCCCGTTTCGTTTTCCGGCCACTTTTGTTTCTGATGGCAGCCTAGCTGACTATCAGGAGCTTATGTTGATGAGCGCATGCAAACACAATATTATTGCCAACAGCACTTTTAGCTGGTGGGGCGCCTGGCTTAACAATAATCCTCAAAAAATAGTAATTACCCCTAAAAAATGGTTTATTGACCCGGCCACGGACGAAAAGGATTTAATACCTCCGACATGGGTTAAGATATAAAATGAGCAGATTATAATATAAAAGCCATGAACTATTCTCCCAAAAAAATAATCTCCAGAATAAAAAAGCGGTATCAAGAATACCAAAATTTTTGGCACTTAAGTGATGTTTTACAAAAAAACAACATCCTTCTTGATTCAAAAAAAGGTAAAACTTGCTTCATTTTAGGTAATGGACCATCAATAAATAACCAGGACTTAACCTGCTTGGTCAATAAAGAAACCTTTGTAATGAATAATTTTTGGCGACATCCTCAGTATAAAATCATTCGTCCCAAGTATTTGTTGGCTGGTGATTTGGCAAGTTATGCTCAAAATAAAAGACCGGAAGTAAGGGGCGTGGATTTATCGGCCAGTAGTGTTGCCACATCACAGGTTCCCGAAACGAAGTTGTTTTTAAATAGCATAGCCAAAAAATATGTTGAAGAAAATAAATTGTTTTTACAAAATCAGATTTTTTATGTTCTGCAACAGGGTCACATGGATGAAAAGTTGCGTTTTAATATTGATCCAAGTAGGCCCATACCACTTCCTAAAAATTCTGCCATATTAGCTTTGATTATTGCCGTACATATGGGTTTTGAAATCATTTATCTTCTTGGGTGTGAGCATGATTTTTTGGCTTATCCTGCCAAAAGGTCATATGCTGGTTTTGTGGGTTTTTATGATAAACCTAAAAAATCTTCTTCGGATATACCCGAAGTTCCTTTGTATCAAGAAGCTCGTTATGAAAATATGATAGAAAGCTGTTTGAAACTTTTCAGAAACTACAGACTATTGTCGGAAAAAATCGCTAAGCTGTATCCTAATGTCAAAATTTATAATGCAACCCCAAACAGCTTTTTGGACGTATTCCCAACTGTTAATTTTGAAGATATTAAATAATGGAACCAAAAATCTCGGTTATAATGACGGCATATAATTCGTCTAAGCACATCGGCGAAGCGATTTTAAGTATTTTAAATCAGACACTTGAGGAATTTGAGCTCATTGTTGTTGACGACTGTTCACTTGATGACACATCTGAAATCGTAAGACGATATGCTGATAAGGACCCGAGAGTGATTTTGTTAAAAAATACGGTCAACTTAAAACCTGCTCTTTCCAGAAATAAAGCACTAGAAATTGCGAGGGGTAAATATGTCGCCGTATTGGATTCTGACGACGTTTCACTACCTAATCGTTTAAGAGAACAGTATGATTATCTTGAAAGAAATCAGGACGTAGTTTTGGTTGGTTGCGCTGCCGAAATCATTGATGATAATGGAAAAATTCTGGGACGAAAATATTATCCTAAAGATTTTAAAGAAATTAAATTTGTCTTGCTTTTAAAGAACCCGTTTGTTCATTCGGGAATTTTGGGTAGAAAACAAGCTATGACAGAGTTTGGATATTCAAACGACCATCTTCACTCCGAAGATTTAAAGTTATATTCAAATCTTGTCAGTAAATACAAAATTACAAATCTGGACAACATCCTTATAAAATATCGCCAAAGCGCCGGTTCCGTTACACTGGAACCGGAAACCAGACAAATACAACTGGCTAACGCAAACAAAATCCACCACGACCTGATTAATCAATATCTGTTCGCTTCACCTGTTAAAGTAAAGATTGCCATTGAAACTATCCATAAAATGAGACACGACTTGTTTTCTATTTTAAGCACGATAGTTTTCTGCCGGCGCCTAACCCTTTCTTATGTTGAAAAAGAGCAGCCAAATATCGAAACCCGCAAAACTATTTGGAGTATATATTCCAAAGAAAAAGAGATGCTTCTTGGTCAAATTTTCCGTGTTCATGTGCCAAAATTATATTCCGCCGCTAAAAAAACCTACCGAGTTTTATCTGGCAATTAAAAAGTGTATGCTGTTATTATGAATCTTAAGAAAAGGTTTCAATATTTTTTTAATCATAAGTTTGTTCGGCGGACGGCTACTTTGCAAATAGGAAGTTTTGGGGGGACAATTGTTCAGGCGGTGGTCGGCATACTTTTAGCCAGGCTTTTGCAGCCGGAGCTTTTGGGTATTTATTCTCTTGCTTTCGGATTAGCGGCTACAACTTCTTTGGTAATTGGCATGGGAATTCAGGAGGCGGTTTCAAGTTTACTGGGCAGATCTTACGCGCAAAAGGATAAAGCCGAGACAGAAAATATTCTTGGCTTTATGTTCAAGATAACTTTTTTTGCCGCCCTGATAGTGTTGGTTTTTAGTTTTTTTCTGCCGAACATAGCGGATAGATTATATGGTGATTCGGTTATTGGTATTTATGCTTCAATTATTGTTGTCGCGGTGATTCTGTCATCGTTTTTCTTTACTCTCGCGTACTCTGCTTTTCAGGTTACCGGCAGAATCAGATCCCTCACATATTTAATCGTTATCGACCAATCATTGAGATCCGGCCTGTCTTTGGTTTTGGTTATGGCCGGTTTTGGAGTTTTAGGAGCGGTTAGCGGACACCTGGTCGGGGCTTTGATACTATTTATTTCCTCGGCATTGTTGTTTGTAAATTTAAAAATAAAGGATTCTGTTTTTCCGGATTTACGCCGGCTGATTATTAGCGCAAAGAGCATAAGTCTAAAAAAATATTTCGGTTTTACTTTCTGGGTCGCTTTGGACAGGAATATGGGCAACTTATTTATGGCTTTGCCGGTTATTCTTACCGGTATTTATGTTACTGTTTCCGAAGTTTCTTTTTTCAGACTAGCTTTCGGATATGTTAATCTTGCCTTAAGTTTGCTTGGTCCGGTATCGGTGCTGTTAAATGTTGAATTTCCCAAGTTGCATATTGAAAACAAGGAAAAATTAGCTGAAAATTTCAAAAAAGTTTCTTTATATTCCCTTGCGCTTTCTATTTTTTTGACTGTTACCGCGGTTGTTATTTCTCCCATAGCGTTCAAAATATTTTATGGAGAAAGTTTTTTGCCGAGTGTGCCTTATGTGGCCGGACTGATTGTTTATGGCGCTTTGTATGGTATCGGAGTGGGTTTGGGCCCGATGTGGCGGGCAATCAACAAGGTTAAGATTTCAATATTGATA
This sequence comes from Candidatus Yanofskybacteria bacterium RIFCSPHIGHO2_01_FULL_43_32, assembly GCA_001794125.1. GTDB lineage: Bacteria > Patescibacteriota > Minisyncoccia > 2-02-FULL-40-12 > GWA2-44-9 > 2-01-FULL-41-26. The sequence continues at coordinate 75,726 of MGJF01000002.1, forward strand.
AATTCTGTTATTCTTGGCATGGGTATTCCACTGGGTCTATGGTTAATAAAGAGTTATGGACTTTGGGGGTCGGTTATTATGGTGACGGTGTGGTTTTCGGTTTCACATCTAATTTCTTTTATTTACCTTATAAAAAAACTAAATATTAAAAATGGCTAAACGGGAATATTTGTTAATAGGTATTGTTGCGGCGGTGATGCTGGCTTACTTTATCATAGCTACGCCAGTTATGAACGACGATGGATTTCACTATGAAGGATTTGCTGAATCACTGGCTCACGGCAAATTGGACTTCAAATCGTTTTACGGGTTTCAAGGTCTTTCTTTTTTTGCCGTTCCTATATTTTGGCTGACCCGTTCTCACGATTCAATTATTATAATGTCGGCAATATTTTCCTTGTTTTCTGTTCTGTTGGCTTACTTTATCGGGAAAGAATTTTACGGAAACCGCCGAGCCGGCATTTATTTTTTAATTTTATTTTTGCTGACGCCTTATCCTTATACGACCATGATGCGGGGATTTCAGGAGGCGGCGCTTCTGTTCTTTATTCTCCTGATAATATACGGGAGTTTGAATAAAAAATTGTGGACCCCTGTGACGTGGGCAGTTGGTGGAATCGTAAAGCCATTTGCCATGGTCCTCTTTCCTTTGTTTATCAAAGATTTTTGGAATAATCCGTTTAATAAAACTCATGGCAGGAAAATCATTTGGCCGATAGTTGCCATAGTTATCGGCGGTGCTTATTTGGGTGCAAGTTATTATCAAACCGGACACTTGATTAATAACGCAGCAATAAATTCATATCAGGGGAACTTTGATACGGGTAATCCACCGCCTTTGGCAGAAAGCTTTACCGTCGGAATTAAGGGATATTTAAGAGTTGCCGCCAACCTTCTCCTGTCTTTTAGAAAAATAATGATTTCTCCATTGGTAATTGTATTGGGCTTCCTTTCCCTGCTGTTTAACAAGGACTTAAAATTAAGAAAAGAAATAATTTTGGCCATTATTCTTAATTTTATATTGGTTGGCAGTCTAACATTTTCTTTTTCTAAATATCTTCTACCGATGACGGCGTTATTTGCCTTGGCTTCGGTTAGCTATCTTCTAAAACATAAATGGCTGATGATTTTTGTGTTTGTTGATTCGTTGTTTGTGTTTTTGCCGATTTGGAATTATTTTGGTCATAACTATTGGTCGAATATTTATTTATATTTAACCCCTTTTTGGTTAGCGGCGGCATTGTTTATATATGAGCGATTACTCGCAAAGCATAGTTTTAATACCAACTCTTAACGAGAGGGAGAATTTAAAAGATCTGATCCCTTCGATTTTTGGTTTAATGCCGGAGATTTCTGTTTTAGTCGTGGACGACAATTCTTCCGACGGTACGCGGGAATTGGTCGGGTTTATGAAGACAGGTTTTAAAAACCTTTTTCTTTTGGAAAGAAAAAATAACTTTGGTTATGGGCGTTCAAGCATCGACGGATTCAAGTGGATATTTGAAAGACCATATGACAATGTTGTGACAATGGACGCCGATTTTTCACATAATTTTAATGAAGTACCCGCCTTACTGGAAAAACTTAAAAACTCTGATGTTGCGATGGGCTCTCGGTATATAAGGGGAGGCGGAGTTAAAAATTGGAGTTTTTTCAGGAGAGTTTTAAGCAGGCTTGCTAATCTTTATGTAAAAATAATTTTAGGTCTTCCTGCTGCGGATGCTACGTCTGGATTTAATGCTTACCGGGTGACTTCATTGAAAAAAATAAATTTAGACAAGATAGATTCAAACGGATACGCCTTCCTTGTGGAATTAAAATATCGGCTTTTCAGGGCTGGCTCTAAATTTATCGAACACCCAATTCTGTTCAGTGAGCGCAGGGAGGGGCAATCAAAAATGTCCGGCAAAATAATATGGGAATCAATCAAGCTTCCTTGGAAACTGAAATTATTCAATTAGTATTGCCGCGGCGACCACGGTTGTCCAGAGGCCGTCTTTGTTGCCGATGGCTGATTGAGTGTAATTTGTCGTCTTGAATATTTGTTCGGAGGCTTTGAATATTTGTTCTCTTTCGTCCCATGCGGTATCGGGGTCAAACTCTATGCCCAATGTGGTTGCCAGCATTTGCGCGGCCAGGTCTTCCGCGTAATCGCCGGCTTTTTCATCTGTTTCCCCGAAAGGGTGGTGTTCCGACAGATAACCGTATTGATTCGGATCTTGCGGAATGGCAACGCCTATCGAAGCCGAAATCAACCTGTTCGGCTCATTGGTGGCATTGCGGGCGATGACGGCGTGAACCACCGAACCCGGCGGCAGTAATTTAATTCCTTCTTCGCGGGTTATTTTTTTAACATTCGGCGGGTAGATGCTGGATACCGCAACTAAATTGTACGGCGCGACTCCGGCGGCGCGCAACGCCAGCTCGAAAGAAGTTAAATATTCTTTGTGCGTTCCCGAACCTTTGGTGAAAAATATTTTTGTCGGCAGCATAATTTAATTTTACAACAAAAAAATATTTTTTAAATATTTTTTTGTTGATAACTAAAATAAAACCGCATTGAATGCGATTTTATTTTGAGATAATTTTTTAAAAAAATTATTTTCCCGACCTCTGAAACATAATCCTGATAGTTTTGAGAGCAATTCCAATATCCAAGATCAAAGAGCGGTTTTTGATATAGTACAGATCGTATTTTAATTTTTCGGCCGCATCGGCCACGGAAGAACCGTAGCGGAAATTTATCTGGGCCCAGCCGGACAGCCCCGGTTTTATCAGATATCTTTCTTCATAGAACGGAACTGTTTTTAATTGTTCATTAAACTCCGGCCGCTCTGCCCGCGGTCCGATAAATGCCATCTGTCCTTTGAGGATGTTCCATAATTGGGGCAACTCATCTATTCTTGTTTTACGCATAAATCCGCCCGCTTTGGTTATTCTGGGGTCGTTGTTTGAGGCCCAAATCGCGCCGGTGTTTTTCTCGGCGTCTTTATTCATCGTTCTGAATTTAATAATTTCAAAAGTTTTACCAAGCTGGCCGACCCTTTTCTGTTTGTAAAAAACCGGTCCTTCCGAAGTCATTTTGATCAAAAAAACGATAAAAGGATAAAACAGCAAGCTGAACAGGCCCAGAACAACGGCGAAAACCAAGTCGCTGACGCGTTTGGCCATTTCGTATGCTCTTTTGTTTCCTTCGTTCAGATTTTCCAGAAACCAAATCTGGTTGATTGCCCCTAAAGGAACCATACCCGTCAGGCGTTCGTAAAAAGAAGCAAGGTTTACGAAACCAACCTTTTGCTCAAGAGACTTGTAAAAGATGTCTATTATTTCAGGAACCTGATATGCTTCCGGGCTTAAAACGATTGTGTCTATTTTTTCTTCTTTAATTACCATGTCAATGTGCTTTAGTTTGTCCGAAGCTATGTCTATGACGGACTTAATCTCATAACCTAACTGGGGATTTTCTTTTATGAACAGATCAAGTTCAAGGGACTGATTATTCGTCCCCACGATGAGTATTGATTTCTTGAAACCTTTTTGCAGAATATTATTGGAAACAGAACGGCTAAGAAATTCCAGTCCCGTAAAAACAGCCACAAAAATCAACAGATTTGTTTTCGGCGTAATTCCATACAGGGGAATTACATAGAAAAACAACACGGAAATTGCGGCGGCTATGATAATTGCCCGGAAAAGCGCCGAATAAAAATGGATATTGTTTCTTAGCAGCTTTGGTTCGTAGAGATTAGCAATATAAAAAACTAAAAGCCAGGAAATGAAAATCAAAGAAAACGGGTATAAGTGTACCGTATATTTCTCATAGAGATTGTCGGGATACCGGATTAGAAGAGTCAATACCAGGGAAAAATAAAGAATCGTAATATCCGAGAAGAAAATTAAGAATTTTTTCACCCTCTGATTATACCAAATTTGCAATAAAAATCAACCCTGATATAATTTGTCCAGCAAAGAAATAGAGAAGGAATTTCGGTGGCTGAAACGGTCAGAAACTTAACAATCGGGGTAATTGGTGTTGGAATGGTCGGTGAGCCGATAAGGTGGTGGTTTGAAGAAAAAAGAGGATTAAAACGTAATCTTGAACTGTTTTGTTATGACACAGATCCGGCAAGGGGCTATTTTGATGATTACAACAAAGCAGATATAATCTTCGTTTCTGTTCCTACTCCGCCTAATCCGAATGGCAGTTGTAACACCTCCATAGTTAAGAGTGTAGTCGGGTCCATTCAAGGAGAAAAAATAATCGTTATTAAGTCAACGGTGCCTCCGGGAACTACCGAAGGTCTTCAAAAGGGATTTCCTCAACATAAATTTTTATTTAATCCCGAGTTTCTTACGGAGTCTCAAGCACGAGAAGATTTTTTGAAACCGGTTAGGCAGATAGTCGGTTATACAGAGAAAAGTCGGGATGTTGCTTTGGCGGTTTTAAATCTTTTGCCGGCATCGTATTATCAAAGCCCCTGGATGGCTTCTACTTATACAATTAGGAGACATACGGCAACCGAGGCGGAAATGATAAAATATGCTTCAAATGTATTCGGAGCTATCAAAGTTAGTTTTGGAAATATGATCTGCGACATATGTAATGGCCTCGAATCTTCTGAAGGACTGGATATTAATTACGAAAACGTTAGGGATGCTCTTGGTGCTGATCCTCGGATAGGCCCGGCTTGGCTAGACATCAATCACGGTTCATACCGTGGATTTGGCGGCTACTGTTTTCCGAAAGATTTAAGAGCCTTTACCGTATTTGTTTCTGAGTTAACAAAAAAGATTAGCCAACCAATGACGGATAGGATGGCGAAGATTATAGATCTTTTTATGACCGTATGTAACTATAATTACCATCTTCTTTTGGATCAAAGATTGACCATTAAAGATGTTTCTATGCACGATAAGGAAATTATATTGACCAAAAGAAAGGCCATTAAATAATCCCACTAAGACGGGATTTTTATTGTCTTTTGTTCTAAAAATTGCTAAAATTTTAGCGTAGTATAAATGTCGGTCTATATAAAATTTGTGAAATCCAGGATTTATAAAAACATAGTTATTATCAGTGTATTGTTGGCATCTTTTTTTATTTCAACTACTAACGTCTCGGCTGATACCATAGGCCAGTCCGTGATTTTCAACGTTAACTCCAAGTATGACCAGTTTTCCAGAACGAGTTTGAGCGCTACGCTTAGGCAAACATCGGAACACGCCTACTTTTATGTGGAGGACAGATATTGGAACAATTTAAATCTAAACGAAAGAGTCATTCTCAACAACAACATATCTGCTCTGGGTCAGGAATTTGAAAACAATATTTATCCGAAAGAAACTCAATTCTGGGGTTCGGAGCCGAATCCGGGAATAGATGATGACCCAAAGATCACTATTGTTCTGGAAAGTTTGGTTTCCGGAAACGGCGGTTATTTTGACACGACCAACGAGTATCCTAAAAAAATTGCCGCCAATTCAAACGAACGGGAGATGATATTTATAAGCGTCCAGGCCGGCAGTTTCGCTAAAATTTTTTTAGGGCATGAATTTCAGCACCTTATCTCCTATAATCAAAAAGAAATTTTAAGAAAAGTTCAGGAAGATGTTTGGCTTAACGAATTAAGATCGGAGTATTCAGTTTCTTTGCTTGGTTATAATGACAATTTTTACGGCTCAAGTTTGGATAGACGGGTAAGCACGTTTTTAGAAAACTCCTCCGACAGTTTGACCGAGTGGCCTAATGTTTCCACTGATTATGCTCAAGTAGTTCTTTTCGGGCAGTATTTATTGGAACAATTCGGTCAGTCAATATTTAAAGAAACCCTCCAAAGTCCGACGGTTGGCATTGATTCAATAAATAAATTTCTTCAGGAACATAATTATCAAGAAAAGTTTTCAAATGTCTTTGAAAACTGGACAGTTGCCGGTTATTTAAACAATGTTTTCCCGGATACGCGCTATGGCTACCAAAGAAACGAGTTAAAAAATATTCATGTAATTCCCGAACAATCATTTTTATCCCATCCTTCCCCACACACATTCAATTACAGCTTAAAGTCCTGGCAGGCGAATTGGCACAAATACAACCTTTCTTCTCTGCCTTCCGATAAAGCGGTAAAAATAAATTATAACCCCGATTACTTGTTTCGGGTTTTGTATGCGGATAACTTGGGGCGGATCGGCGTTTTGAACAATCCGGGATATATCACAAACCCGGGCGGGTTGAGTTCTGTCGTTTTGATGCCCGTCAATGAAATCGAAACTTCGGATTTTGGCAGCGAAGAAACTCCGAGAACAATCTCTTTGGGCATAAGTTACGTGGATAATGCATCAGCGCAGCCCGTTGCCGATGGCGCATTGATAAAAAGGCCCGGCGAAGCGGAGGTTTATGTCGTTGAAGGAAAATACAAGAGATATCTAAGGCCGGAAATTGTTCAATTATATGGCCAGTTAGATTCGTCAAAAGCAATTGAACTTGAAGATAAAACATTTAACTCATATACAACCGCTAATTATGTCAGGGGTGTGAATGATAAAAAAGTTTATGCCGTTTGGCCGGATGGGACCAAGCACTGGCTTAATATGACGGGGGACTATTTTACTCGATCGGGACGGGATTGGGGCGCGATATTTATTATTAATGAATCAGAGCTCGGTGCATATAAAACAGGATCAGAAATTACAAAATAGGATTAATTTTTTGGGATCTGGTCAAGACTTGCAAACTTATTTTCTTGTGCCATTATGGCCAGATGAAAAGGCCCTCTGTTTACCTAATAGAATCAAGCAGTCGTCAAGATTTGGCTCAAATGTTTATGCGCTTCCAGGAGTATTATGAGTCTCCTGAATTCAAGGGAAAAACCTTTTCTATCGATGAATTTGTCCATTGGTACACTCAGAAGCATAAAGCCTTCACATACACTCGCGACTGGTACGGCTTTAATATCCCAGCTTCTGTCCTCCAGCCATTCCGAGACGGCCAATTTGACCCGCTTACGACCAAAGAACGCAATTTGCTTAAATTGTGTGAAAAGGCAGACACAAATTCATATATTATAGGTGTAACTCCAAGTGCCGAGTATTTTAAGGAAACCGTTAAGCATGAATTTGTTCATGGGGCGTTTCATGTCGATCGTTTTTATAGAGATGAGGTTAAGGCGTGCCTTTTGAATAATAACGTAAAAGAGATTGTCACAGGATTAAAGAAGATGGGTTATCACGAAGATGTTTTTGCGGACGAGGCAAACGCTTATGTGCTTATAGAACCCGAAACTATTCAGGAATTTGCATCAATTTCCAATACAAAGCGTCTTAGAGAAGATTTGAGAACAATTTTTCAGAAGCATTTCGGCTTTTCAATTCTCGACATAAAAGTCCAGGAACTGCTTGGGCGAGTGGAGCATGTTTTAATATAAATAGCCCCAAGTTTGCAGCTTATCGCTGTCTTCTGACCACGTAGCGCCGATATCGGTTCGATAAAACATATTTACCAGCATAATATTTTCTATTCTCAAATATGCTTGTTTTCTCGCCTCTTCCATGGTTGAGCCGCTTCCTGTGACGATGAGCACATATGCGCTTTCCCCGGCGACTCTCCATACTCCGTCGGTTATTTTTACGTCACCCAAATGGACGCCCTCGGTGTTCTGTTTTTTAAAAAGTATGGAAAGGTCTTTGTATATTTCAAATTCGGACTTATCTTCAGATGGAAATGGCGGAACAACGCAAACCACTCCTACCTGGAACCCCTTTTTTGTTTTTAGGTCATAGTCTTCCTTGTGAGCCAATGCGTAAAAGAACTCTCCCCATTCCGAAAGCACCCCCTCTTGCTGAATATTAATCGTCGGATATCCGAACCGGCAGGTAAATTCGAGAGGATAGATACCGCGTCCGTTGACGATACAGTTAATGTCTATATATCCCACATACCCCGACTTATGAAGGTCTTCTTCCATCTTTCCCGTAGTTTCACCGAACAATTTATTGGATTCGCACCAGAACATTGAAGTACCCATCTCACCGGTCATTGGTCCCAATTCGCCGGGAAATAATCTTTTGTGTTCAAAAGCTATCAGGATCGGGGTAATGAATTTATTGCCGTTGAAAAATGCCGATGCGCCGACCTCAACGCCCGAAACGAATTTTTGAAGCTGGAATTGTTTAATTTTTTTGCTGATTATTTTTTTATTTTGCTCGAGAATCTCATAAAGATCGCGTCCGTCTTCTTCTTTTCCCGCAAACAACAAACCTCTCCATTCGCCGGGAACAAATCCGGAAGGTTTGTAGACATATCTTCCGGGATTTTCTTTTATGAATTGCAGGGCTTTATCATAATCATCAAAATCCCACGATGGAAGAGTCAGCATTCCCAAACGCTTCATCTCGGCCTGGCCGAATTCGCGGTCATCTTCAAGCCTGTCGGTATATTCGCTTCCGCCTATCACGGCTTTGCCTTCTTTTCTTAGCGCATCGGCTTCTTTACCGAAACCCACATCGTCAAAAATCACAACATCCGCCCATTTAACGTGGTCTTTCCAATCGCTGACTTTTTCAATAAAGCCATCATATTCATCCGCTACATCTTTGATGCAGCATTTTACTTTATGGCCTTCGTTTTGTATTTTCCATGCTAAGTCGCCGGAGAGCGCTTCCCACGATACAAATAAAAATTTATATTTCTTGCCCTGAACTTGTTGAAGGGTTTTTTCTCCGTTGTGGCCGTTGCCGTTTCCGTTTGCCATTTTCTAATTTAAATTTACGCCTTAAATAAAATCTATACAAGAAATTTTGTGCATAAGTTGAATTAAAAAATAATTAGTTGTATAGTTTTATTATGAAAATAGATATTTCTACAAAAAACATGACTCTGGACGAACCGCTCCGAATTTTTATAGAAGATAAAATAGGCGGATTGGACCATTTGATAGGCAACGACAAGGGGCAGGCGAAAGTTGAGGTGGGAATGCCGTCCAAACATCACCGTTCAGGGGATATTTTTTCCGCCGAGGTTAACCTGTCTCTTGGGGGCAAATTATTAAGAGCAACCTGCACTCATGAAGATCTTCGCAATGCCATTACCGATGTCAAAGACGAACTCCAAGTCCAGATAAAAAAGTTCAAAGAAAAAACGACCGAGCGAAGAGCGAGGAAGTACCGAGCGTAGAAACGCGAATGCAGAACAGATCTGGCAAGGCAGCCTAAAGAATAGCTGACACAACCTCCATGCATGCTGCGGAGCATACTTTTCTAAAATACTACTGATTTTATAAAAGCATGCTCCCTCCGCCGGTTGTTTTGGTTGTGTATAATGTTTGGCAATAGAGGTTCAAATTTTTTAATGAAAAATCTTAAAGATGCAATTATTGTTCTTGGTGGCGGAATAGAGCCAGATGGCTCATTGCCGGACATACCAAAACTTAGAATAACTAAAGGCATTGAGCTACTGAATAATGGAGTTGCTCTAAGAATTATCATGTCTGGGAAATGGGGATTTTGGCTTGAGAAATAACCAGCCAGAACCGAAGCCGAAGCAATGAGGGAATACGCTGTTGGTTTAGGCACTTCAGCAGACGCTATTCTTAAAGAGGACGTTTCAAAAGACACAATTGGCAACGCATACTTCTGTAAACTGAATTTTTTAGAACCTAACGATTGGCACAATATTGTTATTGTAACTTCGGATTACCACATACCAAGAACTCGCTATATTTTTGAGAAAGTTTTAGGAAGTGGTTACACAATTGAATTTGCGTCAGTAGGAAGCAAGCTATCGCCCGAAGAATTTGCTGCTAAAATTAATAAAGAAAATAAGACCACAGAGTTTCTAAAAAAGTGGTTTGACTCAATAAGTCCAGGAGATACCAAAGCCATTAAAGAACTGATGTATGCCAAACATCCAGGTTATACTGAAAATCCAGAAGTAACCAAGGAGCAATTATTAAAAATGTTAGGCAGAAGTTAAGCGCAGCCCCATCGTTTTTATGTCACTTTGACGAGGCGAGGTTGATAAGTAGTTTAGCGAAAGGCCTTGCCTGATTTTCTCACTTATGACGAATGGTTGGCAGTGTCTGTGAGCGACGCTATTTTTCTGGGAAACCGAGCCGGAGGTGGCAGGAACGGGCTCGCTCAAAGAGCGAACCGCATGGCCTGACGGAGGTGGCTCCGGGCGGTCAGAAAAATTAGAAGCGAGCAGATACACTGCCCCATGAGGAGTCCGGTGAGGAAAATCAGGTGAGGCATGGAGCGTCTTTATTTTTGCTCAAAACCGTGCTAAAATGGCGGGATAATGCCATTTTTATCTAAGATATTCGGGGACGCAAATGCCCGTTATATTAAGTCATTACAACCCACAGTTGACCGCATAAACTTACTCGAAAAGAACTTTGAGAAACTTTCGGACACACAATTAAAGGAAAAGACCTCTGAATTCAGACAACGGCTCAACGGCTCACCGGGTGAGCCGTTGGACGATATTTTACCTGAAGCCTTTGCCGCGGTCAGGGAGGCGTCAAAACGCACATTGGGCCAGCGTCATTTTGATGTTCAGCTGATGGGCGGGATAGCTCTGCACCGCGGGAATATCTCTGAAATGAAAACCGGAGAAGGCAAAACATTGGTCGCCACATTGGCCGCATATTTGAACGCCATTACCGGCGCCGGTGTACATGTTGTTACCGTGAACGATTATCTGTCAAGGCGCGATGCGGTTTGGATGGGACAGATTTACAATGCTCTCGGTTTGACCACGGGCTGCATCAATCACGAAGCGAGTTATTTGTACGATTTTTCTCATACCGACAAGAGCGAAGATAAAGAACGCGACACCGAAGGAAGCTTTAAAATTGTCCATGAATTTTTAAAACCGGTCACAAGACGGGAGGCATACTTGGCCGATATTACTTACGGCACGAATAATGAATTTGGTTTTGATTATCTCCGCGACAATATGGCATATGAAGAAGCGCAGATGGCCCAGGCCAAAGGCCACAACTTCGCAATTGTTGACGAGGTGGACTCTATTTTAATAGACGAGGCCAGAACGCCTTTGATAATTTCCGCGCCGGTTGAGGATTCCGGGAAATTATATGAAACATTTTCAAAAATCGTCCCGCGTCTTGTAGAAAACGAGGATTATAACGTAGATGAAAAATTAAAAGCTGTTTCAATAACTGAAAAAGGAATAGAAAAAGTTGAAAAGACTTTGGGGCTTACCAATATATATGACGAAGGCGGTACCCGGCACGTTCACCATATGGAGCAGGCCTTGAAAGCCCAGATATTGTTTAAACGCGACCGTGATTATGTCGTGAATCCGTCAGCTGACGGAGGCGAGGTAATAATTGTGGACGAATTTACAGGGCGCATGATGCCCGGCCGGAGATGGTCCGAAGGTCTGCATCAGGCCGTTGAAGCCAAAGAAGGTGTAAAAATAGAAAAAGAATCCAAGACATTGGCGACAATTACTTTTCAGAATTATTTCCGTTTGTATAAAAAGCTTTCAGGTATGACCGGAACCGCCCAATCATCCGCTGAAGAATTTCACAAGGTATATAAATTAAATTCTTTTGTTATTCCGACAAACAAGCCGATGGTCAGAAAGGACTTGCCGGACAGAATTTATAAAACAGAAGCCGGTAAATTCAGGGCAATTGTTAGGGAAATAAAAGAAATGCACGAAAAAGGTCAGCCGGTTCTCGTGGGTACGGTTTCAATTGAGAAGAACGAATTGTTGTCGGCGATGCTTGAAAGAGAAGGTATTTCTCATAATGTTTTGAATGCTAAACAACATGAGAAGGAAGCCGAAATGCATGCTCAAGCCGGAAGGCAGGGAGCGGTTACGGTGGCTACTAATATGGCAGGAAGAGGCGTGGATATTATTCTCGGTGGAAATCCGCCTTCGGCTGATGAAGCGAGCAAAGCTCGCGAAGGCGGCGGTTTACATGTTATCGGCACTGAACGCCATGAAGCAAGGCGGATAGACGACCAGTTAAGAGGCCGCGCCGGAAGACAGGGCGACCCCGGTTCTTCAAGATTTTTTGTTTCAGTAGAGGACGAGCTGGTTAGGATATTTGGAGGAGATAAATTAAAGAATCTTATGGACCGGCTCGGCGTGGGAGAAGATGACGTTATAGAGAACAGGTTTGTTTCAAGCGCCATTGCCCAGGCCCAAGCCAGAATCGAAGGCCATAATTTCGATATCAGGAAATATGTTCTGGAATACGATGATGTCATGAACAAGCACCGCGAAGCGATATACCGTTTGAGAAAAGAAATTCTGTCATCCGAAAGCGCAAAAGAGATTGTTTTAGATTATCTGCGGATTCAAATCAGGAATTTGATAAACTTTCATACCCAAGGGCACTCGGAGTGGTCTCCTGGCCGTGCTTTAGCCGGCCGAGGAACTCTGTCGGACTATAAATGGAATACAGAAGAAATAGGGGAATCATTGAAAGCGTTATTGCCTGTCGGCGACGAAATTAGTGCTCAATTAGTTGAAACCGCCAAGACTGGAAACAAAGACGAATTAATCGAATTTGTTATCAAAAAATCGGAGGAATTATACGAAATAAGAGAAAAAGAAATGGGCGCGGAATCCGCCGGTTGGCGGATGCGACGCCTGGAAAAGCTTGTCTTGCTCCGTACGATTGACGAATTGTGGATTGACCATATTGAATCTATGGAATATTTGCGAGATTCGGTGCGCTTGCGGGCTTACGGCCAGAGAGACCCGTTGGTTGAATATAAGATAGAAGGACAGAATATGTATAATCAGCTGATGATGTCGGTTGGAGCTCAAACGGCTAATCTTATATTTAAAGTAAGTTTTATGGAACAACCAAAGATGGCCAATATTCAGGAGAAACGGCCGGATATTGTCGGAGATTCACATAAACATCAAGAAATAACAAACGAACCGGCGCATCGAAACACGGAATCATCGGAATCTAAACTCGGCCGCAACGATCCCTGCTGGTGCGGGTCAAAAAAGAAATATAAGAAGTGCCATGGGAAATAAACGACAAATTATAGTTGCAGTATCAGGCGCGTTTGACCCGATTCATATCGGGCATATTCGGTTGATCAAAGAAGCCAAAAGATTAGGCGATAAGTTGGTGGTTATTTTGAACAACGACAACTGGCTGTTAAATAAAAAGACCCAAGTTTTTATACACCAAAATGAACGCAAGGAGATATTGGAAGCGATTAAAGAAGTTGGCGAGGTGATTATCAGCAGTCATTCCGCAAATCCCAAAGACATGAGTGTTTCCAGAGAACTGTTTAAGATCAAGCCAGACATTTTTGTTAAAGGAGGCGATCGAAAAAGCAAGAAGGATATTCCCGAAGCCGAAGCGTGCAAAAAAATAGGATGCAGAATTGTTTTTAATATCGGCCATGGCGGAAATTTTAAATACAGCTCATGGCTTTTGGCGAATTACATCAGGAGCTTAAACCGCATTAAACAAATTGATGTAAACAAAACCACGGCTAAAATAAGACAAGTCTTTAAGAAATCTAAAACCCCGGTTTCTTTAAACATTAAATCGGCATTAAGCGAGATTATTTTGAACGTCATGAACCGGCGCCGGGCTTTCGGTTTGTTCGTTATTTTGGGCTGGCACAATAAGTGGAATAATTTTACGGATGTTCCCGACAGCAGTCAGGATATTTATAAAAAACACCATGTAAATTTGAAGGACCTCATTAAAGAAGGCAAGCATTACAAAATTGAATCTACCCTTGATTTTGACGGGGCAATTTTAATTGATAAAAACGGCAACATTTTAGATTCGGGAATTATCATTGAAGGTTTGCGGCCCAAAGTGATTGCCGATAAAATTAACCCCGGCAAATTTAAAGACCTTTCCCAGCAATTCGGGTTTAAGGGCAAGGTCCATTCGCGCCACCTATCGGCGATTGCCGCCTCATATATTTTCAAAGGAACAACGGTATTTACCGTTTCTGAAGAGAATGATTCTTTTCACATTTTCGAGAACGGTAAAATAGCTTACCAATACGGCAAATAACTAAATACCCGGCACAAGCGTAGACCCGGTCATCTCTTTCGGTTTTTCCAGCCCGAACAGGTCAAGCACCGAAGGGGCGATATCGAGCAGTGTTCCTATCGGCTTTTCTGTGGCGAGAGATTCAAGCGACTTGCCGCTGCCGTTGGCGCCCAGAAATCTTTGAGCGACGAATACGACCGGTACCGGATGCGTGGAATGCTGGGTGTCCTCGCCTCCGGTCATCGGATCAATTAATTCTTCGGCGTTTCCGTGGTCGGCGGTGATGACCACGGCGTTATCGGGGTCTTTAACAATCGTTTCGACTATCTGTCTGATAGAGTCGTCAAGAATCTTGAGCCCCTTTACCGTCGCTTCCGTATCTCCTGTGTGGGCAATAATATCGGCATTGGCAAAATTTATAACGAACAATTTTTTATCCTCTTCTGCCCGCGCCAGAACTTCCCGGACAATCCCGGCGGCGGACATCTCCGGATGTTCCATGTAGTTACTGCCGGTCATCTTTCTTGATTCGACTATGACCCGTTCCTCGCCTTCGTACGGGCCTATCTTTCCGCCGTTGAAGAAGTTGGAGACATGGGCTTCTTTTTCTTTTTCGGCTATCCTGTATTGCTTCCAGTCCTGTTTGCTTATCACCTCGCCGAGAATATTGGGCGTTTCAAGCGGTTCATAGGCAACGCTAACATTAAAGTCGTCGGAGTAGCGCGTCATAGTGGCTACGAAAAGATTTTGCGGCACGTTTTTTCTTTTGAATCCGGAGAAGTCCGGAGAAACGAACGAAGATACGATCTGCTTCATTCTGTCGTTTCGGAAATTAAAGAAAACGAGCGCGTCATTGCTTCCGATGGTTGCCACCGGCCGGACTGCATCATTTTTTGTATCCACTATCACCGCCGGCTCTATTTCGTGGTCGGAAATATTTTTTGCATAATTTTGCCGGAAATAATCTTCGGGATCGGTGACAGGGGATCCTTCGCCGTCAACCATGGCGCACCAGGCCTTTTCGGTCAGCGGCCAGTTCAGGAGCCGGTCCATTCCATATACGCGTCCGATCACGGAGGCAATGCGGCCTCCGGTATCGGCTATGACATTTTTAACTTTTGCCAAACTGATTATACCGTCTCTCGGTCCGCTGTCCTGTCCGTCGGTTATCATGTGCACGAAAATTTCTTTGAAGTTTTCTGCGGCGGCAAAACGGAGAAGCGCGAACAGGTGGTCTTCGTGGGAGTGAATGCCGCCCGGGCTTACGCATCCGATTAAGTGGAGCTTGGATCTGTTTTTCAAGCAATGCTCGACGGCGGCTTTAAAAAACGGATGTTTGAAGAACTGGCCGCTTGCGATGTTCTGATTTATTCTCGCCCAGTCCTGAACGATAATCCGTCCGGAGCCGATGGCGGAATGGCCGACTTCGCTGTTGCCGTATTTGCCCCAAGGAAGACCGACGATAAGTCCGGAGGATACGACGGAATACGAAGGATACCCGGCCGTAAGGCTGTTTAAATATTTCATTTCCGCAGTTGTAACGGCGTTGCCCGGTCCGGAGAGATCCAATCCGAATCCGTCTAAAATTATTAGGAATACTTTTTTGAAACTCATATTATTTGTCGTTCGTGTTTATTTTAACACGCAGAGCTTTGTTTTAAAATGACCAGACGACTTGTAGTCACAGGATTTTGTTTCAAATTTCTTAATAATTCTACATAAAGGTTCATAAAAAAGAGTAGTTTGCGGTTCTTTGGATTTGAACCGATTCTTGCGTTTTTTCAATCTCAACTTATTACTTTCAGCTTCGGTACGGAGCATGGTATAATAAAAAGTGAGGTATAATGCCCAAAAACTATCAACCGAATTTTTTAAAGGAGAACGATAAAAACAAAGGCGCTCTAATTAAAAAGGCGGGCCGTTATCTTATAATTCTGTTGGCGGTTTTATCAATGCTGTCTTTTGTTGCCGTGGCCGGTTCGCTTACTCCTTCCGCTTCGCCTGCCAGCACGATGAAGACATTGCAGGAGATATACGATTCCATCGCCGGAACATTTGATTCATCTTCCATTACCGCAAGCCAGAACGGTTCTCTCATCCAGGGTTTAAAATATATTTCCAATAATCTTTTCTGGGCCTCTTCATCCGACGATATTTACAACATCAACACGGGCAACGTCGGCATCGGGACGACTTCGCCCGATTCTGTTTTGGAAGTTGCTTCCGCATCGGCTAAATTCATCCTCCGCTCTACCGGCTCCGCCGCATCCGTTTCCATTGACTTCCAGCCTGCCGGAGGAGCGTCATCCAGCAACCAAAGCAAATTTACCATCAGAGCAGGAGGCTTGGCTTCAACTCTGGGCGAGCGTCTGGAATTTCTTAACGGCAATATGACCAGCTTGATGACCATTGCAAGCTCCGGCAATATTGGTATCGGGACAACGGCGCCCGCCTCGCTTCTTACCGTTCAGGGCCGGGGAGAATTCTATGGCACGGCTTCGGCTTCTTATCTCCTGACCGGCAACACTCTTCAAGTAGGAGGCTATTCATCTGCCGCATACTCAAGATTCGGGATAGGCGCAACAAGTGAATCTCATTACATCGCCGGGGCAAATGACCTTTTTGTCACCGAAGACTTTGAAGTTGATGGCTCCGTCTCATTTGCCGGACCGGCATCAATATCCAATACGCTTTATGTATCCACGCTTGGGAAAACAGGCAACGTCGGAATCGGTGTATCAAACCCAACAGCGTTGCTGACACTCAAGTCGACCGGAGCTCTCGGCTGGGACGACAGCTCGGGAACGGCGGATGTGAAATTGGTGCGTGACGGGTCTAAGCAACTGGCAATGCGAAACGGCACAAACGACCAGCAGTTCAGCGTTTATGGTACGTATACCAGCGGTACAAACTATCGCCGTTTGCGCATAAACGTAGCTAGTACGAATGTGAATATTTATTCGGAGTCTGCAACTCAAAGCGCGGCGGATATGAACATCGGCACCTTAGGCAGTTCTGTGTTGCAGTTTGTCACCAATAGCAGCAACCGATGGCATATAGATGCGAGTGGCAACTTTGAGGCAAGTACGGATAACAGCGTGGATATCGGCGCCAATCAAGCCAACCGTCCAAAAACCGGCTATTTTGGCACGTCGCTCGGTGTCGTTTCCGGAGGCACCCTCAATACCACTTTTGAGGTCGGGGGTACCGCATCTGTATCGGGCAATGCATTCTTTGCAAGCAATGCTTCAATATCCGGGGCGCTGGAAATTGTAACCTTGAACCCGGCGGCAGCCACTCATGTCTGCCGGGATGCCGGAAATGTTTTATCAACCTGTTCCTCGGCTGCAGAATGGGCGCCGGCTTTGCCTGATAATGATATTGAAGAAGGAGATATTGTGTCAATTGACTTTGAGACTCCTAATCCTTATGGCGACGAGCACAGCCCGTTTGTTATCAAAAAATCATCGACTTCTTACGAAGGAGGAATAATCGGCTATGTTACCGACTCTAAATTAGGCGGTGACGGGCCTAAATTAAACGATAATTACCGTCCGGTGGCAGTAGTGGGTTATTGGCCGGTCAAAGTCAATTTAGAAAACGGCCCCATCAAAAGGGGCGACCATATCACCTCTTCTGCTACGCCTGGTGTAGGCATGAAAGCGACAACACCGGGGATGATTGTGGGCATTGCCTTGGATGAGGCGAATAATATGCCTGACGGCGCTTCGTTTGTAAAGATAAGGATATTTACCAATCTAAGCTATTGGGCACCCAGCGTGGATTCGATTCTGGATTCTGCTTCTGTTGACCCGGCGTTTGCGCTCCAAACGACAACCGGCAGCCGCTTCACCCTTTTAATGCTTTTTGGCTTCATTCTTGAACAACTCAAGCAAGTCGGAGTCATAATCCACGATGGTCTTGTCCAGGCCAACATTATCAAAGCCAACCAGCAATTCTGCGTCGGCAACGCCTGTGTTACGGAGGACCAATTCAAACAGCTTCTTGAAAATGCCGGACTGATGCAAACAAATTCTCCGTTACCGGAGCCGATCCCTTCGCCCTCGGCAACACCAACCCCTGAAGCTATGCCGGAAGCGACTCCAGAGGAAACTCCAACCCCGACTTCTGAACCGGCTTCGGAAGAGACGCCTGTTCCCGTCCCTGAACCCGTTTCTGAACCAACTCCCGAACCAACTCCCGAACCAACTCCAGCCCCGGATTCATCCGGCCAATAATCCATGGTTAATTTCCAAACCGGCAAAATAAAGAAAATAGGAAGAGAGGCGCTGATAATTATTATCGGCATCTTTGCCGTCATATATATAATAAGAACAGTCCAGGCCGGAAGCCTGACTCCGTCGGCGTCTCCGGCTTCAACCCTGAAAACTTTGCAGGAAGTTTATGATCCTTTGGTTGGCACATCTCACGATTCTTCTTCAGTCGTTGCAGGCCAGAATGGAGATGCCCTGCAGATAATGAAATGCATAATAAGCAAACTAAATACCGGATCGTGTCCATAGTTGCTCTTCAGCGAGCGATTCTTCTGGCGGCTGTCGCGGCGTATCTTGCGACGCCTTTTGGCGCCGGAGCCTCATCCGAAGACGGCACAATAAATTCAACGTTTAAATATGCCTGGGGAGAAAACATCGGCTGGATAAATTTCGGTACATCCGAGGGCAATGTTCATATAACCGATTCAGGGATGACCGGCTATGCCTGGGGAGAGAATGTCGGCTGGATATCGCTTAACTGTTCCAATACAAGTTCGTGCGGCACGGTGGACTATGGCGTTTCAAATGACAGTCACGGAAATCTTACCGGCTATGCCTGGGGCGAGAATACAGGCTGGATATCATTTGATAATGTATTTAGCAGTGTGAATATAAGCCAGACCGGGGTGTTCAGCGCTTATGCCTGGGGCGAGAATACAGGCTGGATATCATTTAACTGTTCCAATACAAGTTCGTGCGGCACGGTGGACTATGGACTCAAGACAGATTATATCCCCAGCCCGTCAGGGGGGGGAGGATTTGGTGATCCGCCATCTCCGAGCAGTACGCCGGCTCCTTCACCGACACCAGAAGAATCTCCGACCCCAAGTCCGTCGGTCTCACCCAGTCCGGAAATAACTCCTGAACCATCAGCAGAGCCATCCGTCACGCCGCCTCCGGCCATGCCGGAAGCTCCGCCTCCCGATCAAGCCCCTCCGGCTCCGCCTACTTCTTCCGGTCCGCCATTCATATCGGTGCCGGGAATCGGCGTCTTGCCTCAAGGAGTGCAGGATGTGATAAACCAAACAGTGTTGAATGTTGTTGAGGCTGTCCAGACAGTCACTAAAGTGACCGTAGAGGTAGCCAAGGTTGTTGCCCCGGTTGTTGAAAAATCGGCGGAACCAGTCACTCAAGTTACGACTGCCACGACGGGAGTCTCAAGCGCGGTAGCGGTTGCGCCTATGGCCAACTCGGCCAGTAACGCCGGCAATATACTTGAATTCTTACGCCAGAATCTCTGGGTGGCGGTGGGTCTTAAACGCAGAAGAAAACCATGGGGCACCGTTTATAACGGGAAAACGAAACAGCCGATACCTTTTGCTAAAGTTGAACTTTTAAACCCAAGTTCCCGTCTTTTGGAATCCCAGGTCACCGATATGAACGGGCGCTATGGTTTTTTGGTCACCCCCGAGTCCACGGAACAAAAAGTCGTTGAGATCCAAATCCAGGCCCGTAAAGAAGAATACGTTTTCCCGGCGCAAGGCATTATTCCGCCTAACGATACGATGCTATACGGCAATGTTTATGTCGGCGGCATTGCCAAAGTTGATGTTGAAGCTCTGGCGGGTTTTGATATTCCGATGAGCAAGCTTACGCCAGACAAATTATTGGATACGGCCGTTAAAAAACCGCTTGCCAAGCTCAACAACAGCATTACGATCCTGTTAAATTTCGGTTTTTATTTGGGATTGGTCATGGCGCCTCTGTCTTATATTCTGACTCCGAGCAATTTTAATCTGGCTATACTGGCGGGTTTCTTTGTTGTAAACATCCCCCGATTCGCCGGCTTGACTCAAAGGCAATTTGGTATGGTGGTAGATTCTTCTACAAGCGTTCCGATACCCTTTGCCTTGATAACTCTGAACGACCGCGAAGGGAAGCGGGTCGGATTTACGGTATCCGATGAGAGGGGCCGTTATTTCCTGCTCGTGCCTAAAGGACACTATTCAATCCTGGCTTATACGCCGGCGACAATAATTCCGACCAGGACTTTCAGTCGGGAATTTAAAACCAGAAAAGGCTGGATAAAAGAAGAGCTCCGGTTATAATTGGTTTGTATAATCGATAACTTTAATTTTTCAGCGCCTGAAAAGGCGTTTTTAATTTGACTGTTTAACTTTTTGTTGTAGTTAAGAAAATTTTTACTTAAAATAAGTACTTGACTTGTCGTAAAATTTAGGTATTCTAAGATTCAGCAATTTACCAATTAAAACCGGAGCTGTGAGTGAGAAGAATCCCCATACTTGTCTTTTTGTGTGGCTTATCTATCGCTTGCGACAGCAACAATGGTCCGAGCTTCAGCCCAACGGCGCCAAGCACGAGCATCAGCGTCGAGGACCCGGCAACTTTACAGACCGTAACCAAGACCGGTCCGGCAAGCGTGAAACCGCTGAACGCGCGCGAAATCTGCGGCAACCCCAACGACTGGGAGCCGGATGATGCAGCGCTTCAGACCTGCTTGGACAAGGGGGGGAATATTGATCTTGAACCGGGTTTGCCGGGGTATATCGTGAACGGCCTCAATGGAGATGTAAACCGGGGGCTTCATCTGATCCGTTCGGGAACAGCTCTCGGGTCTTCCGGAGGAGCGAACAGAGCGCGTATCATTGCGGGAAGGGACTTGTTTGCCATAATCCTTCAGACACAGGGCAGTGTAAGCAACTTCAGCATTCGGAATATTTCCTTTGACGGCATGGTTGATGAGATGGCCGAAGACGGCCCATACCGGCGAAGGCGTGGTGAGTGCATTGACGGCAGGGCGCCGGGAAATATTTTTCTTCAAGGCAATGGTTTCCAGTTCAAGGATAACGAATCCCAGCACGCAATGTGCGGAAGCGGCCTTGGTTTGATGGGTAGCGGCTATGATGTTCAGAATAATTACGTCTCTTACAACGGGCGGGATAAGAATTCCGGAGCGCCGGGAGCGCCATGGTCAGACGGGATGACTGTTCTTTCCTGCGAACGCGGCTATATTGCACACAACGTTCTGGTGGATAATACGGATATTGACCTGGTGCTTGGCGGCGGGCGGGGATGCATTGTGGAGTTAAATACCATCGCCCACTTCGGCAATTATGCTTTCGCCGGGCTGAGCATCGGAAATTTCTCCGGCGGCGACCACACCGGTTCGGAATTCCGTGGAAATACGGTCTATTCCGGCGTTCCGGACAGATTGTCCATGGGAATTCTTGTCGGAAGCCATCCATGGTCAACCCAGGTCTGGGTTCACAATGCCGGCAGAGTTGTCGGAAACACTTCCTACGGTAACGTGCTCAACTTGATAGTTGAAGGCGTCCGGGGAGGAGAGGTAGTCGGCAACAATATTTATAATCCCCAGGGAAGCGATAGCGGATGCGGCAAACACAGCATGAATTATGTCGTTAACCCTGCCCATGTAACGAACACGAAACTGCAGGATGGCTGGACGCCACTCCAATTCGATGAATGGGTTTGTGTTCCGGTAGCTGGCGAATAGCCAGCTTTTTAATTAGCTTTTGGAAATACTTATTGTATGTTTAAAAACATGAAAAAAATACTTTTGTTCTTAGCTATGTGAGAGACAGTTCAAGATAAGAATATTAGAATAGGAAACGAGGTTATCAAGGAAGTTATGAAATGGGCTCCGGTCTGCGGTTGGCCCAAGATTTACAGAGACATCAATTCTTGAACTGAAACGAAACGTCTAAGGGCGTTTTTTAATTTGACTGTTTAACTTTTTTGTTGTAGATTTTGACAATCTCGATCTTTGAAAAAGGGATACCATGCCTCGTCAGTCGCCGGAAATTCAGTTCTTTTTTCAGTCGTTTTCTGCGATTGAATATCAGTCTGATACGCCCGTTCTTTGCTATGTTTTTGAAAACCAATCTGATATGATCTTGGCAAATACATTTCCTGAAGTTGAAAAAGCGCGGGAAATGCTGGACAAAGCCCGAGATCGCGGAAATGAAACAGTTTCCATTTTTGGAGGATTGCGTGGCGACAAGATTATTCCTTTGGGGATTGTTTATATTAGACAGCCCTGGCGCCGCCGTGGACAATCTGCGTGGAATATAGACAGTATCAATTTTTACCGCGAGCTGTGGGAAAGAACAATGTTGGCGGCCAATCGTGTCCGCAGCGCCGGCTATACGGATTTTGTACTTGTTCTTCCGAGCAAGTTTCGTCCGGAAAATATCAGAAATGACCGATGCCAAGAACAGCGTCTCGGGAAGTTCATTCGCTCGGTTACAGAGGCGGTAATCTATGCCAATCACTCGCTGGACGAACTTATTCAAGACGCTCCGCCATTGATCAAAAATGTAACGCTAACTTATTTCGGTGAAGAAGACCGCGAAGTCAATAACTTTTTTCAGAGATCCATCGAAGAAGGCCAAGCAATCGGAGAAGAAACGGGCCGTGTTAGACAACTGACTGTTTTACCGTCAAACCTCAAGCACCCTCTTCAATTTGTGAATCGCGCAACAGGGGCAATTCCCAAGCCGAGAACTTCTAAAAGCAAGGCTTGGAGGCTGCTCAAAGGCCATCATTTCTCTTCAAGGACGAAGATTTCTTATCTCTACGGAAAAGAGGGAATTGAAAAATTCGGTTTTGGTCTTATCCATGCTGTAAGCAAGGGCAGTATGTACAATCCGATATTCCTGAAGGTCCATTATCGGCCATTGACCGACCGCCAAAAACCGGTAAAGAAAATTGTTCTTGTAGGCAAGGGGATTGTTTTTGACACAGGCGGCACTAATGCAAAAGATGATTCAAATCTTGAACGTATGAATTACGATATGGCTGGCGCCGCAATTGCGCTAAGAACCGTGAAGCTTGCGGATAAAATGGCTCTACCCGTTGAATTGATCGCACTCGTGCCGATCGCCGAAAACGCCAACGGACCGGAAGCGGTACGGCCCAAGGATGTGGTCAAGGCCTATAACGGCAAAACAGTGGAGATTGTTAACACCGATGCGGAAGGCCGCCTTGTTTTGGCTGATGCTATTGCTTATGCCGAAAAACACCTGAAGGCTGATTGTACTATCACTATTGGGACGCTTGGCGATATGAGCGATATGGGACCTGATCTTATTAAAGTCGGGTTTGGCAACGACAAACTTCGCAAAAAGATAATTCGGGCTGAAAATATCTCGACGGAAAAAGTCATTCTTCTGCCAAGCATTGACCATTTAAACGAGGTCTACAATGAACATCTTGGCGACGTAAGCGACTTGTTAAGTTGTCCAGAATGGGATTATTTTCATTCTGCGCCGTTTGTTTTTTTGTATAATTTCTTTAACGCAGAGAGACCGGAATGGATATTTGTTGACCCCAGTGCCTTGTTTGAAACTGATGCCGATAGCTATGGAGCAGGTCCCGGCTTTGGTGTCAAATTCATCTGGTATATTTTGAAACAGTATGTATAGCCCCTTAACTAAGGGGCCTTTTATTTTTAACAATAACAAGTTAGCATAAGATAATGCCACGTGTTTCCAATACTCTTAAAATTTCCAGAAGCGGGTTGAAATTATTTCTTGATTGTCCGAGATGTTTTTGGCTGGATGTCCACCATAAGGTCAAAAGGCCTCCAGGATACCCGTTCACGCTTTCAATAGCCGTCGACTACCTTGTTAAAAAAGAATTTGATACCTATCGCGAGAAGGGGACGCTTCCTCCGGTTTTAAAAAATTATGGAATCAAAGACGCCAAGTTGTTTAATGGCGATGAACTATCCGAATGGAGGAATAATTTTAAAGGTATTTCTTATTTTGACGAAGGCCTCAATGCTTATTTGTATGGCGCCGTTGATGACATGCTTGAATTTTCGGACGGCTCTCTGGGTGTTATTGATTATAAGTCCTCCGGCGCGAAAGAAATAACCATTTATGACGATTATCAGAAACAAATGGATGTATATAATTATATTTTAAAACAAAAAGGCCATGAAACTTATCCCGAAGCGTTCTTTGTTTTTTATAAAGTGATAAAAGAAGGAGAAACCGGCTTTGGAAATGCTTTAAAATTCACGGAAGAGGTCAGACCGGTCAAAGTTAATACCGAATGGGTCGGTCCGGCTTTTGAAAATGCCGTAGAGCTTGCCCGTTCTGGCATTCCTCCTGCTTCGGGCACAGCGGGAAAGGACGGCCATTGCGACCACTGCCACTATGTGGAACTGGCCAGCCGGCATAAAGTAATACCTGACCTGAATATTTAAAAAGCCCCGTGAATACGGGGCTTACTTACTGTCGGGGTGATTTATATCTTAGCGGAAAGACCCTGAGCCATTTTGATATCAGTTCCGTAATTTATAGTGAAAGCACTCTCGTGAGAAAGATAATTGAATAGCCAGGCTGCCGATGGCATTCCTGTTCCGGAACGGCGCATGCCGCCAAAAGGCAAATGAACTTCGGCCCCTATGCTCGGAAGATTCACATATTTAAGTCCGGCTTTTCCGCGGATCTTGAATTCACGCATTTTCCGGTAATCTTCCGTAATAAGGGCCATTGAAAGGCCATACTCCGTATCATTGGCGACAAATAATGCTTCCTCAAAATCTTTCACCGGAATTATCACTACGTTCGGAGTAAAGAATTCCTGACGGAGAGTAAATGTATTGGGGCGGTATTTCATTCTAAATACATTCGGTTCAGCAAAAAAACCTACTCTGTGGGCATATCCCAGCTTAAGCGCTTCAGCTTCTGACAGAATCTCTGAACCATTTGAAAGGTGCTTATTCATCGCCCTTTCATTGATAAGCGGACCGGCAAAAACGTCAGGGTCGAATGGATTACCGAATTTGACCCGGGCGGTCATTTCCAGGAACTGTTTCGTAAATTCCGGTTCTACGGATTCCTCGACAATAATAAGGTCTGCAGAAACACATCTTTGGTGAGTTGTCTTGAATGCCGAAAATACTGCTGCCCGAACGGCAAGTTCCATGTTGGCGTCTTTAAGAACAATGAGAGAATTCTTGCCCCCCATTTCACAAACAGAAAATTTCTCATGATGAGACGCGGCAATTTGCTTAACCTTAGAACCCACGGCATATGAGCCGGTGAACAATTGGCCGACTGTGCCTTCGTGGCGGACAAGATATTCACCGACATCTCCCCGGCCGTGAACTAAATTAAGCACTCCTTTAGGAACGTTATGCTTCCTGGCAGCTCTGTCAAAAAGTTCCACCAAGACCTGCCCTGAAAAAGGAGTTTCTTCGGACGGTTTGAAAATTACCGGACAACCGGAAACAAGCGCCGGTCCGATAAGCCATGTTGGGATGGCAAAAGGGAAATTCCATGGCGTGATAACAGTACAAACACCGCGCGGACTAAGGTGGGTTTCAGCGTCTTTTTCCGGAATTTCAGACGATATTTTGTAACCAATCGGATGTCTGCCTCGTGAGGCGCAGTATTGAAGCATGTGGATGCCTTCAACAACATCAGCCACAGCTTCATTGATATGTTTTCCGGACTCAAGAGTTATTAAGCGGGCTATATTTTCGATCTCAGATTTTATCAGCTGAACTAAGTCATCAATAACTTCGGCGCGTTTTACCCATGACCACCTGCTCGGGTCGCCCCATTCCTTGAAAGCTTCATTGGCCGAATCTACAGCGCTATTTACCTCTTCTTTCGTAGTTGCCGGAAAATAACCGATAACATCGCCGGTGGCCGGATTAACATTAGCCAAGCTATGCAAATCATGATGGCCCCACTCGCCCGCAATAAAATTATTGCCGCATTTTTCGATTTTTTTCACTTTTTCTCTTTTTTGAATTTTAAAAAACCTGCTTATTTATAACACATCTTTAGAGTAAATCAACGGCGGAATATTGGTTGCCAGAACGGGTTTTTAGCTATAATATTTAATTATGCCGACTGAACCATTACGAGCCGAACATTTTTATAAATTTTTCCAGTGTCCGCATTGGATATGGTACGACATTTACGGAGATGCCAAGAGAAGAAAGCATGTGCCTCCGCTTTTGGATATGATTTATAAGGGCAAGATGGTAGGAACTCACACTCTCAAGAACCACAAAAAATTTGAAGAAATAAAACCCGAGCTTTTCAGGGACTTGGACGAAGCGTTCATGGCCACCCTTGAGCTGATGAAGCAGGGCAAGAATATTTATCACGGCGTCCTGATGTCCGAGAACTGGGTCGGCATCCCGGACCTGCTTGAAGCTCGACCCGGCAAATCAGAATTCGGCGATTGGGAATATGTTGTCTATGATGTCCAGAGCTCGCTTGAATTGCGCGACGAGAACAAATTCCAGCTGATATTTTATAGTTTAATTCTGGAGCGCCTGCAGGGCAAAAGGCCGAAAGAGGCCTATGCGATTGACCCGCAGGGCAATGAACGCTCTTTTTTAGTTGAAGATTTTGTAGAGCAGTTTCACCTGACCCGTCTCCAGATAGAAAAAATGTTAGATGGACAGAAACCGCCTCCGTTTTTGAAATCCGGATGCAAGAGAACTCCGTGGTATTCGCTTTGCGTGGAAGAAACAAGAGGATGCAATGACGTATCATTGATATTCAAGTTGAGCCAAGCCGACCAGAGGCGTCTTTATGATATCGGCATTACGACGGTTCAGGATATGGCGAATGCCGATGTTAATGACCTTCAGACAAAGCTTGAAGATTGGCCGTTTGACAAATTGGTGAGATTTAACAATCAGGCCAAGGCGCTTATTTCTAATGAACCGATGATAACAAGAAAGCCGGAATTTCCCGACGTAAAACATGAGATATATTTTGATATTGAAAGCGATCCGACCCGCGACATAGATTATCTTCTCGGGGTGGTGGTCAAAGATACAAGCAAAAATTCAGAACCGGAATACAAATATTTCTTTGCAAAAAGCAAAGAAGAAGAACCGAAGATGTGGAAAGAGTTTCTGGATTTTCTCGTTACTCTGGAGGACTTTGTCATCTATCACTACGCTTATTACGAAAGGCAGGTTTTTGACCGCTTGGTCTTGCGCTATGGCGCGCCGGCGACATTGGTCAATAAATTCAAAGAGAATACGATTGACCTGCACCTTAAAGTGGTGGAATCTGTGGTTCTCCCGCTTTATTTTTACAGCTTAAAAGATGTCGCCAAATATTTCGGCTACAAATGGAATGTCCCCGATGCAGGCGGTGCCGAATCGGTTGTGTGGTTTTCCGAATGGCTGGATAAAAAAGACGACTCAATATTGAAAAAGATATTGAAATATAACGAAGACGATGTCCGGGCGACCCTCCTCATAAAAGAATGGCTGGCAGAGCAAAAACCCCGCAAAAAGAAAGAAAAGCTTGATTCACCGGAGGAATGAAACAAGAATTCTCTTCCAAATCAACAATAATTTCAAATGAAAGTAGCTTTTATACACAACGAAAAGAAACTCGGGACCGGCGCCAATTACATTAATGATTTAATGGCAACTAAACTCAAGGAAGACGGGATAGAAATTAAAAACTTTTATCCTCGCATCTCTCTTGTAGATACCCCGGTTCACTTGGGGGGTCTCAAAAGCATCCTCTTTTTTTATTCTCTACTCGAACGCCGAAAAGAAATTTTAAAATTTAACATAATTCAGGGAACCACATATACGCCATTGCCATTCTTGGCTTATCCAGTCCCGGTCGTCAGTCATTTTGGATCAACGACTCGGGGATTTTTGAAAATGACTCCAAGTGCTAATCGTCTGGAAAAAGCGACATCTAAGATTTGGTATAAACTTAAGAAAGAGAAGGCAATTACCGAGCTTAATGTTAAAACAAGACGCCCGATGCGTGACATCGCTGATATTGAGGAATATGTTGCAAAACACGCGACGGCGATTATTGCCGTATCGGAACAGGTAAAGAAAGAATTGATAGATACGGGAATTAATTCTGAAAAAATTAATTTGATACATAATTCTATTGAGGATTATTGGTTTACAACACCTGCATTACCAATAATAGATATACCGCGTATCGTGTTTCTTGGACGGCTGGGCAGTGATGCATTTACTTTAAAATTAAAAGGACTGGATCGGCTCATCCATTTGTATCAGCACTTTTCTAATGTGCCCAAATTAACTTTTTCCATAACACAGAATAAAAAACTTGCGGCATGGATGCGGTCAAAGATTCCCAATCATTCAATGTGGGCGAACCTTCCCAAGGAACGTTTGCCCTCTTATCTTCAACCATTTCGCGGAAGTATTTTGTTCATCCCTTCACGTTATGAGGGTTTTTCTTTGAGTCTCATTGAGGGAATGTCTCAAGGGTTGATTCCGGTAATATATCCGGTTGGTGTTGCTCCAGAAATTATTCGCAATGGCGAAAATGGATTTATAGTTTCTTCTCAGACCGAAGCAATTGAAAGAGTGGGTCAGTTACTTAAAGATGAAACATTGCGTGAGCGTCTTTCTGTTGAGGCATCCAGAACAGCGCGTAAATTTTCCAGTGACATAATTGCCAGAAAATTGATGGAGCTTTATAATAAAATTTTAAAACCGACAACAACCCGATGAACAATTACCAGAATAACTTAATTAGAGATTTAGCGCTGGTTGTTTTCAGTGTTCTTATAGCCGTTATCCTCGCTAAAACCGGAGCTCTTCAGGAATTAATTACCTCGACAAAAGAAATGAGACTTATCGGCAGTTTTATTGCGGGGATATTTTTTACTTCTATTTTTACTACTGCGCCGGCAATTGTGGCATTAGGAGAAATTGCTCATGCCAACTCAGTTATCTTAACAGCCCTTCTGGGCGGTATGGGAGCATTGGCGGGAGATTTGGTTATTTATAAGTTTGTCAGGGATAGGTTGTCTGAACACTTAGGGGAACTGATCAAACATCAAGATGGCGGAAAAAGGCTTGGAATGTTGTTCAAGTTAAAGTATTTCAGGTGGCTGACATTTTTTGTCGGCGGTTTTATTATCGCTTCTCCTTTGCCGGATGAATTGGGAGTCAGTCTTTTGGGTCTTTCAAAGATGAGAATACGGTTTTTTATTGTTCTTTCCTTTGTATTTAATTTCGTCGGCATTCTTTTAATCGGCTTAGTTGCCAAAACTTTATGACCAATTCTAAATCTACCGACAAAACACAAAACCAGCCCTTTTGGGCATTATCGGTTCAAAAGGTTGTTGAAATACTGGACGCTAACGCCCGAAACGGACTTTCAGAAAGCGAGGCGAAAAGAAGAATAAAAGTTTTCGGACCTAATATAATTGAAAAGCCCCGGTTGTTTTCCGGTTTTTTTATTTTATTAAACCAATTTAAAAGCCCGCTGATCTTAATTCTGTTGTTTGCTGGCATTATTACTTTTTCTATCGCTCATTACCGGGATGCTCTGTTTATTTTCGCAGCCGTAATTGCCAATGCCGCGCTGGGTTTTTATCAGGAATATAAAGCCGAGAGAGCGTTAGCGGAACTTAAAACATATCTTAAGCAGAGAGCGAGGGTTATTCGCGACGGCATCGAACGTGAAATAGACGCCGCGGAATTGGTGCCCGGAGATATTATTCATCTTGCCCAAGGAGACCGTATTCCCGCTGACGGACGGCTTTTATTCGTTAACGACCTGCAGGTTGACGAGGCAATTCTTACAGGAGAATCTCTGCCGGTATCAAAATCAGTTGAGCCGGTAAACGTAGAGGCGGTCATTGGCGATCAGTACCCTATGATTTTTGCCGGAACCCTTGTCACGCAGGGTGTCGGCAACGCAGTTATATGCCGAACGGATTTTGCGACAGAACTTGGGAAAATCGCGACCTTGGTTTCGGAGTCGCAGAGAGAAGAAACTCCGCTTCAGATTGCTATCAATCGCTTCAGTATAAAAGCAGGGGTCTTTTTAGGTTTTCTCACGCTCATTATTTTTGGCGTAGGCCTTGCTTTGGGATACTCATATAAAGATATGTTTCTGACATCCGTAGCGATTGCCGTTTCGGCGGTTCCGGAGGGTCTGCCAATAGCCATGACGGTTATCTTGGCAATTGGAGTTCAGCGTATGGCCCGGCGAAAGGGTGTTATCAGAAAGCTGATTGCGGCGGAAACACTGGGGGATACGAGCGTAATTCTCACTGATAAAACAGGGACACTTACTATGGCAAAAATGGAATTAAGCAAGGTGCTTCCGATTGAAGGCGTGGAAGAAAAAAAATTGCTTGAATTAGCCCTCATTAACACCAATGTCTTGATAGAGAACCCCGGTGATTCGCCGTCGGAGTGGAGAATTAGCGGAAGGATTTTAGAGACGGCGCTGGTCAAAGAGGCCGCCCTTCGGGGTCTTTTCGCAGAGGAGATTAAAAAAAGAACATCAATCCTAAATTCACTGCCGTTCAATGCGGCCAACAAGTTTTCCGCCTCACTGACACATGACAGGGGAAAACATTTACTTTTATTCTTCGGCGCGCCGGATATTTTTATCGGCCATTCAACCTTAAATGATACGGAGCGGAACGCCGCTTTAAAAAAAATCAGTTCTCTCGCTGAATCCGGCGAGCTCGTAATCGGAGTGGCGATTAAAGAAATTGAAATAAAAGAGGACTTTACATTTTTGAAGGACTTAGAATTAAAAGATCTTTTGTTCCAGGGATTAATTACTTTGCGTGATCCGGTCAGGCCGAGTGTTAAAGATGCAATCCAAAAAGTGCAGGAGGCCGGTATAAAAGTAATAGTCATGACAGGAGATCATCGCGGTACGGCTGAAGCTGTAGCGAAAGAAGTCGGTCTTCATGTTGAAAAAGAAAGCGTTCTTGATTCTTCGGAGCTTAGATTGTTTTCAGATGCTGATCTAAAAAAGCGCTTGCCATTTCTGCGGGTGATTTCTCGCGTATCTCCGCTGGACAAAATGAGGATAGTAAAAGCATTTCAAGAAACGGGAGAAGTTGTGGCAATGACCGGCGACGGCGTAAATGACGCGCCCAGCATCAAGCAGGCAGATATCGGTATTGCAATGGGTTCGGGAACAGAAGTGGCGCGCGATGTCGCCGACCTTGTGTTGTTGGATGATAATTTTGAAACTATTGCTTCGGCGGTAGAAGAAGGCCGTCAAATTATGCATAATATGCGTAAAGTTATCGTATACCTCCTTTCCGATACGGCTGACGAGCTTTTTTTGATCGGCGGAGCTTTGATAACCGGCTTAGCTCTTCCGCTGAACGCGCTTCAGATTTTGTATGTGAATTTTTTCTCGGACAGTTTTCCGGCGGTCGCGTTCGCTTTTGAAAAAGACATTGACGGTTTAACTTACCGGCCTCAAAGCGCAAAAACCGGTCTCTTTGACCCTGTGATGAAATTCTTGATTTTATTCATCGGCTTTTCCACGAGCGCGCTTTTGTTCGTGTTGTACTGGTTCTTGTTGCGGATCGGTTTTCCGGAAGATATCGTGAGAACATTCATTTTTGCCAGTTTCGGAAGTTATACCTTATTTTTAGCGTTTTCTTTAAGAAGTTTAGAAAAGAGCATCTTTAAATATTCGGTTTTTTCAAATGGTTATTTGGTTGCCGGTGTTGGTATCGGAATTTTTCTTATGGCCATAGCTATTTATGTTCCATTTATGCAATCTTTGCTTAAGACAGTTTCTTTGCCTATATCTTGGCTTTTGGGTGTTGCGTTGATTGGCTTATTAAACATTCTCGCAGTTGAGTTTGGCAAATGGATTTTCCGGAGGAATAGACGCCCTATTTTAGCTTAATTTATCCACAGCACCACCCCCTCTAAAACATGCTATAGTTAGGATATTAACTAAGTTGTGTGGATACTTAAGACTTTAGCTTTAATCTAATTTTTTTAAGTTTCAGACGATTCTCATAAAAAAAGCGTATGCAAATTTTTAAAAAAGTTTTAGGGGTTGTAGTGGTCTTTGGTTTAATGTTTAGTTTGCTCGGATCATCTTCTGTGGTTGCAGCAACAGCACCGGTTTTGGGAACGGCTTCCGGTTATTCGGTCTTTGGTAATGCTGGTATAACCGAAACTCCGGCACAAACCTCTCATCTTTGGGGCAATGCCGGTGGTAATGGTTTGGGTCATGCCAGTCTTATTGCTTCACAGGTGGATGGAACAATAGATGCCGGAGCTAATGCTTCGGTTGTAAGTGCCATTTCGTTCGCATATGGCGATTTGGCTGATGAAGCGCAAACAGGAGCTATTGATTTAGCCACATCTCCTACGGTTGCGCCGGGTGTTTATGATGTCGCCGCTACAGCATTTAGCTCTACTCTTACGCTTAATGGCGCGGGTGTTTACATTTTCCGAAGCACATCAAGTATTGCCCAAACAGCCGGTGGTACGATGCTTTTGACTAATGGAGCTTGTGCTAGCAATGTCTTTTGGCAGATTCCTACTTCTATGACATTCGCTGCTGTTGGGAGTATTGCGGGAACTATTATTACAAATACGGGACTTATTTCATTTGTATCGGGTGTAAATTTGGAAGGCCGAGCTTGGGCAGCTACTCAAGTAACAATGGACAATAACCAGATTACCGAACCTACATGCGCAGGTGCCACACCCACGCCTACACCGACACCCGGGTCATCATCCGTAGGTAGTGTTGCTCAAAACGCAACATTAAATGTTGTCAAAACAGTAATCAATGATAATGGTAGAACTAAAGTTGTTGCTGATTTTCCTTTGTTTGTGAAAGTCGTAGGTGTCATCATGCCAGTTCTCTCTGGTGTAACCAACACCTTCTCTTCACCCTCCCCGGCCTATATTGTATCTGAAACCTCTGATCCTAATTATATTCAAACATTTTCCGGGGATTGTGATGCTAATGGCTTGGTGCCTCATAATCCTGGTGATAATAAGTTTTGTATTATCACTAATAATGATATTGGTGCACCTGTGATTCCCCCTGTGCCACCGTTAATTGATGTAGTTAAGGTTCCCAGTCCCTTGGCTTTGCCGGCAGGCCCCGGTCCTGTTACGTATACATATACGCTTACCAATACCGGAACAGTTCCTGTAACTGACATAACGATGGTTGGCGACACTTGCAGTCCTATTAATCTTGTTTCCGGTGACAGCAATTCTGATGCCAAGCTTGATGTGAGTGAAACATGGATATATCGTTGCACTACGACGCTTTCCGAAACTCATACAAACATAGTCACCACAACAGGATGGGCTAATGGCATAAGTGCTGTTGATATTGCAAGCGCTAAGGTTGTTGTCGGTGCTCCTATAGTACCGCCTTTGATTCACGTAACTAAAGTTCCGAGTCCGTTGGCCTTGTTTTCTGCGGGAGGGGTAGTTACTTATACCGAAAAAGTTACAAACCCCGGAACCGTTGCGTTAAGTAATGTAAATCTTGTAGACGACAAATGCAGTCCATTAAAATATATTTCAGGTGATGTAAACAGCAATTCAAAACTTGAGATGACTGAAACGTGGACTTATACTTGCAAATCTAATCTTACGCAAACCACAACAAATACAGTAACAGCCGAGGGAAGTGCCAATGGCCTTACGGCAAGAGATATAGCGGTTGCCACTGTTGTTGTAGCTGCTCCAAAATTACCGGCTACGGGAATTACTCCTGATGTAAAAATTCCTTGGAACATAGTTATACCGGTTGGCATCTTAGCGGTTTTGGCTTCCTTCTATTTTGCCAGAAAAAAACAAATAACTATCTAATCACATGTTATTAACTATCGGACTTGTACTTTTGGGTCTGTGGCTTGTAGGATTCACCTTTTTTCACGTAGCCGGTTTTCTTATCCATGTCCTTCTCGTTGTGGCTGTAATAGTAGTACTTCTAAGAATTATAAGAGGAAAATAGGATATTTTGGCCTAAGGCAGGAAAGGCCTCGCTGTGGCGGGGCCTTTCCATTATTAATTTTTTTGGAAAATCTATGCAACTAAAAACACCATCAAAAAGAACATCGGTAACGGCTGTTCTTGCGGGATTTGTTGCGTTATCTCCGGCACTTTTTCTTTATTTTATTCCAAAAATATCAACACATCGCAATCCGGTACCGATTACTGAAAATGTGGTTGTTCTTCAAACACAAGAACAAACAAGTGTTGGATTACCGTTGCGTCTAAAAATCCCGGTAATTAATATTGATTCCGCTGTAGAGTATGTGGGACTTGATTTTGACGGAGCGATGGATGTGCCAAAAAGCCAAGATAATGTAGGGTGGTTTGAAATTGGTTCACGTCCCGGAGGCAACGGCAGCGCAGTTATTGCCGGACACTACGGTCAGCAAAATAATAAGGGGTCAGTGTTTGATGACTTACACAAATTACGCAAAGGCGATAAATTATATGTTGAAGATGAAAAGGGTGCGATTGTTGCCTTTGTAGTGCGTGAGAGCCGGAGATATGACCCGAAGGCAGATGCTTCAGAGGTTTTTAGTTCAAGTGATGGAAAAGCCCACCTCAACCTTGTTACTTGCGAAGGGGTTTGGGATGAAGCAACACAGCAGTACCCTAAACGGTTGGTGCTATTTACCGACAGAGAAGAATAGCGCTCCATCTTATCTCAAACATCGCTCAGGCCATATGCCTTCCTTCGAACCAAAATAGATTTGCTCCAGCGGCAAATCTTTCTTGTCTCTCGGCATTTCGCAGAACCAAGCCGAAATACCCCCGAGTCCTTCTCTGAAGGCACATGCCCTTCGCTTGATAAACTGGGATGAGGTGTCGCTTCTTCAACGGCTCACACATGTGAGCCGTTGAAATTTGTGGGGAAAATGATATTTTATAGTTTGAGTACTCGGCTAAGATAGGGGCAGTGTGTTCTTGTAGAAAATTATCTAATTAATGTAATGAAATTATTCCAGGAAAGAAAAATAGTTCGTGCTATTCAAAGTCAAATAAATAACTCTGACGAGCCAGGGGCTTATCGCACGTCGAATTTTGTACCAAAAGAAAGTTTCATTTTATATTTTTCTCAGTGGTTAATTAATGAAAAAGATAAATTAAATCGAGCTTCCCGCATCAAGCGTTACTTTATTGGGCTTAGACAAAACGAGGTCTCCGCTGCAGAACTGATGCAGGTGCTTCAATATTGCATTGATGACGGATATGTAACTAGAACTGAGTCTGACGGATACAGATTAACAAGTGCCGGAGCTTATCTGGCATCTTTATTTTTTTGGCTTCCTTCGATACCTGTTGCGGTATCTATAATAGCGATAGTAATTTCTTTTCTTGGCTTTTCTTATTCTAGGTCAACTTTTGAAAAACTTCTTCCAGAGCACCAAGCGAATATTATTTTTTCAGAAGAATCAATAAAGATTGCCGTTGACTCTAAAGGAGTTTGGTTTCAACCAGTCATTAAAAATATAGGGGTGACAACAGCAAGGGAGGTAAGATTTAGAATATATATTACACTTTTTCAAAAAAATAATCCGATTGCAGTTCCTGAATATTCCGTTAATCGAGTTTTTAATGACTATCTTGTGGCTGATTTAAATCCGGGTGAGAAAGCAAGTTTTGGGAGTTTTTCAATCGGAAGAACGTCAACAGCTAAAAATGGCAAAATCTTTGATTTATTTGAAGTCAAACCAGATGTGGCTATTATTTTTCACCTAAACTATGTTGACCCTCTCTCTAAAAAAATAATGAGTAAGTTTTTTATTTTCCATTATTTTTATGGCAGGCTTTCCGCGAATTCACTAATTGGGGATGACTATCAAATTATCAAGGATAAGATTGTTCAATATCTAGAGAACGAAGAAAACAAAGACCAAGAACTTGTTAATTTTGTCCGAGAAAAATATGAATTAAAAAAACACTTAGGTACCTCTGATGGCTTTAGTAAAATTTCGTTTGACTTTTTTATTTGTTTTCTAAGGATAGCTTCGTTCTTTTCTATAATTTAAAGGTGAGGATGGTTTTCGCGAGGCTTTGCCTGATTTTCTCATTTAAATTTAAGCCCAGCCCCATCGTTTTTATGTCACTTTGACGAGTCCCACACTCATGCATGAGTGTGGGACGAGGCGAATAAAAAGCGACGAAAGGTAACTGACTTAGAGGAACGACCCGCAGGCGCTTGGGCTTGGTTCTGCCAAGCGCCGAGGGAGAAGAAATTTTTATCGTCCCGATTTTTGTTCACAAAAATCGAGGATCCTCGATTGCGAAGCAATCGGGACTGGAATAAAAATATTCTGGTTCCGAGAAGTCAGTTGCCTTGAGCGAAACTCTTGCGCTCAAAAATTAGATATGTTTTAATAAACTTCGTGAAAGTTAACTATTTACTCATTGGAATAATTGTCGGGTCTCTGTTGCTCTTTGTTTTTGTGTATCCGCAGGGCGTAAGCAAATGGGTACCTGTGCCGAACGTGCCATTTCGTCTTGGTTTAGATTTGCTTGGCGGTACTCATCTTGTTTATCAGGCCGACCTTTCCAAATCGGAAAACAAAAATGATGCCATGCAGGGCGTCAGGGATGTAATTGAAAGAAGGGTTAATTTTTTCGGCGTTGCCGAGCCGTTGATTCAGATAAGCGGACAGGACCGTCTGATTGTTGAACTTGCCGGCATCAGCGACGTCGGTCAGGCCATCAAGTTGATAGGCGAAACCCCATTTCTTGAATTTAAAGAAACAAAAGCCGATACGCAGGCGATATTAGAGGCCCAGCAAAAGGGTCAGAGATTAAATGAAGATCCGTTGCAATCTACAGGGCTTAATGGCAGGCATTTGAAACGGGCTGCGGTTGCGTTTGACCAGCAGACCTATCAGCCGCAAGTGAGTTTGGAATTAACCGACGAGGGCGCTAAACTCTTTGCCGAAATAACCAAGAAAAATTTAGGCAAGATAGTTGCGATATATTTGGACGGAGTTCCCATATCTACTCCCGTAGTCCAATCGGAAATTAAAGACGGCAACGCGGTCATTACGGGAAAGTTCACTCCGATCGAATCCAAACTATTGGCGACAAGATTGAATTCCGGCGCTTTGCCTGTGCCGATATCTTTGGTTTCCCAGCAAACCATCGGCGCGTCTTTGGGAGCCGAATCTTTGGCAAAAAGTTTGAAGGCGGGGATTTACGGTTTGATATTGGTGGCTTTGTTCATGATTTTATTTTACCGGTTGCCGGGGGTGGTTTCGGTAATCGCTTTGGGGGTGTATGTTTTAATAGTCTTGTCTATTTATAAATTTATTCCGGTTACGCTGACCTTAGCCGGTATCGCCGGATTTATTCTTTCGCTGGGCATGGCGGTGGACGCCAACGTTTTGATATTTGCCAGAATGAGGGAGGAATTAAAGGCCGGAAAATCAATCCGCGCGTCAATGCATGAAGGGTTTTCACGCGCCTGGCTTTCAGTAAGGGACAGCCACGTGACCACTCTTATCGGCGCGTTTGTGCTGTACACGTTTACGACCTCTATAGTGAAAGGATTTGCCTTGACTTTGGGCATCGGAGTTTTGACGAGCTTGTTTACGGCTACGGTTGTGACAAGAACTATTTTGAATTTGATAAGCGGACCGAAAATGGAGAATAAAAAGAGGTTGTTCTAAAATGAATAAAATCTATAAAATAATGTTCTGGGTCTCGATATTGCTGGCGGCTTCGGCTGTTATTGTTGTCTTAGTGTTTGGCTTGAGGTTGGGAGTTGATTTTAAAGGGGGAAGTGTTCTTGAGCTGGAGTTTAATCCGTCGGCTGGCGGAGGGAGACCGGAAATTGAAGCCATTCAAAAACATCTTTCCGAATTTAAAGATTTGTCGCTGACCCCCTCCGGGGCAAACGGCCTTATAATAAGAACCGGAGAATTGTCGGAACAGGACCACCAGATTATTCTGAATAAATTTAAAACAGCTTTTCCGTCCTCCGGCCTGGAAGAAAGAAAATTTGATTCAGTGGGGCCTTTGATCGGGAATGAATTAAGGAATAAAAGCGTTACCGCAATAATATTGGTGTTGTTGGGAGTAATTATTTATATAGCCATTGTGTTCAGAAAGTTGTCGGGAGTATTGCCCGGCTGGGCAATGGGTCTTGCCGCGATTGTCGCTCTTGTTCACGATATTGTCATACCAACTGGAGCATTTGCTTTGCTGGGTCATTTTTACGGAATTGAAATAAGCGCCGTATTCGTAGCCGCGGCTCTTACTATTTTGGGATATTCGGTTTCCGATACCGTGGTTGTGTTTGATAGGGTCAGGGAGAATATTTTAAGAGGCGGAAATAGAGAAGCTTTTGGCGCCGTGGTCCATAAAAGCATCATGCAAACTTTGACCAGATCGCTTAACACCACATTTACAACCTTATTGTCTTTGATAGCGATTTATTTGTTTGGTGGGGAGAGTATTAAATACTTTGCTTTGGCCATGATTATGGGTATTTTTCTGGGAGCGTATTCTTCCATATTTGTCGCGTCGCCCTTATTGGTTTGGTGGAATAAAAGGTACGGGGTTGACGGCTAAGAATAGTAATGATATTATATGTTCAAAGTTTAATTAAAGGGAATTACTTGGAGGGTATCGCCCTGTTTATATGAGCAAAAACAATTTAAATCTGTCAGGTCAGAGCGCGGTCACAAAGACGGTCGCAAGTTTGGTCAAAAACTTATCGGCAAGAAACAGGGACATAATTTCCAGACGTTTTGGGTTGAAGAACGGCAGGAAAGAAACCCTTGAATCCATCGGCAAAAGCTACGGCATTACCAGAGAGAGAGTGAGACAGATAGAGGAATTTACCCTGACACAATTATCCAAAGGAACCCTCAATCCCGAAGTGGAAAAATATGCCGCTTTGGCCAAGAATATTTTGAACGAGAACGGCGGAATTATGAAAGAAAAAGATCTGTTCAAGGCCTTCTCCGGCAGTGACGCCGAATCGGTTCTCAATTCGTCTTTGGTTTTTGTTTTGACCTTGGACAAAGACCTGATTAAATTCAACGATAACGATGATCTTCATTCTTTCTGGGCGGCCGACAATAATGTTCTGAATAATTTTAAAAACATGGCCTCGTCCTGTATAAATATTTTGGGTAAGTCGGGAAAAGTAAGTGCGGAGACGGAATTTTATAATTTAGCTAAAAAGAACGATGTTCCGGGATTAAACGGAGATCTTAATCCAAGGCACCTGGCGACTTATATAACGATTTCCAAGAACGTGGGCAAGAATATTTTTAATGAAGTGGGGCTGGTGTCCTGGCCGGAAATCAGACCCAAAGGCGTAAAAGACAAGGCCTACTTGGTGCTGAAGAAGAATAATGATCCTAAGCATTTCAGCGAGATTGCCAAACTGATAAATGCCGCCGGATTTCAGGGCAAGAAAGCGAATGTTCAGACCGTCCACAATGAATTGATAAAAGACAACAGGTTCGTTCTGGTAGGCAGGGGAATGTACGCCTTATCAGAATGGGGCTATAAATCCGGAACAGTAAAAGACGTCCTCGTCGACCTCCTGAAGAATTCTTCAAAACCGATGCCCAAGACCGCTCTTTTGACCAAAGTGATGAACGCCAGAATGGTAAAAGAAAACACGATTCTCTTGAATCTCCAGGACTCCAAGACCTTCGTTAAGAACGAAGACGGAACCTACGAATTAAAAGAGGCCTAAAAACAAAAGAGCCCCGCTACAGAGTGGGGTTCTTTTTTATAGCTGACGCAACCTCTATGCATGCGGAGGGAGACACCTTTTTAAAAATTTGTTAATTTTGTAAAAAGTGTCTCCCTCCGCCGGTTGTTTAAGTGGCAAATGGCGGTTGGCCATAGAGATTCAAACTCTCTCTGATTAAAACCGGTTCAAAAGGCAGGTTGGACGTACCTTACGCAGGGTTGACTTTATAAACTTTCTCTGCTATAATTTAGAGCGCAGTCGGCAATGACTGCAGAAAGGAAAAGAGATGCTCAGTCGTATCAGAGTTCGCGATAGGGACTTCAAGATTTCGTCTTGGTCCAAGAACAATCCGAAGACTTGCGTCGCTGTGGCTATCAAGCCCAACGGCGTGGCTGTCCGCAACAGCAATGACTCGACGAAG
Source organism: Candidatus Yanofskybacteria bacterium RIFCSPHIGHO2_01_FULL_43_32 (assembly GCA_001794125.1). Lineage (GTDB taxonomy): Bacteria > Patescibacteriota > Minisyncoccia > 2-02-FULL-40-12 > GWA2-44-9 > 2-01-FULL-41-26. The sequence goes on from MGJF01000002.1 coordinate 115,903, forward strand.
AATACCGTGTTCTTCACCAACGATGAGTGGTCCGCCTTCGTCAAGGGCGTCAAAAACAACGAATTCGGTGTCTAACCCGAACGGGGGGCAGAAATACCCCCCCCTTTTTTTAACCATTAAATTTATGAAAACAATATTTTACCCAGGATTAGGAGAAACAAAGAAAAACTATAAATCATTATCTAAACATTTAATCGTGGCTGATATTGATTGGAATACAGGAAAAGCCACATCTTCAAAAAACTGCGACACAGTTGTGAGTTTTTCGCTTGGAGCTGTTTTTTCTCTGGAGGCAGCTCTTAAAAGAAAACTAAAAAAACTTATTCTTTGTTCGCCTACCCCATTTGAATCATTGGGCAAACACAAGGCAGAACAGGTGATTTTTATAATTGGTGAAAGGGAAAAATTTTTACAAAAAATATTCAAACCATTATGTAAGAAAAATGTAAAAATGATTATAGTGCCAAAGGGAGATCATCGAATAAACAAAAATTACAAAAAGATACTTCTGCAAAACATATAAAATATGGGGGTAACCATACCTTGAACCTCTCCTGCCAATTGCCATTTATCCGCCCAAACAACCGGCGACAGAGAGTTTTGCGGGCTAAAGCACCGCACACTCCGAGAGAGGTTGTGTAAGCTGTTCTCTTTTAATTTAGCGCTTGCAGTAGTATAATGCATAGGTAATGGATCAATTCTCTTTTGCTTTAGATTCTCTGCAAACTGTTTTGTGGTTTCTTGCTGGTTATTGGTGGATATTTCTGCCGGTTTTGTTGTTTTTTGGCCTGATGACCGCCTTTGAGACCTATACAAAAATGAAATACATCAAATCCATAAAATGGACTCTTGTGAATTTGAAAATTCCGCAAGACCCCGGCAAGAGTCCCAAGGCCACGGAGCAAATATTTGCCGCGCTCCACGGTACTTTGCCTCCTCCGATAATATGGAGAAACAAATTTTTTAAGGGTACTATGGTTAACTGGATTTCTTTAGAGATAGTCGGTATCGGAGGAGAAACCCATTTTTACGTAAGAATGCCGGAACAATTTAAGAAATTGGTTCAATCCCAGATTTACGCGCATTATCCCGATGCGGAAATTTCTGAAGTTGCCGACGACTATGTTAACTTACTGCCTGCGTCTTTGCCAAATGATGCGTACGACCTTTTTGGGTCGGAAATAATTTTAAGCAAGGAGGATTTTTACCCTATCAGGACTTATCCCGAATTTGAAGAGAAGTCCAGCGGTCCCGATTATGTAAAAAGAATTGACCCCTTGGCATCCTTGGCGGAAGTTCTTTCGAGTTTAGAAGCGGGCGAATTCTTGGGCGTACAATTGATTATCAGGCCGACCGGAGACGGTTGGGTTAAAAAAGGCCAGTCCGAGATGGATAAATTGCAAGGCAAGAAGTCTAAAGCCGGAGAAAGCATGCTGTCTAATCTTGTTTTTGAAATTGATAAAATTATTCCCGGGCATGTGGAGGTTGAAAAATCAGAAAAGAAACCGGAACAAACTCAATTAACTTCGGGCAAACAGGAAGCCATAAAAGCGGCTGAAAGAAAAATGTCTAAGCTTGGCTACGAATGCGGAATAAGATTTATGTATTCGGGGCCCAAAGAGAATTTTCACAGAGCTCACATATCCGGCGTAGTGGGGGTTTTTAAGCAGTATGCTTTGCAGACCATTAACAGCTTTAAGCTCAATGGTCCTACGATAACCGCCGGCAAATGGCCTTTCAAAAAACAGAAAGAGTATAACAAAAAAATATTTTTCTTAAATAAATATAAAAACCGGTCATTGCCGGCGAAGGCCTTTATACTGAACATAGAGGAATTAGCAACGATATACCATCTTCCTGATATCGGCGTGAAGTCGCCGTTACTGCCGAGGGTTGAAGCAAAGAAAGGCGAACCGCCGGTCGGGTTGCCCATAGGTTAGGCCGGATAATTAAATTATGGTTTCATCGGAACAAAAAGAAACGGTTTTTTTGGGGGAGACAAGCTTTAGGAACAATAAGGTCCGTTTTGGCATTAAACAGGATGACCGCAGAAGGCACATGTATGTCGTCGGTTCAACCGGAATGGGAAAGTCCGAATTTCTCAAGAGTATGGCCATTCAGGATATTGAAGCTGGACGGGGCGTATGTTTTATTGATCCTCACGGCGATTCGGCCGATGATCTGCTCGACTATGTTCCGGAAAACCGGATAAAAGACGTTATTTATTTTGATCCGGATGACCTGCAATATCCCATAGCATTTAACGTTATGGAGGGAATAGGGTTTGACTATAGGCACTTGGTTGCATCGGGTCTCGTGGGCGTGTTTAAAAAAATTTGGGGAGCTGAAGCGTGGTCCGGAAGGATGGAATATATTTTAAATAATACCATTTTGGCTCTTCTTGAATATCCGGATTCAACCCTTCTGGGAATCAATAGATTGATGTCCAGTAAAGAATATCGGAAAAAAGTTGTTGCCAATGTAACTGACCCGATCGTTAAAGCTTTTTGGACTGACGAATTTGCCAAATACGCCGACAAATTTGCTACAGAAGCTACGGCGGCCATACAAAACAAAGTCGGACAATTCGCCTCAAATAATGTCATCAGAAATATTCTCGGCCAGCCCAAATCCAAGATAAATATCAGAAAGATCATGGATGAAGGCAAAATCATGATTGTTAATGTTTCAAAAGGCAAGATTGGAGAAGACGCCTCGCGTTTATTGGGAGCTTTTCTTATTACTAAAATACAATTGGCGGCGATGTCGAGAGTTGATACGCCCGAATCAGAAAGAAAGGATTTTTATCTGTATGTAGACGAGTTTCAAAATTTTGCGACGGAATCTTTCGCTAATATTTTGTCGGAAGCCAGAAAATATCATTTGAGCTTGGTGATGGCCCATCAATATATAAAACAAATGGAAGAACCGGTTATGGATGCGGTGTTTGGAAACGTCGGCACTATTGTTTCTTTCAGGGTCGGCGCCGAAGATGCCGAATATTTGGAAAAATGGTTCCAGCCAGATTTTATGATGAATGATATTGTAAATCTCGGGAAGCGTAGTATGTATCTGAAGTTGATGATAAGCGGTGTCTCGTCAAAAGGATTTTCGGCCTCAACGCTGGAAAGATTTCCCAAACTGGAAAACTCAAACCGCCAGGCAATAATTGACGCCTCACGTGAGGCTTATAGCACCCCGAAGAGTATCGTAGAAAAAGAAATAGCCGAATGGGCCGGGCCGGTTGCTGAAGAATCTTTCACGAGACCAATACCGGAGCGCAAAAGAGATGACAGGCCCTTCAGCTCGGTTCAGGGCAAGCCAGCTTATGGACCGCCTCCCCTTCGACCAAACTCAGGTCAGGGCAGAGAAGGGAGGCCTTATCCGCCGAGAAGAGAAGAAAATAGGCCGCCATCTAGACCGCCTCAAAATAATATTCAAACCATCAAGCCCAAAGAGGCGTCTTTGAGCGCCTTAACTGCCCCAGTCGATTTCAGGGGCCGTAAAATAGATGATAAATGGAAGGGAAAGAAACCTTCCTTCGCTAAAGCTTCGGAGGGCAAAAAGGAAGTAGACACCGGCGAATTGAAGAAACTGCTGGAGGAGTCGTTGAAAAAGAAAGAATAAACAGCTCCAGCCAGCACAATTTATTTCGATAGTTCACACAACCTCCATGCATGCGGAGGGAGACGCCTTCATCCCACGAAGAACCGCATAAAACCCTGCTGGGTTTTTGCTCTCTCTCGGCTACCCGCCTGCGAACGTTCTTCTTTGGAATGAAGGCGTCTCCCTCCGCCGGTTGCTATTGTTTTTATATCACTTTAACGAGGCGAATAAAAAGCGAAAGGCAATTGGCTTAGAGGAACGACCCGCAGGCGCTTGGGCTTGGTTCCTCCAAGCGCCGAGGGAGAAGAAATTTTTATCGCTGGAATAAAAATATTCTGGTTCCGAGAAGCCAGTTGCCTTGAGCGAGTCTTGCTGTTTGGTAAGTTTGTGTTATTTTAGCGGTATTGAGTTATGTCCAACAAATACTACAAAAAATTTATCAGGATACCGCCGTCGGAGAGTATAGATATCAGGGATATTATGCCCATTGTCCATCACCCGCTTTTCCAGCGGCTCCTGCATATTTTGCAGTTAGGGGCGAATTTGGGAGTTTTTCCGGGGGCATCCCACAATCGTTTTGAGCATGCTCTTGGCGTTTACGGCAAGACCTCTCTTTTTTGCGAACGTCTGGTCAGAGAAAGTTTTCTGACCCGATATCAGGCCAAAAACATTTCGCTTTTCGGACTGCTTCACGATATCGGCCATGGTCCGTTTTCTCATGTGATAGAAGAGCTTACGCCCGTGAATCACGATGAAAATGGATTTAAAATCATAGGCCAGCTGAATAAAGAAATAAAAGAATCAGGCGGCGACCCGAAATTTATCAAGGCCCTATTCGGGCGGAAAAATAGTTTTTATAAAATCGTGATGGATAAAAATCTTGGCATGGATAAGCTGGATTATCTTGAACGGGACGTATATCATACCGGATTCGGCCAAAGGCCGGACATAAAAAGCGTGTTTGATTATTTGAGTTTTATTGACGGGCATTTGGTAATAGACAAGAAATCGCTTGAAGCCGCCAAACAAACACAGCGCCTGTATATGTATATGTATAAGGAATTTTATCTGCATAAATCTTCCCAAATAAGCCAGCGTTTCTTGGAAAAAATGATCGCGATGTGGATAAAATTGGATAAAATAAATCCCGGCAAACTGTGGCTGATGAATGACACCGAGTTATCGGCCCATATTTATACGCACAAAAATCCTGTTTTGCAATTCTTCTACCAATCATATAAAACCAGAAATCTTCCCAAAACCGGACTGGTTATCCGGCTCAAGAATCGCCAGTCCAAAGAAAGAATAAGCGGCAAAAAGATTAAAGTTATCGGAGAAGACAAATTATTTTTTGAAAAGTTTACAAAGCATTCGTCTTTTGGAGAGCTTGAAAAACTTGAAAATTTGATCGGCAAAGCTGTGGGAATTGAGCCGTATAAAATAGTTGTTGTTCCGATGACCACTCCATGGCGGTTTGTGCCCGAAGACATACTTTACCACGACGACGGCAATATATTTTCCCTGAAAAAAACCCATCCGGAATATTTTGCCGCGATGAAATTAGAGGCCGACGACTATGTGGCCGTAAGAATTTGCATTATAGGAAACAGGGGCTTGATACATAAAAACTCCGAGCTGATTCACGGGCTTATTAAAAAACATCTGGGAGGCGGCAAGTAAGAAACAAACAAACTAAAACCAAGTCAATGACTTGGTTTTAGTTTGTTTGTGCGCCCAGTTGGAATCTCACATCGTCCGCAAAATGACTCGCCAGGCCTAGCATTTTGCTTCTCTCCTTGAAACCTTGCGGTTTCAATTCCCTGCCTTCGGCAGGCTTCCACCACGGGAAAGAACTTTTCTTTCCCGACCCCTATCTTGTTCGAATCTTCCAGGAGCGGCAAAAGATAAGACCGGTATTTAGCCGGTCTTATCTTTTGATGTGCGCCCAGTTGGATTCGAACCAACGACCGTCTCCTTAAAAGGGAGCTGCTCTACCAACTGAGCTATGGGCGCGATATTAAATCTTAAGGCATACTATGTAATACAGATTAGCAAAAATTAAGCCACAATTCAACCCGAATATCAATTTTGAAATAGGTCTTCTAAAGTGCTATGTTGGATAGACAGGATATCTATTATGGCCATGAAAAATAAAAACGTCAAATATACCAAATATCAGGCGGAAACCGTATATATTGGCGAGTCCATTGACTTAAAAAAGGTTCAGGAAGGCGTTAAACAGTACTCATATTTAAACAGAGAAGACCCTTTGGTAATCAAGCTTCTCAAAGACCAGTATGCCGTCCTTACCAAGTTTGGAACGGTAACCTTCTGGAATGTTCCTGTCAATTTGCGCAAGCAGTTTTTGGGAGAAGTCCGGCCGTATATCAAAAGCAAAAAAGAACATTACCCATATGACGAAGATACTAAGGTTTTGATCGGCGGAGGCATAGAAAAAGTAACTTTTGAGAAGGTTTACTCGGCTCATCTTGGTGTCGAAAAAATAAAAATAATATCGTATGTTCTTTCGCAGTCGGTGGCGCTTGAAAGATACGAAGATGACATTGACAGGAACCTGTCGGATTTTGAGATAGTCGTTGATAATTTAAAAACAAAAGGAAAGGCCCTGTTTTCCGAAAAAAAATTACTGAAACAGATCGGCAAGGTTTTCTCGGTCAAACAGACAACCGTTGTTCATCTTGCCTTGTTTGATAAGCCGGAATCGATCTGGGAATCGCCGGACTTGGAAACTCTTTATAACAAGATGAGTTCGGAATACGATCTAAAAGTCAGGTTCGATGTTCTTGATAAAAAAATAGATTATCTTTCGGACATTTCTAAAATGATGATGGAATTTCTCGCCGAGAAAAGAAATGCTTTTTTGGAAATTATCATTATTATTCTTATCGCCATTGACATCGTACTTTGGTTTATACCCCCGTTTCCGGAAGTGGTGAAATATTTATCCAAATTTTTATGAAGCAAGAAATCTCAAAATTATTGCGGGTAGGCGTTTTAATGGGCGGCCCTTCTTCAGAGCACGATGTCTCTCTGAATACCGGTCAAAATGTTATTGAGAATTTAGATAAAGCAAAATACGAGCCGGTTGTTATTAAAATTTCTAAGACCGGTAAGTGGTTTTCAGGAAGCAAGCCGACAACTCCGGACAAAGTTTTCAAGTTGTGTGATGTTGTTTTTAACGCTCTTCACGGGACATTCGGCGAAGACGGCAAGATTCAGGGCATTTTGGAGCATAGCGGGGTTAAATATACCGGTTCAGGGATTGCCGGCTCAGCCATAGCCATGGATAAATTCCATAGCCGGGAAATATTCAAACTGGCAGGACTCAACGTTCCTCGAACAATGAAATTAAAGAGAGGAGAAAACTATGCGGCACAGCTTAGTTTTTTTATAAATAAAATAGTAAAGCTTCCTGTTGTCGTGAAGCCGTGTTCAAGCGGTTCTTCTGTCGGGATTCAGATAGTGGAGAATGTGGCGAAATTGGAAAAAGCGGTTGTTGCGGCTTTCAAGTTGGATAAATTTGTTCTGGTAGAGGAGTTTATAAAGGGCCGGGAATTAACCTGCGGAGTTTTGGATAATCTCAACGGTCAGCAGGTTTCCGCTCTTCCGGTGACGGAAATAATTCCCGTTAAAAATCATAAATTTTTTAATTATGACGCTAAATACAAAACAGGACATTCCAACGAAATAACGCCGGCGCCGCTTGACGAAGCTCTGACTAAAAAAGTTCAGGACATAGCCGTCCGGGCCCATCAGGTTTTAGGGTGCAGCGGATATTCAAGAACGGATATGATTTTAAAGCAGGGCAATGGCACAATATATATATTGGAAACAAATACTTTGCCGGGACTAACAAAGAATTCTCTTCTCCCGAAAGCCGCTCAAACAGCCGGTTTGACGTTCACTCAATTATTGGATAAGGTAATCGAAAGCTCTTTGGTGTAAGGGGTTAGGAATGCTACGCTTATTCTTGTTTGCGGTGTATATTGGTTTTGGAACATTTTTTATGATTCCAATTTTGTTCTTTTATGCACTTAAAGGAACTACCCTAAAAAAGTTTTTTCTTCGAATCGGATTGATCCTTGTTTATATAGTGGTATTCATATTTCTATATCCATATGCGTTTGTACTTATAACTGGTTATTCACTTCCTTAATCGGACAAATGTCCGGTTTTTTAATTTTAATAACTCACACAACCTCTATGCATGACTGCGGGGTGCCCTTTTCTAAAATCTTACTAATTTTATAAAAGGGCACGCCCTCCGCCAGTTGTTTAAGTAATAGCTTACAATTGGCAATAGGGTTTCAAAGTAATAAAGCGCAGCCCGGCATCTTATTGAAGCCCGTCCGAACAGGCGGGCTTGGTGTCCACGCCATAGTTCGTAAGAGAAGCTATTCAAGCTTTAGGCTTTCCGTCAGATGAGTAATGCTATTCAATAAACATCATGATATGGCAGGCTGGACCCGCCGTCGTGAGGACAAGTGGAGCCAATCGCTGGAGCAATCGGAACGGGCTGAAATAAGGTGTCGGGCGGAGCTTGTCTGACAATGTTTTTATGTTAAGATAAAATCATGATTAAAAGCAGGGTTTTATCTTCGGAACTCAAAAACAATGTCGGTAAAAACGTGGTCATCGCCGGCTGGTTGTATAAAAAACGTGAATTGGGAGGGATGACTTTTTTGATTGTCAGGGACAGAGACGGCTTGATTCAGGTTCTTGATGACAAATCCAAAGAATCCGAAAAACTAAAAGGACTTTATCCGGGAACCGTTTTAATCGTCGAAGGAGAGGTTGTTGAAGAAAAGCGGGCTCCAGGCGGAATTGAAATTCATGATCCCAAGCTTAAAATCGAGGTGCCGGTGGAGTTTGTTCCCCCGATAGAAATCGATAAACCGCTAAGCCATGACTCTGAAAATCTCGACACACTTTTTGATTATAGGGTCATTGGTTTACGCAACGTAAAAGAGTCGGCCGTATTTAAGATACTGGCTGAAGTTAAAGATTCAATGCGCCGGTTTCTTAAAAAAAATGATTTTGTAGAATTCAACAGCCCCAAGCTTTTAGCCGGTTCGACTGAAGGCGGCGCCGAGGTTTTTAAACTGGATTATTTCGGTAAACCGGCCACGCTTGCTCAATCAGCCCAGTTTTACAAACAGATAATGGTTGGAGTTTTTGAGCGAGTATTTGAAATTAATCCCACCTATCGCGCCGAACGAAGTGCTACGACCCGCCACATGACCGAGTTCATGCATCTTGACGTTGAGATGGGATTCATAGATTTTGAAGGATTGATTAATATTATCGGGAGAATGCTTAAAGAAATAACCGAACAGGTTTGGGAAAATTGTGAACCGGAACTTGTTTCATGGGAAGCGGTAAAACCGGTATTACCGGAAGAAATTCCGGTTATGACACTGGCCGATATACATGAAAAATATTCGGCTGCTAATGAACAGCAAACTATCGGAGAAAAAGATTTGCGGCCAGATGAAGAACGCTGGATTTGCGAGTACGCGAAGGAGAAGTTCGGCAGTGAAGCGGTTTTTGTGATCGAATGGCCGGCAAGCGAAATGAAGTTTTATCACAAACTTAACGAAAAAAATCCCAATATTGCCGACAGGTTTGACCTCATATTCAGAGGCGTGGAAATATGCACGGGCAGTATGCGCGAACATCGTTATGATAAGCTTATCCGGCAATTGAAAGACCTTGCTGGAGGCGATCCGGAAAATCCGGGTTTTAAATATTATTTGCAGGCTTTTCAATTCGGCATGCCTCCTCACGGGGGAGTCGGTATGGGCCTTGAGCGCTTGACCCAGAAGATCATCGGCCTTTCCAACGTAAAGGAAGCATCACTTTTTCCGCGAGACATGAACCGTCTTGCTCCCTGACCACTATGCGATCAAAGCTGTATATTTTAGCAATTTCTTTGGCGGGTTTAGTTATTGTGAGCATTCTTTTTGTCATGGATTCTTCTCAAAAGAACAATCTTGCAAATGCCGAACCGGCTTTTAACAGTTCCCAGGCTTATCTTCTTCCTATTTCCGAGCCGAGTTATTTTCCAATCTATGATTCTAAAATCGAAAAACCGGTGATTGACGCTAAAGCGGGCATAGTTTACGATACGCGGTCCGGAAGATTTCTTTTCACAAAGAATTCGAGAATCAAACTGCCCGTTGCTTCTTTGACCAAGATATTGAGCGCGATTGTTGTATTGGAAAATATTGACACGAAAGAAGCGGTAGTAATTCCGAAAGAGGCGCTTAAGGTTGACGAGGAAAAGCAGAGCTTGTATCTGGGAGAAGAGATCACGGTTCAGAATCTTCTGAAACTGATGCTGATAGAATCTTCCAACGATGCCGCTTATGCTTTGGCTTGGCATGTCAACGGCAAAGGAATCGGTTTCGTGGATAAAATGAACGAAAAAGCCCGGTCACTAAGCATGAACGACTCAAGCTTTCTTGACCCGGCCGGTTTGAGCGACGATGCTTACTCCACTTCGGAAGATCTGGTGAAGTTGATTAAATATTCCTTTAAACACGATTTGATCTGGCGGATTTTGACCGAGAAAAGCATTATCGTAAAATCAATCGACGGCAAGATAGAGCATAATGTTGAAAGCACGGACCAGCTTTTGGGAGTTATACCGGATATCTTTGGAGGCAAAACGGGATATACCGATAATGCTCTGGGTTGTATGATATTGGTGGTGGATATTCCCGATAAAAATGATAAACTGATAAGCGTGGCACTTGGTTCGCGGTTGCGTTTTGACGACACAAAAAAATTAATCGACTGGGCTAAATCGGCACATAGATGGGACTAAACTCTGAAATCTTCTCGGTTTTGAATGTGGTCAGAATATTCGTGGCGACCGCCTTGGCTTTTTTTGTTGCCTTATTAATCACCCCTGTCTGGACCAAAATTTTGCATAAATATAAGTTGGGAAAGCAAATTCGAACCGATACGGCATTTAAAAGTTTGCATACCGAAGGCGGACCGATTGCCGCAAAATTGCACCAGGCCAAAGAAGGAACTCCGACTATGGGCGGGGTGGTCATGTGGACAACGGTAGCGATTCTGACGATAGGTTTCTGGTTGCCGGCGCTCTATTTTGACGGGTTTTGGACGAGGATGAATTTTTTTAGCCGCTCTCAAACCTGGCTGCCTTTGGGGGTAATGATATTCGGCGCGCTTTTGGGAGCCCTTGACGATTATATGGGAATCTTGCGCGTTGGTCCCAAAGGCGGCGGATTACGCATGAGTTACCGCATACTATTGTATATTTTGGCGGGCGCTGTCGGGGCGTGGTGGTTTTATTTCAAACTCGGTTTTAACAGCGTCAATTTCCCCTTTTTGGGCGACTTTTTGATCGGCTGGTGGTATATACCGTTTTTTGTTTTTACAATCGTGGCGACGGCGTTTTCCGCCAACGAGACAGACGGCTTGGATGGTTTGGCGGGCGGGATTTTTTTGACCATGTTCGGGGCTTACGCGGTTATTGCGTTCGATCAGGGAAGAATGGACCTGGTAGTATTTCTCTCCGCTATCATGGGTTCTTTGGTCGCTTTTCTTTGGTTCAATATCTATCCGGCCAGATTTTTCATGGGGGATACCGGCTCAATGTCGCTGGGAGTTACTTTGGGCGTTGTGGCCATGCTTACGAATACTCCGTTTCTCCTGATCCCGATAGGCATTATTTTTTTTATTGAATCCGGTTCGGTGATTATTCAGCTAACTTCAAAAAAATTAAGGGGCAAGAAAATATTTTTATCTACTCCCATCCACCATCACTTCGAAGCTCTCGGCTGGCACGAAACGCAGGTAACGATGCGCTTCTGGATGATATCGGCCGTCGGCGCGATAATCGGACTTATTATATTTCTTGTGGACAGCAAGATACCGCCATTGTTCAGGTAATTAAAAACCGAGAAAATTTTCTCGGTTCAAACAGGCGGTTCTGTTGGCATCTCAAACTGTTTTTTATACAATTCTTGGTACAGTTCGCATCGTCCCAGAAGTTCCTGACTAGTGCCGTGATCCACTATTCCGCCCTTATTAAGGACGACGATCATATCCGCGCTTACTATTGTGGAAAGGCGGTGGGCAATAATGATTGCCGTTTTTCCTTCTATTAATTTCCAGAGCGCTTCCTGAACCAATGACTCTGAAAGTGAGTCCAGGTGTGAAGTGGCTTCGTCCATGATAATGACCGAAGCATTCTGAAGAACGGCCCGGGCGATGGAAATTCTCTGCTGTTCTCCGCCCGATAATCTGACACCTTTTTCGCCGATGAGTGTGTCGTAGCCCTTAGGTTTTTTGGTAATGAATTCGTGGGCGTTGGCTATTTTTGCCGCATTCACAATCTCTTCGTCTGTGGCGTTCTCTCTGCCGTAGGCTATATTTTCTTTTATGGTTCTGGAGAAAAGAAGAGCGTGCTGAGGCACTACGGTGATAAGCTCGTGTAGGCACCGGCTGTCGATATTTCTCAAATCAACGCCGTCTATCGTAATTGTTCCGGCTGTCGAGTCGTAATATCTGTGAATAAGATTGGCCATGGTGCTTTTGCCGGAACCGGTGGGCCCGACGAATGCAACCTTTGAACCGGCGGGGATGAACAGGTCCATGTCTTCAAGAATTTGTTCGGCTTTATCGCCGTCTAACTTTGAAGTTTCCGAATATGCGTCATCGGAATTTTCAATACTTTCCGGTATTTCAAAGTCTTCATACCTGAACGATACTCCTCTGAACTTAATGCCCTTCTTCACTCTGGACAACTTAATCGGGTCCGGCGCTTCTCTGAGTCTGGGCTTTATATCCATCAAATCCGTAAATCTTTTCGCTTTCGAAAGTTCTATCTGCATCATCAGATATGTGGTTATCATGTCCAGCAGGGGCTGGTATATCATTGATGTATAGGCAAGGAACATGACTATCTCTCCCACCGTCGTCATTTTTTTGGCGACCAGATAGGTCCCCAATATGATAACGGAGATCCGGCCCAGGACTTCAAAAAATGAGGCCGAGAATCCGAGAATTCTCCACCATTTTGCGATAGCGAGTTTCAGCTTAAGCGCCGCCTGGCTATCTTTGTCAAAAAGAGCCAGTTCATGTTCGGCGGCATTGAAAGATATTACGGCTCCAATGTTGTTGATGCCTTCATAAGCGCGATGATAAGCTTTTTCGTAAAGCTTGTTTATCTTGGATTGGTTGGCATAAATTGGACCGGCTTTCTTCAGAGAGAAATATATATGCAGCGGTATGAAAAATACTGATGCCAACGCCAGATACTTGTTCTGATAGGTTATCCAGACTATCAGGCAGACAATATTTACTATTCCGGGCAGGAAGAACTTGGCGATGTTCTCGTGGAGGATGCGAGTGAGGCTGTCTATGCCCCGGTCTACTCTTGAGAGTATCTCGCCCGAATTCTTGCTGTTATGGAAAGACATGTCCAAGGATTGAAGATGTGAAAGCGAGCTTCTGAACATTTTCGCTTCCACCAAACTCACAATCTCAAGGCTCAGATAAGAATAGAAGGAAAAGATCAAGCTTGTGCCTATTCTTAAGAAAAGAATAAGACTGCAGATTTTCACCGCGCCCCAGAGCGCCGTATTCATGTTTATCTCTCCCGAGACTCCGCCGACAAGCACTTCATCGACCAGTTTCTTGTATAAGTATGGGTCGATAAGGCGTATCAAGGCGAAAAGTATCGTTCCGGCGATGATTATCGCCAATTTCAGCTTGTAAGGAACCAAATAGGGCCATGCCCTTATTATGCTCTTAACTATGCCGTCTTTATTTTTTACCACTTTCGGTCGCCTCCCGTGTATTGAAAAAGAACGTCAGAATATCATACAGTATGGGACATTCATTGTCAAATGTCAATCACTGATATTAAATGCTAACATCATAAATAAATGGACAGAAGATTATTGGCCATAACTCTGATATTGATTATTTTCGGTCTGGTTGTTTTGTCTTCGGCCGGAATCGCGGACGGCCAAAAGAAATTCAGTTCGCCTTATTATTATCTGACTCATCAGTTGCTGTACGGTGTCATGCCCGGTCTTGCCGGGATGTTTGTCTTCTCCCTGATAAATTATAAGTTTTGGAAAAAAATTTCACTGTTTGTTTTGGTCGGTTCATTGGCGCTGATGATAATGATATTCATGCCCGGTTTCGGACACGGGCTAAAAGGAGCGACTCGCTGGATAAGTTTGGGAGTATTTTCTTTTCAGCCGTCCGAAATACTCAAACTCTCCCTGATAATATATTTGGCGGCATGGTTCGGAAACAGAGATGAGAGAACCAAGAAGTGGTCTTACGGTATGTTGCCGTTTCTGATAGTCCTGTCTTTCGTGGCGCTTCTTCTTTTTCTTCAGCCGGACATCGGTACTTTGATAGTGGTTTCTTTAATCGCTCTGGGGATTTATTTTCTGGCCGGTCCGAGCTACAAACAATTCGCCGGAATTTTGCTGATCCTGTTTTTGGGCCTGTCGGCCATAATCGTTGTCGAGCCGTACCGCTTTGACCGACTAAAAGCTTTTTGGGATCCGTCGGTAGACACGAAAGGAATTTCGTATCAGATAAACCAATCCCTGATTTCAATCGGTTCGGGAGGGTTGCTCGGGGTCGGTTACAATAATAGTTCTCAAAAGCAGGGAGGATTTTTGCCGGAAGTGATAGGCGACTCTATTTTTGCGATTATTGCCGAAGAGTTGGGGTTGGTGGGCTCGGCGCTTACTGTCGGATTGTTCGGAATACTGTGTTTCTTTATGATAAACGTAGCCAAAAATGCATCCGACAAGTTCGGGACCTTGCTGGTAATGGGTATCAATATTTGGATAATGTCCCAGGCATTCGTGAACATAGCCGCCATTTCCGGTCTTGTTCCTTTGACCGGGATTCCTTTGCCGTTCATAAGCTACGGCGGCACCGCTCTCGCGGTTCTTTTGTCGGGGATGGGGATGGTGTTTAATGTGGCCCGGCACTCTTAGGGCGATACTTATTAATAATCAAAAAACCGCTGTTAAGCGGTTTTTTGAAGAAGGAGAGTGGTGTTGGATTTGAGGCGGGAGGCTTTATTTTTTTTGATGACTCCAGATTTGGTTGCTTTGTCTAATGTTTGGTAGACCTTCGGCAACATCTTCTTGGCCTCGTCTTTTTTGCCTGCGGCAATTAGCTTTCGGAAATCCTTTACCATGGCTTTGTAAGCGACAATTTTCCTTGTATTTCTAACCCTCCTTGTTTTATTTTGTCTTAGCGCCTTTTTGGCGGATTTTGTAATGGGCATAGTTTATTTATTTAAGCTTGATTATCTTACTATATTAAAGCATATTTTGCAACAATTCCTTTTAGTTTGAACTTTTATTGCCAATTGTCGTCTATTACCCAGGCAACCGGCGGAGGGCATGCCCTTTTATAAAATTAGCAAGATTTTAGAAAAGGGCATGCCGCAGCATGCATGGAGGTTGTGTCAACTATAGTTCAGATATTACACCGCCGATTCGCTTTTTAGTTTTCTAATCTGTTCTTTTAATCCTAATGCCGTTTCGTAATCCATCTTTCGGATTGCCTTGTCCATCATCTTCTGGAGCTGTTTCATGGCATTCTGTCTTGATCCGTTGGTGAAGAAAATTATTTCATTGTCGCCGTTGCCGTATTTTTGTATCTCTTTCTGGCTGATAGGCAGGTCGAAGTTGCCTATTTCTTTTATAATCGTCCGAGGGGTTATGCCGTTTTCTTTGTTATGTTTTTCCTGTTTTTTCCGGCGCCTCTGTGTTTCTTTAACGGCAAAGTCAATGGATTTGGTTATTTTGTCGGCATACATGATAACGTGGCCGTTAACATTTCTTGCGGCGCGGCCCATTGTTTGGATAAGAGTGGTGGCGTTTCTTAAAAATCCTTCTTTATCGGCATCCAATATCGCTATCAAAGAAACTTCAGGCAGATCCAGCCCCTCTCTCAAAAGATTCACCCCTACTAAAACATCGTAATTGCCGAGCCGGAGATCTTTTAATATTTTAAGCCGTTCGAGTGTTTTTATTTCAGAATGAAGGTAGTTGACCTTGATGCCTTGCTCCGCCAAATGTTCGGCCAAATCCTCGGCCATACGTTTGGTAAGGGTTGTAACAATTACCCGTTCGCCGTTCTTGGTTCTGGTTTTGATATTTTCCACCAAATGGAGAATCTGGCCTTCCGTCGGCCTTATTTCTATGGTCGGATCCAAGAGCCCGGTCGGTCTGATAAGCTGTTCGGCGATGCCCTCTTTGCCGGCTTCACCCATCTCATATTTAGCCGGTGTTGCCGAAGTATAGATGGTTTTTTGGATTCTTTTTTGGAACTCCGGAAATTTTAGCGGGCGATTGTCTATGGCTGAAGGCAATCTGAATCCATAATCAACAAGAGTGGATTTTCTGGAATGATCGCCGGTAAACATTGAACGAAGCTGGGGAATTGTAATATGCGACTCGTCGATTATCGTCAGGAACTCGCCCTTGGACAAAAAGAAATCCAAAAGCGAATAAGGGGGTTCTCCCTCTTTTCTGAAATCAAGGTGGCGGGAATAATTTTCAATTCCGTGGCAGTATCCCGTCTGACGCATCATTTCTATGTCTTGCAGGGTTTTTTCCTGAAGCCTGGAAGCTTCTTCAAATTTCTTTTCTTTTTTCAAGTGTTTAACGTGCTTCTGGAGCTCGCTTTTTATGTTTTCTATTGCCAGGCCTATTTTATCGTCCGAGGTTATCCAATATTTGGCCGGGAAGACGGAGGTCTCGACTATTTTTTCGTATTTTAGGTCCTTCATCTCCAATTCTTCCGGGTCTGAAATAATTGCGCGTAATATTTTTTCTATTTTTTCGTTGCGAAATTTTATTTTAATTACCTCTTGGGCGCTTGGGGCGACTATTTCCACCTCATCGGTTGTTTTTCTGAAACAGCCCCTTTTAAGTTCAATGTCGGGAATATATTGAAGGCGTAAAAGCCCCCGCACAAGTTCCTGTGAACTCATTTTTTTATTTTCAAATATCTGGAGGCCAAGGTTTTTATAGTCCTCGGGCGAGCCGAGATTGTATATGCAGGAAACAGAAGCCACTATTATTACATCATCCCGGCTGATCAGGGCTTGAGTGGCGGCATGTCTTAATCGGTCTATTTCCTGGTTTATTTTGGAGTCTTTTTCTATGTAGGTGTCGGTATGGGGGATATATGCTTCCGGCTGATAATAGTCATAATAGCTTACAAAGTAGTGAACGGCATTTTTAGGGAAAAATTCTTTGAACTCTTTGTATAGTTGGGCAGCAAGAGTTTTGTTGTGAGAGATGATAAGGGTTGGTTTTTTGTGGTATTCAATTACTTTTGCCATTGTAAAAGTCTTGCCCGAACCGGTAACGCCCAAAAGCACCTGATGTTTTTGTCCGGATTTCAAACCGCCGATTAATTTGGCTATCGCGGCCGGCTGGTCTCCGGTGGGTTGGAATTTTGAGTTGAGCTTAAACATTTTTAATGATAACCTTTTAGTGATGATTAGTTATCTTGAAGGGAAAATTGAACATTCGGGGGATAGATTCGTGATTTTGAACACGGGCGGTATAGGGTATAAGGTGAATATAGTCCCCAAATTGTTAAATAGTATATCAAAAAGTCAAGACAAGGTCAAGTTGTTCGTGCACTCACAACTGAACATGAGAGAGGGTACCTTTGATATGTATGGATTTGTTGACAGGGAAGGACTGGAACTCTTTAACTTGCTTATCAGCGTATCGGGAATAGGCCCCAAGAACGCTTTGAATATAATGTCTTCGGTGGAGCCGAAACATTTGAAGGCGGCGGTGGTAAACAATGACCCGGAGTATTTAAAAAAGATATCAGGTTTGGGACCTAAAACCGCGCAGAGATTGATATTGGAACTGCAAAACAAGGTTGATTATCTTGAAATTGGAGACATGAAAGGGATGGATCTGGGCCAGGAAGGAGAGGCGATGGAAGCATTGGTGGCTCTTGGCTATACTCTTAGCCAAGCCAAAGATGCGCTCAAGGAAGACGCAAAGGGCAAAACATTGGAACAAAGGGTAAGAGAGGCACTCAAATTATTGGGGAAAAACCGCAGATGAGATGACGAAATCTTTTCTACAAACACAAGATTGGCTGGATTTCCAGAAACATATTGGGCGGAAGACCTGGAGATTTGATGACGGAAAAATAAAAGCTAATATCATTCAACACGACTTACCTTTCGGGAAAAATTACCTTTACATTCCTCACGGACCGGAAGTTTGTTTTGGAGAAATTCAGAGCGGCCTAAAAAATGAAGTAGATAATTTTTTGAAATATTTAAAAGACCTCGGAAGGAAAAATAAATCCATTTTCGTGAAAATGGAGCCGTTGGAAGATGTGGCGATGGAAGTTATTTACCGCAAGAACTTGAAAAAATCTAAAAAATCAATCCAGCCGACAAAAACCGTCCTTGTAGATTTAAACATTCCAGAAGAAGTGCTTTTGTCAAAGATGCACCACAAGACGCGATACAATATTCACTTGGCCGAAAAGAAGGGGTTGAAACCGGAAGAAAAGGAAGACGTCAAAGAATTTTGGAAATTATTGGAAAAAACCGCCAAGAATGATAATTTTTCAACGCACAACCATGAATATTATGAAAAATTGATGGAGTTCTTTTCTACCGACAAAGAACTTAAGACAAAAATGGTTTTTGAAATGTCCGGGGATAAGGCAGTAGCCGGAGCAGTATTATTAACTTATGGTGATACGGTTTATTATCTTCACGGAGCGATGGACCGTGATTATAAAAGCTGGATGGCGCCATACCTGATGCATTGGGAAATTATGAAGTGGGCCAAAGCGCAGGGGTACCATTATTATGATTTCTGGGGAATTGACGCCAAACGCTGGCCGGGAGTGACCAGATTCAAACTCGGCTTCGGCGGCCACGAAACGGAATATCCCGGTTCATTCGACCTGCCCATTTCAAAAATCTGGTATCTGATATATAAAATTTCAAGAAAAATATTTTAGATGTTCAAGGAATCTTTACTTGATAAAACTTTATATCGCATCAAGAGATTGATACCCAAATCGGTATTTGATTTTTTTGCGCCGTATTATCATGCCGCATTGGCCCACGCCGGCAGTATTATTTACGCGAATCCTTCCAAATCGTTGAAAGTCATCGGCGTTACCGGAACCAAAGGCAAATCAACTACGGTTTACTTGATTTCTAAAATTTTCGAAGGGGCCGGTATCCCAATAGCCGCAATCGGCTCTTTGGGGTTTAAAATAAAAGATAAAGAATGGCCGAATACTTTGAAAATGACCATGCCGGGCAGATTTAAACTCCAGAAATTTTTTTATGAAGCCAAAAAAGCGGGGTGTAAATATGTCGCGCTTGAAGTGACTTCCGAAGGTATTAAGCAGAAACGGCATTTGGGCATCAATTTTGACTGCGCCGTTTTTACCAACCTGCACAGAGAACATCTTGAAAGCCACGGTTCTTTTGAGAATTACTATAAAGCGAAACAGGAATTATTTGCCAGAACTTCGAATGTTCATGTTTTAAACGCCGATGACAAGAATGTGGAATTATTTTCCAAGTTTTCCTCAAAACGCACGATATTTTACGGCATTGAAAATGGCGATTTAAAAGCTGTGAATTTAGATTTGAAGCCGGACAGGGCCTCGTTTGAGGTTTACGGAACTAAATTTGATATTAATTTCGGAGGCAGGTTTAATGTTTTAAATTGTCTTGCGGCTTTGTCCGCCGCCGCCATGTACGGGATTGATCTTCCAAGAACAAAGCCGGCTCTTGAAAAAATAAAGGATATTCCGGGAAGAATGGAATTCATTCAAAAAGAACCGTTTGGCGCGGTGGTAGATTATGCTCATACTCCGGATTCATTGGAAGCGGTATATAAAACCCTAAAAAACGATTGCCATAAACTGATTTGTGTTTTGGGCGCCGCCGGAGGAGGAAGAGATAAGTGGAAGAGGCCGGAGTTCGGAAGAATTGCCGGCGAATATTGCGACGAAATAATCCTGACAGACGAGGATCCCTATGAAGAAGATCCGGAAAAAATAATCAACGAAGTTGCGTCGGGCATAAAGCTTGGCAAACGGATAACAATAGTATTGGACCGCAAAGAAGCCATCAAAACAGCCTTAGACAAGGCCGAAAAAGGCGATACCGTAGTGATAACGGGAAAGGGTTCGGAGGTTTCCATGGCCGTTGCCGGCGAAAGAAAAATACCCTGGTCCGACAAAGAAATTGTGCGCGGACTTTTGAAATAGAAATTCAAGCTTGTCAATTAAATTATACTGCTGTATAGTCTACTCAATAGCCCGTTGACATGAAGGTTCCTCTTGGTACTTCCCAGGGGAAGAAGTAAGGCCGGACTGCAGAAACTTTATGGCAACCAATTCAGGAACTGCAATCTCCATCACTTAGTACCTTCCAGTCGAGGAGGGGAAACTAATGAATTCAACTTATTTCCATGGAAAAAAAGATGCCATAACGCGTGGCACCACCTTTTTCTGAATATGACGATTTGGGAAGTTTATGAAACGTTTGACGGCATTTACGAAGAGATATTTTTCAGTGATAAAGAAAGAATTTACCGGCACTGGCTCGGCACGTGTCAGTTAAAAAAGGAAAGGGAGTTAGAGGCTCAAATTGAAAGGATTTACGGGGTTGAGTATCTTCAGGAAAAATGGATCGCCGCTTTCGGAGGAAACGATTTAAAGCAGGCAGAACAACTTCTAAAATTCATGATGCTTTTTATGATTTTCGGTTCTCATATGGCAGACGCGGATTATCTTTTTGATAACGGCAATCTGACGGAATTCTTCGAGGAATATCAGGCCAATGAAGACCGGCTTAGAGCTTTTAATATTTGTTTTGGCGAGTCAGCCGGCCCCCAGAAGATAAAAGCCAAGATTTCTAAGATCTTGCGCCAACTCCCTTGATTGGGGGTTTTTTAATTGGTAACATTACGTCAGATGTTATGACAGATTTTGAACCCCAACTTGCCGTTAAGAAAGAGAAAAAAATGCCGACCGTCAGCGGTCCGGGACTTTTTTGGATGCTTATTATTTTGATGCTCGTTCTGTTCGGTCTTGCGGTAAGCATACTCGGCAGAACTCAAAATCTCGGCACAGATCTGCCGACGCCGACAGAAACCGTTTCTCCCGAAACCAAGCCCTCGAGAATTTATACTATTTCATACAAGAGCGGAGTATTCAGCCCCACCAACCTAAGAATCCATGCCGGAGATACGGTGAGATTTAAAAACGAGGGTATTTTTCCGATAAGAATAGTTTCCGGTCCGGACAGCAGATTGGTGGGTTTTGACAGTGTCGGAGACATTCCGCAGGGAAGCTATTTTTCTTTTACTTTTGCGGCAAAAGGAATATTTGATTATTATAATGACAGGAATCCGAAAGAAACGGGAACTATTATTGTCCGGTAATGGTTCGCAAGCTCATCATAAATGAACAACCCCCTCACACTACAAGTTGAATCTCGGCTCGGCGCTCTGTATGTGTCTTTATTGGGGTTGTTCTTCGTTGGCTTGATCTTTATAGCTCTGAAAAATTTTAATTCGGATTCGATTATTTTGAATTCCCAAACCGCTCAAGTTAAAACCATCTCTACCACCGAAAGAGACTTGATAAACGGCTGGATTACGGAGAACCAGATCGAAATTCCGCAAGGAAAGGGTTATAGATACGTAATTCAGCAGTATCCTTCCAAGCCGTGGTTTAAATAGCCGTTGGCCAATAGCGAATAATATGAAATTCAAATCAGGACTATTTCTAAAAGAAGCAGTATTGTTTGGCGCCACGTTGGCAATAGGGATTTTTTCGGCTTATCGGAACATTGCTTCATCCTCGCAGATAATGATTCCGGAAGTTAAATTTGGCTGGGGCGATGCCGTCTTTTTGTCGGCGTTGGCGCTCTTTTTTATATTTTTTTCAAAACATCAAAGAGTGGTTCATTTTTCTTTTAAATTATTTTTGGTCTTGATAGTTTTTTCCGGCAGCAGCGCGGTTGTAAATACCGTGTCGGGCCCGCCTTGGGATATTTGGGTTCCGCTTCTTGTTACGGCCGTATTTTTGTCGCTTAAGAGCGTCATTATCCATAATGCGGGAATAATTTTAGGAATAGCCGGTATCGGATCTTTACTGGGCCTGGCAATCTCTCCCGGAACCGCCGTTATAATAATGATAATATTGTCCTTCTATGACATTGTTGCCGTCTATACGACCAAACATATGGTGAAGATGGCAAAAGTAATGATGGAATCGGGAGCTATTTTTGGATTTATAATTCCATTGCGGCTGAACGGATTTTTTTCGCATAAGCAAGAAGCTCAAATCGAGGCCGGAGCCGGGGGCCGGTTCATGATATTGGGTTCGGGCGACATTGGTTTGCCTGTTGTCCTGGCAAGTTCGGTGGCCGGATATTCTCTTGACGATGCGATAATTGTGGCGATATTTTCTTTGGCGGGTTTATTTCTGACCCATCTTATTTTTGTAAATCAGAGGGAAAGAAAACCCATGGCCGCTTTGCCGCCGATTGCGACGATGTCTATTATTGGATACCTTGTGTCTTTACTAATGTAAAGACAAATTCCAATTTTAAATTACAAATTTTAAATGAAATCCCAATTTTTAAAATTTAAAACATTTAAACATTGAATTAAAATTTAAAATTTAAGTTTTGAATTTATGAAACTAATATTCTATGGAGGCGCTAAAACTGTTACCGGGGCGAATTATCTTCTTGACCACGGCGACCTTAAAATTTTGGTGGATTGCGGGCTCAACCAAGGCTCCAAATATTCGGAGGATATGAATTACGAAAAATTCGCTTACAATCCGGCTGAAATAGATTTTGTATTCATTACCCACAGCCACACCGATCATGTGGGCCGGCTTCCCAAATTATTCAAGGAAGGTTTCCGTGGCAGGGTTATCGCTTCCAGGCCGACCGCGGATTTAGCCAAAAAGGCCTTGCCGGATAATTTGAACATAATAACCGAGGAAGCCAAAAGAGGAGGCAGGGAACCGATATTTGAATTGAAAGATTTGGAAGGCGTTTTGGGGTTGGCGGAAGGTTTTGATTATGAAACACCCATTGATCTCGGAAACGGGACAAGAGCCGTGCTCCATGACGCGGGTCACATTCTCGGTTCAACGATAGTGGAAATAGATTTTGACGATAAGAAGATATATTTCACGGGCGATCTGGGCAATCCGCCGACTCCTTTGCTCCAGCCGCCTTATTTCCCCAAAGACGCCGACTATGCCGTGGTGGAATCCGCTTACGGTTCGAGAATTCACGAAGACCGCTCGTCCAGAAAAATTATGCTGGAGAACGTGATTAGGGAAACTTTGACTAAAGGAGGCACTCTGATGATACCGTCCTTCGCAATGGAAAGAACACAGGAACTTTTGTACGAATTGAATCAGCTTGTAAACCATAACCAGATACCCCGGGTTCCAATCTATGTTGATTCTCCTTTGGCGACTAATCTCACGGAGGTTTATAAGAAATACCCGAATTATTTTAACAAGACTGCTCACCATGTCATTGAGTCGGGGGATGACATCTTCAATTTTCCGGGGCTGACATTCACAAGAACTTCCGACGAATCAAAAGCTATCAACAACGTGAAGGGGGCGAAGATAATCATTGCCGGTTCCGGCATGTCCACTGGCGGGAGAATTCTGCATCACGAAATGAGATACCTGTCGGACCCTAATTCGGCTATCTTGTTTGTGGGATATCAGGTTCTGGGTTCGTTGGGACGCAGGATCTTGGACGGCGAGAAAAATGTCAGAATATTCGGCGAACAGGTTTCCGTTAATTGCCAGATACGGGCCATCGGCGGTTACTCGGCCCATGCCGACCAGGCCATGCTACTTAAATGGATAGCGGGCGCCGGCTCCGGCGGCAACCTCAAGAAAGTCTTCATGGTTCAGGGCGAAGAAGATTCTTCCGCAACTTTAGCGGAAAAAACCAGAACGGATTTGAAAATCGACGCAGTCGTGCCTTCTTTAGGCGAAAGTTTTGAGCTGTAATTTCTCTAAATCGTTTTATAAAAACAAAGAAGCTCCGCACAAGATGAAGTTTGGAACTTCTTTGTGCGGAGCGGAACTCCAACTACCGTGTTTCTCCGACGACACTCGCAATTACGGTCGGACAGTTCTTTCACTTCGAGGTTGCGTGCGGCGCTCGAGTAGGGACTGATTTTCTTGGCGCCAACACGACCGGGTGTGAAGTTGTCGGTGTCTTTCCGTCGATATGCTTGCGGTGCTGATGTTCCTGCGGATAGGCAGGAACGAAGAGGACAGACGGACTCCATCCATACGTCGCGGGCGGATCAGTCAACAAGGTTCCGTCGAGTCGTCGTCGCGGTGACTCCGGCGGGAAGTCGAGCCATGACGATGCACCGGGGCGACTGCCGATGATGAAGATCTTCGGACCATCACAACCGGAGCAGATCACGGGAGGCGGCAGATGTTCGAGACGTGATACGATGGCGGCCGCTTCTGCGGGCGTCAGCGGCGGCGCGCTTGAGGTGATTGACTGCGTGCTCGGTTTGTTCGTCACGGTGCGCGTCTGTGCTTCTGCGCGAGTGTCCCACACGAAATTGACGGGGATTACGAACATGGCGCAGATTACGATTGTCGGAATATCGAAGACTTTCTTTTTCTTTTCCACCGTTGTTCTCCTGCGCATTCAGCGCATACCGAGTTTTGACAGAACTAACCGTTTTATATTTTACAATATATTGAGTCATTTTGTCAATATTAACTCAAAAAAAGGCTTCTTTGAGCGGTCAGTTATCCTCTTTAAATTTTTTAAAATATCTATTATCTTTTAATCATGAGTGATGGAGAAGGAAAATTAAATCTGCCGGCATCAAAGCTTCCCCAAGAAGTAGAGCCGATAAAGGGTGATTTCAGGGCCTCTCTTCACTGGAGAGTTCTTCGCATTATGGCCGAGCTTATTGAAGGTTGGCAATTTTTGGCCGATTTCAAAAGAACGGTCACATTTTTCGGTTCGGCCAGATTTCCGGAAGGCAACCGCTGGTATGAAGAAGCCAGAAAGCTCGGTACGATGCTGGCCAAAAACGACCTTTCGGTTGTTACCGGCGGCGGACCAGGAATAATGGAAGCGGGAAACAGGGGAGCCGTGGAAGGCAACGGCGAATCCATCGGAATCAACATTCAGTTGCCCATGGAACAGAGAATTAATCCTTACGTGAAAAAAAGCGCCGGTTTCCACTATTTCTTTGTCAGGAAACTGATGCTCTCTTACGCCGCCAGGGCTTACGTCTTCTTTCCCGGAGGGTTTGGGACTCTGGACGAGGCATTCGAAATATTGACACTTATCCAAACGAAGAAAATATCCGATAAAATTCCCGTCGTTCTGATAGGCAAAGAATTCTGGGACCCTATTCATAAATGGCTACACGAAGAGATATTCATCAAACAGCAGGCGGTGGATAAAGCGGATTTGAGCATGTATACCATTGTCGATACGGCTGAAGAGGCCTTTGAAATAGTCAAAAACGCTCCTCCGAGGGAAGAATTCTACTATTAATTTGACCCGTTCGATAAGACTCAGGGTCAATGCTGAGCGAAGCCGAATGCATTGATTTTTAGTAAAACCTGTGTTATATTCTCAATTCAATGCCTGATTTTAAAGCTAACAATATTTTGATTCCCGAGCAGCTGCCGCTCATCGCCCTCAAGAATACTGTCCTGTTTCCGAAGGTGGTCATTCCGCTTATTGTTCAGAGACCTAAATCGGTTGCCGCTCTTGAATATGCTTTGGCCCATGAACGGCTCGTGTTTTTTGTTACTCAAAAGAATATTCAAGACAATATCGGCCGCAAGGATATTTTTAATGTGGGAACGATCGGCAGGATTGTCTCTGTTTTCAAACTGCCTGACGGCTCTTCTAAAATAGATGTTGAAGGGTTGGTCAGGGCAAATATAACCGATCTTGTGAGCGAGGAGCCCTTTTTCAAGATTAAAGCCGAACCGTTCAACATGATATTGAGAAACAACCTTGAAGAGAAGGCTTTTTTGAGGAGGGCAATAGAACAATTCAGAACTATTTCGGAGGCCCGCTCATTTCCGACGATATTGCCGGAAATAATTTACATGATGCTTCATCTCAAAGACACCGAACAGATTTTGAGCCTGATGACGGTAAATTTAAATCTGGACATCGAAGACCAGCAAAAAATCCTTGAACTGGAAAGCGCGATAGACGCTTTGAGGGAGATGAACGTTTATCTTGTTCGCGAGACGGAAATCATGGAAGCGGAAAAGACGGTTACCAAAGAGACCAAAAAACAAATCGGCAAGATGCAAAAGGAGCTCTTCTTGAGAGAGCAGTTGAAAAGCATCGAAAAAGAACTGGGCGTTGAAGATGAAAAAGACGAAATGGACGTATTGAAGTCTAAAATTCTTTCGGCCGGAATGCCGAAGAGCACCGAAGATAAAGCCATTAAAGAATTAAACCGTCTCGGCAAAATGCCGTCCTTCAATCCCGAAGTTTCCTACTTAAGAACTTATCTTGATTTGCTTACCGAATTGCCCTGGTCCAAAAAAACAAAAGAAAAAATAGATTTAAAGGAAGCCGAGAAGATATTGAACGAAGACCATTACGGGCTCAACAAGGTCAAAGAAAGAATTTTAGAATATCTTGCCGTGCAAAAACAAGTCGGCAAGCTTAAGGGTCCGATATTGTGCCTTGTCGGTCCGCCCGGCACGGGCAAAACATCCGTCGGTCAGTCAATTGCCAGAGCTTTGGGGCGTAAATTCATCAGGGTTTCTCTGGGCGGGTTGAGGGATGAAGCCGAGATAAGAGGTCATCGCCGGACATATGTCGGCGCTATGCCGGGCAGAATTATTCAAGGAATAAACAGTTCAAAGGTTAAAAATCCCGTGTTTATGCTTGATGAAATAGACAAAATAGGAATGGATTTCCGGGGCGACCCTTCAGCGGCTCTCTTGGAAGCGTTGGACCCCCAGCAGAATCATTCATTTTCCGACCATTATTTGGAGGTGCCTTATGATCTGTCCGATGTAATGTTCATAACCACCGCCAATGTTTTGGACACCATTCCTCCCGCCTTGAGAGACCGGCTTGAAATCATAGAATTTCCGGGATACTCGGAAGCGGAGAAATTCCATATCGCCAAAAATTTCCTTTTGCCGAAATTGTTTAAAGAACACGGCCTCAAGAAAAAAGCTTTGGTTTTCCAAGATTCCGCTTTAGCCGATATTATAAGAAAACATACCCGCGAGGCCGGGGTCAGGGATCTGGAAAGGCAGTTGGCCGCCGTCATCAGAAAAATAACCCGAAAACTGGTTGAATCCCATTCCAGCAAGCAGGTTGTTGTAACCAAGACAGACATCCATAAATATTTAGGCCCCGTCAAATATTCCCATCAGTTGGCGGAAACCAAGGACGAGGTCGGCGTTGTTACCGGTCTCGGCTGGACTCCGGTGGGCGGCGAGGTGTTTTTTATCGAGGTCTCTAAAATGCCCGGCCGCGGAAAATTGATCTTGACGGGTCAGCTCGGTTCGGTAATGAAAGAGTCCGCTCAAGCCGGTTTAAGTTACGCCAGAACTTTTGCGGCAAAAAGAGGAATTAAAGAAGATTTCACCAAGGATGATATCCACATTCACGTCCCTTCGGGCGCGATAAAAAAGGACGGTCCGTCCGCTGGAACGGCTATGACTACGGCTTTGGTGTCATTATTCTTGGGAAAGCCGGTCAGGAAAGAGGTAGCCATGACCGGAGAAGTTACTTTGCGCGGAAAAGTGCTTGAAATAGGCGGACTTAAGGAAAAAGTCCTTGCCGCCCATCGCGCCGGGATAAAAACCATAATCGCTCCGAATGACAACAAAAAAGATTTGGAAGATATTCCTAAAGAAGTCAAAAAAGACCTCAGATTTGTCTTTGTCAAAACAATGGATGAGGTCTTGCGCGTTGCCCTAAAATAGAGTATAGTAATTACCGTGCTCTTTTCAGAAAGAGGGATAGTAGCTGCAGATGTGCGCTCACGCGTGCGAGTTCCATAAGGGAAGAAAAAAGCATATATCATCTTGTTGCGTGCCGTGTTCTTGCGGAGAGAATATCGAACTGACCAAAATGGAGGCCCATCGGGCCAGTTGCCATCGTGTGGGATTAGATATCCCGAGAATGCCGATTTACGCGTCTGCCTGCCCTGTTGCCGGTAAATTTGTACCGGAAGGCATCAGAACCGCCGCCTAACTTAGGCGGTTTTTGTTATTCTTTGTTAGTTATTCCTTGCCTAATTTTATATTTGTACTAATATTGTTTGATATGGCACAGCTTACGCAATTTTTAGCATATTTGGATTGGACGATGATTTCGAGATTATTGGTTGCCGCTTTGCTTGGCGGAATTGTCGGGTTTGAAAGAGAGCGTTCGGGAAAGGTTGCCGGTTTAAGAACCCATACTCTGGTTTCAATAGGAGCGGCGTTATTGTCCATTACCTCCATAAAATTGTTTTTTCAATTTCCTTCAATCGGAGGACAGGCGGGTTTTGACTACCATTTGATAGCAAATATCATTGTCGGCATAGGTTTTATAGGAGCGGGGACAATATTAAGAAGGGAAAATCGCATTGAGGGTACAACTACGGCCGCGAGTTTGTGGGTTGTAGCGGCAATCGGTATTGCCAGCGGATTAGGATATTATCAAGAAGCGATAGCAACGACGGTAATCGTATATGTTGTTTTGGCCGGGCTTTGGCTGGTGGAAAAATACCTGACCCGGGATATTCGTTATAAAGGGCGGGGAATTTTCGGTCAACTCAAACAAAGTGAAAATCCCGGACCTGAATATACTGAAAAGTAAACAATTTATTTATGCCACTGCTGTTCTGATAGGAACCATGGTTGGGGTGGGGGTCTTTGGAATTCCCTTTGCTTTTTCTAAGGCCGGCTTTTGGATGGGTTTTTTATTCCTGATATTTATCGGTTTTATAACGCTTCTTTTGAACCTTATGTATGGCGAAGTGGTTTTGAGGACCCACGAAGAGCATCAGATAACCGGTTATACCGAAAAATATCTCGGGCCGTGGTTTAAAAGAGCCATTTTCTTTTCCGTGGCCCTCGGACTGTATTCCGCTCTGCTTGCATACATAGTTATTGCCGGAGATTTTCTGAACAATATCTTCTCTTCTGTTCTTTATGCCTCCCCGGCCTCATATAGTTTAGTGTTTTTTTTCGTTCTTTCGGTTCTGGTCTTATTGGGAATCAGAAGAATTTCCTGGGTTGAACTGCTTTTGGTGGGCTTGTTTACCGTGGTGGTGCTCATGATATTCGGTGTTGGTATAAATAAAATAGATTTGTCTAATCTTGCCGGAATTCAACGGGAATTCTGGTTCTTGCCCTATGGAGTTTTACTTTTCGCTTTTGCGGGATTTTCATCAATTCCCATTCAGAGAAGCATATTGAACGGACAAGAAGGCGGCTTGAAAAAATCCATCTCGTTGGCGATTGTTTTAACCGGCGCGCTTTATTTGCTGTTTGCTTTTACGGTTCTGGGCATATCGGGAAGCGTGACTACACCGGATGCCGTATCGGGTTTATATGAATTTTTGGGCGGCAAAATAATATTTCTTGGTTCGTTTTTCGGCATTTTGGCCGTCAGCACTTCTTTTTTAATGCTGGGCTCGGCTTTTTTGGACATGTTCCGTCTCGATTATAATGTTCCGAGGAAATTGGCCTGGCTCTTGGTTGTTGCCCCTCCTTTGGTTTTATTCTTGGGCGGTTTGCGGACCTTTATTGATATCATAAGCTTGGCCGGTTCAGTTGCCATCGGGCTTGAAGGGATAGTTTTGACATTCGTTTACATAAAATCAAAATCAAAAGGGGACAGGGTCCCGGAATATAGTTTGGAACTTCCGAAATTTATTTATTATCTCCTCATCTTCATGTTCGGAACGGGGATTGTGTATGCACTATTCATCAAATAAAAAAGCCCCGCCTGACGAAGCGCGGGGCTTTCTGTCGTGCGGGGCACTGTTGTATTAGAATTTTTTGACAGGTTGCTGTTTGGGAGGACAGCCCGTCATGGTGCGGGGATTTCTTCGGCGAAGCTTCGCAAGCATCCGCCGGAACCAGGATTTCTTTGTCTTCCTCATTTCGCCTCCTTAGCAAGTTCTTGTTTCAGCCAGAATTTTCGAGTGGCAAGTACTGCGATTAAGAAGCAGAAGACTGCGGCACTAGCGGGATAAAATCGTTCTTCGACTACCCAACTCTTCCCGCCTGCCATTGATAGGTAGTTGGCGATGAAATAACTGGAATATACAAGAATTGGCATGTCCTGGGGCTTTCTCCATGCATCGACGAGTTGCGGGATACCGGCGATGAGCATGGCCGTCGTGCTTGCGATAGTAGCCATCTTTTCGCCGGAGAAATACCAGATTACCATGCTTACAATCGTCAGCGAAGCAACCATTGTCTCAAACCACGTCCATGCTGCCTTATTGCCGGCCTTCAAGATAAAGTACACGGTCAATGTGCCTCCGATGGTATAGACCACCGGCAAAAGAAAATTTCCCTCCTGAACGATGATTGTGGCGGCAACAACCGCATCAAGTGCACTCCATAATGCCCATGTGAGAAAGTTCTGTTTCGCCTTGCCGCTTCTGATCTGCTTCCACAGTGGGAAATATGTCAGGAGAGCAAGGATGCTGCCGGCCCAAATGAGAGCGTTCATCTCTTATCTCCCAAATTGTCAAAGATAAAAGATTATAACACACATTTTTTGTATTTTCAACTTTTACTAAGTATCCTGCATTATCCGGAAGAGTTTGAACTTCTCTTGCTAATTGTCATTTACAACCAAAGCAACCGGCGGAGGGTGTGCCCTTTTATAAAATTAGCAAGATTTTAGAAAAGGGCACCCCGCAGTCACGCATGGAGGTTGTGAGGTGCTATGGATATGGCATAATTATAAAACATGACCATGCTGGCAAAGTTGTTGAACAAACTCGAACAATTTTTATTTTATTTCCTGCTGTTTGCGATTCCGTTCCAGACGCGGAAAATATTGTGGCACCAGAACTGGAATTTTAACGAATGGCAGGCGATATCTCTTTATGGCACAGATATCCTGCTGATTATTCTTTTCGGGTTCTGGGTTCTCGGCAGAGTAAAGCCAAAGATCGAAAAATATGATTATTTTTTATTTGCCCTTATTGCTATCTCGGCAGTATCCATAAAAAACTCTTCCAGCTATATCTTAAGCGCTTATAATGTTTTAAAACTCGCAGAATTAGTTGTTTTCTATTTCTACGTAAAAAGCTACGCGGTTTATAAATTTGGTTTGATAGGGTCAATGACAGCTTTGATTTGCGGGGGATTGTTTCAGGCGGTAATTGCGATTATCCAATTCTTTAAGCAGTCCAGTTTAGGGTTAAAGTTGTTGGGCGAAAGCGTCTTATCATCTGATTTAATCGGTATTGCCTCGTTTTATAATCTGAACAGCGAGAAAATAATCCGGGCCTACGGAACTACGCCTCACCCGAATATTCTGGCCGCGTACCTATTTTTGGCTGCCTTTTCTTTTTATTTTGTCTACCTTTATTTTCACATTTACCACCAAAACAAAATCTACCACCCTAAATTCAGCATATTTCTTCTGGCAAGTTACCCCCTTATTCTGCTTTCCTTGTTTTTTACATTTGCCCGGGTGATGATATTTTTATGGTTTGCCGGATTTGCCGCAAGGGCGGTCCTTGTCTTGAACAAAAAGAATTTCAGGAGAATTTTTGCCCGCGGGCTGAACAGGGTCAAATTGACCAAAATTTTGGTTATTAGCGCTGCGGTTGTTGTGTTATTCGGAGTTTTTTACTGGCCGGAGGCAATTAGTAGGGTTAAAATCTCTTCTGAAGAGGAGGCGGTTCAGTTAAGGATTTTTTACAACAAGGAATCGTTGAAATCGTTAAATTGGTTCGGCGCCGGCGCCGGAAATTTTGTTAATTGGCTGATGGTCCAAGACCCCAATTTGCCTCGCAATTTGTATCAGCCGGTTCACAATATCTATCTGCTTATCTATTCGGAAATGGGAATTTTGGGCATTGCCGCGTTTATATTATTTCTTATTTTCCTTATTAAAGATTTTATTGTTGGCACTAAAATGGAGAAGCTATACCACTACTCTTTTTTGATATTATTTTTATCTTTCTTGTTCGTCGGTCTGTTTGACCATTTTTTGTTGACCCTCCAGCAGGGGAGGTTAATGTTCTGGCTTCTCTGCGCCGGGTTGACCCCTCACCTTTGGAGGATTGGCGGGCTTCATGTCCATGATTAGATATAGTCAACAATAGTTTAAGTATAAACACAGTTAAGAATGTCTAAGCCGACCGCTGCTGGGATACATATCCTCCAAAGGTGAGGTGTTGACATTGTTTAGAGATGGTAATATAATGTTTAAACAACAATAGTCTGGCAAACGCAGTTCTTCACAAGGAGGTTCGCATGCTCGTTCCGTGTCCTTTCAGGGGCGACCACAAAATTCGAGAGGGCCACATGCACGGCCCGAGCCAGTGTCCGCCGCCGGCTGGTGAACACGGTGACCACCGCCGCAACAAGCGTCTTCGCGCTCGGTTTCGTGCCAGGCAGTCAGAAGGTATCATTGAGAACCGTGGCGTGGCTGTTGCCGGCGTCGGCGGGAATCAGGCCAAGTCCCATCGGCAGGGAAAGAAGGCGGCCAAGACCAAGACCGGGACCAGTGTCTAACGACTGTCTTCGGTCGGGGGCGACAACGTGTCGCCCCCTAATTTTTTAAATGGAGCATTTGCTCCTTTTTTGTTTTCTTAAAATCGCTCAACCCTAACCCATTCTCGGGCACGGCATAAATTCTTGCTGGAATTTTGCCTCGTATTACAGAGATTCCCGGACTAAAGCACCGTGAACCTTCTCCGAGCCACTCCGTCGAGTTCCGTAAGTCCCTCTAATAGATTAGGGTTTCGCTTTTGCTTAATTAAGAGCGACCAGCCATATACCCACAGGGAGAACTTGCGCAGGCCCGAAGCTTGGTGCTTGGTGAGGGCCGAGCATGTAGATAGCGCCGAGCCGCTGGAGCGAGGCGACTATCGGTCGAGTCGGGGGTATGTGGCTGGGAGCGAATCTGTTCACAACCCAAACAGCTTATAGTAAACTATGATGATGGATAGAACCGAACTCCTAAGACAAATCAAAGACGAAGTCATTAACCCCGCCCTTGCTGGCAAGGGCGGGGCAGGTCTCGAAGAGTCCCCGCTTTATAAGGAGCGTATTAAAAACAAGGTTTTTCCTGTTATCGGAGAGGGAAGCCATCGTGCCAGGATAATGTTTATAGGCGAGGCTCCCGGCAAGAACGAGGCGGCAACCGGAAGGCCGTTCTGCGGAGCCGCCGGGAAGATATTGGATGAATTGCTTGCCTCGGTCGGCATAGACCGCAAAGATGTTTATGTAACTAATATCGTCAAAGACAGGCCGCCGTTCAACAGAGACCCGTTACCCGAAGAAATTAAGGCCTACGGACCGTTTTTGGACAGGCAGATAGAGATAATCCAGCCGGAGGTTATCGCCACTCTCGGCCGGTTCTCGATGGATTACGTCATGAGAAAATTTGGCCTTGAATCACAGCTCTGTTCAATCAGCCAAATGCACGGCAAAATATTTGAAACAGAGACCCCATTCGGAAAAATAAAAATCGTTCCACTATATCACCCCGCCGTGGCGATATATAATAAAACTACCAAAGATACCCTGGTGAAGGATTTCCGGATTTTAAAAGATTTTAAGTAAAACCACTTCGTGCATGGAAACTTTTTTTAATTTTTTTCAATCACATTTTCCGGCCCTGATCCACTATAAGTATTTATTTATTTTTCTGGGGGCTGCCATAGAGGGAATGAATACGACCATATTGGCCGGTTTCTTGGCCTCCATTGCCAGCATATCTCTCTGGCCGGCATTTTTTATCTGCCTTACGGGCGAGGTTATCAATGGATTTGCGTGGTATGCCGTCGGATACTATGCCGGGTCTAAGCCAATAGACAAATGGGGCCGTAAAGATAAAAAAAGCAGGAAGATAATCGAAAAAGTTGAAGAATATTTCAAACGCTACAGCGGCCGGGCGATATTGTTTGCAAAGATTACTTGGTCGCTGACAATCGCAACTATGATAACCGCCGGCTCGTTCAAGTATGATTTAAAGAGATTTGCTTTGTATAATTTTCTGGGCTCGGTTATGTGGATAGGGATGGTGTTTTTTGTCGGATTCTTTTTTGGCCAGAGTTATAAATTTCTTTTCGACTATCTTAAAAACTTTGTATTTATATTTATTTTCCTCGGCGGAGCAATCGCGCTCGGCTATATCCTGAAGATAATATTCCGGTCGGCCTTTATCCGGTCCCTGTTTTTAGCCGACCGCATCAAGGAATTTAGCGACAAACTTAAAAACGGGATTGATAAGTTCTTGTCGGACGAGGAATAGACTGCTCAACCCCCACCCATTTCCGACCTATTGCCTGCGCCTCCGGTCTTCTTCGGACAAATACTCAAATTAGATCTCAATTTGCTTAATAAATCTTAGCATCCGTTCCTCCGCCGAAGAGGCGGATTTTCCGGCTAAGATTTATAAAATAAGCAAATTATCAACTAATTTGAGCATTATGTTGCCCTCGGAGGCAAACGGTCTAAAATGGGTTGGGGTTTCACTTATTTTAAAAACCGCTCGGGATATATGCCTTCAGAGAAGGACTCGGAGGCATTCAGGCTTGGTTCTGCGAAATGCCGAGAGACAAGAAAGATTTGCCGCCGGAACAAATCTATTCTGGTTCGATGAAGGTATATGTCCTGGCGGTTCTATGGGATGAAGTAGAGCGAGTGACCTGTGGATTGCCAGATTTGTGCGAATTTGCTATTATTAACCCTATTATATGATTACTAAAAAGACCCCTTATATTGTCGTTATTTTGCTGTTTTTGGCCTTTGCCCGCTTATCCTATGCCGCTGCCGACGATACCCGTTATTTTGTTAAATCCACCTCCGGCTGGTGGAAAAAATCCTTCGGTGTCAGGCATAATTTTGATAACGGTTTTACCGCCGACCTAACCGATTTTCAGCTTCGCGTCGCGAAGATTTTCGGGGTAGAAATTGAACCCGTTAAGAAGTTAAACGTCCTGCCCGATTTATCGCAGGCGCCGGTAACAAGCGGAAAGGTTCAGGCGCAAAGAGCTAAACCGGCAGAACAAGTTCCCTGGGGCATAAAAACAATTTACAATGATCCCTTGCTTTCAAAATCATCGGGAGGTTTAGGCGTTAATGTTGCGGTATTAGACACGGGAGTTCTTAAAACTCATCCTGACCTTAAAAACAGGGTCAAAGCTTGTAAAGATTTTTCCGGTCCGTCAGCTATTGCTGACGGAAAATGCGACGACAAAAACGGCCACGGAACCCATGTTACGGGTATAATCGCCGCAGATGGCGGTTTGGACGGACTTGGAATATACGGCATGGCTCCTGAAGCCGGTGTCTTTGCTTATAAGGTTTGTTCTAATAACGGCACTTGTTGGGCAGATGATATCGCTGTTGCCTTAAGGACTGCTGCCGACGATGGGGCTAACATTGTAAACATGAGCTTGGGTTCTGATAATCCGAGCCCATTGATAATCGATGCCACCAATTATGCCATTTCCAAAAACGTTTTAGTTGTTGCCGCCGCCGGCAATGACGGCCCTTATGCCGGAAGTATTGATTATCCCGGGGCAGATGCCAATGCGATTGCCGTAGGAGCCGTTAACGCCGATATAAAAATTCCGGACTGGAGTTCGCGGGGGAATAATTTCACCTCCAAGCCCTATGTTGTTGAAGAAAAAGACATTGAATTTGCCGCTCCGGGCGTAAATATTGAATCAACATGGAAAGACGGCAGATACGCTATTTTGTCGGGGACCTCCATGGCTTCTCCCCACGTTGCGGGATTAGCCGCCAAATTATGGCAAAAGGATATTGTAGATTCTGCTAATGTTGTCCGCGATGCTTTGCGCAAGCTTACCGCAGACCTGCTGCCTATCGGCGATGATGATTCTTCTGGATTCGGATTTCCGCATCTCTGATCAGTTTTTAATTTATGGTTTAGGGTTTTTAGCAAGCAGTCTTTTGGGGCTGCTTTTTTATTCTGTGGACTTAACACTGGAAACTGTAAACTAAAAGCTGTAAACTAATTTATATGAAAATTAACCATGTCGTCAAAACCCTGGTCTTATCCGACTTCTTTATTAATGCCGGTTTTTCTATTTTTGCCCCGGTATTCGCGATATTCGTCACCAAACAAATTGAGGGGGGGACTTTGGCGGTTGTCGGTTTTGCCGCCGCCATTTTTCAGATATTCAAATCAGGCCTTCAAATCCCGATTGCCAAATATTTGGACAAGAATCACGGCGAATATGACGATTTTTATTCTATGGTTTTGGGCACTTTTCTTATTGCGCTAGTGCCGTTTTTGTATTTATTTGCAACAAAAGCAAGCCATATCTATATGATCCAGGCGCTTTACGGCATCGGGGCATCTTTCGCCATCCCTCCCTGGTATGCGATTTTTACCAGACATGTCGATAAAATGCAGGAGAATGTGGAATGGTCTCTGGACTCTATCGCCATCGGGATCGGCGCGGCGGCTTCCGCTGCCATGGGCGGACTTTTAGCGGAAAAATTCGGTTTTCAGTTCGTATTTCTGTTGGGAGGTATGTTTGCCGTTTTTGGCGCTGTTCAGCAAATTAAAATTTTCAGGGACTTGAGGGGTAAAGTATCTCGTGGCACAGTCAGGCCGTTGCCTGACGGCGCTAAATAAACTTGTTCGCCCTCCGCTTACTTTCGTAAAGCGGTACGGGCCCTAAAGGGTTTGTCCAATTTTTTCGTTAAAATCTCCGCTTGCTCCTCACCATAGTTCACTATGGCTCGTCGCAATGCTCGATTTTGCCTCGAACTTGGCCAAACGAACTGCGTTTATAAAAACAAAATAATATGATAAATAAAGAAATTGCAAAAATTTTGTACGAAATGTCGATTTTGCTTGAAATGAAAGAAGTGGGATTTAAGCCGCGCGCGTATGAGAAGGCCGCCGATTCCATTGAATCCCTGGCCGAAGATATCGGTAATATTTATAAGCATGGAGGCCTGAAAGCTCTTGAAGACATTCCCGGCGTCGGTCCGTCTATCGGCGAAAAAATAGAGGAATATATCAAAACAAAACAGGTCAAAGAATACAAGAAGCTCAAAAAAGAAATTCCGGTGGATATTGAAGGCTTGGTGTCCGTCGAAGGCATTGGGCCGAAGACAATTCTCCGTCTTTATAAAAAACTCGGTATTAAAACCCGCGACCAGCTGGAAAAAGCCGCTGCGGCAGGCAAACTCGTTAAAGGCGGATTCGGCAAAAAAACTCAGGACAATATCTTGAAAGGCATCAGCTTTCTGAAAAAAGAGCATGGCCGGTATCTTTTGGGGGAAATAATGCCTATAGCAGAGACAATACTTGAGAAGATTCGGGCTTTGCCGGAGGTCCAATCCGCCGAGTTTGGAGGTTCTTTGCGCCGGATGAAGGAAACTGTCGGCGATTTGGATTTCATCGCTTTTTCAGACAAGCCTGCCGAGGTGGTTGAAAAATTCCTCAAATTTTCTGAAGTTAAAAGTATCTACTCTAAAGGCAGGCACAAGGCCCTGGTTCGTTTAAGCATTGATATCGATGCGGATATCTGGGTTCTGGACCCAAAATCAACGGGCGCCGCCCTTATCGGCTGGACCGGCGATAAACAACACAACATCGCTCTGCGGACTCTTGCTGAAAAAAAAGGCTGGATGCTGAATGATTACGGCTTATGGCGCGGGAAAACGTTGTTGGCTTCTAAAACCGAAGAGGAAGTTTACAAAAA
This sequence comes from Candidatus Yanofskybacteria bacterium RIFCSPHIGHO2_01_FULL_43_32, assembly GCA_001794125.1. Taxonomy (GTDB): domain Bacteria; phylum Patescibacteriota; class Minisyncoccia; order 2-02-FULL-40-12; family GWA2-44-9; genus 2-01-FULL-41-26. The sequence goes on from MGJF01000002.1 coordinate 153,531, forward strand.
GCTCGGCATGGATTGGATACCGCCGGAGCTTCGCGAAAACAAAGGCGAAATAGAAGCCGCGCTTGAAGGCAAATTGCCGCAACTTATCGGTTATGACGATATAAAAGGCGATTTACAAGTCCAGACTGACTGGACCGACGGTAGGAATTCTATTGAAGAGATGGCCAAAGCTGCCAAAGAATTAGGCCATGAATATATACTCATCACTGACCACACCAAGTCCCTTGCCATGACCGGAGGAAGCGACGAGAAACGCCTTGTTGAACAAATGGCCGAGATAGATAAAATAAATTTAAAATTCAAAAATCAAAATTCAAAATTTAAGGTCTTGAAAGGCGCCGAGGTGAACATCATGCCCGACGGCACTCTGGATATAGATGATGAAACGCTGGCAAAACTGGATATCGTCGGCGCCGCCGTCCATTCCAAATTCAATATGTCCGAGAAAGACATGACCGCCCGCATCAAAAGAGCGATGGAAAATCCGAATGTGGATATAATCTTCCATCCGACGGGGCGCCTCATCCAAAAACGCGAGGCATACAAAGTGGACATGGACGATCTGCTCAAAACCGCAAAGAGAACCAAAACCGTGATGGAAATAGACGCTTTTCCCGACCGTCTGGACCTCAAGGACGAATATATCCGCAAAGCGGTAGAAATGGGCGTGAAACTCTCCATTGACACCGATGCTCATGTGCTGGTCCACTTACAATATCTTAAGTACGGCATCGGCCAGGCACGCCGCGGTTGGGCGGAGAAAAAAGATATCATCAACACCCGCTCCTGGCAGGAAATGTTGAAACTGCTCAAATAAAATCGAATTGATAAATATTGCCATGTTTAGAAAGTTTAAAAAAATTCCGAAGGCGATAGAAAGAAAAATTACATTTGACGGAGAAACTATCTGTGCTCTTGGGCGTGCTTTTAAAAAGAATCCGGAAGTGGTAAGGGATTTGGCTGGGGTGGTGGGAGAAGAAAATATGAAAATTTTTACTGACATACTAATCAATACTAACGAAATGGAAATTAAATACGATCCGTCTGAAGAATTAAAAACACTTTACGGCCAGATAGCCAAAAGGGAACTGGAAAGAATAGATGCCGAAGACGAGGACGATGAAGATCTTTTATGCGGGCATTCCGTTGAGGATCATAAAGAAGCCCTCGAGTCGGTTATTGAAAAAATGCAACCGACTATAAACTAAGGTAATGCGTATTAACGTCAAAGCGAAGCCGAACTCAAATGAAAATAAAGTTGAAAAAATAGACGACCTTAATTTTGTGGTATCAGTTAAAGACCCGCCTGTTCAAGGGCGGGCAAATCGGGCGATAGTCAAACTGCTTTCAGAATATTTTCATACCCTAAATATCCGGATAGTTTCCGGTCACATTTCGAGGCAGAAAATTGTTGAGATAAAATAATTCTTAGCGTGGGATTTGCGTCAGGCACTCGAAAAAAGGTAAAATTATTGCAGGATGAGCTACAGAATCTTACTTCTCGGGGGCGGCAGCGGAGGGCACGTCTTTCCGCTGGTTGCCGTTGCCAACGCTTTGAAAGAAAAAACCCAGCAAACGGGGATTCCTTTGGAGTTGATGGTTTTGGGAGAAGGTAAGTTCATGGAAGAAGCGGCAGTAGAAGCTGGATTGAATTTCAAACCTATTTTGGCCGGAAAACTAAGAAGATATTTCAGTCCGCTGACGATTCTGGATATTTTCAAAATGCCGGTCGGGTTTTTCCAGGCCTTATGGCACGTTTTCCGGTTTATGCCCGACATCGTCTTTGCCAAGGGCGGGTATGCGTCTTTGCCGGGCGCGTTGGCGGCGAAGCTTTATTTTATTCCTTTGCTTGCCCACGAGTCGGATTCTATTCCCGGTCTTGCCAATAGAATCTTAGGAAAATTGGCAAAGACGGTTTTTGTTTCCTTCAATTCAAGTCAGAAATACTTTAAGGCCGGCAAAACGGTTTTAACGGGAAACCCTGTCCGGAAAGAATTGCTGACAGGCGACAGAATGGCGGCCATGGCAAAATTTGGCCTGAATCCCGGCCTCAAGACCATATTGGTGATTGGAGGCAGCCAAGGCGCCCAAAAAATAAACCGGATAATTCTGGACTCGCTTGTGATGGTGGTCAAAGATTTTCAAGTATTGCACCAATGCGGCGAAAGTCAGTACCAGTCAATAAAGACAGAAATTGAAAAATTAATCAAAGAAGGCGAGGGTGAATATGCCGATTCTCTGAAAAACAATTATAAGCTTTATCCTTTTTTCAGCGAGAAAGAAATGGCAATGGTTTATGCCGCATCGGACATAATCATATCACGAGCCGGAGCCGGCTCTATCTTTGAGATTGCCATACTTGGGAAGCCCGCTATAATTATTCCCATAACAAATTCCAGTTCGGATCATCAGCTTGAAAATGCACTCGAATTCTCAAAATTCGGCGCAGCCATGATAGAAGAAGAGAATCTTACGCCCCATATAATAATTAATCAGATTCAATCTATTCTTGAGCCCGATAAATATAATTCCATAGGTGAAAAATTAAAAACCTTTGCCACGCCTGATGCGGCGGATAAGATCGCCTCCGCATTGCTGGCTCCGCAAGTATAAAACATGCAAGTTCAATTAATAGTGGGTTTAGTCATAACCGGTTTGGTTGTCTTGTATGTCTACTTAAAAAAAACCGGCCGACATGAGGCGAATCTTCCGGCGGTTTCAGAAGATGTTAATCTGCCGGCAATAAAAAATGACATGGAAAACAACGGGCCACAACAATAATAAGAAGTATTTTGAGAATGTCGTGAAGCAGGGTGTTTTGTCGCACGCTTACCTTTTTTCCGGGCCGGAAGGAATAGGCAAGAAGATGTTTGCCTATGACATATTTCGCCTGGTAAATCAGCGGGAACCGGAGAGTGACCCTGATTTTAAATTGCTCACTCCTCGTTTGGAGGAAGAAGAGACCAAGATATATATTGAGGATATCCGCAAACTGAAATCATGTCTGTCCCTGAAGCCCTACGCTGGCCCATACAAATTCGTGGTTATAAATGATGCCGACCGGCTGGTACCGGAGGCCGCCAACGCTTTTTTGAAAATGCTGGAGGAGCCTTCGCTTTTTACCGTCATTATTTTAATAAGCTCTAAGCCGAAATTAATTCTTCCGACAGTCTTGTCCAGATGCGAGAAAGTGCAATTTTTGCCTTTGAACGAAAGGGGGATTGATAAGGCAACCGCCAAAGCGGTAGATGAGTTTATGAATGTGGCAAGACAAGGAATAACCGAACGTATGCAATATGCCGAAAAATTATTTGCCGGGAAAGGTTATCAGGGTCTTGTCATCGGCCTGATACACACTCTCCGGGCACGGGAAAACCCAAACCATAAAGTTTTAAAAAATCTTCTAAAGCTTAACTCTCTGCTCTCTCAGCCTCAATTCAACCACCGCCTGGCTCTGGAAAACTTTCTTATCAATCTATAAAGGTCTTTTTTGGTATTCAAACATAACTTGATTATATTTGAATTGTGCTGTATAATATTGAACTGGTGGTCTTTGGCAATTGAATAAGAGGTAAGAAAAAATGACGGGACTAATTTTTCAGGGAATCCTGATTGCGGCCCTCGCAGGTCTGGCTATCAAGTTTTTCCTGGACTACCAGAGAAATAATCTGGAAATTACGTGGGGAGAATACGGCCTTGGGCTTTTGGCAATCAGCTTCGTGTTGACTCCGCTGATAGTCTGGGCCGGCTGGTCGGTAGTAAGGTCGAGCAACCTTTCGTTCAATGAGTACAGGAACGGTTGGGAACTGCAGGCTGTGGCCGAACCGGTTCAGTGTGCCCGTGACGGCCCTTGCTGGCACGAGTATGACTGCGACCCGTACATCGTCATGGTTTCGTATCAGTGCAATTGTACGACGGATAAAGACGGACGCAGTTCGTGTAGTACGTGCTGGCGTCCGGAAACGCGTTATCACGATTGCCCGTATGTTACAGTAGAGACATCGTATTCCGTGCAGACGACTCTTGGCAGTTACACGATTGCCGAGCATCGGTTTCCGGAAAATCCGCAATCTCATCGGTGGCGGACTTCGAAAAACATTCCCCAGTATGTAATTGACAGAGTTGGCGTTAGTGAGCCGCAGTTTTGGAAAGCGGCTGACGTCAGAGTCCGGGCAGGAAAGCCCGGGCCTGTAACGGCGCGAGCCAGTTACGACAACTACATTTTGGCGAGTGATTCAACTATTCTGAACCAATATTCGGGAGAAGTTGAAAAGTTGCTTGCCGTGAAAATGTTGCCGGAGTTGTCTCACGGTTTGTATGATTACTACATGGCGAGGAAGGCCTACTCTGTCGGCCCGACGCTTCGTGTAGATACAGGAGCGTGGTCCGAAAAAGTGGCATACCTGAACGCGGCACTCGGTTCGGAACTTCAGGGAGATCTTCACGTTGTTCTGATTCATGATGCTGACCTCAGAAAGGTCGGCAGTAGTCCGGATGAATATGCCCTAACGCTAAAAGCCTACTGGCAGAATACGAAACACTTCCAGAAGGATGCTTTGAGTAAAAATACCATTGTCGTTGTTGTTGGAACAAAGGACGGTGAGTCTGTCAGTTGGGTCCGCGCGATGATCGGCATGCCGCTTGGCAACGAGCGGATGATTACCGAGATCCGAAACAGTCTTGTGGGTGTGCCGTTTTTGCCGGAGGCGGTTATCGGAGGCATCCGGGGCCATTTTGAAATCTATGGCCAGAAGGTAAAAAGCAGTCAGGAAGTGAACGGCCGTCTGGGCTCTATCATCTGGGGACGGGAATTGAAAGAAACCCGTTTCAGGCGAGTGAGCATGTCGTCCAAAGATCCTGACGATTTCGGGCAAGGCTTCAGATACCTTGCCAATGAAATCCAACTCACATGGTTCCAGCATGGCATGATCCTTTTTCTGTCATTGCTGGGGTGCGGTGTCGTGTGGTACGCTGCTGCAGCGCACGGCATTCGTGATCCGCGCAATCATTCCGGGCCATTCGATGTCAACCGCATCAAGAAGTGGTGGAAGTCCCAGTGGCGGGAGATGCGGGCCTGGATCCGTGTTCAGAAAACCAGCATCGCCGACAAGGTCGGCGGAAGGAGGACGGAATGAACGGTCGACGAAGCAAGAGGGGTTCGGTGCCGGTTCTGCTCATCATCACTGTTGTGGTGTTGGGCGGTCTGTTCGCCGGTGGCGTGTCGTTATACGGCTACGCTAACGGAGTCCGCAACAATCTGGTTAGTCAGGAGACGGCGCTCAATGCGCAGTATCAAGACAACCAGAATGAGCTTGGGAACTATGAAGTCGCGTTCTACGAGCAGACAGGGCTGGCAAATCTTAAGTCGGAGAAGATGGATAAGATCATCTCCGATGCGGTCAAGGGCCGGTATGAAGGGAAGGACGGCCAGCCCGTTGAACGCGGGCAAGGCGGAGCCTTCTTCTCCGCTATGGTCGAGGCTTATCCTGATCTTCGCGGTCAGCTCGATGTTTATGACAAGATAATTTCATTCGTTGCCTCCGGGCGCGAGGCCTACAAAGCCAAGCAGTCCAAACAGCTTGACATGCTCCGCGCGTACGAGAGTTACAGGCAGACCGGATGGGTCCGGAGCCTGTTTGTCAATTGGATCGGTTATCCGTCGCTTCGGGCCCAGATCGGACAGAAGGTCGTTCGTGGAACGGACGCCTTGTCTCAAATGGAACTGATTGTTACCACCGAGACGACAAATCAATCGTATGAGTCGGGCAAGATGAAGGCGCTCACAGTTCCCGAGTAGGAATGATGGCCAGAAATGGTCTCGGGCCGCGGATTACGCGGCCCGTTTTTTTTATTAAAATTTTGTGATATATTATAAAAATGTATAAGGACCACATAAATCAGAGGAAAAAGGATTTTGATGCCGCGGTTGAACATGTCAGAGGCGAGATAGGAGCTATCAGGACCGGCCGGGCCCATGCTTCCATGGTTGAAGATATTCAAGTTGATTATATGGATTCTAAATTCAGAATTAAAGAATTGGCAACTATTAATACTCCCGAACCGCGAATGATTCTTATCCAGCCATGGGATAAGCAGGCCATACCCAATATTGTTAAAAGTATCAAAGAAAGTTCTTTAGGCTTAAATCCGATTGACGATGCCACCGGCATTAGATTGAATATCCCGCCGTTGACCGAGGAACGCAGATTGGAATTTATTAAATTGCTTCACCAAAAAATAGAGTGGGGCAAGGTCAGGGTAAGGCAGGTGCGGGAAGATGTCTTAAAAAAGGTCCAAGCCGAGGTCAAAGAGAAAAAAGCCAGGGAAGACGATCTGTTCAAAGCCAAAGAAGAACTTCAAAAAATAATAAATGATCTGAACCGTGTCTTTGACGACATGACAAAGAAGAAAGAACAAGAATTGATGTCGTGATAAGTTCCGCCTTCATCCCAAATCACCGCTCAGGACACATGCCTTCCTCGAACCGGAATAGATTTGCTCCGGCGGCAAATCTTTCTTGTCTCTCGGCATTATTTAAGAACCAAGCAAATAATGCCTCCGAGTCCTTCTCTGAAGGCACATGTCCTTCGCCTGATAAACTGGAATGAAGGTGCCGCTTTTTAAATTACACTTGCTAAATGCAAAAAGTTCAAGCTAAATCTTATGGTGTTATACCAATTTTCAAGAATGAAGATGGTTTTTATGTTCTGCTTGTAAAAAACTCAAAGGGTGGTCATTGGGGCTTACCTAAAGGAACACCGGAAAAAGACGAAAAACCTATTGATACCGCTACAAGAGAATTGTTTGAGGAAACTGGCATAAAGGACATTGAAATAAAAGCAGATATCTCTTTTGAAGAAAAATATGATTTTGAAAAAGACGGTATTCTTTATAACAAAACAAATACTTATTACCCCGGATTTGTAAGTGAAATGACAAAGGGTTCCCAATTAGATCAAATCGACGAATTAAAATGGGTAAAAATAAACGAAGCTAAAAATACTATTATCCATTGGTCAGCTATTGATGTTGTCAATAAATTGTCTAGCTGGCTAAATCAATAAAAACATCGCCGGAAGCTGAGGACTATCGGTCGAGTCGGGGGTATGTGGCTGGGGCGATGTTTTGAGTTTTCAGTTTTTAGTTATAGAATAACAACAATGATTACCGCGATAATTTTTATTATAGTTCTGGGGGTGCTGGTTTTTGTCCACGAGTTCGGGCATTTTATTTTTGCCAAAAAAGCCGGAATGAAAGTAGAAGAATTCGGGTTCGGATTCCCGCCCCGCATCTGGGGTATTAAAAAGGGCGAAACGCTCTACTCAATAAACGCGATTCCTTTCGGCGGATTCGTTAAAATTCTCGGGGAAGGAGGAGAAGAAGCAAATAATCCGAGAAGTTTTTCTTCCAAGCCGGCCGGCCCGCGGCTCAAGGTCATTGTCGCCGGTGTAACCATGAACTTCTTTTTAGCCGTTGTTCTTTTAATGGTTACCAACTTTTTTGGGTTAAGAATTGGGCTGATTGATGACAAGACCGCATCAATCGCCAAGAATAAAGCCGTCCAAATAATTGAAATTTCCAAAGAAAGCCCGGCGGATAAAGCAGGCCTGAAACTTCTTGACGAAGTCAGCGGATTTAAACTGAACGGTTCTTTCAGGGCCGTTTCTAATGCGGAGGATGTTCAATCTTTCATACGTGAAAATATCGGCCAGCCCATAACATTAGTAATTAAAAGAAACAAAGAAATACTGGAAAAAAGTATTGTTCCAAGACTTAATCCGCCGGCCGGTCAGGGGGCGCTTGGAGTTTCAATGGCTTTGACCGGCGTGGTTTCTTATCCGTGGTACGAGGCGGTCTGGAGAGGCGTGTATGATGCGGTTATACTTACCATGAATGTGGTCATCGGATATTTTGTTTTATTTAAAACACTTTTGTTTAAGGGTAAATTGATTGCCGATGTTTCGGGGCCGATCGGAATAGCCACTCTTACCGGCCAGGTCGCAAGAATGGGAATAAACTACCTCATGCAGTTCACGGCGATGATTTCCGTCAATTTGGCGGTTTTGAACATTATTCCCTTTCCGGCCTTGGACGGAGGCAGGGCTTTGCTTATAATTATAGAGAAGTTAAAGGGCTCGCCGGTTAACAAAAAAGCCGAACAGTTGGTAAACACCGTCGGCTTCGCGTTGTTGGTGGCCCTTATGGTTTACGTAACAGCTAAAGATATAACAAGATTCTTTTAATGAAACTTTCCAAATTATTCACAAAAACAGTTCGGGAGGCGCCGGCGGATGAGCCGTCAAAGAATGCCCAGCTTTTGATACGGGGCGGTTTTGTTTTCAAGAATTCCGCCGGAATATATTCTTTCCTGCCTCTCGGCTGGCGGGTTCTTGGTAAGATTGCCAATATTATCCGCGAAGAGATAAATGCCATCGGCGGACAGGAAATTTTTATGCCGGCGTTGGTGGAGAAAAAATATATGGAGCCAACCGGCCGGTGGAATCTTGACGTAGGATTTTTTGCAAAAGGCCTGAACGAAAAGGAATCAAATTATGTTTTGGGCTGGAGCCATGAGGAGGTTCTTACGGCCATCGCTTCCAAATTTATCAATTCCTATAAAGATCTGCCCTTTTCGGCTTATCAGATTCAAACCAAGTTTCGCCATGAACCGCGGGCTAAATCCGGCCTTTTGCGGGGCAGGGAATTTATGATGAAAGATCTGTATAGTTTTCATGCTTCCGAAGAAGATCTGGATGTTTATTATGAGGAGGCAAAGAATGCTTATTTAAAGATTTTTGAGCGTTGCGGATTGAGGGCCGTCTATACTTTGGCTGCCGGAGGGGTTTTTACCGATAAGTTTACCCATGAATTTCAGGTCGTGTCGGATGTCGGCGAAGACACTATTTATATTTGCGACAAATGCGGGTATGCCGAGAATAAAGAGATTACCAAACTTAAAGACGGCGATAAATGTCCGAAATGCGACGGCAAAGTATCAGATAAAAAATCTATTGAAGTCGGAAACATATTTGATCAGGGGACTAAATACTCCGAAGCCCTTGGCTTGGAATTTACCGATGAGGCGGGAAATAAAAACCCTGTAATTATGGGGGCATACGGTATCGGTCTGGGAAGAGTGATGGGAACTGCGGTAGAAATACATAACGACGAGAAAGGAATTGTCTGGCCGGAAAACATCGCGCCCTACAAAGTTCATTTGGTTTCTCTTGAACAGAACGAAGAAGCGGATAAAATTTATGACGATTTAGAAAAATCAGGAGTAGAGGTTTTATATGATGACAGGGACGACAAAACCGCCGGAGAAAAATTTGCCGATGCCGATCTCATCGGCTGTCCGGTCAGAATTGTCGTAAGCAAGAAAACTCTTGAAAAAAACAGTGTTGAACTCAAAAAAAGGAATGAAAAAGAGGCAAAATTAGTGCCTCTCGGTGAAATAAAGAACTACTTGACGGCCTGAAAACCCCTCTCCAGTGAATAGGCGATATCGTCCATGTTTTCTATGCCTGCTGAAAAGCGGATTAAATTATCACTTATACCTTGGGCTAATCTTTCTTCTCTCGGCAAACTATAATGAGTTGAGAGAGCGGGGCAACAAATAAGAGTGTCCACACAACCCAAACTTACAGCAAGAGTGATTATTCCTTCTCCGTCTCTCTGGTCTTGGGCTAATTTGTTCAGGAAAGTTTTTGTTTTGGAACCGTCCGAATCATCCAGTTCAAAAGAGATCATCCCGCCAAATCCGGTCATAAGCCGTCTGGCGACGTCATTATTGGGATGTTCGGATAATCCCGGGTAATAAACTTTTTGGACTAAAGGGCAGTTCTTTAAAAATCCGGCGGCTATGCCATGACCGTTTCTATTGTGTTTTTCCATGCGATCAGGAAGGGTTATCATATTCATTGCGATTCTCTGCGCGACTTCGGGTTCCATCATTCCGCCCGAACTATTGTACCGTTCCCGTATATTTTCCATTATTTTTGAGGAAGTTATAATTGCTCCTCCGGTGGCATTTCCGAAACCGTTTATATATTTTGTTAAACTTTGGATTGAAATATCCGCTCTTTTCCTCAATGGTTTTTGATTATATGGACTGGCAAACGTATTATCCACCACGACCAGAATGTCATCCCTTCCGGCTTGTTCCAAGACAGTTTTGATTATTTCAAAATCGCATATATCTATCACCGGATTGCTTGGCGTCTCAAGAAATACCATTTTTGTGGCGGGCGTCAGTTCTTCAAGAAGGTTTGTTGGCTGGCGGGCATCTACAAATTTTGTTTCTATGCCAAATTTGTGAAGTTCTTTCAAAAATCTAACAGTACCCCCGTATAGGTTTCTATGGGCGATAACCTCATCTCCCAATTCAAGCAAGCTTAATAGCGTAACTTTAATGGCGGTCATACCGGAGTCAAAAACTTGAGCAGCTTCCCCGTCTTCTAAAACACATAAGGAATCTTCCAGAAAACGATGATTGGGGCTGCTTATTCTGGAATAAGCGTCGTATTTGGCGGTTCCGGCGAAAATTTCCATTCCCTGCTCAACCGTATCAAATCTAAAAGTGCTTGTTTGATAAATTGGAAAAGCGTGCGATCTGGATTCAGAACCCCTGTTTCCTTGATGGCCATGAATTAGTTGACTCACATTGCTGAAGCGGTGTTTAAGGGCCATTTAAGCTCCATTTTCAAAGTTCGTCAGTTAATAGAATACTGATAAATTGGTAAATAGTCAATCTGGCTTATTTCCCGAATTATTTTTTTTGATTGTTTATAAAGTTTTTGATATGGTAAACTATCGTTGTAATTTATGTTAAACAAACTCTTTGGACATTGGTCAAAGGATATCGGCATAGACTTGGGTACGGCAAATACTCTGGTTTATGTTCGCGGGAAAGGGATTGTCATCAACGAACCGTCAATTGTGGCCGTGAACCAAAAAACCGGCAAAATATTGGCTATCGGCAAAGAAGCCAGAACGATGGTTGGCCGGACCCCCGGATATATCACGGTTTCCCGCCCTTTGATTAACGGCGTTGTTTCCGATTTTGAAGTGACCGAGCAGATGCTTAAATATTTTATTGATAAGGTCCATCAGGAGAGTTTTACTTTGTTGCCCCGGCCGAGAGTGGTGGTCGGAATTCCTTCAGGAGTTACGGAAGTGGAAAAAAGGGCCGTTGAAGACGCGACCTACAATGCCGGCGCGAGAGAGGTTTATCTTATTGAAGAGCCGATGGCCGCGGCTATCGGAGCGCGTCTGCCCGTTCATGAGGCGGTGGCAAATGTAATAGTGGATATGGGCGGCGGCACGACCGAAGTGGCGGTTATTTCCATGGGCGGTGTCATTGCTTCCCGTTCTCTGCGGGTAGCCGGAGACAAGCTCAACGAAGACATCGTCAGATATTTGAGAGAAGAAAGAAATCTTTTGGTGGGAGAAGCCACGGCAGAAAATTTGAAATTAACCCTGGGTTCGGCTTATCCTTCCGAAGAGGAGGGAGAAGGCCGCGTGAGAGGCAGGGATTTAGTTTCCGGCTTGCCCAAGGAAATATCCATAACTTCAGAAGAGATCAGGGAAGCGATGCAGCGTTCCGTAAAAAGCATTGTTCTTGCCGTTAAAAATACAATTGAAGAAACCCCTCCCGAACTGACAGCCGATCTGATAAACAGGCACATATTCTTGGCCGGCGGCGGAGCGTTGTTAAACGGTCTGGATAAAATGATAGCCCACGAAACCAAATTATTCGTCAAAATAGTGGATGATCCTTTGACCGCCGTGGCAAGGGGATGCGGTTTTGTGCTTGAAAATGTGGACCAGCTAAAAAACGTTCTGGTTGCCACCCAAAAAGACGATTACTTTTAAAAAAAATTATGGCCAGACCGTCTTTTAAAACATTTCTCCTCCTCACCACTATTATTACCGGCGCTGTTTTTTTTAATAAGTACGCCATAAAAGACGGCCTGATTTTTTTTCCGGAATCTTTTATGAAATTGGGAAATTACTTGTTTATAAAAGCAGAAAGTTTTGGCGGTTTTATGGAAAAAATAAAAAATTTCAACCGTCTCGCAAGCGAAAATGATAAATTAAAACAGAATCAGGAGGCGATTTTGGGCTTGAAAGCAAGAGTTGACGACCTGGAAGATGAAAATGGTTTTTTAAGACGCTCCGGCCGTATTGCCCAGAAATTCGACCACCCCGTTGTTTATGCCGGTATTTTCAATCTTAATCTTGCTCCTGCCGGATATAATGTCCTGTTGAACAAGGGAGCCCAAGATGGCGTATCTGTCGATGATGTTGTGGTCACCGCCGAAGGAATATTGGTCGGAAAAATCCAGAAGGTTATGCGGAACTTTTCGAGGGTTCTTTTTGTTTCCGATCCTGAATTAAAAATTACCGCCAAAACGCTTAATTCCGGTACGACAGGCATCGTACGGGGCGCTTTGGGTGAGGGTATGTATTTTGATTTTGTCATCCAAGAAGACGAAATAAAAGAGGGAGATGTGCTGATATCGACCGGCAATGACATGTTCCCCCCGGCCCTGGTTATCGGTTCCGTAGAAAATATTGAGGTCAACGCAACCCAAATATTCAAGAAGATCCGCATCCGCCCCGCCATTAAAGACACCCAATTAGGCAGGGTATTGGTAATAAAATTAAACAAATGAAAACTTGGTTGATCGCAGCTTTCTTTTTAGCGGGCATATTTCTTGACGGTATAATTTTTCCGGGATTTTTCGGTTTCAGAGAAAGTTTTTTGACGATAATTTTTCTTGTGGTTATGCTTCTGTACCATAAAGCCGATTTTCAGGGCTTGATTATCGGAGCAATATTCGCCGGGTTAGTCGAATTTTATTGGGGATTAAAAATGGGAACTTTGATGCTGCCCTTATTGGCGTCAGCGGGAATATTTTTTTTGTTAAACATATTCTTTAATATCAAAAGCGGGGTTTTGACGGCGCTTTCCGGCGCGGTCATGTTCGTTATCTTTTGGGAGGCATCGACTCTAATAACTAAAATATTGTAATTTAATGTCAAAAAAAGAGTATAAAATTTCAATTAGCGGGGACTGGGTTGCTCCGGAGGAAACGCTTTTAGATTCGGGCAGTGAATACTCGGATCTTGAAACGCCAATTTCAGCTAATGCTTTCAAACTGATTTTTATAGCAGCCGTTATTCTATTTGTTGCAGTCATGGCGCTTACTTTTAAAATAGGGATTGCCGGCCATGATTCTTTTGCAAATCTTGCCCTACAGAATAAGTCTGTGAATTTTCTTATTCCCCCCCCTAGGGGTATTATCACGGATCGATTTGGAAAGCCATTGGTAAAAAATTTGCCAAGCTTTGATCTGCTGATTGTTTCAAGAGGAATCAGAGAAAATCAATCGGAAGATAATCAGAACAGGATTGCCGAAATTTTAAAAATTCAACCGGAAGAATTTAAAACTTTTATTTCAGACGGGATTAAAACAAGTTCCATTTTTTTTGCCGCAACCGACCTGAATAAAGATCAAGTTCTGGCAATCAAGTACCTCAATCCCGACGGCTACTATATTGTCCCGAACACCAAGCGTTATTACTTAGACGGCCATCAATTTTCTCAAGTTGCGGGTTATGTCGGGAAAGTCAACAAAAACGACTTGAAGGACGAATATTATTATTCCACCGATATAATCGGCCGTTTGGGGGCAGAAGCCCAATACGAAGAAATTTTAAGAGGGGAACATGGAAGGATTTTATTCGGCAAAGAAAAAGACGAGAATTTGAATAAGGACCCGGTTCAAGGGAATAACTTAGTTTTGAATATTGATTACGATTTGCAAAAGAAACTGTATAATGAACTTTACGGAGTTTTAACTTCGGCGGGTCTGTCCCGCGGGGCGGCGGTAATTCAGAATCCCCGGAACGGCGCCGTGTTGGCGATGGTGAGTTTCCCTTCTTTTGATAACAATATCTTTATAAAAGGCCTGTCGGATAGCCAGTTTAAGAATCTCTTTGAAAGTAATGCCAAACCGCTTTTTAACAGGGTAATAAGCGGATTATATAATCCCGGTTCGACCATCAAGCCCTTCATGGGCATGGCGGCGCTTCAGGAAGGAATAATTACTTCTCAAGACACCATTCGCGACTGTGTTAGTTTGGTCGTTCCCAATCCTTTTGATAAAAACTCCCCCTATGTGTTTAAGAATTGGAGACAGGATTACGGCCTTTTCAATTTGAGGCGGGCCATTGCCCAATCATGCAACGTTTTCTTTTTTGCCATAGGGGGCGGATTCGGAAATATTTCCGGTCTTGGCGCGGAAAAAATAGCGAAATATCTTTCGACCGGACTGGCTAATGTAAAATTAGGAATAGATATGCCGGGAGAAGAGTATGGTTTTGTTCCCGACCCTGATTGGAAACTCCAAACAAGAGGTGAAAATTGGTATCAGGGGGATACTTATAATATTTCCGTAGGCCAAGGCGACTTATTGGTCACTCCTTTGTGGTTGAATACCTATGTTTCGGCCATTGCCAATGGGGGCACTCTTTATAAACCCATGGTCGCCCAGAAGACGGTTGATGAAAGGAACAACGATTTGGAAGTATTTATGCAAAAAGCGCTCGCAAAACTGCCTTTCAAGGACGATGTCATTCGGGAGATGAAAAGCGATATGGAAGAAACGGTAATTTCCGGAACGGCCGGGACGCTGAAAGATTTACCCGTTAGAGTGGGCGCGAAGACCGGTACGGCCGAAGTGGTAAAAGGCAAAAGCATCAACTCCCTGTTCACCGCTTTTGCTCCTTTTGAAAATCCGGAACTTAATATTACGGTTTTGATAGAAGGTTCGGCTTCAAATCAAGGACTGGCTATTCGGGTAGCCCACAATGTATTAAAATGGTATTTTGGAGAATATCAACAGAACCCTTGAATTTTATATTAAAAAGCGTAATATATCTTAATCAACGTTTAGCCCTCTTTCGCTAAAGCTACGGAAGGGCACTTCTTCGCTCAATGAAGAAATGCCCGCACTTCGAAGCTCCGAAGGAGCGAAGAAGTGGACAATCAATATTTTTCAAAAGAAGGATTGGAAAAATTAAAAAGAGAGCTCGAAGAGAGGCTTAATGTTATGCGTCCGGAAATAGCCCAGCGTATCAAGGAAGCGAAGGAACTGGGTGATTTGTCCGAAAACGCGGAATATGATTCAGCCAAAGAAGCCCAGGCCTTGAACGAGGGCAGAATAGAGGATATAAAAAGCACTCTGGAAAGCGCGGTAATTATAACCGGAAACAATCTTAGCGGAACCGTCGGTGTCGGTTCGGGCATAAAGGTAGAATCTAAAGACGGAACCCGTTCGTTTGTCATTGTCGGGGCAGCCGAATCCGATCCGATAAAAGGGTTTATTTCAAATGAGTCTCCTTTGGGAAAAGCATTTTTGGGACACAAGAAGGGAGATAAACTTGAAGTAAGGACGCCTAAGGGAATTGTGGAATATAAAATTGTTGAGGTAAACTAAACGAACGCCCCTTTATTTAACAAACCTATCCAGGACGATGAATCAGTCGGAATAGGGCGTTCGTTTTTGATTATGAAAAAAGGGCCCCGTTGCGGGGCCCTTTGGCTTCTCCTTTCGAATCTCTGTCTGGCTGGCGCGGTCCCGGCTTAGTAGGTCAGGCCGGGACCGAAAAACTCGACTTCCAGCGGGAGTTCGTCTCGGACGATATTGAGCTTCTCCTTGGCATTGTCGACGTCGGCGCTCGCCGCGTAGACGTTGTTCTGGGCGATCTTGATGGCCTCGTCGAGCTCCGCCCTCATTTCCTTGAGCATGGCGGCATCGATGATGGTCTCCGGCGTATCGGTCTCCACCTCCCCCAACTTCTTGCGGAGATCTTTCAGCGCCGCTTCGGCGCTGGCCAGCTTGCTCTTGGCGACGGTAAGTTCGTCCTCGTACCGCTCGTTGAGCGGGATGGCACGCTCGTCGGGGTTGAACCCGATCCACCTGTCGCCGACGAGGCCGATGTGGCGGGTGACCGAGCGCTGATTGAGCCCTTTCCCCGTAGGGATGGTGACTTGCGCACGCTTGCCGTTGGCCAACTTGCTGACCGAGCTGACCGCGTAACTCTTCATGGCTGTCTCCTTCGTCCCCAGCACCACTTTTAAAACAAAGGTGGTGCTGGGTTTACGGGTTTCCGAACGAATTGTCAGTGAACGTATCTACATTATAGCACACTTTTAACCATTGTGTCAAATTAAGTAAAAACCGGCCTCCGCCATCCGCCAACTGGCGGAGGCGGATGAGCCGGTTTCAACGGCTCACACATGTGAGCCGTTGATTTGTCGTATCAAAGAGAGTTTGATCCCTTATTGCCAAGTATCAGCTAACCACCTAAACAACCAACGGAGGGAGATTGCCTGCCTGCCGGCAGGCAGGTGTCAGCGATGTGGAGTTTTTGTTTATTTTTTGTTAGTATTTAGATATTGTTTAGAAATTAGGATTTAGAAATTAGAAATTGTTTTTGCCATGGCTTTAGACGAAATTCGTAAGACAAAAATTAAGAAAGTTGAAGAATTAAGGAAATCAGGTATTGACCCGTATCCGGCAAGTTCGGCGCGGACAAATTCCATTAAGGAAGCTATTGAAAATTATGATGAATGGAAGGACAAAAACACGATTACTTTAGCCGGAAGAATAATGGCAAGAAGAGAACACGGCGGTTCCACGTTTTTTGATATTGACGATGGTTCCGGCAATATTCAGGCATATATTAAAGAAGACGTGGTCGGCTCTGATGAATACAAACATTTTCAGGAGTCCGTAGATCGCGGAGATTTTATTGAAGTAGAAGGACAGCTTAAAGACACTAAAAGGCAGGAAAAAACTATTTATGTAAACAAGTATAGTTTGCTTACCAAGGCATTATTGCCTTTGCCGGAAAAATGGCACGGCTTGGAAAATGAAGAAGAACGGCTCCGCAAGAGATATCTGGACTTAATCATGAATCCGGAAGAGAAAGAGCTGTTTATTAAAAAATCCCGTTTTTGGCAGGCGACCAGAGAATTTTTAATTAAAGAAGGCGGGCTGGAAGTGGAAACCCCCGTTCTTGAGCAGATTCCCGGCGGAGCTGATGCGGAACCGTTTAAGACGCATATGAACGCTTTAGACATGGATCTTTATTTGAGAATTGCTCCGGAACTTCATTTGAAACGGTTGGTTGTTGCCGGATTTGAAAAAGTTTTTGAAATAGGCAGGATATTTCGAAATGAGGGAATTGATCGCGAGCATTTGCAGGACTATACCCAGATGGAAATGTATTGGGCGTACTATGATTATGAAAAGTTGATGGAACTTGTCGAACGGCTGGTAAGGAATGTAGTTATGGAAACCCTCGGAACTCTTTCGCATCAATACCGTGGCAAGGATATTAACTGGGAAAACAAATGGAAACATTACGATTATTTTGATGAATTTAATAAATATACCTGCTTGAATTTAAGGGATATAAGCGAAAGGGATTTAAAAAAATATGCGGAAAAAGAAGGGATAGACACCTCGCTTCATGTCGGTAAGGGCAGGTTAATTGACGTAATATTCAAAAAGAAAGTGCGGCCGGAATTATGGGAAACTGGATTTTTGGTTTTGCCACCGGTTGATATAGAACCATTGGCAAAAAGATCGCCTGAAAACTATAATAAGGTGAAAAGATTTCAAATAATGGCTGGGGGCACGGAATTGGGCAAAGGGTTTTCAGAATTAAACGATCCGCTGGACCAGCGCAAGCGTTTTGAAGAGCAAACAAAACTTCGGGAAAAAGGGGATAAAGAAGCCCAAAGAATGGATGATGACTTTGTTGAGGCATTGGAATACGGCATGCCGCCGACAGCGGGATTTGCCTATTCTGAAAGATTATTTTCTTTTATAATGGACAGGTCGGTTAGAGAAACCGTATTTTTCCCATTAATGAAGCATAGAGATTAATATGTTAGATATAAAATTTATTAGAAATAATCAGGAGAAAGTCAGAGAAGCCATCAAGAACAAGAATGTTGATTTGGATTTGGATAAACTTTTGGCTGCCGATGAAAGGCGCAGGCACTTATTGAGCGAATCAGAAGCGCTGAAGGCGGAACAAAACAAGCGTTCCAAGGGCCCGCAGTCGCCGGTTGATTTGGAAGAATTAAAGGCCCTAAAAGAGAAGAAGAAATTGGTAGAGAATGAGTTGGCTTGCGTAGAAGAGGATTTTGGAAAATTGATGTCGCAGGTGCCTAATATTCCATCCGAAGATACTCCGGTCGGGCCCGATGAATCGGGGAATAAGATTTTAGGGCAATGGGGTAAGATAAAGAATTTTGATTTCAAACCCAAGGAGCATTGGGAGCTTGGTGAGTCTTTGGATTTGATTGACAGCGAAAGAGCGGCCAAAGTTTCCGGAGCGAGGTTTACTTACCTGAAACGCGGATTGGTTTTGATGGAATTTGCTATTATTCAATACGGACTTTCGGTTTTAACTGATGAAAAATTACTAAAGAAAATTATAAAAAAATCAGGATTGGATATAAGACTGACTCCATTTATCCCTATCCTTCCGCCTGTTTTCATAAAACCTGATGTTTTTCAAAAAATGGCCCGTCTGGAACCGAAAGAAGAAAGATATCACATTCCAACCGACGACTTATATTTGATTGGAAGTGCCGAGCATACTATGGGTTCTATGCATATGGATGAAACGTTTAAAGAAGAGGATTTGCCTGTCCGTTACGTAGGATTTTCTACCGCTTTCAGAAGGGAGGCCGGTTCTTATGGAAAGGACATGAAAGGTATTTTGAGAGTTCATCAATTTGATAAATTGGAGATGGAATCATTTTGTCTGCCGGAGAATTCTATAAAAGAACAGGATTTCTTTGTGGCTATTCAGGAATATTTCTTCCAAGAATTAAATATACCCTATCAGGTTGTGGCAATTTGCACAGGCGATATGGGAGGACCTGATGCCAGACAAATAGATATAGAAGCGTGGATGCCAGGACAGAATCGCTATCGTGAAACTCACACCGCAGACCTCATGACCGATTATCAGGCAAGGCGTCTCGGGATTAAAGTAAAACGAGCCGGTGGAACAGAGTTTGTCCACATGAACGATGCTACGGCTTTGGCTCTTAGTCGAACCCCGATTGCCATCATGGAGAATTATCAAACTAAGAAAGGTACTATTGAGATTCCTAAAGTTCTTCGCAAATACATGGGCGGGATTAAAGAGATTAAATAATCGCTCCGCCCGACACCTTATTTCAGCCCGTTCCGATTGCTCCAGCGATTGGCTCCACTTGTCCTCACGACGGCGGGTCCAGCCTGCCATATCATGATGTTTATTGAATAGCATTACTCATCTGACGGAAAGCCTAAAGCTTGAATAGCTTCTCTCGCGAACTATGGCATGGACACCAAGCCCGCCTGTTCGGACGGGCTTCAATAAGATGCCGGGCTGCGCTTACTATTTTAGGCAAACAAAAAGGGCCACATTGGCCTCTAAAAACGATGAACCCCGTGTTGCAACACGGGGGGGCTTTTGACGCAGGCATCTGTCCGTGAGGGGACCAGATGTGCAGTTCCTGCCGCCGGGCCTGCCCATGAACCCGGTCTCACGATATAACCAGTATATCATACTCGAATTAATATGTCAAGAGGGCGCAGTCCTGTTGCTTTTATGTCACTTTGATGAGACGACAGATGTAGTTTAAGCGAGCCAGCCATATACCCCCAGGGAGAACTTGCGCAGGCATTTCGGCTTGGTTCTGCGAAATGCCGAGCATGTAGATAGCGCCGAGCCGCTGGAGCGAGGCGACTATCGGTCGAGTCGGGGGTATGTGGCTGGGGGCGAATTAGAAAAATGATGGGACAGAGCGAAGTCACAGATATATAGTTGAAGTCTAAATTTTTGATATAATAATGCTATGCGACCCGTAAATATGAAAAAGTTAAATTACAAAGATGAGGTGGCGCAGCGGCATCGCCGGGCTCTTATTTTAAAGATTGCGGTAATGGCGCTTGGGACGATTGCTGTCGTGGCCGGGCTAATTTATCTTTTATTTTTCTCGCGGCTCTTTGACATACGGGAAGTAAGTTTTAACGGTTTGGATACGATGAGTTCCGATGAGTTCCGAAGGAAAATAGACAATACGCTTAACCAAAAGATACTTAAATACCTGCCCCGGAAAAACAATATTTTTTTCGTGAATATTCGTAATTTTGAAAAAGAATTCGCTTCGGCTCACCCCGTCTTTAAATCGGTGAATATTCAAAGAAAACCGCTTCACGGTCTGGTGTTAAATTTCTTGGAGAGAAAGCCGGCCGGGGTGTGGTGTTTCACTTCGACAAGCTCAGTACAAGTAAGCCACTGTTCTTATTTTGATAGCGATAAGGTTCTCTGGGGCCAGCCAGCCAGGTCATCGGGCTTTATATTTCTGACCATTGAAGATCAAAGAAGAGGAACTGAAAGGAAGATAGATGATGAATTTTTCAAGCCAATAATGGAAGTGGCAAAAAGCATGGTCGGAGAAATAAAGAG
Source organism: Candidatus Yanofskybacteria bacterium RIFCSPHIGHO2_01_FULL_43_32 (assembly GCA_001794125.1). GTDB lineage: Bacteria > Patescibacteriota > Minisyncoccia > 2-02-FULL-40-12 > GWA2-44-9 > 2-01-FULL-41-26. The sequence goes on from MGJF01000002.1 coordinate 174,084, forward strand.
CATAGTAATACAAACGGACTCGTTTAATGAATTCCGGGTTTATACGACTGATTACTATATTATTTTTTCCGCCGATTCTGATATCCAGAATCAGCTGGATATCCTGAAAATATTTATGAACGAGAGAAACAAAGACACTCAGCCAACTGGCGGATTCCATCCGCAATACATTGACCTGCGAATCGACGGCAGAGTTTATTATAAATAACCCGCTCAACCCTTCCCATTTTCGACCTGCTTTCTAAAGCTAAGCTCACGCCTCATCCCGCCTTTTCATCTTATTCCTAAGTTTGAATAAATGGCCGATAATCAACAGGGGAGTATCGCTATTAATGATTAAGGCGAAGGATAACCGGCTTAGAGGAACGACCCGCAGGCGCTTGGGCTTGGTTCCTCCAAGCGCCGAGGGAGAAGAAATTTTTATCGCTGGAATAAAAATATTCTGGTTCCGAGAAGCCGGTTAGCTCTCGCCTTTGGTTAACAAAAAATCAAGTATTTTGCGAAACACTGAATATGATATATTTAAAATATGGAAATCAGAAAAAACATAATCCTTGCGCCGTATACGACCCTTGGGATTGGCGGGCCGGCGAGGTATTTTTGCGAAGTTGGGAGCGTTGATGACCTAAAGAGCGCGCTGAAATTTTCAAAAGAAAATAGTTTGCGTTTTTTTATTCTGGGCGGAGGAAGCAACATCCTGATTTCCGATAAGGGATTTGACGGGCTGGTTATCAAGATGGAAATTAAGGGTCGGGAATTTAAAGACGAACTTTTAATCGTTGGAGCCGGTGAAAATTGGGACGAAGTTGTTGTCGCGGCCGTGGAGCGAGGTCTTGGTGGCATAGAAAATCTGTCATTGATTCCTGGCACGGCCGGAGCGGCGGTTTGCCAGAATATCGGCGCTTATGGTGTTGAGCTGAAAGATGTTCTTGAAAGTTGCGAGGTTATGGATGCCAACTTCGGCAAGACCAAAATCCTGACCAACGCCAATTGTTGTTTTGGTTACAGAGACAGTGTGTTTAAAAGCGACAGCAGTTTAATGGTTTTGAAAGTGATTCTTAAATTATCAAAAAATTATAAGTCGAATATCGAATATCCGGATCTGGCCAATTTGTTTGACGGGAAGACGCCGGCAATATCGGAGGTCAGGGAAGCTGTTATAAAGATAAGGAGAAGCAAACTTCCTTACCCGGACGAAATCGGAAATGCCGGTTCGTTTTTCAAAAATCCGGTTGTAGCGGCAGAACATTTTGAAAAGATAATCCTGAACCACCCCGGCTTAAAAGGGTTCAGATTGCCAGACGGGTCAGTAAAATTATCTGCCGCCCAGTTGACAGAAAAATGCGGCTGGAAAGGAAAAATATGGGGCAATGTCGGAGTCTCAAATAAACACTCTTTAGTTCTGGTCAATTATGGCAAGGGAACAGCGGGAGAGGTGGCTAATCTCGCCGAGGATATAAAAAGGTCGGTAAAAGATGGGTTTGGGGTGAAATTGGAGCCGGAAGTTGAGGTGATTTAAGGTGGGCTTGACTTTATGGTCTGACTTTGCTATACTGTATAGACAATCAGTTCTTTACATAGGGCCTCATAAAAAGGGCCCGAAAAAAACCAGTAAATACCTCATTATCCAGGCATTCAAGTAAGATATATTTGGCCTTTAAGGACATAGACATTTGTAGAAGTATTTCATGATTAGTTCTCAAGTTGTATGATTTGCTGGTTTTTTTCGGGCCCATCTATGCCCAACAAGATGGCCCGGCGCAGTCCTTATACCCAAGACGGGACATGCGGAAGGAGTTAACATGCTCCTCTGTGTGTGACTGCGCCGCGGCCTCAGTATCGGCAGGACAAAGTTGCCTGCCGACCCTCGGCGGAAAGTGGTGTTGACGAAGAGGGCAACAACAAAACCACACCGCCGCCAGGCGCCGACTGGGGGAAAATACCCGGCCGGTCTTAGACGGCCGCTCCGCGCCGCGAAAATTCGCGCGAAGCGGCCGTCATCCACGTCAGCATTCCGGGAATGGTGGATAACCCGGGTCTCGCCGACCAATAAGTGCGGGATTTTCAACCACTCGGGAGAGGCGTATCGTCTCTCCCGTCCAAACCTTTCTCGCCCAGGCATAACGCAAAGAAGGGAGGGTGAGCGGTTGGAAACTTAGCGGGGAAGCCCGCGGTAAAAATACTTCGCTTTGGCAAGGTGTGCGATACACCTTCCACGGGCCCTAACGGGCCTGTTTTCTTTTGTTTAAAAATTACTGTGTAATATGCCAGACGAAGATGGAGTTGCCGATGTCGGCGACGGGTTTGCAAGAATCAAGCCAGGCGTAACTGGTTTCCGGTTTTTCTCTTGAGCCCATGAAAAACGATTTAGAAACGGCAATATATCCGCCGCCGGGATTATCCGCGAGAAATTCTCGCGCGTTTTTGTACCTGCCGGCGTTTATCCAGACATATTTACTTCCAAGGTAGAAACCGGCGTCAGCCCAGCCGAAATAATCCAAACTGATCTTGGTGATTTTATTCTTATCTACCCAATCGGCAAGACGCTTTGCATCTTGTCCCCAATCCACATTTGAATCTACTGCGTATAAGTATCCGCCTTTGGGTCCGCCTGCGGCCTGATTGAAATAAGTGAGATAATGGGGAAAAACATTTAAGTTTTCAAACAAATACCAACCGAGCAAAACGGCAATTAACCAGCAGGTCGCAACATATTGTTTGCGGCTTATATTTTTTAACCCGTTTTCAATGCTTGTAAGTTGTCCGGCAAGAAGAATGTAAACAAAACCGTATATCGGCATCAAATGCCTTACGCCGATGTTTAAGTTGGCTTTTATGCTGGCATACCAATAGATGGCAAGCCAAACAAGCATTGAAAATTCGGTAAAATGGTTTTTTAGCCAGTGTGTCAATTTGTATCTGTTCGGTTTAAAAATAACCGCTAAATTCAACAAAACCATTACAGCCAGTCCCCAGAACGCCAATGGTTCTTTTATGAAATAAACGACAGGGAAGTATTTCTTCCAGGCGGTTTGTTTGATTTCTCCTAAAAAATAAGTCGTGTTTCCGCCGACACTTCTTTGGGTTACCATCAACAAACCCAGGCTGTATTGGCTTAGAGCGCGTATATAAGGTTTGTCCGAAGCCCACACTACTTTATCGGCAATAGACCTGTTTCCGTAACTGTTAAGATAATAAGTTGTGTCGGTTTTTTGTCTTGCCACCGGGTAATTTATCACATGAAGGCCGTATACCGGCCAGACAACCGCCAGATAGCCCAGAACAATAATTGCGACAGTAAAAAATAAAGTTTTGGCAACAGAATATATTTTATTATGCATGGCTCGTCCTGAATTTATTGAATGGATTAGTCCCCAAGAAATTGCGAGAATAATAAACAGAGGATTTAAAAGGAACAATGAAAATTTGGTCAGTTGCGCAATTCCAAAAGCAATCATGGCTATGGTAAAATTGGTTTTAGTTTGGTTTTGGAGAAACCGTATAAAAAAATAAGTCCCTAATAATATTCCGAATAATGCCGGGACGTCAGTGGTCACAAAACGGCTGTGGGCCATAACGGTGGGGGAAAAAGAAAACATAAAAACGGCAATCAGCGCCGCCTTGTCGCCGTATAGTTTCCGAGTCCAATAAAAAATAATTATCGCCGAAAGAATAAAGAACAAAACCATCGGAAGTTTGGCGATTCTTGTCATCAGGATAGCGTCATTTCCGGAATTAAAAATAAGGTTTCTTCCGAAATTCCATTGGCCGTTGATGTCGCCGGTCCAGAACTGTGTTTTAAATGCTGACTGGTTTAAAGATAAAAAGCTCAAGGCAAACCCGGCCAGATCCTTGACTAAGGGAGGATGCTCCGGGTTTAATCGAAAATCACCTTTCTGAACATAAGAATATCCCGCTCCGATGTGGGGAATTTCGTCTACTATGGGCGAGTCGTTCCAGACGCTAATAACCGCCAGGATGGCGGCTGAAACAATTATAGTTATCGCTATAAATTTTATTCTCATTTAAAGTACCTCCAGTATTCCATAAATCCGACAGAAAACAGGAAAATAATCATAACCAATGCGGTTATGGCATGAGCCTCGTGTTTAGAATGGGTGTCACGCATTCCGTACCATGAGCTTAATTTGTTGAAGAACCACCAGATCCCCCGAGCGGTGAAAATCATTACTACCGGCAGAGCTCCGATAGTCAACAAGGCATCAGGCGCCGTGGCGGACAAAAATCCGGGGATAAGCGTCACAAAAAACCACGCAAATAAAAGAGTGTGGGCGGTTGAAAAATGGCCATGTTTGCGTTTTAGCCAATGGATAAATTCGTTAATAAAACCAACTGCAAAAAATACCCCTATCGGCCAGGGAAGCATGGGGCTCGGAGTGGTTTCCTGGCTGTGCTTTAGCCAGCCGAGGAACTCTGTAGAGCCGGTGGTATTGTGGGCCGGATTCCAGTCGCCGGTGAAGTTGAACATTCCTAAAGTTTTAACAACGTTATTTATTGTCAGCGAGTTCGGAATCCTTGCCAATAATTCTTCTTGATGCTGCCAGAAGTATATTCCGAGAGGCAGGGCAACAATAAAAATCGTGAAAGCAAAAACAACGAACCCTTGAAGAAGTTTTGTCTTGGCGTATTCGTATTTATCATGGCTAAAGTCTTTTTTCAGATACCACCAGTAGTTTAGGAATAAAAATATGGTGATGATCGGGGCGACACAAAGGCTGTTTGTATAAAACCCAAGCCCTCCGAAAATGCCGGCTACAAAAAAGTAAGGCAAGCTGGCTTTTTTGAGCCCCTTCCCAAGAAGATAGAAAGAGTAAACAAGCGTAAACGGAATTATTATTGCCGCAGATTCCATTCTTGAAAAATTAACGTGCCAGAAAGATGTTGCCGTCAAAAAGCTTGCGATGGCCGCTAAACGCCACTCAAACAGTTCTTTGACTAAAAAATAAAGCCCGATAACAGTGAGGATTCCCACGGTTGCCGAGGATATTCTTAAGGTGTCCAATTGATACAGACGAAAAAAGGCCGCAACGCCGACGATAATTAAAAAAATGGCCAACTCTTGTTTTTTTGTCTTTAGCATACCCATTTATTCTATCAGAAATTTATTAAAGTTTTATCAACAAACCGTAAATTGGTGGCATTTTATACCATTGACAAAGTGCCATTAAATATGCTATACTTATACCATCAGTTCACTTACAACCAATTCAATTCCGCATTTCGCGGGCAAGGAGAAAAGAAATGTCCGACAGAAAGTTAATTATAATCATGACCTGTATCCTTGTTGTACCGTCAGTGGCCTTAGTAGCGATTATGGTTCTTATAGGCTTGGGTCGTGGCGACGGCATCGAACCCGGCAAGACATACGCCCTCGCTTACTCTTACAAGGCCACGATCAAGGGCGGGACGCCGGCTCGCGTGTTTGACTTCTCGGACAGGAGCCTTCCACGGACTTCCGTCGTGGTTCCGCTTCGTGATGACCGTGGCATGCCGCTGGTTGAAGAAATCTCGAGCATGCCTCAGAGCACGGTTCGGAAGGTCGTCGCCAGTGTTCCAACTCGGACAGTAGAAGGTGTGACCTATCCCGGCTACACTTACGTGGTGTGGCAATACCACCTTAGCGTGGTTGGGTCGCAGAGCGTGGTCCCCGAAGTCATTCCCGGCAAGTGAGCGCAATCGCCCCGGAGGGCGTAACCAGAAATCGTGGTTACGCTTCCTCCGGAGGCGGTTTTTTGATACTTTGAACTTTTATTGCCAATCATCATTTATCATTTAAGCAACCGGCGGAGGGTGTATGTCTTTTTAAAATTAGCAAATTTTTAAAAGGCATACCCCGCAGTATGCATGGAGGTTATGTGAGCTGTTAAAAATGATGAGGCAGAGCTTGTGGAATATTGGTTTTTATTTTTGTGCTACAATTAAACCATGACAGAATCAGGAGCTACAATTGAACAGGAGATAGCCCAACTGGAAAAACAGCTTCAGGAGAAGAAGGCGGGTTTAGAGCAACAACCGGAACAAAAAGAATCATTGCCTGACAAGGAAGTTTTAAGAGAAGTTGTCGGCGAGAAGATTCAGCAGAACTCTCCCGCTTATATTCCCAAATCAGTACCACAAACGCAGACCGACGACACGAACTCTATTCCATCAGAACTCAAAGATAAGATTCAAGAACTTATTAATCATGTTTTTCAAAATAGTTTAGAACAGGGAATCAAGGAAGCCGTTAAATCAAACAACCCCGCCCTGATTGACGCTTTTCATGATGTTTTGGTTGACCAATTATACGACACGCTTTTAGAAAGAAAAAAACTTGACCCTATTAGCTGAAGAAATTGTCGATATTCATTCTGATAATTTATCTTGTGGTCGTGGCGATAATATTCATTGCCGGGTTAGTGTTGGTCGGTTCATTCAGAACAAAGGGCGGTATTGCCAGAGCGTTGAATATGTCCTTATTTTTAATCAGCGTTCCGCGGGAGGACCCTTCGGCAGGCTCAGGGCAAGCTCAAAGGACAGAGAAAGAGATAATATCGGTCATGGAACAGCTTTATTCCTCGTTTACCAATCTTCACGCTAAGGGCTGGAACAAATTTATTTACGGGGAACCGTATATTTCTTTGGAAATGGGAGTTCACCATGTGGGCGAGGAAATAAATTTTTACATGGCGGTGCCCCGAAGCTATGAGCAGATTTTTGAGAAACAGGTGAACGGATTTTTTCCCGCGGCTCAAGTGGAGAGAATTAAAGACTACAATATTTTCAATTCCCAAGGAGTTTCTTTGGGGGCATATTTAAAATTAAAAAATAATTCAATTCTGCCCTTTAAAACATACCAATCGCTTCAGTCCGACCCTCTTAGCGGACTGGCAACGGCTCTTTCCAAGCTTCAAAAAGAAGGCGAAGGAGCGGCAATCCAGATACTCATCAGACCTACGCATCAGGACGATTTAAGAAAATTAGCGCAGAAGACCGCCAAAGAAATGCAATCGGGGTTTAATTTCTCCAAAGCATTGTCTTTAGCAAAGAATCCGCCCAAGAAACTTAAAGCGGGCGAAGCGGAACCGGAACGGCCCAAGGCCATAACGCCTTTTGAAGAGGAGGTCGTCAAGGGAATTCAAAGCAAGGCATCCAAGCCGTTATTTGACGCTAATATCAGAATAATAGTTTCCGCTCCTGATGAAGGACGGGCGAGCCAGCTCCTCAACGATTTGTCCGGCGCTTTTGTCCAATTTTCGTCCAATGATATGAATAGTTTGCAGCTCATGAAATTAAAAGGAAGCGCTCTTGAAAAATTCCTGTTTAATTTTTCTTTCCGGCTTTTTGACAATTATCAGACGGCTCTTTTATCCAGTGAAGAAGTAACCAGTTTGTTTCATTTTCCTTTAGGCACTACTTTGGCGCCGAGAATTAAGTTTTTGAAATCAAAACCGTCGGAACCCCCGCCGAACCTGCCCCAGGAGGGAATAATATTGGGCAGAAATATTTTCAGAGGCATCGAAAGCCCGATAAGGATGACCGAAAGCGACCGGAGGAGGCATTTTTATCTGTTGGGACAGACCGGAACCGGCAAATCAACCTTGATGGAGAACATGATCTATCAGGATATTTTGAACGGCGATGGAGTTGCTTTTATTGACCCTCACGGCACCGCGATAGAGAGGATTTTGGGACTAATACCGCCGGAAAGAATAAACGATGTTATAATTTTTGACCCGGCCGATGTGGCAAGACCCTTGGGTTTAAACATGCTGGAATTTGATCCCAATTTCCCCGAACAAAAAACCTTCATCGTGAACGAAATACTCGGGATTTTCCAAAAATTATTTTTGGCTGAAACAATGGGTCCGATGTTCGACCAGTATTTCAGGAACGCGATGCTTCTTTTGATGGATGATTACGCCAACGAAATTCCGACATTGGTGAATATTCCCCGTGTTTTAACAGACGATGTTTATAGGCGGGATAAATTATCAAGAGAAACGAATCCAATTGTTAAAAATTTCTGGGAATTGGAGGCCGAGAAAGCCGGAGGCGAAGCCGCTTTAGCCAACATGGCTCCTTATATCACCTCCAAAATAAACGGCTTTATCGCAAATGAATTTTTGAGGCCCATTCTGTCTCAGCAAAAAAGCGCTTTTAATTTCCGCGAACTGATGGACTCAAGGAAAATTCTGCTTGTAAATCTTTCAAAAGGAAGAATAGGCGATATCAACGCCGGTTTACTGGGCATGATTATTGTCGGTAAGATATTGATTGCCGCTTTGTCGCGTGTTAACGCGCCTGAAAACCAGCGGCCCGATTTTTATCTGTATATTGACGAGTTTCAGAATTTTACGACTGACAGTATTTCCACGATTTTAGCCGAGGCCCGTAAATACCGGCTGAACCTTACTATTGCCAATCAATTCATCAAACAGCTGGTTGATAAGATTCGCGATGCCGTATTCGGAAATGTCGGTTCAATGGCCGTATTCAGAGTAGGCACCGATGACGCTGAATTTTTGAAAAATCAATTTGAACCGGTTTTCAGTCCCCAAGACCTTTTGAATATTGATAACTTCAACTGCTATGTTAAATTATTGATTAATAATCAGACAGCGCGGCCGTTTAACGTTAAAATAGACCCGCCGCCTGCGGCGAATCCGGAATTAGCGTCGCAACTGAAAGAAATGTCGCGGCAGAAATATGCGATTCACTAAAAAAGATTTTTATTTCAGTGTTATTACCGGTTGTATTACCGGTTTTTCGGCTTGGAGAATTTTTGAATATTTAGCAATAAGCGAATTCGGGGGGCACTCTTTTGTCTGGTTTTTGCTGATTGTGCCGGTCTTATGGATATTAGGCGTTAATTTCGGATATTTTCTCGGCGGATGGTTCGGATTTTTTAATCAATTCGGCAAATTCGCCGCCATAGGATTTACCAACGCGGCGGTGGATTTCGGTGTTCTGAACCTCTTGATTGCCAATACGGGAATATCGTCCGGAGGGTGGTATCCTGTTTTCAAGGGAATATCTTTTATGTCTGCCATTATCCCGAGTTATTTTTGGAATAAATACTGGGCGTTTGAGGGCAGTCCTTCGACTGGCTCAGAATCTTCGAGCGGAGGATTTGAATTTGCCAAATTCATGAGCGTTGCCGTTGTGGCTATATTCATAAATATAGGTACCGCGTCCTTGATTGTGAACTATGTTAATCCGTTAGGAGGATTAAGTCCTGCGGTCTGGGCAAATGCCGGAGCCGTCGTCGGTTCGGCAGTTGCTCTGATATTTAGTTTTGTCGGGTTTAAATTAGCCGTCTTCAAAAAATAACCTCTTCCAGGAAACTTGACATAAATTACTAAGGGTGATATCTTGTTTTTAGTTCTGAATAAAGGAGGCGCCATGATACTACACAAGAGGTTTCGCGGGTTGCATGTCTTTATTCTCGCGATATGTGTTCTTTTTGCAGTATCTCTCTGGAAGACATGCTTCAACGGTTCCGATCTGTCCGGATGGTGGATGGCTGGGTTGTGGTATAGCATGTTTCAAGGGGCTGTTGCCATTGCTCACTTGGTAGACCTGGCGGAAGGTAACCTATGCGTGTGGTTGGGTCCAGAGAATACCCTTTAGTTTTACCTCGCATATGATAATCCTCGCACTTCGTCTTGTGCGGGGCTTTTTTATTTTTATAAATTGGGATAAGATAGCGGTATGTTGTATCGGAAATACAGGCCGCAGACATTTGCCCAAGTCGTCGGGCAGGAGCATGTAGTCAAAACACTGAAGGGAGCGTTATCAACTGGCCGGATAGGCCACGCTTATTTATTTACCGGACCGAGGGGGACGGGCAAAACAACTTTGGCAAGGATTTTTGCCAAGGCATTGAACTGCGCCAAGCGCGATAAAGACGGCGACCCTGATAATTCCTGTCCAAGCTGTCTCACGACCAACGAAGGCCGTTCTTTGGACTTGATAGAAATAGATGCCGCCTCAAATAGAGGCATAGACGAGATAAGAAATCTTAAAGAATCGGCTCTTGTAGCGGCTCCGTCGGGGGGGTACAAGGTTTTTGTCATTGACGAGGTTCACATGCTTACCAAAGATGCTTTTAACGCTTTACTGAAAATTCTTGAAGAACCGCCAAGCCATGTTGTCTTTGTTCTTGCCACCACCGAACCGCACAAAATTCTGCCGACAGTTCTTTCTCGTGTCCAACGATTTGATTTCAGACGCCTGACACCGAGCCAGATTTTCACAAAACTTAAAGAAGTAGCCATGGCCGAAAAAATCAATATAGAAGACGAGGGCCTGAAAGCGATTGCCGTTTCTTCCGACGGCGCGCTACGAGATGCGGAAGTTTCTCTTTCAAAACTTCGTTCATATCAGGGCAAAATAACCGTTGACGATGTAACCAGCGCTCTCGGATTGGTTCCTTTCAGATATCATTCCGAATTTATGGGTTATCTCGTTGCCGATGACAAAGTTTCAGCTCTCAACTTTATTCAAAGAATTCACGAGTCGGGAGTTGACTTAGAACATTTCACAAAAGATTTTATTGAATACGTCAGGAGGGTTTTGATGTTTAAAATAAACCCGGCAGTTTTAACGGCAATCGGGGAAGAGTCTGTTCAAAACTGGCAGATTGACGGATCTAAACTTGTAAAAATAATGAATCTTTTTATTTCGGCCCGGAACGAAATTAAAACTTCGCCGGTGGTTCAACTGCCGCTGGAATTAGCGGTATTGGAATTATTGCAACCTTAATGATTTCGGATAAAAACGCTCAACCGAATATATCTTGCGTCATTCCTGTTTACAACGAAGGCCGGAGGGCGCTTGATGTGATAAATGCCGTTTTGGGGCACGATAATGTTGATGAGGTTATTGTTGTTAATGACGGATCTACCGATAATTCCGAATTCGCGCTCAAAGAAATAAAAGGAATTGAATTAATCTCCTATCCTCAAAACAAAGGGAAAAGCCATGCGGTTATGCTGGGCTTTAAAAAGGCCAAAAACAACATGGTTCTCATGCTTGATGCCGATTTGACCGGATTGGACAAAGAAAGCATAACCGCTCTTATTAAACCGGTGCTGGAAAACAAAGCGGATATAAGCATCAGCTTGCGCCGCAATAGTCTGCTTTTCTACAGATTATTGGGTCTGGATTTTGTTTCGGGCGAGCGAATTTTTAAAAAAGATATCATAGAAGACCTCGATGAGCTTGATAAGCTGAGCGGATTTGAACTGGAGAGTTTTTTAAATAAAATAATAATCCGCAAAAAGATGCGAATCAGGGTTGTTAAATGGAACAAGGTGGGAATAACCAGAAAATCTGATAAGGTTGGTTTTTGGCGCGGAGTTGCCGGAGATTTTAAAATGGCTATGGAGATAATTTGCTTCCTGAAGATAATAGGCCCGGTCAAGCAGATTGCGTCGATGATTTCTCTGAAAGTTTAAGACGTGCGGATCGGCGTCAAATTCGCCAATAAATTCTCGGACCAACTGTCAGATGAATATTTGAGAGCTTTTTCTCTGCAATTTTCCGGATTTAACCCCAAACATTTAACGGCGTTGTTTTGCAGATCATCTCCCACACAGCCGTCTGTTCCCTGTGTGATAATATCCCGCGGCCCCGGTTCATCAAAAGCGGCTATCGGCAAACCACAGGCCAAAGCCTCAAGCATAGCAATACAGAAAGTTTCGGTTCTGGACGGGAGCACAAAAACATCGCAAACCGAAAGCAAATCTACGAGTTCTTGGCCCTTTTTATATCCGACAAATTTTGCTCGGCCGGCAAAATTCCGCTCGAGCGATTGCCTGTTCGGACCGTCTCCGATAACAAGTTTGCGGCCCGGAAGGTCGCATCTTAAAAAGGCTTCCAGATTCTTCTCGGACGCGAGTCTTCCCAAATAAACAAAAATAGGTTTTTTTAAACCGGCGGGGATTGCGGCATTTGGATTTCTTTTGAATAAATTCGTGTCTACGCCCAAGGGCAAGACCGTCAGATGTTTGAAGCCGTTCTCTTTTAAGGTTTTTTCCAAAGAAACTGTGGTTACAAAAGTTCTTTGGCTGGCGTTATGAAACCACCTTAAATATTTGTAGGCCAAATCTTTAAATGTTCCTGTTCTGATCTGAATATATTCCGGCCACTGGGTATAGTAATACGAAGTGAATTTCCAATTATTCTTGACGCAGATCATCCTTGCCGCAAGTCCCAACGGCCCTTCCGTGGCGATATGGATATAATCGGGCCTTTCTTTTTGAAGAATGTCTTCCATCTGCTTTCGCGTTAAAAGAGAAAGTTTGATTTCCGAATAGGTCGGCAGGGGCACTGTTTTAAATTCGCCGGGGTGTATCACTTTTACGTCAAACCTTTTTGACATAAGATATTTTTGGACCTGCAAAAGACTTGTGACTACGCCGTTAACGCTGTCGCTCCAGGTATCGGTTACGATTACTATTTTAGGCATTTTATGTTTGACCGGTTTAAATTTTTTCTATTTTGTCGGCGATGCGGCAAGATATTTTCTTGTAAACGCGGAAAGCGACAACAGCCAAAATAATAATGAAAATTACGGCAAAACCATAATTGCCGTAGTAAGCGATTAAATCGTACAAATTGCCGAAATAGTAGCCCATTGCGATGAAAAAAATAGATTTGGGCAGGGTGATGGACAAAGATGTCGCGATGAATTTTCTTAACGGCATTTTGGTGGAGCCGACAAGCATTAATCCGGGAGCGGGGGTTATCGGATTTAACTTTAAAGCGAGGAGAGTTTTAACGGGGTGGTTGTTAAGAAGCTTATCAATTTTTTCAAGACGTTCTTTTGATAATCCGAATTTGTGGCCGAAACGTTCCACTAATTTCATTCTGCCCCAGTAGCCCATGGCATAATAAATAGTGTCTCCTATTGCGTCTCCGAGGAGAGAAAGAATAAAAATATAAAACAGATTAAAGTAGCCCGATACGGCCGCAAATGCCGCCGCCGAGGCGATAATCGGCCCCTCGATCACCATCGCTATTAAAATAATCCAATAGCCGTGGTCCGATGTCCATTGAACTGCGCCGGAAAAATTGCTTGAGTTAAATAAAATATCCATTTGCTGCGGGGCTTGGATTCGGACCAAGATAAACGGCTTCAAAGGCCGCTGTCCTACCATTAGACGACCCCGCAAAACTAATCAAGCGCTGAGCTATTTTAACACGAAATTTGCCCCTTTCCAAATAAACCGAGGCTTCCGGTCCCTTATCCACAGCTTAGATTTTTACCGCCTTTTTTGTGTTAAAATTAAAATATGAACAATCAATTAAAAATGGCGGTGTTTTTATCAAGAGTCGCACTTGGCGTATTATTTTTTTACGCCGGAATAACAAAAGTCCTGAATCCCAACTGGTCGGCTGCGGGATATTTGAATAGCGCTAAAACATTCCCCGGCCTTTTCCAATGGTTCGCAAGTGCGGGCAATCTTGGCTGGATCAATTTTGTTAATGAATGGGGGCTAACTCTTATCGGCTTGGCTCTTCTTGCCGGCTTGTTGGTAAGGTGGGCATCGCTCGGAGGCATACTTTTGATGATTTTATACTACCTGCCCATATTGCAATTTCCATACGCGGGCGAGCATTCGTTTCTGGTGGATGAACACATAATTTACATGACCGCTCTTTTTGTTCTTTTTGCTTCAAATGCGGGTACTTTCTGGGGATTGGATTCTTTCCTCCCAAAGCGCGGTAAATAGTATCAAACAATGATATTAAGACCATCTTCTGCTGTAAGGAATTTCGTTTTCGGGGTTGAGGATGGTTTGGTTTCAACGGTCGGGTTGTTGTCCGGAATAGCGATCACGGGAATTTCCAGAAACTATGTAATAATGACCGGAGCTATTTTGATATTCGTTGAAGCGTTCTCAATGGCGGTCGGAAGCGTTTTGTCGGAATATTCAGTAGAGGAATATGAAAAGCGTAAAGAAACATCAATCAAAGGCTCAACTAAAAGCGGGCTGATAATGTTTTTCTCATATTTTATATCAGGACTTATTCCGCTTTCTCCCTATGTTTTTTTGCAGAATAATAACGCTCTTACAATATCAATAGTGTTCTCAATAACAGCTCTCGGGTTTCTCGGGATATTCAGCGGAAAAATATCGGGAACGAGTGTTTTTAGCAATATGTTGAAAATGGTAGTTCTGGGAGGCGTTGCGATAATCGTCGGTGTTGTTGTCGGCAATGTCCTGAATGTGCCATAATAAGATAATTAACCTATTTCACATGTTTGAACTTAAAGACAAAGTCGTGTTGATTACCGGCGCGCGCCAAGGGATGGGCAAGGCCCATGCTTTGATTTTGGCGGGGCAGGGAGCGAAGGTCGTAGTGACCAACAGAACAATCGAAGGGTGTCAGACTGTTGTTGACGAGATAATTTCAAAAGGTGGCGAGGCGGTATGTTTTGGAATGGATGTCACCGATAAAGCCGAGATTGACCGGGTTTTTGATGAAATTATAAAAAAATACGGCCGGTTGGACATTCTTGTCAATAACGCCGGAATATTTGTGCCTAAACCGGCATTGGAAATTACAGAAGAAGAATGGAACAAAATGATAGACATAAACCTCAAGGGCCAATTTCTCTGCACGCAAAGAGCCGCCAAAGAGATGGCAAAAAATAAGTGGGGGCGAATCATTAACATATCTTCCATTGCTTCAGGTGGTGCCGGGATTGGTTTTTCGGGCGCGGCTCATTATTCTGCCTCAAAAGGAGGTATAATCGGCATGACGGAGACATTAGCCGCCGAATGGGCGGAGTTGGGTATCAATGTTAATGTTATTGCCCCCGGAGCCATCGATACTCCTATGGTCCGCGAGCCGGGCAAGGAACTTGGCAAGGAAATCAACGAAGAAATTATGCTCCGGGTTCCGCTCAAAAGAATCGGCAGACCCGAAGAGGTCTCGGCGATGGTAGTGTTTTTAGCTTCTGAAGAGGCGAGTTACGTCACCGGCGCGACTTTCTATGTAGACGGCGGCTGGTTAGCCAGTTAGAAAACCATGGGATACGTAACAAACATTGAAAAAGATTCGTTAGAAAATAAAAACTTTAGGAAGGTTTTGTATACCGCTAAAAACAGCCAATTGGTGGTAATGTCCCTGCTTCCAAAGGAAGAGATAGGCGAAGAGGTTCATGAGCTGGATCAATTTATAAGAGTGGAAAAAGGGCAAGGCAAAACTATTTTGAATGATGTTGAGCATGAATTAGCTGACGGTTTTGCCGTTGTGGTCCCCGCCGGAACCAAACACAATGTCGTCAATACTTCTGAAACTGAAGAAATGAAACTCTACACTATTTATTCTCCGCCTAACCACAAGGACGGCATTATCCATGCCACTAAAGCAGAGGCAGAAACCAACGAAGAACACTTCGACGGCAAAACAACAGAGTAATTAGGTGAACTCTCATTGCAAGCCGACTAACATTGACAAAAAAGCTGTTTTGATATATACTGTATACATAACTAAATCTCTTCGGGTTTTATTAGGGGATTGTCCCTAACGGCAAAGTTCTCAACCCCGCCCTTGAGGTCAAGAGCGGGGCAAGCTTTTTCTAAAAACTCATGAGACGATATGGTCTGTATTTTAATTTTGACCATTGTTAGAAAAAGCATGTCTACAAGAAATTTCAGCAACAGGGGATTCAAAACAAGAGCTTCCGGCAGACCGGCATTCAAAAGAGGAGGAAACTCTTCGCGTTTTGGCGGACGGAGCAGGAATCAGGGCGAATATATCGATCCGGCCCGGTTTATCAACAAAGCGGTCATAACTGAAGAGGTTGAACATTTCGTTCCTGAACATAATTTTCAGGATTTTAATGTTGACCAGACAATAAAGAGAGCCATCGCATCTAAGGGTTACATTACCCCGACTCCGATTCAGGACAGAGTTATCGCTCATATTTTGAATGGTTCCGATGTGGTCGGAATCGCAAATACCGGTACAGGCAAGACTGCCGCATTTTTGATTCCGTTGATAAATAAAGTCATTTTAAACCGCAAGGAAATGGTCTTGGTGGTGGTTCCGACCCGCGAACTTGCGTTGCAGATAGAAAGCGAATTGCAGGGTTTTACCCGCGGGATGAGAATCTTTTCTGTCTGTTGCGTCGGCGGGGCCAGCATGGGCCGCCAGATATCGCAGTTGAGAAATCAATATAACTTTATAATCGGCACTCCGGGACGATTGAAAGACCACATTGAACATGGCTTTATCCGCCTTGCAGAATTCAAGACCATTGTTTTGGATGAAGCGGACAGGATGCTTGATATGGGATTCATCAATGACATGCGTTTTGTGATGGCCGGAATGCCCAAGGAACGGCAGACCCTTTTCTTTTCGGCCACTCTTTCCCGCGACATAGATAACCTTATCTATGAATTTCTCAGCCAGCCGGTCAAAATTTCCGTTAAGACAAGAGATACCGCAAAGAATGTGGAACAGGATGTTGTCCGCATGGACGGCAAAGACAAGCTGGAAGTTCTCCATGATTTATTGGTTAAAAAGTCGGAATTCTGCAAAGTGCTTATTTTTGGAAGAACAAAACACGGTGTGGAACGCCTCTCAAGAAATCTTGCCCAGCGTGGATTTAAATCCGAATCTATTCATGGCAACAAGACTCAGTCTCAACGTCAAAAAGCGCTTAATTTGTTCAAAAATAGCTATGTCCAGATTTTGGTCGCGACAGACGTCGCCGCCCGCGGCCTTGATATCGCCGATGTCAGCCATGTCATCAACTACGACTTGCCCGCGACATACGACGATTATGTTCATCGCATCGGCCGGACCGGCCGCGCCGACAAACGCGGCAAAGCTCTCACGTTTCTCGAGTAATCATGTTAAAATTTATTCATGAAGAAATCTTCTGCATATTTGACGGCGGGTGTTGTAATTGCCGCAGTTGCGGCGGGCTATTTTGTTGTTACAAAAATAATTCCTTCTATCAATAATCCGCTTCCGGAAATCACACTGACCGGATTTACGCCGGTTCCCGGTTTTACAACCAGTCCTTCGCCATTGCCTTCTCCGGACACCACCCCCAAGGCGACCGGCACAACCGAACCGGCAAGTTTAATACTGATACGCAATGTTCCGTTTACGCCGCAGGCGCCGTTGGCAAACTGGAGCGACCCCAGACAGGAAGACGGCTGCGAGGAAGCTACTGCATTAATGGCCACGAGTTGGGCGAAAGGCAAACAATTGACTCCGGCCGGAGCAGAACGGGACATTGTTGCTATTTCTGATTATGAAGCCAAGAATTACGGCAGTTTTTATGATACCTCTGTCCAGGATATTATAGACAGAATCTATAAGGACTATTTTCGTTATAATAATGTTGAAGCAAAATACGACATTATGGCAAACGATATAAAAACAGAACTAATAAAAGGAAATTTAGTCGTCGTGCCGGCCAACGGCAGACTGCTTAACAATCCTTACTATAAGCCGCCGGGACCGCTTCGGCATATGCTGATAATCAAAGGATACGACCCCAATACTGACGAATTTATTACCAATGACCCGGGCACCAAGAGAGGAGAGCAATACCGTTATCCCGCCCGGATTATAATGGACGCCATTTATGATTATAAGACCGGTCACGGCGAGCCCGTTACTTCAATAATCAAGGCGATGATCGTGGTCCGTCCGTAGTGCCAACTGCCATTGCGGTTTGTTATTGTTAAACTTAAAATAAGGACATATCGTGTTAATGTTTTATCTCGTTCTTGTTCTTGGGTATCTTGTCGGCTCTTTATCGCCGGGTTATTTTTTTGGCCGCTTGGTTAAGGGAATCGACATCAGGGATTATAAATACCATAACACCGGAGCGACTAACACATACTTCATTGTTGGACCTGTTTATGGCATCATTGCCGGCCTTTTTGATTTTTTAAAAACGCCGGCGGTTTATTACCTGAGTCTTAATTGGCTAAGTCCTGATACGGCTATTCTTGTCGGGTTAGCCGGAGTAGCCGGCCATATCGCGCCGTTTTATCTCGGATTCCGGGGCGGAAGAGGAGTGGCTTCATTGGCGGGGTTGTGTTTTATCGCGCTTTTTTATACGCGTTCAACGTATGCATTGTTATTGATTGCCGGGTTTGTCGCATATAGCATCAACGTATCCGCGGTTAAAATGAAATTGCCTGTGAGGCACTTATTGAAACTCGGCGCTTTGGCATTTCCTTTAGGTTTGCTCGTGGCGCCAAAAATAACCATTATCGCGATAGTAGCCGTTCTTCTGGGAATCGCTCTTTTTGTTGACGCCGTTCGCCTGACAACCCCGTCTTTTAATGAAAAATATTTTAAATTAAAAGCGCTTGCGAGAGAAAAAGAGAAGAGGCGTTTATCGGGCTATAGTATTTTCTTGTCCAGCGCCTTTATAATAATCAGTTTGTTTTCCACGGAAATTGCGGTGGTAAGTTTGTCATTTTTTATTTTGGGCGATACCTTTGCCCCGTTCAGCAAGATAATCCGCTTCCTGCCGCAGAAGCTCATACTTGGCGAAAAAACTCTTGCCGGGGCTGTAGTTATATTTGTGATTTCTTTTGTTGCCGGACTATTTCTCCAATCTTTAACACCGCTTGTTTTGCCGCTGAAAACAATACTTATCGGGGCATCGTTAGCGGCCGTATTGGACCAATTCTCTTTTTTGTTGGACGACAATATTCTCGTTCCTCTCGGCAGCGCGATATTGTTGAGTGCCATACAATATTAATTCTGTTTCTGGAAAATATCGTCAGAAAATGTATAATATGCAGTGTAACTAAAATGACCAGACTTATTAAGGACAATATCTTATATATAGCTTGGATAACGGCCGTGGTTTCAATGGCGGGGAGTTTGTATTTTGGCGAGATTTTGGGTTTTACTCCCTGTGTCCTTTGCTGGTACCAGAGAATTGCCATGTATCCCCTTGTTCTGATTATTGGTGTCGGAATCATCAAGAAAGACAGGAATTTCCTTAACTATGCATTGCCACTAAGCGTAATAGGCGGCGCTATTGCTTTTTATCAAAATTTGTTGTATTATAGTGTTATACAAGAGAGGTTAATACCCTGCACTTTTGGCATATCCTGCGTTACCAGATATATAAATTTGCTTGGTTTTATAGACATACCCCTTCTGTCGCTATTCTCTTTTATTATCATCACGACTGCATTATTAATCCACAAAAAATCAAACCATGTCTAAAGAAACTAAAATTATTTCAGGCATCGGAATCCTCCTTTTCGCATTATTTGCGTTTTTAATTTACAAGACAAACACCGGATCTCAAGTCGTTGCCGATTCTAATTTATTGATTGGCCAAATAAGCCACATGACCGGCACAAAAGATGCCAAAGTTAACGTTGTTGAATTCGGCGATTACCAATGTCCGGCTTGCGCGTATGCCAACCCTATTGTCCGGCAGCTCGTTGAGGCGTACAAAGACAATCCGAACGCAAATTTTGTTTACAGGAATTTTCCTCTTCCCCAACACTCTAACGCCATGATTTCCGCAGAAGCAGCCGAAGCCGCGGGAGTCCAAGGAAAGTTTTGGGAGATGCACGACATGCTTTATGAAGGCCAAAAAGAATGGTCAGGAAATCCTAAGGCCCTGGAAATATTTGCCGGATATGCCCAAAAACTCGGACTTGACGTCAAAGCGTTTACCGATGCAGTCAGTCAGGAGAAATTCAAGGATACTATTCTCAAAGACCGCTCCGACGGCCAAGCGCTTGGCATTAACAGCACTCCAACTTTCTTTGTAAATGGAGAAAAACTAAACGGCATACCGAGCCTTGAAGAATTTAAGAAGCTCATAGACAGTAAACTGCAATAATGCACCATCTTTTCGATGAGGAATTAGTTCGTCAATATAAAACCACAAAGGACGAACGCGTTCTGGAGGTTTTAATTAAGCGATACCTCCAGCAAATATATGGTTTCGCAAGAAATTATACAGGCAATGAAGACAATGCTTCTGATATAACTCAAGAAGTATTCGTTAAGGTCTGGAAAAATAAATAATTAAAGCCCTAAATTTTTCAGAAACATATTCAGTTCCTCTCCGCCGATAGCTCTGTGGCTGCCGGCAGGCAAGTTGCCGAGCTCTATGTTCAATATCCTTGTCCTCTTGAGATCCTTAACCTCATTGCGCAGGGCAACACACATCCTCCTGATTTGATGTTTCTTGCCCTCGGTCAGGGCTATTTTGAAAGTAAAATTGTTTAGTATTTCAACTTTGCATTTTTTTGTTTTATAGCCCTCAATATCTACGCCTGCCTCCATTTTTTGTTTGAAGTTGGGTCTCAACTTTTCTTTAATAACAACGATATATTCCTTTTCATGAGCGTATTCCGGATTCAAAAGCCGATCGGTAACTCTGCCGTCGTTGGTCAGAAGCATCAGGCCGTGGGAGTCCTTATCTAATCGGCCTAATGGAAATATGTCTTTATTGAGAAAAATAGGCGTATCGGTCGTTTCTCCCGCTGGTTTATTGTAGGCAAAATAGAGATAGCTTTTCGGCTTCTTACTTTTTAAAACCTCCACAACATCTTTTTCGTTGACCTTGTCTCCAAGCTCTGCAAATCTTCCATTGATAAGAACCTGCTTTTTCTGGACAAGCTCATCTCCGCCCCGGCGGGTAGAGTGTTTTTGCCAGGCAAGATACCGGTTTATTCTCATCGGAAATTTGGGATTTTTCATACGCATTAGTTTACCATAAAGTTGGCATTAAATATTATTTTGGGTATAATTAGATTTAAGATTATTAAAGCCTAAGAAATGCCTAAATTACTGATATTTTTATTGATTACTTTATTTTTAGTCGCACCATTAGTGGTTCTTTTGGGTTTTCATGACGATTGCTCCAGACAAGCCTGCCACATGCTAATGATTAATTTTTTTATACTGACTTCAACGATAATTGTATCTACAATATTTATAATCACACAGCTAACCAGCGAGGTGTTATTATTTGAAACACTTTATTCGACAGAAGTTTTTCTTCCGCCCCGCTTACCTTAGGAGGGGGATTCTCTTTTCAGTCAGACCTAACACTTTTGTCCTAAATAGGACAATCCAAAATAAAATGAATAAAAAGACATATAACGTAAGAGGCATGCATTGTCGTTCCTGCGAAATACTCATTGAAGATAATATTATCTCAAAAGTTCAGGGAGTTAAAAAGGTGAACGTTAATCATAGAAAAGGTCTTGTCCAGGTTTACTACGACCGACAAACTCCTTCAGACGGACAAATTAGAAAGGTAGTAGAAGATGCCGGATATAGCATGGGAATAGATTCAAAGAAATCACTTTTCTCTAAGGATTCAATGATTTACATAGAGCTTCTATTTGCGGGCGGTGTTTTGCTATTTATTTATTTCTTGATGCAGATATTCGGGATATTTAATTTGAATTACGGATTCGGCAACTCGCCGGGATTAATTGCGGTTGTTTTAATCGGTTTAACTGCCGGAATTTCTACCTGCATGGCTTTGGTTGGCGGAATTGTTCTCGGCATCTCCACCCGGCACTCTGCTCTGCATCCGGAAGCTACACCGGCTCAAAAATTTCGTCCCCATCTGTTCTTTAATGCGGGAAGATTGTCCTCATATTTATTTTTGGGAGGAGTAATCGGCTTGGTCGGTTCGGCATTTCGTTTTTCAAGTTCAGTTCTGGGGACACTGATAGTGGTAGCGGGAATTGCCATGTTCTTTCTCGGATTAAAACTTATTGAAGTCTTTCCGCGCTTGGAAGGTCTGGTTTTGCCTAAAAGTATCAGCCGGCTCTTCGGTGGTAACCGTGAAATTAAAGAATACAGCCACAAAGACTCTTTTCTCTCAGGAGCCGCAACATTTTTCTTGCCCTGCGGTTTTACCCAAGCGATGCAGTTATATGCGGTAAGCACCGGCAGTTTTACCAGAGGAAGTTTAATTATGGGCTTGTTTGCTTTGGGGACAATGCCGGGGCTTTTGGGTATAGGAGGAATAACATCAGCGGTAAGAGGATGGTTTAGGGGATATTTCTTTAAATTTGCGGGATTGATAGTCATAATTTTAGGATTATTGAATATTTCTTACGGCTATAATCTGACCGGAATTGCTTTTGGTGGTTTTAGTATCCAAAATCAGGATAAAATAAGCGGTACATTTGAGGACGGCAAGCAAGTTATAAGGATAACTCAATCCGTCCGCGGATACTCTCCGGATAAGATTACCGTAAAAAAGGGCATTCCTGTTAAACTATTGGTAAACGCGACAAATCTGTATTCTTGTTCGGCAAGTTTGGTGATTCCGAAGTATAATATCTTTACCGGCCTGAAAGAAGGAATTAACGAATTTGAGTTTACACCTGAAAGCACAGGTCCGGTTAAATTCAGTTGTTCCATGGGCATGTATACGGGAGTAATAAATGTAATTAACTAATCATGTGAATCCCGCACTTATTGAGCATATGCAGCGTGATAGGTGTCGTCAAAGATGCGGGATATAATGAATTAATTAAATAATCGAGGATTGTGCATCTAAAACAGCTGCATAGGAAAGCCCAATGCTCGATAAGTGCGGGATGAACGAAACAATTGTTACTATATCTGGAATTATCGGTATAATCTTTGTGTTTTGGTTTTTCCTTATGAAAAAAGAAAAAAAAGAAGTGGCAGTCATTGGTTCCGTTGACATTATCGTTGAGGGCGGATACTCGCCGGAGGCAATATCTATTCCCAAAAATAAAACAACGAAATTAAATTTTATACGCAAAGATTCTTCAAGTTGTTTGGAAGAAGTAGTCTTGCCTGATTTTAAGATACGCAAACATCTTCCATTTAACGAAAAGGTGGTCATTGAGATTACTCCAAAGCAAACAGGAGAATTTAAGTATTCCTGTGGAATGAACATGTTTCACGGTAAAATTATCGTAACTGATTAACAAAATATCACCATGAATAAAATTAAAAAAACCTTCTCAATTAAAGGGATGCACTGCGCATCCTGTGTGCTGATAATTGAGCAATCATTAAAAAAGGTTGATGGCGTATCGGAGGCGAATGTTAACTTGGTGACTGAAAAAGCCACGGTTGCATACGATTCGGATAAGGTAACGGACGATAAATTAAATTCAGCGGTAGCTAATGCCGGTTATAAGGCATTTATTAAAGAGGAACTTCAATCTGAAGACAAAGAGCGTGCAGAAAAACAAAAAGAATTAAAAGATTTGAAATTTAGGGTTGTGATTAGTTTAACTCTTGGCGCGCTTGTTTTGTGGGGAGGGTTTCCGACTTTGATGGACACTTCCCCCTCAATTTTAAAGAATTTTTGGATTCAATTGCTTTTGGCAACCCCCGTTCAATTCTGGGCGGGCTGGGTTTTTTACAGAGCGGCAATTCCTGCGTTGAGGCACCGAACCGCAAACATGGACACTCTTGTTGTTATTGGGACTACGGTTGCTTACGGCTATTCGGCTTTTGTTACAGCATTTCCACAAGTGGTTCAACGAATAGGCACTGAACCAATGCCATACTTTGACGTGGCCACAATCATTATTGGTTTAATTCTTCTTGGGCGGTATTTTGAGGCCAAAGCCAAAGCTGGAACTTCTGAAGCCATTAAAAAATTAATAGGGCTGCAGGCCAAAACCGCCAGAGTTGTAAGGGATAATAAAGAAATAGATATACCAATCAGCGAAGTGGTTATTGGCGATTTAATTAGAGTACGGCCGGGAGAAAAGATACCTGTTGACGGAATGATAACCGAAGGGGATTCGTCTATTGATGAATCTATGATAACCGGAGAAAGTATGCCGGTAGACAAAAAAAACGGGGATACGGTTGTTGGCGCTACCATAAATAAAAGCGGAAGCTTTGTTTTTGAGGCAACAAAGATTGGACAAGAGACAATGCTTGCCCAAATCATCAAACTTGTTCAGGAAGCCCAAGGCAGTAAGGCTCCTATTCAGCGTCTGGCTGATTTGGTCTCTTCTTATTTTGTTCCGATTGTTATTATGTTGGCCATAGCCACATTTGTTGTGTGGTATAATTTGGGGCCTGAGCCAGCTTTGCTCTATGCCATTCTGAATACTGTCGCCGTCTTAATAATTGCTTGTCCGTGCGCGATGGGTTTGGCAACACCTACAGCCATCATGGTTGGCACCGGTAAAGGAGCGGAGCATGGCATATTAATAAAAGATGCAGAAAGCTTAGAGATTGCTCATAAGGTTAAAACGATAATCTTTGATAAAACGGGAACACTTACAAAGGGCGAACCATCGGTAACTGATGTTATTGCTTTTGATAACGGCAAAGAGAATGAAGTTTTGCGATACGCGGCTTCTCTTGAAAAATTTTCAGAGCATCCGGTTGCCATGGCAATTGTGGCCTTTGCGGCAAGTCTTGGTAAATCATCATCTCATCCACTGGATAAAGCGATAAGAGAAAAAGCGGAGACCGAAAAAACCGAACTCTTTGCGGTAGATAAATTTAAGGCCAATACAGGAAAAGGACTGGAGGGAGAGATAATAATTGTAGGTAGTCCTAAAAAGTTTTATTTTGGAAATAGGGCTTTAATGAAAGATATATCCATTGACCTTGGCGCTCACGAAATAGAAATAGAAAAACTGGAAAATGAGGGTAAGACGGTAATGATTTTGGCATCGGACTCCGATCTTTTGGGCGCCATTGCGGTAGCTGATACTGTTAAAGAAAATGCCCGGCAGGGGATAGAAGAACTTAAAAAACTTGGTATTGAGCCGGTAATGATTACCGGTGATAACTTTAAAACAGCTATGGCGATAGCCAATAAAGTCGGCATTACAAGAGTTTTAGCTGAAGTGCTTCCGGACCAAAAAGAGGCTGAAGTAAAAAAAATTCAAGCTGAAAATAAAATTGTAGCTATGGTGGGCGACGGTATAAACGATGCCCCGGCTTTAGCTCAAGCCGATGTCGGAATTGCCATGGGCACGGGAACGGACGTGGCCATAGAAGCAGCCGATATTACTCTCATCAATAAAGACCTTAAATCAGTGGCCGCTACAATCCGATTGTCCAAAATGACCATGAAAACCATAAAACTCAACCTCTTTTGGGCTTTTGGGTACAATATCATTCTTATCCCGGTTGCTATGGGAGCTCTTTACCCATCCTTCCACATTTTGTTGAATCCGATATTTGCTTCCATCGCTATGGCTACAAGTTCGATTTCGGTTGTTTCCAGCTCGCTTTTACTCAAACGCTTCCGGTTGAATGGAACTCAAACTAAAAGTTTGGTATGATATAAACATATGGATTTCTTAGCAATAATCCAAAGTAAGCCTGTTCTCATAGGTTTTCACCTTGGTTTTGCGATTGTCGGAATCGATGCGTTTTTATGGTTATTGGGAAAACTAAGAAGCGACGGGGGTTCGCAAAAAAGCACGATTGCTACGGCAGTAATCGGCGTGACTGCTTTTATCGCCAGCTGGATTGCCGGGGGATATTACTACGTGGTTTATTACGGCGGGCTTGTAAAACCGGTTATTCAAAAGGGCCTGACGCCGTGGGCTCACAATATTATTATGGAAACCAAAGAACACGTTTTCTTGTTTATTATTCCGGTTGCGATGACCACGCTCTTCATTGCTTTGCTTGATAAAAAAGATATGGAACAGCTTAAAATTCGCCGGCTGGCATGGTTGCTTTCCGGAGCTGTTGCCGTACTGGGACTTCTTATCGGCGCGATGGGATTTATAATTTCCGCCGCAGCCCGGTGGGGATAAAAATTTTATGAATAAACCACGACTTATTTTTGCATCTGCTCTTGCGGCTATCACCACTATCGTATTTGTGGTGGTAATTACTGTTTGGGCGGAACTTTCAATCCCGCTGAAGAATTGGCTTAAAAGTTTTTCCGGCCATCATTGGACTTCCAAAAGTATTTTTTCTGCGCTGCTGTATGCGGTCGCTACGACGATATTTTACGGGAGTTTTCGTAATCCAAGCGAAATTATTATCCGGAAGTTGTTAGTTTTTCTTTTAGTGTTTATGGTTCTCGGCATCCTTAGTATCACGGCATTTTTCACGGGACACTATTTGGGGTTTTTCTAACTTATTCATAACGGCTACGGGGGTTTACCCTTAAAATTCAAAGTGGTAGGATGTGGTCATTGATGAAAAAGCCGATAATCGTCAAAAAAAGTCCGGTAGTGATCGTCAAGAATTTTATTTTGCTTCAAATCGGAGCGATTGTCGCCTTTTTTATAGTTAGCGCGCTTGCCAACTATGCCGCAATCTACCGTTCTCTGACAATCTCTCACGCCATTTCGTTCCGTATTGCCGAGGCTTTGTTTATTTTTTCGACTGAAACGGCTATGGTATTTTTCATATTTTTCCGATGGTATAAAGAATCTTATCACATTCGCAATAACGAAATTATTCATACCTATGGTGTTTTTTACAGCCATGAAACAACAATCCCCATGGAACCTGTTACTTCGGTAAGCTACCGTCAAAGCCCGCTCGGAAAACTTACGAAATACGGGACAATAGAATTGACCGGCAGCAACATAAACAAGAAAATCCGGTTGAAAAACATTCCCTCTCCGGAAGAATATGTCGGCTTGATTTTAAAATTTTCCGCCAGAGGCGAATCCGCTTTTGACGGAAAGAATAAAACCGGAACGCCGCCGGTTTTAGCGGAGCTTCTTAATCATAGTGAGCACGAAAACTTGGAGTTTAAGAGTACATTCCGTTGGGACACAAGACAGAACGCGGTAAACCGCGTTCTTGAAAAATCGGCAATGAAAACCATTGCCGCATTTCTTAATTCTCGGGGCGGGCATTTGGTGATGGGAGTTGACGATAACAAAGCGGTTGTAGGATTAGCTTCGGATTTCGGCTCTCTTGTCAGGAAAGACGCCGATGGTTTTGAGAATCATTTCACTCAAATTTTTCACAATATGATCGGTGCCGAATTCAGGCAGTTTGTGAAATTGAATTGGTCGCAAGCGGACGGCAAAGAATGCTGTATTATAAGCGTTTCACCAAGCCACAAACCGGTATATTTAAAAAGCGATAACAGTAACGAAGAGTTTTATATCAGAACCGGCAACGGAACTACGGCTCTAAAATTATCCGAGACCAACGCCTATATCGACTCCCGTCGGAACAGGTTTTAATAAATTTTATAGTTCACACAAGCTCTATGCGTACGGAGGGAGACGCCTTTTTAAAAATTTACTAATTTTGTAAAAAGTGTCTCCCTCCGCCGGTTGCTTAAGTGGTTGGTGGCAACTGGCAATAAAAGTTCAAACTCTCTTCGAAACTGGCTTAAAAAGCCAGTTTTTGGTCTTGCAATTTCATTTTGAGTGTGGTATAATTAAATAGTTAGTAATCCGTTCTTTTCATTTTTGGAGGTGTGATGAGAGGTTTCTTTTTCTTCTTTATCTTCGGTCTGTTGAGCGGAAAAAAAAGAGGAGGTAGAGAATGCCAGTCTTGAATATCGGTAGCAAGTCAGACGACTGGCGTGCCTGTCGCTTGAGCAATTTTTCAGCCGATGCTTTTGTGCTTGATGGAGAAAGAATGGCTTCTGTTGAGGGGTTCATTCAGGGGACGAAATTTCCTGATGGACACCCGACTCGACAGCAGATATTTCAATCCGTCGGCGTAGAGGCAAAGCGGTTCGGAAAAAAGGCCGAGCGAAAGTTCGTCTGGTGGAATGGTCGAGCCATCTCCTACGGCTCACCTGAACATCACGAACTCATCGAGAGGGCTATCCGTGCAAAGTTCGAACAGAATACAACCGCAATGGATGCTCTTCTGGCAACCAGGGGAATGATACTAACGCATGACCTTGGCCATCCAGACCCGCCGAACACATCACTTCCAGCCAAAGTCTTCTGCGACATCCTGACCAGGATTCGTGAGGAGACTCTCCGGGCCCGTAAGTAGCGAAAGCGAAAGCGGGCTTTGTCATTTTAATATTAAGCAAGCGTAGCTCTTGCAACTTTATTTCATTTCTACCTTGAATCTTGCTTATTAATTATCAGCTATAAACTTAAACAACCGGCGGAGGGTGTGCCCCTTTATAAAATTAGCAAGATTTTAGAAAGGGGCACACCGCAGCACGCATGGAGGTTGTGTGAGCAATTGAAATAAGGTGCTGGGTGGAGCGATTTTTTTTATGATATAATGAACCAATGGGATTTTTCTTTAATACAAAACCGAAGGCAACAAAAGAGGAGTTCCAAAAAGTCAGGAACTATCTTTATTCGATGGGCTTTACTCACAAAGAACTGGAGCGAATCAAGGAGATTTTCCGTTCGGATCTGGATGAGTCCGCGAGTTATGAGCGAGGGATTTCCGGCGAAGAAATTGACAAAGGAATCCAATGGATGAGAGCCAATGTGAATATCCATCACATCTCTGCGTCTAAAATAGATATTTTAGAGAAAGCCCTCAAGTCAAAGTTGTAATAAATCCCTCACCTTTCGGAAAGGTAAGGGATAAAAATCCCCGCCATGGCGGGGTCTTATTGAATGGCAAGCATTCTCTCTATCGGTATACGGGCTTGTCTGGCAAGTTCGGGGTCAACGGTTATCTCATGTTTCATATCCCGCAGCGATTCGTATAGGTTGCGCAAAGTGTTCTGTTCCATGAAAGCGCAGCGGGCTTCCGGATTGGCAGGAATGAATTCTTTGTCCGGAGCAACTTTGGACATTGGATAAATATTTGTCACCGTAGTTGCAACTATGATTTTTTTCTGGGGAGTTTTCTTTAGGAACTCCATCATGCCCCAAGTTGAACGAAGCTGCATCATCTCTTCTGTGACAAGTCCTTGGTCAAGCAGGGTCATGCATTTTGATACACAACCGCATTCCATGTGGGCGACAACGGCGGCATCGGGATGAAGCGCTCTTTGCCTCATGACCTGGTGGGCGGTTATCTTTTCATGGACATGGCAGGCGCCCATCATAAGGTAGAGACGGTCTGTTGTTTGACCCACCTTCTCAAGAGTTTTGGCGGCATAATAACCCAGAAAAACATCGGGCAGAAAAAGCAACGGACTTTCTGGATAAAGCTCTGCCATATACCGGATTACCTTAGCCGCATTTGCGGAAGCGCAGCAAATATCGCTTATAGCCTTGATATCTAAATAAGTGTTGACATAGCTTATGACCTTTCCGTCCGGATGGGCCTCTTTCCATGCTTTTACTTTATTTACATCGGCATGAGCGGCCAGAGAACAAAGGGCTTTTAAACTTGGGGCCAGCACTTTCTGATGCGGTTTTTTCATGACCGCCAATATCTCATTCATGAAAAGCACGGATGCTTCTATCAAAACATCGGCATCGGAATCTCTGCCTATCTTGGCAAGGTGAAGCGAATCGCCAATAAAATCTGCCGCATCTTGTACATCCGGCGGTTCGTAATTGTGAGCCAGAATAAGGACATTTTTTTCTTTTTTCAGACGCTTAATCTCGCCATTTAACAACGCCCGTTCATCAAATGAAACATTTGCAGGATTGGCACAGGTTGGGATAGGAGGCACTTCAATTGGCGGTCCCAAATCTACTCCGGAGATCATTTCAATAGCCTCTCTTGCCGGAAGAATATCGCCCGGCAATACCAATTTATTCACAGACCCACTCCATTGTTAGTGTGCTATTTGTGCAATATCATGAATTAATAAAAGAGTAATGTCAAACACGAATTGACAATAAATTTAAGTTTGAGATACTCTATTCAGATTTTTTGAAAAAGGACGAAACGTGAATAAAAAGTCAGCTTCTTCCGCAAAATTGAATAATCAGGAGATCTTGTACCTGCTTCTTTATTTTGCTACAGATGAAGGCAGAGAACTGTTGCCTGAAAGATGGCAATTTCTTACTTCAGAGGTAGCCGGCGGATTGGTGGAATATTTAACTAATCAAGAGTTTAAGGCTACTTACGCCCGTTCTCGTGGCATGGAAGATTGGGGCTCGTATGTTAACAAAGAAGTAGAAAAAGCCATTGCCGAACACGGAGACAAGATATGTCCGGAACTTGCTTCGGTTTTGAAATCAATGCTTCGTTTTGAATGGAGTCATGACCATGGCGAAAGTTGGAGTGATAATCAGATTAGGAATATTATGCTTTTTGGGCGAGGACCAATAATGTCCAGAACATTTGCTTTGACCGTTCCCGATGCTGCCGACGTTAAAGACAAGATCGTTCCCTTGCTGGGTCCGGCAATTCTGGAACCATGCCGTCAGATTGCTGAACTTATGAAAAAATATATCAAGCAAGATCTGGAGTTCATGGATGAACACCGCATGTCTTAATCCACATCAAGGTGGATTTTTTTGTTTTTAAGATGAATGTTATACTTAATGTATGGAATTTACAGAATCTATTAAAAGTTTACAAAAACAGCTTCAATATCAGCCGGAATTGGTCAATGGTAATAAGTTGGGAAAGTATGAGAGATTTATTTTTGTGGGTATGGGCGGGTCGGCTTTGGGGCCGGATCTGTTAAGAATTTCCAATCCTGAACTGGATATTTTAATTCACAGAGATTACGGCTTGCCTGACCTGCCCGATAAGGTGCTCCAAAATAGTTTAATAGTTTTAAATTCTTATTCCGGGAATACGGAAGAGGTTTTGGATGCATTCAAATTGGCGCTGGGTAAAGGCCTCTCTGTGGTGGCAGTTTCCGTCGGCGGCAAGTTGCTTGAACTGGCCCGCCAGAATTCATTTCCTTATGTAAAGATGCCTGATTGGGGGCTTGAGCCGAGATTGGCTTTAGGACTTAATTTAAGGGCCTTGCTGAAGGTGTTGGGACAGGATGAGGTGTTAGATACTATTCCCAAGATTAGAATGGAAGATTTTGAAAAAAAGGGTAAAAAACTGGCTGATAAATTAAGAGGATTTGTACCGATTATTTACTCATCAAGAAAAAATGGTCCAATTGCCTATGCCTGGAAAGTTAAAATCAACGAAACAGCAAAGAAACCGTCATTTTCAAATGTTTTTCCGGAATTAAATCACAACGAAATGGCGGGTTTTCACGTCAACAATGTATCCAAGCTTCTTTCCCAAAATTTCCACTTTGTTTTTTTTAGAGATGAGACCGATAATCCAAGAATTTTAAAGAGAATGGAAGTAACGGCCGAGTTGTTTCAAAAACATAAATTAAACGTGGAAACCGTAGAACTGGCGGGGGACGATGTCTTCACTAAAATATTTTCTTCTCTGCAACTGGCCGACTGGGTCTCATATTACATCGCCAAGGAATACGGCATTGACCCGGCGGACACCTCCGCCATTGAAGAGTTCAAAAAATCTATTTAGGACACACCAGTTTGCATTGGGAAGGGATGTTGGTGGGGTCGGGTTGGGGCGTTGCGTTTAAATTGAGGACTTTGTCTATAAGAGATTCGACAATGCCTTTGTCGTCTTTTTCCAGAGTTGCAAGGTTGGTTATCAAACTTTTAGAACCGTTGAAAGCCTCAACGGCTTTTTGGATAATTGCTTTGTTTGCCGGTGAAATTGTTTCTGAGCTCAACAGCGCCGGAGCGGTTTCAGAAAAAAATTTATCCATGTTCTGATAATCGGAGCTGATATTGTCTATAAGAATTTCTCGGGCGGTTTTGGGAAACAAGGTCTGGTTGACCTTTTCTTTTGCCTGGCCCAAAAAGTCGCCGACAATATTACTCCCGCCGCCAAAGGACGAAAATATTACGGCCAAAATCAGGAATAAACCTATAATATAAGGCATAAAAAATTTTCACTGCGTTTAAAATGCCGGTCTGTAATCAGCAGGACATGTAGGCGCATTTGGACAAGCGGTTGCCCTCCATGTCGGAGTATTTGCGCCACCCCCGTCAATCAAAACGTCATATATATAACCGTCGGGAAAAGCAATGATATCCGTGGCAAAACCCTGGCACATATTACCTCCTGATTTACTTAGAAGCCCGGCTCCTAATCCTTTAGCTGCTTCGTTCACGATTGCAAATGCTCCGCAAGGGCCCGATAGGTCAATGCCTTGTGTCTGCAAATTAGCTTTTGCTTGTGCTATTACAGCAGTACCATCGCCATGCTTAGTTCTGGCATCTGCCGGCGGAAATGAACCCGCTCCGCCAGTTGTTGGAGTCGATGCAGACGGAGCTTTCCCCAACCCCGGCAAGTTAAAAGTGTTTTTAACAAAGTCGGGGTTAATGGTGTATAAAATCAAATAGGAAGACAAGAGGAGAATTGCCCCGAATATCGCATTAGTCATATGCTGTCTTGCCTCGCCGGTCTTAACGGTGTTTCCCGCGGCTGTCAGATATAAAAATCCGGAATAGAAAAACATCACGAATACCGAAATGCCCAATATACCCAAAGACCAGGTGAATATCTGCTGGATAAGCTGTCCCAGATTAGTCGGAAGGCCCTTGGTTGGAACAGGGGGCGAAACCGGGTTTAAAAAGGGCGGACCTCCCACTTTGACGGTCAAACTCTGAGTTGAAGTCGCGGTACCCTTGGAATTGGTAACGCTTATTTTATAAGTCCCTTGGGCAATATCCGAAGGCACTTCAAAAGTGCTTGTGGTGAGCTGATTATCAGCCGAACTTTCCACATCTCTGCTCGTGCTTCCGGCCACAAGTTTTATCTTATTGCTTAGATTTGTGCCATATACTTCAACGCTCTGACCCGGAACGGCTGAAGTCGGATTGAACCCTGTTATGACCGGCGGAACGGCGGGCACTGTCGGAAGGTTCGAAGGTTGAATTGGCGGTTGAGTCCCACCACCTCCACCGGAACTATAAGGCCAAGTAACGACTACTATATCGGAACGTTCTGTCACTGTTCGGACATCGTCCCGAGCCCGAGCGCTCATCATAAAACCAATTTGGTCGCCTTGTTGGGGAACCCAGGAAGAATCCAAGGGTGGAATACGAATCTGGTCTTTGCCTATTTCAATAGCAGTCATTCCTTTGCATTGCTGGCCGACGCGGAGCCAGTCCCATGTGGCGCCATGCCATTGGCCGTTGATCTTTGCAAAAATCCAAGGATTGCCTTCTATCTGAATTGTGTCGAATTGTGAAGGCGGCCATTGCCCGGCTTTTGTGTGGTAGATGCAAATAGTGTCGGAGGTAATGTCTACTTTGGTGATAGTTGAGGTCACGCTCCAGCCACCGACGTTAGTGTGAAGCCAGTTGATGCTTGCGGGGCTAATATCGTCCGCAAGAACAACAGGTGTGTTTAAAACATAAAAAACACCCGACAAGACCAGAAGAGACAAAAGAAAAATTTTCTTATTCATATTGGCTATCCAAATTATACAAGATTAGCGGCGCAAAGTCATTAGGTAATTATCCACTTTTTTGGTATTATTTTATAAAGATGATTTTTGGGAAACCTCTCAATTTTTTTGTAATTTTGGCGGCTGTTTTAGCGGCCACTTTGTGTTTTGGCACGGCCAGTGCGGTTCTCGGAGTGGGCTCCCGCATCGCCGTGATAGCGGCGACAACAAGCGGAAATTCTGTCGTACAGGACGAGATACGGGAACGCAATAAGCAGATAGAGGAACTTCAAAGACAAATAGAGGAATACCAGATCCAAGCCGACAGCTCGAGGACTAAATCCAAGACTCTGGAAAACGAGATTGCCCGTCTGAATGCCGAGATCAATCAGGTTCAGCTTGAGATAAGGTCCCTCAATCTATCCATCAACAAGACAGGCGCGGAGATAGGGGAAACGGAAAGACAGATCAACGAAGCTACGGCCAAAATGGAGAAGCATAAGCAGGCATTAGCCCAATATCTCAAGCTTGCTTACGAAAATGACCAGAAAACGCTTACAGAAATACTCTTAAAGAACGAAAACATTTCGGATTTTTTCAATGAGCTAAATAATTTAAGCGCGACCCAAGATAATCTCCAGATGACCATCAAAGACATCAAGGGATTGAGGGCCGAACTGAATGACCATCAGGAGCAGTTGGAAGACAAGCAGACCGAGCTTGAACGAGCCAGGCGGTTGCAGGAAATAGAGAAGCGCTCTCTCGATTCGACCAAATCTGGACAAAATAAGCTTTTGAAGGAAACTAAGGGCCAGGAATCCAAATATCAAGATTTGGTAAAAAAAACTCAAAAAGATATTGAGGCATTAAAAAACCAGATTAGCTATTTGATACAAAACGGGGTTTCGGCGGAAGAGGCGGTAAAATATGGTCATCTTGCTGCTATCGGAGCCGGTATTCGCCCGGAGTATCTTCTTGCTGAACTTGAATTGGAAAGCGCAACGGGAAACAACGTCGGAAAATGTTACATAATAGATACCACCAGCGGTTCTACGCGGAGCATAGTGAACGGACACGTTTATTCTAAAGGGATACATCCGACCAGAGACTTGGCTTTGTTTTTAAATATTACATCTGAACTTGGCAAAGATCCGTTTCAAACACCGGTTTCTTGTGCTCAGGGTTGGGGAGGTGCTATGGGTATAGCCCAGTTTATTCCGTCTACTTGGATGGGGTATCGGGATGTGGTTTCTCGAATTACCGGACATGATTTACCGAATCCATGGAATATTGAGGATGCTATTACTGCTGCTGCAGCCAAACTTTCAAAAGATGGAGCCAGCAGCAAGACCGTTACCGGTGAAATAGCAGCATCAAGGAGATATTATTGCGGGAGTTCCGTGAAAACAAGCTTGATGAGCTCATCGCGTTGGGCGAGTTGTGTTAATTACGCCAACTCTGTTCAGCGTCTCGCCACGGAAATCGCCAAAAATTTGTAATTTAACATTATTAAAAATTATGGTAGTTTGGTTCTATGTAATTTAACAATTTTAAGGTAGAATAAAACGGTAATGAGCATGAATTCAAAACTTAACCTCCTTCTTTTTTTGTTGGCTATTTTTGGCGTCGCCGTGTTTTCCCAAAAACTAAATGCCGGAAACATAATTCCCGACAAAACAATAATCGTCAGCGGGTCGGTTTTTTCTATTGTCCAAAATTGGAACCTGTCTGAAAAAATAGAAGAAGGCAAAAAACTTCTGGAAAATTCTCCGCTACTGCAATTTGAAGAGTCGCCGCAAAACGATAAAAAGGGCAGGGTTATAAAGAAAAAAGGTCAACCCGTCATGGAAATGGTTAGAAAACAAATTGCGCTGGCTGTACTGGATACCGAAACAGGGGAAGTGTTTGAAAAAAGATACTGGCTTAATATAACCGAAATAAACAAAGCAAGCGAATTAAGAAAAAAATATCTGGATAATCCGGAAAAACTTCCAAGATTTCAGTCCGAAAATTCCGATGAAGAATTCATAGCCGTTAGCAATTGGTGGAATAGCTTCAACTCCGATATTTCAGTAGCCAGAAAGGGAACCGTAAGCGGCCGTTATGTGGTTGTAGTTAATAAATATCTGATGGCCAATGATGACCTGGTTTATCCGGAAGAAAGAACTGGCGCAAAATATTCCGACATCGTTTATGCGCCGCACTCCAAAGATATTCAGGATTTGATGATAATCGCTTCCGGAAAGGATTTTATAAACAAGAGCGTTCAGCAGGCGTTTAATGAATTGACTCAAGCAGGCGTTATGTCAAGAGCTTTCCCCGGCAAATTGGTTACCGATACCATCAGTCCGACATTCGTCAAAAACATACTTATCAACGAGCAGGCCGATCCAAAATTGACTTTGGCATCCGCCGATAGCGCTAAATATCAGGCAGAAAGGGTTTTGGTCCGTTATGGTGCGAATAAAGAAAAAACTTTTCGATATACCGTCTCAAAAACAGGCGCATCCGGTCCCGCCCAGATTATGCCTCAAACTTATTCTTATCCAAAAAAGGGAACGGGCGTATTGCAAGCATATATCGGTGCGAACTTAATAAAAGACATAGATATCGGCAGAGTGGATATGGTTAACGCCATTAAAGCTCAAATCCTTGTGTTTGACGACCACATGGTTTATGTGATCCAAAAAGTTAATAACAGCGGATCAAAGGCTAAAAAAGTGTTTGCCGGCTTATCTCCGGACCAATTAGATGAGGTTAGGGCCATGATATATAACGGCGGGCCGAATAAATATAACACTGCCACCGGAGGATTGAATTTGAAAGCCCGGGGAATAAAGGAAACACTCCCGTTTGTTCAAAAATTCAGAGCAATCAGGGAACTAAACCTTTTTCAATAACAAATCATGGATTTCTTTCCAAGATTTAACTCTGGCATAGCCGGAGTTTTTATACCTCACCTTTCGGAAAGGTGAGGTATTTTTAAATACACCTAAAGGATCAAAAAGTATCTTATTTGGTACAGAACGGAGTACGTCTAAAACTTTTTGTTCATCGTCTATGTAGTGGGTGATTCCAAGTGCTTTGGCTTTTATTTCCTTATCTTCCGGTTCCAACACGAAAAAAGTATTTTGTCTATTAAAGTATTTGGGCCAAAGACCATGCTTAGTTAAAAGTGTTATTGCAGTTTCTTCTTTTTTGCGTCTGGATATTAAAAAATAGGGGATTTTTAATTTTTGTATTTTAGTCAGGGTAACTTTAACTCCCGGCATAAGGGGTGAAAACAAAGCCGTCTTGGGCTCATCGTATAAAACTCTTTGAAAATTCCGATAGGTTGCTAAGGGGGTTATAAGTTTTTTGATTATTTCTGAAGGAGTTTCCGTTTTTTTTATTTTGAAACCAAAATTTTTGGCCAAATCAACCTTTCTCTGGGCATGGTCAACAATAACCCCGTCCATATCGAATCCTATTATTTTTTTATCCACTTGTGATTTCATGGTTATCACATATACTAAACAAAGTTTTGCTTTTTTACAACGAGGTTGCTATGGAAAACTTTTTTGAACAAAGAGCCAAGAAGGTTCTGAAGTATCTGAAAGTTACCGAAAGGTATGATGAAAAACATCGTCCCAGACCCTTCTTTGTTGAATTTACCGGTTCTCCCGACTCTGGGAAGACCACAACCATTGATGAACTCTATAAATTCTTCAAGGCCCTCGGATTCAAGACCAGAAGACCGCAGGAAGGCGCTGAGGTCATTCAGATTCCAAGAACAACGCCGCTTTACAATATCAGAACCTGCGATTACGCCAGGACGCAGCTGATTGACCAGGCCAATGATCCGGAATGTGATCTGATGATATTTGATCGTTGTGTTTTCGATGCTTACTGCTGGATGTTGTATTGGCGGGCCAAAAATCTTTTGACCGACGAAGAGGTTGAACTTTATCAGCAATTCTTTTTATCCGAATTCTGGGTGAATAAACTCGATGCTGTCTATTTTGTTGTATGCGCCCCGGAAGTTGCGATGAAAAGAAGCAAGGCCGTGTCTTTGACAGATCGTCTTGGTAATTTTACCAATCCCCAAACTATCAAAGTACTGGTAGATAGATTTCAGCTGGCCTATAATATTTTGTCACCGAGATTTCCTCAGTTGAGAATTATAGACACTTCAAAAATGGATAAACAGGAGATGGTTGAGTATTTTGCAAATGAGACTTTGGCTGCGATGGAGAAAAAAATCGCCGCCGAAGGAGTGGTTAAAGCCGTTTAAAAACGGCTTTTTAATTGTTATCATACCACTTGGAAGCTCGGCTTCCAAGTTAAATATTCCGCTATGAAGGTGTTAAAAAATAAAAAATTAAAAAAATTAATATATGTAGCCATGTCGGGAGGTGTTGATTCATCAGTAGCCGCCGCCTTATTGAAAAAGCGGGGTTTTGATGTTGTTGGAGTGTTTATGAAACCCTGGAGTCCGACACGCCGTGTCGGACATGTGGATAACTGTATATGGAAAGAAGACAGAAAGGATGCGATGCGGGCGGCTTCGGCATTGGGCATACCGTTTGAAACTTGGGATTTTTCTAAACAATACAAAAAATCGGTGACTGATTATATGGTTAGAGAATACAAAGCAGGAAGAACACCAAATCCGGATGTGATGTGTAATAAAGAAATTAAATTCGGATTATTTTTTAAGAGGGCCATAAAAGAAGGCGCCGATTTTATTGCCACGGGCCATTATGTCAGAGTGAAAAAAGGCAGGCTTTTTGTTGCTAAAGACAAAAACAAAGACCAGTCATATTTTTTATGGACTTTGAAACAAAAACAACTGACGAAGTGTCTTTTTCCGGTCGGGGATTATATCAAGCCGGAAGTAAGAAAATTAGCCAAGAAGTTTGGTCTACCCAACCACGGCAAAAAAGACAGCCAAGGGGTTTGTTTTATCGGACCGCTGGATATGAAGGGCTTTTTACAAACTAAAATTAAAACCAGAACAGGCAAAATTATTCATTTAGACGGCAGGGTCTTGGGAGCCCACGACGGAGTTTATTATTACACAATCGGTCAAAGGCACGGTTTGGATATAAGTATCGGAAGCGGGCCTTATTATGTTGTTTCCAAAGATATCAAAAAAAACATTATTTATGTCGGAAAAGAAAAAAATCTCTACTCTAAAAATCTCAAGATTTCAGATATAAGCTGGATTGGTGAAAAGTTGAAACTACCAGCCCGACTGGATGTCCGTCTGCGCTACCGGGTCGGCTTAAAAGGGGCTGTTCTTAAAAAAAACGGCGAACTTGAATTAAAAACATCCGAAAGAGCGGTCACCTCCGGCCAATCGGCGGTATTCTATAGAAAAGGAGAACTTCTTGGCGGAGGAATAATAAAATAATTTTAGAAATTAGAATAATTAGGCCAACTGCCTCAACAGAGATTCCCCGGTCATTTCGGCCGGCTTTTCTATGCCCATTAGTTCCAAAACCGTGGGGGCGACATCAGCCAAGAGACCCGATGCCTTAGTCATGGATAATTCTATTTCGTCATCCCGTCTCATTCTTTCAAATTGTCTGCCGATTAAGTAAAACGGCACAGGATTGTCATTATGCTTGGTCTCGCTTTCCCCGGACGACTTGTATGTCAATGATTCCGCGTTGCCGTGATCGGCCGTTATCATCATAATTCCGTCCCTTTCCAATATTGCTGATTTTATTTTACCCACAGCTTCATCTATTGCCTGAATTCCTTTTACGGTAGCCTCAAAATTTCCAAAATGGGACAAAATGTCCCCGTTGGCAAAATTAATCACAAAAAAATCATACCTGTCTATTTCCGATAAAACCTTTTCTGCGATATCACCCGCTTTCATTTCCGGATTTTCTGTCGGATTTTTAACGGATTCGGATAAAAAGTCCGTTTCACCGTCGAAGGGCGCGTTTTTAAGGCAGTTAAAGAAATAAGTTACATGGGCGTATTTTTCGGTTTCGGCGATGTGATATTGCTTTCTGCCGTTTTTACTTAATGTTTCAGCAAGGCCGTTTTTTATCTCGGGAATGGGGAACGCCACATGAAGATTCGGATTTTCAAGATACTGGGTCAAGGAAGCGACATAAAGATTGTTTAGTTCTTTTTTCTCAAATATATCGAACTCTTTGTCCACAAAGGCCTCGACAAGCTGTCTCATGCTGTCTTCTCTGAAATTAAAAAATATCAAAGCATCGTTTTCTTTGATTGTTCCGGTATCGTCAATCACTGTGGGAAGAATCTTTGAGTCGTTTTGGCCGCTTAAATAATATTCGTCGAGTTTCTTATAAATATCCGGGGCTTTTTCTCCGGCGCCGGCCGCTAAAAGCTCATATGCCGTTTTGGTTAAATTCCAATTTTTGCCTCTGTCCATGGCAAAATCCCTGCCTATGATTGTTGAAATTTTACCCACGCCAACCTGGGACAGATAATCCTCAACTTTTTTAATAAGCGCCGGAGCTTCTTTCAGGCCAGAATCCTTTCCGTCGGCAAAAAGGTGGATTTTTAAATTTATAATATTATTTCTCTTAGCCATGTCTATCAGCGCAAAAAGATGCCTTAAATACGCATGGACCGAACCTGATGTCAGGAGACCGGCTAAATGAAGAACAGAATTGTTCTCGTGGACATGTCCGATGGTTTTGGTCAGGACTTCGTTTGAAAAAAAATCTTCATTATCTATCGCTTTGTTTATCCTTGATAAGTATTGAAAGATAACTCTTCCCGCGCCGATTGTAAGGTGTCCAACCTCGCTGTTTCCTGATTCTCCCCAAGTCATGCCCGCAGCTTTTCCGGAGGCCTGAAGCAACAATGAGGGGTAGTTTTGCTGAATGGAATCAATGTTGGGAGTCTTCGCGTTTAAAATGGCATTGCCGAGCTTTTGTTTTGAATATCCCCACCCGTCTAAAACTGCCAGAACAATAGGTTTCATGTTATACTTATTTTAATATGAGAACGCCGATTTCACAAGAAGAAACAAACGATCGCAAGCACAAAGAAGAGGTCGTTTTACGCGAACAATCGCTGTCTATTTTTCACGAACTTGCTAATTCCGTGATTGCTTCAAATGATACGGCCGAGGCTTTAAAAGAGATAGTAAAAATTATCTGCCAGTTCACTGAATGGCAGGTGGGAGAAGTGTGGATGCCGAGTCCGGACGGCTCGCGGCTCGCGCATATTTTTCAATGGTCGAAATCAGACGGCGAACAATTTTCTAATTTTTTAAAAACAACGCAAAACATCACTTTTGCCCAGGGTATCGGTCTGCCCGGAAGAGTATGGAAGAATCAGGCTGTGGAGTGGATAACGGACGTAAAGAAGGAGTCGCCGGAAATATTCCTGCGGGTTCAAGCCGCGCAAAAAGCAGGACTTTCGGCGGCGGCGGGATTTCCGGTGCTGACCCAAGGAAAAGTTATAGCGGTCATCGTCTTTTTCATGCTAAAGCCCAGGGAAAAAGACGAGGATACGGTAAACTTTGTCAGTAGCTTAGTACAAAAATTAGAAATCTTTTTTGAAAATAAAAATAAAAATCAATTTCGGGAGCAGTTCATTTCCGTGCTTGGGCATCAAACCCGCAACCCCTTAACAGCCGTAAGGTGGATGCTGGAGAACCTTCTGGCCAATTCTAATCTTAAGGAAGTGGAAAAACAGGAATTGAAAAAAGTCTATAAGGAAAACCTGAACCTGATGAAACTGATCAGCGATTTACTGCTCCTTTCACGCGTAGAGAACCCCGTCCCGCAAACTGAAACGATTGATTTGGGAGAGGAAATAAAAAACGCGATTGAATCAGTCCGAAAAAAACAACCCGATGTTCTTGTCACATTTGAAAATGAAGCCGGTCCCGCGACGATCAGTACCGTTAAGTCATTGGCGCTCCAAGTGTTTCTCAATATTCTCCATAACGCAGCCGAACACG
Organism: Candidatus Yanofskybacteria bacterium RIFCSPHIGHO2_01_FULL_43_32; assembly: GCA_001794125.1. Classification (GTDB taxonomy): domain Bacteria; phylum Patescibacteriota; class Minisyncoccia; order 2-02-FULL-40-12; family GWA2-44-9; genus 2-01-FULL-41-26. The sequence goes on from MGJF01000002.1 coordinate 215,291, forward strand.
CGGATAAAGAACAGGGAAAAGTTGCGGTCAAACTGCAAAGTTCAAAACAAGGCATTCTCTTCTCCTGCTACAATAATGGAAAGCCGATACCGGAAGAAATGAGGCCTCTAATATTCACAAAGGTCGTCAGCACCGCCGGAGGAGCGGGCCTCGGGTTGTTTATCGTAAAAATGATATCCGATTATTTCGGATGGCAGGTATCGTTTGATACAGGGGAAGGAGGCACGACATTTTATGTAGCAATACCCCGGCCGGACCGATAATTATTGGGCAAGAATATTTGCATAAAATCAAAGTGTTTGATATAATAAAGAAGTACTTTATTTAATTTTAATATTTAGTTAAAAATCGTTAGCTTCGCAAACTAAGTTTTACGAGCAATGTACTTAACTTTCAAACAACATGATTTCAGGATTAAGCCCGCTAATAGCGGCAATTTCAGCATTACTTCCGGGACTGGTAATAGGTTATCTCGTCAGGCATTTAGTCGCCAGCAGGAAAGTCACTCTCGCTGAATCAAGGGCGGAGGCGGTACTGGCAGATTCTAAGGCAAAGTCTCAAAACATACTTCTTGAAGCCAAAAACAACGCTTTTAAGATACTTGAGGAGGCGAAAAAAGAAGAGAAGGAAAGAAATTCCCAGCTTTCAAGAATAGAGAATCTCCTGACCAAAAAAGAGAACGAACTTGAACAAAAAGGAAAGGAGATTTTTTCCGAAAAAGAAATTCTCAAACATAAGGCAGTTGAACTGTCGGCTCTTAAGGGCGAACTTGAACAATCAAAAGAAAAACAGTTGAAAGAATTGGAGAGAATCTCCGGATTGGACAGAGAAAAAGCCAAAATTGAGCTGGTTGTTAAAACCGAGGAAGAATATAAAGACGATTTATATAAGATGACGAGGAAGCTTGAGCAGGAGAACAGAGAGGAGCTTGAAAAAAAAGCCCGGGAAATCCTTACAACGGCGATACAAAGATATTCCGCTTCTCACATCGCGGATGCCATGACTACGGTCGTAAGTCTGCCTTCGGATGAGGTTAAGGGTAAAATTATAGGTAAGGAGGGAAGGAACATTAAGGCAATCGAAAGATTGACCGGAGTAGATATTATTATTGATGACACTCCGGAAGCTCTCGTCGTATCCGGATTTGATCCGGTCAGGCGCCAGATAGCCAAATTGGCGATTGACAAGCTGATAGCCGACGGAAGGATACATCCGGCTAAAATCGAGGAAATGGTTGAAAAGGCCAAGAACGAAATCAATGAAAAAATAAAAGAAGCGGGGGAAGCGGCGCTTTTTGAAACAGGAGTGGGTCCGGTAGACCCGAAGCTTACATATTTATTGGGCCGCTTAGCTTTCAGAACAAGTTTTGGACAGAATGTTCTACTTCATTCCGTTGAAATGACCCATATTGCCGGAATGCTCGCATCTGAACTCGGCGCGGATGTTTCTATCGCGAAAAAGGGCGCTTTGTTCCACGACATAGGCAAAGCCGTAGATCACGAAGTCCAGGGAACCCATGTTGAAATAGGCAGGAAATTGCTTTCAAAATTCGGAGTAGACCCGAAAGCAATTCTTGCAATGGAAGCCCATCATGATGAATATCCTTACGCCATATTGGAAGCCCGAATAGTCACCGCGGCCGACGCAATTTCGGGAGCAAGGCCGGGAGCCAGAAAAGACACCGTTGAGATATATTTAAAACGTCTTGAAGATTTGGAAAGAATTGCCGGTTCGTTTGACGGTGTAGAAAAGTCCTATGCCATCCAGGCCGGAAGAGAATTAAGGATATTTGTTACACCAACTAAAATTGACGATCTGAGCGCGCTTAAAATGGCAAAGGATATAGCTAAGAAAATAGAGGAGGAGATGAAATATCCTGGAGAAATCAGGGTAAATGTTATTCGGGAAACACGAGCCATAGAATACGCCAGATAATGAATAATCAACAAGGAGGCTTGCAAAATTAGCATAAAACCTTGATAATTGAAAAAGCAACAGGTTTAGCGGTTCCAAAAGGGTCGATTTGGACCTTTTAAATAAACTAATTAGAATTATAAAAACATGCCAGTAAAAAAAGCTGAATTAGCAGGAAGATTAGCTGAAAAAATGGGAGTGACCAAGAAGCAAGGCGTGGAATGGTTAGACGCTTTTGTTGACGAAGTCACCAAGGTCATGAGATCGGGCGACAAGGTTAACATAACCGGATTTGGCATCTTCAAGGTTTCCGACAGGAAAGCCCGAGAAGGCCGAAATCCAAGAACCGGCGAGTCCATTCACATTGCCGCTTCTAAGAAGCCAAGATTTACCCCAGGTAAATTATTGAAAGAAGCAATCAAATAGTTTTTTGAAACATAAAAACAAAAAACCGGTATTTGCCGGTTTTTTGTTTTTATTGTATAGATGAGACATAAACGCTCTTTGACAAGAGGATACTATGCAAGAATGGGCATTGTGTCTGCCCGGTACGTTTCCAAGATTAGGGCCTCATGCCGGCGCTTTGCATGCTTTTCATGACGCCGCATCACAGGGGTTGTTGGAAAAAGAACCCTCTTTTATATCCACCAGTTCGGTTTCATTCATTCCGGCGTCCATATATGTCCAAGGATCAGAAAGGGAACATGTGGAGTTTGAAGAAAAACTCATCAATCTAAGAAAAAGACATTTTGTGAGCCTGCATCCTGATTTAAAAAAGAGAGCTTTTGTTGACTTCTTGTCTATTGCGGGATTGTTAATTGCCGCTCACGAAACCGGCAAGATAAAAAACCGGTTAATCAGCCGCATGGCTTTGCTGGCGTTGGGGTTTCCGGCTTATAAAATAGCCGAAAAAACAGTAAAAGACATTTTTTCCGTTGAATCTTTTCTCGTTTACGACAATCTGAGAGAACTCTTGCTCCAGACCCTGAAATTTGACCTTATCTTTAAATCCTCGATAAAAATCGAGGTGCCGGCAGTAAACTTAAACACAGCCGGCTGGACGCTTGACCAGATACTTTCCAATCCGCCTCTTTATTTGAACGGGTGGCGGAACCGGGGCTGGGTTTCCGTTACTAATTTCCGGCCGGAAGACATTAATTTGGAAGAAGAGGTCAGAAACGCAAGATATGTTGAAGGGGGAATTAACGGACTTCGGGTATTCGGTCACTTTGGACCCGGAAAGCATGATGGCAAGGGCCAGATAGTTGACACTGCGGCTTTAAGCAATCTCCCGATCCATTTCGCCGTTAAGGAAGGCTATTCCAATATAGTGGTTCTCCATTACAATTCCAGAGCGGAAGGACCGCTCGACAGATCGTTTGCAAACTGGGTGGGGTTGCTTAGCCGTTGTTTTGACATAACAATATCTGAAAATACCAGAAAAACTATTCTTGGCCATTTGAGAGTTAACAACGATCTTGAACAATTAGCCAAGCAAAGGGAGGATTTGAAAAGAATTGAGGAATTGCTCCATGCTCAAAAGTTAGATGCCGAAACCCAGCAGGCGATAAGCCGGCATATTCAGAATATTAGACAAACCATGCAAAACTTGTCCTATGCTCAAAAGAAAATAATCAAGTTCATATTCGTCGGTTCCGATCCGATACCGGATGCGCATTTCAATGATTTTACCAAGGATCAGATGCTGGAAGGAATAAATAAAGGCTGGAAAGCGGGTTGGGATACGGTTCCTAAAATAAATAAAATGATTGCATAATCCCTCATCTCTCCGCGCTCACGCGTGAGCGCGGAGAGCAAACAAAATCCCCCGATTGGGGGATTTATCTTAATTCATTATCCTTCAGAAAATTTTTGATATCTTTTGAAGAAATGGCGTAAACGAAATTTTTGGACATCGCGCTGATTATTCCGACGACCTGCCCTTTAGCGTTCATGACCAGCCCTCCGGAATATCCGGGCTCGGCGCCGTCGCGCATCCGGTACATAAGACTGATGCCGTTCTTGTTGACCGGCATACCCTCTATTTTAGCCGTAATTTCGGCGGGGAAAGTGAAATTTATCAGGTCAACGTAAATCGAGGTGATATTATTATTTTTGTCCGGAAGCTGCGTCAATATCGGCGCATATCCGGAAATAAAAACCTTTTCCCCCAAACTGGCATCGGCAAACTCGAAGGTGCGCATCAGTATGCCGAGCGGATTGGGGCTCTTGATGTCTCCTGATATCAAGGCTTGCTCTATTGTCCGGATGCCGACTTTAAGAGCCATCATATCCTTTAAAGTGCCCGCTTCTCCCGCGGCGGCAAGCGTAAGCGGAAAGTCAATCCAACTGTCACGGGTAATAATGGTCCCCTTGAACGTGTAGGTATAATCAAAACCGGGATTGGTCTTGATCCTTTCTGCTTTCAGGACATCCATGTCCCGGATGGTCTCCGAGAGTAGGTGTCTGGCAGTTATGATAACCCCGGGCTGGTCGGTGGTAAAACCGGTGCCGATTCCGGAAATGATTTCGTTATTTGTGCCTTTTTCCGAAAAAATGACACTGATAACGAATTTACGCTTCTGGGCTTCATAAACCTTGTCGGGTAGCGGCTCCGTGGCGATAATGACCCGTCCAAAACGATACATCTCCTCGGTCCGGTTCCTCATGTCCTGGGCTAATATATCGGAAGGGTGTAAAAGAACAAAAAGAAGAAGCAGCGCGGTTTTTTGAAACATTGACTTACTCTTCTTTGAAAAACTTAAATTTATAATATGAATATTGAGAACGAACGTCAACTGTGATAAAATACATGCCAGTGAACCGTAAACAAGTTTCCGATCAGCCTCATTCGCGGGTATAGTACAGTGGTAGTACGACTCCCTTCCAAGGAGTAGACACGAGTTCGAATCTCGTTACCCGCTCACTTCTTCGCCCTCGGTGAAGAAGTGCCCTGCGTAGCTCCATAGGAGCGAAGCATGGGCCAGTCATCGAGGATTAACGTTTGGCTACGAAGTGCAAGCCGTTTGTTTTTTTTATGTATTACGTCTACATCTTAAAAAGTGTCGCTAATCCAAACCAAATCTACATTGGCTCTTCATCTGATATTGAAAAACGCTTGGAATCTCACAATTCGGGAGCCAATAAACATACGAGCAAGTTTAGGCCTTGGAAGGTTATTTGGTATTGTGCGTTTGCTACACAAGAAAAAGTTCTCGCTTTTGAACAATACCTAAAGTCTGCTTCGGGGATAGCGTTTCGTAGAAAGAGGCTTGTCTGACCTTGTTTTCCAGAGGTCCGAACCTAAATAAAAAACCGTTTTAGACCCTACCGCTATCTTGTGTTTATAGGTAAAGGATAGATTAGGACATCAAACCTTGACATATAATATCTAATAATTTATACACTAAACAGCAGTCGCTTAATAATTGGGGGGATAAACTAATGCTTCAGGAGTTTTATGTCGTAACTGCTACTTCGGTATATCATGTTGAATATGATAAGAAATTTAATCAAGCCAAGGCTACAAAGATAGACCTTAGGGGTAAGAGCAAGGTTGATGTTGGTCAGGAATTAACTGGTCCGATGGTATCAGTATGTAAGTGGCTTCAATTTTACATCCCTGAAGGTGGCAACTTTACCTTTTCCCTTCAAAGAAAGATTGAGATGGTTAATACAAGATATTGGCTTGGTGGAACTTCGGAAATCGTCGGATTATTTTTAGAGAAACAAGGTGCGCTTGACTGTTTAAACGACCATCAAGATTTAACTTCTTGTGACCGGCGATGGCTTGATGCTACAAAAAAGGTAATTTGTGCCATCGGTCACGAACATCCTGTTTTTGAAGTCTGTGAATGGGAAGGATTAAGACTTGTCCGCTAATCTAGCCATAGGGCTAGATTTTTAATTGATTTTCGCCCCTTCCAAAGATAGAATTGGTATATAAATAAGTCACCGGTATTCTCCCAATCCCGCTCAAAAATTAAAAACGGCATTTAGCCGTTATTGATTCAATAATCTCTGCAACTCTGCTTCGACTGCCGGAGAGAACTCAATTTTTTTTCTTTCCGCGTATATTCTGTCAACTATTCTCCGAACCAGCGGGCCGGCAACCCAGCCGCCAGAGACCTGCATATCGGTCTGGCCGCTGACCTTAGCCATGTATTCTGGAAGTTCGATAATCCGGTAGTCATCCATGCCGAATCTGACAGCTATAACCAGCTCGGGCGTTCCGCACCACATGGAGACGTCTCTGGGGCCGTCAGAAGTCCCGGTTTTACAGGCAACCTGTTGTTCAATACCCCGCATCGATATTTTGGAGGTTCCGATTTTTGTAACAGCCCGCATCAGAGCCAGTATCTTGTTTGAGGTACTTTCGGATAAAATTATTTTCCCGGTCGGAGGCTCGGCTCGGAATATAGTTTCGTCGCCATAAGCACTCTTTATCTCCCGGACAAGTGTCGGTCTGACGTATGTTCCGCCCCGAAAGAAAACCGCGTAAGCATTCGCCAACTCAATTAGGTTTACATCGGAGGCGCCGATGGCTGTCGGCAAAAGAGGAACAAGCCCGCCTTTTATTTCATAGCCCGGCTTTTTGAACCAGATCTCCCCGTCAGAATCTCTGATCATTCCGGGATTGCCGTGAACGCCCATGTTATTGGACAGCTGAACTATTGCTTTCATTCCTATCTCGCGAGCCAGATTCAAGGTGGGAAGGTTTACCGAACGGATAAGGCCGGTGGAAAGGGGGATATAACCGTAAGGCACAGGATTTTCTTCACGGAAATTCTGCGGTGCCCAGGTCTTTCCGCCCCCGCCTCTCATGGCGAACGGACAGTTGCATATCTGGTCGAAGAAATCCTTGTGGAGATACTCGATAGCCGCCGCATAAGTGAACGGCTTGAAGCCCGAACCGGGGGAACGGGATGCCATGGCCCGATTATATTGTGTCTCATTGAAATCATTGCCACCGGACAGGGCCAGTATGTTTCCGGTTTTTACCTCAATCGCGACAAAAGCACCATTTAACCGGTCCTCCGGCTTTTTGCTTTGATTCAGAAACGCAAGATGCCTTTCGAACTCTTCAGAAGCTATTCTTTGAAGGACCGGATCGAACGTTGTGTAGATGCGAAGCCCGCCGTAATACAACAGGTCTTCATCGCTGTATCCCCAGCTTAGAAGCATTTCTTTGACCAGGCGGTTCGAATAACCATAAGCAGGGTTTTTCCATGGACTTAAGCGGGCTAATTCTTCCGTGTTGGGATTTTTGTCTTTTTGGAACAAATTTTCTTCGTATTCTTTCAAGGAAATAGACCCGTTATTCCTCATTCGTTCAAGGACAAAATTATACCGGTCTTTGGCGGTTGCCATTCGAATGGTTTCTCTTGCTAATTTTTCTTCGTATTCTTCTTGTAACTTTGCGGCTGCTTCGGGAGCGGTATTCTTGTCTATTTTTGGTTCGAGAGGCCTGTGAAATACCGGGTCATAAAGAACGGGGTATTTATTAATGCTTGCAAGTATGGCGGCTTCTCTGATAGAAAGCGGTTCTTTACGGATATTTTTCCCCCAATAGCGCATGGATCCGGAAACAACGCCATGAGCGCCATGGCCAAGCCAGATATAGTTCAAATAAGTTCCGAATATCTCTTTTTTTGAGTAGCGTTTTTCAAGCCGTATCGCCAATCTCGCTTCTTTTAACTTTCTGCTTAATGTCTGGGCCCTGGTCTTAAAATCGGATACTTCATCCGCAAACTCTAATCTTGCCAACTGCTGGGTTATAGTGCTTGCTCCACCGGATCTTCTCCATATATTTATGCCCCGCGAACGCAATCCGTTGCCAACCGCAGCTGACACAATAGCCGTTATGTCAATTCCGGAGTGCTGATAAAACCTTTTATCTTCAGCAGCCAGGAATGCGTTTTGGAGGAGTTTGGGAACCTCGTCCAATCGGACCGGATCTCTTATTTCTTCAAAATATTTTCCGGTTTCTTCCCCGTTCTTGGCGTAGACATATGACGCTTTTTTGAACTCGGATCGGGCCAATTTCTCCAAATCAAGCGGCTGTCCCTTGTCATCGGTCAAACAGCCGAGGTTAAAAAAACATCCGTCGTACTTAAACATATACCACCATCCGAACCCAAAACTTGCAGTTCCGGCAAGCAAGGACAAAAATAAAGCCAAAAATACCCATTTTGGCCAAGACCGGCGCTTAAAGACAATTATCCAATAGTCGGTTCGGAGGCTTTCAGGAATGAAATCAAGCAACTCTCTTGATTTCGACCATAAACGTTTCATTTAACTGCCTTTGTATTTTTAATGAACAACTACCACAATATGTAGCACAACTGAATTCAACTGTAAAATTATGGACTAAAGTCGTTTTTTATAGTAAAATTCCATAGTATTTATTTAATTTGCCCCTGTAGTTCAACGGATAGAACACCTCCCTTCTAAGGAGGGGATCTAAGTTCGATTCTTAGCGGGGGCACCACGGGATGTAGTGTAACGGTAGCACCCCGCACCAACCTTATCCGCTGACCGCCATTCAAAAAGAGGGCGGGGTTGATATGGGGCAGGCGAGACGTTCTTGTCCAAAACAGAGTTCGGCCCTTTGTCGGGCTGGCGTATGACGGTGGTACGACTGATTTGGGATCAGTTAGACTGGGTTCGACTCCCAGCAGCCCGAAATTGTGGGCTGAACTCTATTTTGGATGGGATGCTTGAATCGGAAAGAAAATATGAACTGCTTCATGTTTTCTCGATTCAAGTGCCGGAACGATGTTTCATAAGTAATTGGCGAGTGAAACCGTGAGGCGGGCCTGCAACCTGACCGACGGAAGGAGGTCAGAGTTGTAGGTTAGTTCAATTCTCGGCATCCCGACATCGGAAACAAAAATCAGACCAAAGGGTCTGATTTTTGTTTTTACAATTTTTCTTAGAAACCGGGGTGTTCTTTTTCGTCTTCGTCTATTATCTCGTCCGCTTTCTCAATCGTTTCTTCCGCTTCGGCGGGAGTCGTATCGTCTACGTCGTCTCCGTAATCACTGGTATTCACGGTTGAATCCTCCGGCTCTTCTTTTTCAAGCTCGTCTAAACTGATAATTTCTACTGGCGCATCGTCATTTGTTTTTTTGTTGTTCATAAAAACATTATAGCACACTTTTGGGGGATTAGAGAGAGTTGAACTCTCGCCCGCAGTTCCACAAACTGCTGTGCTAACCGTTACACCATAATCCCCATATCATAAACATTATACTCTTTTTTATTGAAAAATCCAGCTAAAACAAAAATCCCTTACCTTTCTGAAAGGTGAGGGATCAAAATATGTGTTCCTTCCGGTTGCCGAATCTTGTCAGCCATGGATTTTGCAACAATTTTTGCTTTTCTTCGTCGGTAAACCGATACGCGTCGTCGCACATTTGGAAAACTTCATTCAGTTCCGGCTGAAAAAAATCATCATCCGGATTCATTGACCAAAGAACCTCTCGGCGAAGCATTTCTCTGATTTTCAAAACTTTCAAATCGGGAATATTTCGTCCTTGAAGATTGGAGCCGGGACAGCCCGTCACACCTATCTGCTCATCGGCAATAAATTTCATTGACTCGGAGTCATAAGGCAGAGCAATTCCGTGGCCGAGCCGCCTTTTTGCTTTGGATTTGAACTTTTTGAACAGACCCAGAACGACCCTTAAATTTTTAATAAGCATCAACAGGTCTCTCTGGAAATCCGGGGCTTGTTTTGGCCTGCGGACCCATTCGCTGACATGAACTTCAAGATTGATTCCGGCATTGAGCGCGTATTCAATGGTTTTCCGGTGTCTTTCCGGCGGAAATTTGTTTTCATCGCAAACGATGTTTGCTCCTACAACATAATTCCGGTCGCATTGCTCGAGAACTTTTAACAATTTGACGGCCCTGTGGGACTTAAGTTCACGACCGATGGCAAACAGCAGGTTTGTTTCCGTATCCGGATATCCTTCCTCGGCTTTTTTTATTCCGGCGACAAGCGCCTCGACAACTCTTTTTGGCGTTAACTTGCCGAAACAGTGGTATTGGGGAGCAAACATTATTTCATTATAACGAAAACCTTGCTTCGCCCTGACAACGACATGATTCCATGCCGCTAAATACAAAGCGTCCCAGGTCTGAAGAAGTTTATTTATATGAGAGAATGCCTCAATTATGTTGGAATGAACGTCTAAAAATCTCTGTCGGTAAATTTGCGTGTAGTCCCGTCTTGGATCAACCCTGATATCGGCCATCATTTGCAACTGCGCCAGTATGTCGCCTAAAGGCTTGGCTCCGTCTCCGTGGTCATGCAAAAGAGCCGTCTGCGGCCAATACGGTACCGGCATTCGGGTTCCTTTTTAAATAGCAATATTAAAATGATTCTACTCGCTCTTGATTATTTATGCAAAATAGTTTAAAATTTAACCGTCTTTCTTTTCTTCGTGTGTAAAGGAGACGGAACTTGCGCATAATAAAAAATTTTATTGCATGCTGGAAAATACGTTTCCGCCAAAGACCGGAAAATCAAAAGCTTGAAAAACTTAAGAAACTGCAGAAAAAGAAACACGGACTCGAAGAGTTAAAAAAGAAGATAGATGGGGCATAGCACCCCTTTTTTTATTACTTTATTTCTGTTAAATTACCAAGATGACACATGGCGAGATTCGCGAAAAATTCCTCAAATTTTTTGAAGACAGGGGACACAAAATAGTCCCGTCTTCGTCGTTGCTTCCGGCCGACCCGTCGGTTCTTTTTACCACGGCCGGAATGCAGCAGTTCAAGCCGTATTTTTTGGGAGACGCGGACCCGGTAAAAGATTTTGGCGGCAGAAGGACTGTGTCAATTCAAAAATCAATGAGAACTTCCGACATAGACGAGGTCGGGGACGAATCGCACCTCACATTCTTTGAGATGCTCGGCCACTTTTCTTTCGGCGATTATTTTAAAAAAGAGACGATAGAGTGGACTTACGAATTTCTAACCGATGTTCTTAAAATTTCCAAAGACAGGCTCTCGGCAACGGTTTTTGCCGGAGACGATAAAATTCCGTTTGACGAAGAGTCCTACAATGCCTGGTCCCGGTTCCTGCCGGCCGACCGTATCCGCAAAGGGCCGCGGGAAGATAACGTATGGGGACCGCCCGGCCCCGAAGGCCCGTGCGGCGCCGCAAATGAAGTTTATGTAGATGACATGGAGGTCGCCACACTGGTTTTCATGGAATATAACTGTGATAAAGACCAGAATCTGACACCTTTGCCCCAAAAGGGGGTTGATGTCGGGTGGGGATTGGAAAGGATCGTAATGATAACCCAGGGCAAAGGTAATATTTTTGAGACCGATTTGTTTGAACCGATTATGAAACTCCTTTTAGATTCTCCAAATAAATGGCTGGGAAGAATAATAGCTGACCATGCACGAGCCGTTGTTTTTCTAATTGCCGATGGTGTCACTCCTTCAAATAAAGAACGGGGTTATGTCCTCCGGCGCTTATTGCGACGAATGATTATTCAACTTTCCAGCTATACTGACGATTTTCTCGCCCCTATTTCAAAGGTTGTGGACTTATACGGTTCATATTATACCTTCGATAAACAAATGATTATCGATGTTGTTGAGTTAGAAGCAGATAAATTTCAAAAAACCCTTACTCAGGGACGCAAAGAATTAGAACGTTTGGAATCCATAGATGCAACTAAAGCATTCATGCTGTATGAATCATATGGTTTGCCCTTTGAGGTCATAAAAGATTTGGGTAGAGAAAAGGCCAAAGGACTTACTCGAGAGGCGTTTGATGAAGAATTTAAAAAACACCAGGAAAAATCCCGTGCCGGAGCGGAGAAAAAATTCGGCGGTCACGGATTGCTCATGGATACAGGTGAATTAAAAGCTGGAAACGAAGAAGAATTAAAGAAAGCCACACGACTTCACACAGCAACACATTTATTGCACGCCGCGTTGAGAAAAGTTCTGGATCCGCCAGCTGGCGGAGAAGTCCAACAAGCCGGTTCGGATATTACTGCAGAAAGATTGCGATTTGATTTCACCTTTCCTCGCAAAATGACCCCTGAGGAAATAAAGCAGGTTGAGGATATGGTAAACGAAGCGGTTCAGAAAGACTACAAAGTTACAAAAGAAGAAATGTCTTATGAAGATGCGGTCAAATCCGGCGCGATGGCATTTTTCAAACTTAAATATCCTAATCGTGTAAATGTTTACACGATTGGCCCTGAGTCTTTCGACCCTGAGCTCAAGACCGAAGGGCCTGTCGAAGGGCATAATCCTTCGTCATCAAATTTCTCAGGACCTCCTTTCAGTCGGGAGCTTTGCGGAGGCCCTCATGTATCCCACACTGGCGAGATTGGCCATATCACTATTACCAAAGAAGAAGCCGTCTCCGCGGGGGTCCGCAGGATTAGGGCGGTTGTAGAGTAACCGCTCCGCCCCATTACCTCTCTCCAACCGTTCGCATTCCCCCGCGAGGAATGCTCACTTCATTCTCTGTCCGGATTTTGTCAAGTCCTTCGACAAGCTCAGGACTATGACAATCCGTGCAATCCGGATTCGAAAGATTGTCGAGAGGCAATGGGGCTGCGCGTTTACTAACCAAATATGAGCGAGGCCATTGCCATAAAAAGACATTTGAGACCCGGCCTTTTGCAGGGACGAGGCAGTATAATTATTCTGCACTGTCGAGAATATGAATAATTTTTGGCAAAAACTTAATAGGCCGTTTTTTATTTTGGCTCCGATGGCCGATGTAACCGATTCCGCTTTCAGACAGATAATTTTGTCATGCGGTAAGCCCGATATTTTTTATACTGAATTCGTTTCGGCAGATGGTTTATGTTCCGAAAAGGGTAAATTAAAATTAGTGCCCCACTTGGCATTTAAAAAGAATGAAAAGCCGATTGTGGCTCAATTTTTCGGTGCCAATCCCGAGAATTTTTATAAATGCGCCCAACTCGCTGTGGAGTTTGGCTTTGACGGCATAGACGTAAACATGGGCTGTCCGGCGGGAAAAATAGTAAAGCACGACAGCGGAGCGGGACTCATATTAAACCCCGAACTGGCCAAAGAAATAGTCCGTGAAACAAAGCGCGGAGCGGCATCCGCCGGCTGGCGGATGCCTGTATCCGTCAAAACCCGCATCGGCTACAACAAAATTATTACCGAAGAATGGATTTCACATCTTATTGAAGCAAAACCAGACGCAATAATTATTCATGGCAGGACAATGAAAGAGATGTCCAAAGTCCCGGCTCATTGGGACGAGATAGGCAAAGCCGCTGTACTCTGCCGGAAAGCCGGGATATCCATAATCGGCAACGGCGATATTGCCACTTATGAAGAAGGAGTTAAAAAAGCTGAGCAATATGGGCTGGACGGCATTATGGTCGGCAGAGCGATATTTTCCAACCCCTGGTTTTTTGACCCAACCATAGACCCGGCCGCAAAAACGCCCAAAGAAAGGATAGAACTGCTTAAAAAACATCTGGGATTATTTACGGAGTTGTGGGGGAAGGATAAACATTTTGATGTCATGAAGAAGTTCTTCAAAACCTATATTTCCGGTTTTGACGGCGCCAAGGAATTAAGAACAGAATTAATGAAGACAAGAAATGAACAGGGCGTAATGGAAGCTCTAAGAAAACATGCTATAATTGAGTTAAATGGCATCTACCAAGATAATCAACGTCCTTAAAGACGATAAATTTGAGGAAATTTTGGATTTATTCAAGAATACTGCCGCAAAAGAAGTCATCTTTGTCCTGCCGAAAACGTCAAAAGCTTTCAAAAACGAAGAACACTTTATCATTCTTGACAATGAAGCCAAAAAGTCGGACAAGAAAATCTCGCTCCTGTGTTCCAGTCCTGACACAAACAAACTCGCAAAGAAATATAAATTTGACGTCCTGTTGGCCAAGAGCGGGGACGAAAAACCCTTGATTACCGCTGTGAATCAATTTGATTCCGAAAAGGATGATGAGGAAAAAGAGGAGGATACTGAAAAGTCGGAAACGGAACAAGAAGATAAAAATCAGGAAGACAACGACCGAGCGAAGAGCGAGGAAGTACTGAAGCCAGCAGGCCGAATGTACGACGATAACGACGAGTTTCAAGTTATGACAGTTTCCAAAATGAGAAGAAGTCTTGAAGGTATCGTAAAACAGGGCGGAAAACCCCTTAAAATAAATCCCCCTAAAGAACGGCCCGTAAGCCTTTCCGTAAAGAAAAAGCCGGCACATGAATACCAATCCGTGGATGATATTAAAAATGTCTGGAAAGACCAGAACGAGCGTATCCGCGTTCCGAGCGAGAGTATCTGGACAGGCATAAACAACAGAACGAGAAAATCCCTCAGAAATTTTCCCAGAAAGTCATTGATCGGCCTTGGCGTAATTTCGGTTGTCCTGCTTGGAACCATAATTTACATATCCGCGGGAAACGCCAAAATAGATATAATGCCCAAAAAACAACCCCTTGATATTCAACTGAAGGTTTCCGCCTCGGATAAATTTTCATTTGTCGACGCCGGATTGAACAAAATCCCCGGCCAATTATTCAGCGTGGAAAAGAATGCCGCTCAAACCTTCCAGACAACCGGAGAAAAAGAAGTCGCCCAGAAAGCCAGAGGAACAATCACGGTATTTAATGAATATGGGACTACGCCCCAAGTCCTTATCGCCACCACCAGATTTCAAACCCCGGACGGACTTATTTTCAGAACACTGAAAAGCATAACGGTTCCGGGAACAAAAGTGGAAAACGGCAAAATAATTCCGGGCAGTATAAGCGTGGAGGTCGTAGCCGATAAACCGGGGCAGTCATACAATATTCCGGCAGACAAATTCGGCATACCGGCTTTTAACGAACGGGGTGATGCCGGAAGATACGAAAAAATATACGGAAAATCCGATGAAACCATGAGGGGCGGAGCTATCGGCAAAGCAAAAGTGGTTACCGATACGGATTTCAACGCCGCCAAACAAACCCTGTCGAATCAGGTCACAAAAGACATTCAGGATTCCCTCAAGGCCCAAACCTCCGGATTAAAAGTGCTCAACGCTTCCGCCATTAAACTGAAAGAGCCGGAGTCCACTGCGAAAGTTGACGAAGCGGCCAATGAATTTATGATGGCAGTGAGCGCCGCGATAAAAACAGTGGGCTTCAAGGAAGACGACTTGAAAGGCCTTATCAGACAATATATCGATAAAACTAAAAACCTTACCGCCATTCCCGAAAAACTTTCTACCAGCTATGACAACATAATCCTTGATGAAACCACCGGCATATTGACGTTCACCGTGAACATCAAAGGCAACGGCTATGCCAAAGTGGATGCCGATAAAATAAAGACGGATCTGGCCGGCAAAAATGAGACGGAGATAAAGAGCTACTTTAAGGAGGCCGCCGGCGTGGACACGGCCAAGGTGGTGTTATCGCCGTTCTGGGTTAAGAGAATCCCGCAGGATAAGGAGCGAACAAAACTCCAGATAAACTATTGACAAAAATATAGCGATGTATTAGGATTCAGGAGGTTCTTGTTCTTAGAAAAGGGAAAGGTCATGGATTCATTGCTAAATTCAGCTCCAGTAAGAAGTGCTGTTTCTCAGGTTAATCCGGCCAATCAGAAAGACAAGAAAGACATCCCGTTTATTCTCGGCTTTCTGGAGTATCGCAAGGGTGCGTGCTCGGCCACATCAACCGGCTACTGGAACGATCCAGACGCTCTCGACAATACATAGTTTACGCGGTCCAACTGGACCGCTTTTTGTTTTGACAGATTAACATTTTAGTGCTACGGTATCGGCATCTCTTTTACAAGTAGAACGCGATGAGGTGAGCCAAGATGATATTAGCTATAGGCAACTCTGGGATTCATGAGGTGGATGCATTTAAGGCCGTTGCTGAATCTTTACAGAGACGGGGCTGCGACCGGGTAGTTCTTTTCAAGCAAGATAAATGTTTGGAAGGCGAATATTTTAATTGTGACGCAAGCAATAGTAGATTCGCATATTCAGTCACAATAGACGGTAAGCAGTATAACGTAGAAGATTTTTCGGCTGTTTGGTATCTGAAACCCCATCTGCCACGAGAGCTGATGACCTATGAACCTGCAAAATACAGGCAACTGCTACAAAGACAGTTTCAGGAAATGCGGCAGGCGGTTTGGACGATATTTAGCCACAAGAAATGGGTAAACGACCCATGGCAGGAACTAAAGGTCGACAACAAGGCCTTTCAGCTTAATCTTGCCGTTCAAACCGGGTTCAAAATTCCTGATACATTGATAACATCCGACCCGGAAAGAGTGAGAAATTTCTTCAATGCTCATAATGAAGATGTAATCTTCAAACTCTTGGCAGCCAGTCCAATCCAGGACGAAGTTATGTATACTAATCGGTTGACCAGAGATTTTCTCAAGAATATCGAAAGAATCAAATCCTCGCCGACCATTTTTCAGGCATACGTACCCAAGGCCTACGAACTTAGAATAACCATCGCCGGGGATAAAATATTTCCTGCTAAAATCTATTCGCAGGATGATTCAGGAACAGCCCTCGATTGGAGAAGGCGGCCTAAGCTAAATGACTTTGAGGCAAAGATGGAGATAACAGAACTCCCGCTCCATATCGAGCAAAGTATCAGAAGCTTTATGCTGGCGGCTAAACTTGACTTTGGCTGTTTCGATATGATAGTAACGCCGGACGGGGAGTATGTATTCCTTGAAATAAATCCCAGTGGCCAGTGGTATTTTGTCCAACTGCGGACAGAAGCTAAAATAGGAGAGGCAGTCGCGGATCTGCTTGTATAAAAAGTGGGGGAAAGGCATAATTAAGCCCGGTACCCCTTTTAAATCCCAATTTTAATAGAATGAATAAACTTTTAGAAAAACAGATAATACAGATGAAGGAGATAGAACAAGAGCTTCGCCTTAATGCAAAGCCTGGCAAAGACCCGGCTAACTATCTTATATATGCTGTTGATATCGGCCACAACCAAATGATTTGGCGCATCATTGAGCAGTACGGATATCCGACAAAGAAGATGATAGGCGAAAAAGGAATGAAAGCGTTTTGGTTGTTGATCCAGCATCAGGATTATGACCTTGAACTTCAGAAGCAGTGCTTAAAAAACTGCGATTTTGACGTTGAATCAAAACAGCTTTTAACAGACAGAGTGCTGATTAATAGCGGTGAAAAGCAGATTTATGGAACCCAGCATATGAGATTGCCGGACGGGAAAATAGTGGTGGCTCCTGTCAAAAAGCGAAAATAGCAACGATTGCATGCGACACAGAATACCCACAGAATCTGTTGACATTTAAAGGCGGTTTTGATAAAATGAGAGGGCTTTAAAATATCATGTGTTTAGGCGGGTCCCATGATTCCTAAGTGGTGGACCTTCCGCCTACGGTAGTATTAAACCACTTGTTTTTAGTAGCGGAGTGCTGGTCGTGCTTTAGCCGACCGATGCTCTCTGTCGGGAGAAATTCATTTTGAACCCCGCCCTTGAAAAGCATATCAATATTTCTAACGGGAAGGGTTTCAAATAATAGTTAAGCATTGGAACTAAACAGCCGATGCTTTTCAAGAGCGGGGTGAAAGAACAAAAAGAAAAATTTAACGGCACAGTAGTAGAGTCATTACCCGGCACGACCTTTACCGTTGAGCTGGAAGATGGCCGTAAAATTTTAGCATATCTTGCGGGAAAGATGAGATTAAACTATATAAAGGTAATGCCCGGCGACAAAGTTGCGGTAGAATTAAGCCCCGACGGGTTAAGGGGAAGAATAACGTTTAGATTCTAATATGAAAGTACGAGCATCGGTCAAAAAAATGTGCATAAACTGCAAATTGGTAAGGCGAAAGGGCCGTCTTTATTGCATATGCAAGAATCCGAAGCATAAACAGCGACAGGGCTAATTTTAAATTATATGGCGCGTATTTTAGGAATAAACATTCCCGACAACAAAAAAATATTATATTCGCTGACCTACATATACGGGGTGGGCCGGCCTTCAAGCAAAATTATTTTGAGATCCTCAAATATATCCGCCGATAAACTGGCCAAAGATCTTACCACTGAAGAATTGAACAAGATACAGAAGATTTTGGAAAAGAGCTACAAGGTTGAAGGGGATTTGCGCAAAGACATCGGTCAGAATATTAAACGCTTAAAAGAGATCGGGAGCTGGAGGGGGTTAAGGCATGCCAGAAAACTGCCCATCCACGGACGTTCCAAAACAAATTCCAGAACTTTGAGGGGAAATGTGAGAAAAACGATGGGTTCGGGAAGAAAGTCGTCATCGGATAAGACTTAATCATATGGGACAGAAAAAAATAATAACAAAAACAGAAGAAGACATAAAACCCGTTACAGAAGGGGTTGTTAGCGCTTCCAAGAAATCAACCAAGAAGCAGGTCATCAACGGAGTCGCCCACATCAACATTTCATACAATAATACGCTCATCGACATCAGCGACCTTAAGGGCGATATTCTCGCCTGGTCTTCCTCTGGTTTACTTGGATTTAAAGGAGCAAGAAAATCAACTCCATATGCCGCCAACATGGTGGCTAAGGATGTTTTTGAAAAGGCAAAAAAATACAATTTAATGAATATCAAAGTTGTTGTTAAAGGTATCGGTCCGGGCCGTGAATCGGCTATCCGAGGATTAGCCGGAACCGGATTAAACCTTACTTCGATACAGGATGCGACCCCGATTGCGCACAACGGCGTCCGCAGATCTAAACCACGCAGAGTTTAGTATTTAGGTATTAGAATTTAGAAATTATAAATATATGGCACGTTACACAGGACCAAAAGAAAAAATAGAAAGAAGGTTAGGCGAAAAGCTTTACTTAAAAGGCGAGAGATCATATTCCCAGAAATCCGCTATGACCAAAAAACCGTATCCGCCCGGAATGCACGGCCAGAAGGGTTCCAGAAAAGCATCGGAATTCGCCCAACAGTTAAAATCCAAACAGAAAATAAAGAACATTTACCGACTGCTGGAAAAACAATTCAAGAATTACATTAAAGCTTCCATCAATTCCAAAAAAGAACCGTACGAATTTATTCTGAAAGAGCTTGAGAACCGGTTGGATAATGTCGTTTTCCGGATGGGATTCGGCCAATCAAGAGATCAGGCCAAACAGCTTGTGAATCATGGACACATCCTGGTAAACGGAAAAAGGGTCACGATCCCTTCTTTCAAAGTCAAAATAGGCGATGAGCTCAAGATAAGAGAAGGAAGCCTGAAAAGCCCCTTCTTTATGAATCTTATGCCGGTATGGCTCAAAAAATACGACGCGCCCGCATGGATTCAACTGGACAAGGAAAAGATGACGGCAAAAATAAAGGGTCAGCCGACGCTTCCGGAAAGCGGAATAAACGTCGGGGACCTGCAGGCAATAATTGAGTTTTATTCAAGGTAATTAATATGTGTCATGTGCTGATTATTAAGGCGCATTACATAAAACAAAATGATACAGATACCGGAACAAATTAAAGTGTTGTCGAAGGAGGGTTCAAAAACCACGTTTGAAATATCTCCATTGATGCCGGGCTACGGAGCCACGATAGCAAACCCGTTAAGGAGGGTGCTGTTGTCGTCTTTGGAGGGAGCCGCTATCACCTCGGTTAAAATAAAAGGCGTCGACCATGAGTTCTCAAGCATCTCCGGGGTTTTGGAGGATGTCGTCGAAGTCATTTTGAATATCAAAAAAATCAGATTTAAGCTTCACGGAGACGGTCCGGTCAAACTGACCTTGGATGTCAAAGGAGAAAAAACCGTCACAGCCGCGGATATCAAGCTTACCTCTGATATTGAATTGATAAACGAAGACCAGCACATTGCCACCATTACCGACAAGAAAATGGGCTTGAGCATGGAATTGGAAGTGGAAAAAGGCGTCGGCTACGTGCCGGTTGAGCAGAGACAAAAAGAAAAACTCGCCATCGGAGTTATCGCCGTTGACGCTATTTTTTCACCCGTTAAACTCGTCAACTTCAAGATAGAAAACGTCCGCGTGGGCCAGAGAATCGATTTCAACAAGGTTGTAATGGAAATAGAAACGGACGGTTCCATAGAACCGGAGGAAGCAATGAAGAAAGCTTCTGAAATTCTTGTTGACCACTTTAAGTTGATTTCGGATGTTAAGACGGAAGAAAAGACGGCAAAGCCGAAGAAAACCAAAGCAACTGCCAAGAAAAAGTCCAAATAAAATATGAGAAGGGGCAAACATCGAAAATTCGGAAGAGAGGCGGGACAAAGAAAGGTGCTTTACCGGGCTTTGGCGACAGCGTTGATAGAACACGGCAAAATAAAAACCACTTCCGCCAAAGCCAAATCGTTGACCGTCTACATCGCCAAACTGATAACTACGGCTAAGAAGCAGGATTTGGCCGCGCGAAGATCGGTTCTAACGCAGATAGGCGAAAAAGCCGCTAAGAAACTGATGTCCGAGATAGCTCCCGATTTTGCTTCGCGAAACGGCGGATATACCAGAATACTGCGATTGGGCCAGAGAAGGTCCGATAGCGCCGAGATGGTTATTATAGAATTTACTAAATAATATGAAGACCGTTGAAATAGACGCAACAAATGAAACATTGGGAAGATTGGCATCAAAGATCGCCGTACTTTTGCGCGGTAAGAATTCAGCTTCATATCAGCCCGAGGTTTTGCCCGAGGTTGAGGTCACGGTAAAGAATGCCGATAAGATCAGATTTACCGGTTCCAAATTCGCTACCAAGACCTACTATCACTATTCCGGATACCACAGTGGCATCAGGGCAAGGAAACTGTCCGAACTCTGGGAAACAAGGCCGACCGAAGTTATCAGAGACTGCGTTTACAGAATGCTTCCCAAGAACAAGACCAGAGATAAAATAATTAAAAATCTTAAATTCGCAAAATAACAATGGCACCAGTTAAAAAAACAACCAAAAAACCGGCTGTCAAAAAAGCTGCCGTAAAACATAAGGCCGTAGCCAAACCGAAACCTGTCGTCAAAGAAGAGGAGATTTTGGTTGAAATAGCTCCCGTTGAAGTAGCTGAAGTCGCCAATGGCAACGGCAAAGAAAAATATTTCCAGGCCATCGGACGAAGAAAAGAGTCCATTGCCCGAGTGCGTTTGTATACTAAAAAGTCCACCGATACCGTTGAAGGAGAAAAAGCCCTTGTTGTCGTAAACGGCAAGGACTACAGAAGCTACTTCTCCGATGTTAACCTCTGGAGCATTGTTGAATCGCCCTTGAGAAAGCTCAAATCATTAAACCGCTTCAAGGCCACGGTTGTGGTCCACGGCGGGGGGTTGAGCGGTCAGGCCGGCGCCATCAAACACGGCATAGCCAGAGCATTGGTTGAATTTGACCTCAACTTCCGAAAAAAACTCAAAAAGTCCGGCTTCCTCACCCGCGACTCCCGCATCAAAGAACGACGCAAGTACGGCCACAAGAAAGCCAGAAAAATGGGTCAATTTAGCAAACGTTAGTTTGGTAAATTACCCGATTATTTTTCGCAGTCCCGTACCAATCCCGCCCTCTTTCTTAATGGCGGACAGCGGATAAGATTGGTGGCAGGGACAAGAAAAATGGGACAGTTCAGCAAACGTTAATCCTAATAATCAACGGCTCACATGTGTGAGCCGTTGATTATTAGGCGGAAGAATGGGAGTTTGACCTCCGCCTCAAATTCTCGTAAGGTATGGCTAGAGTTTCTTTGAAAAGAGGCAAGGAAATGACTGCGAATGTCATCTTCAGTTCTCTTCAAATAGAACCTACCGAAAGCCAAATTGGCGATATAAACGCACTTTTAAAACAGCTCACGAGCAAACCTAAAGAAGTAAACAGGGTAGTCTTGAATGAAATTTTAAGCCAATCGGGCGTTTCTATTTTATTGGTTAAAAATTCGGAAGACAGAATTATTGCTATGGCCACTTTGGCTGTTAGGCGTTTACTTCTGAATAAGACCGCAATAATTGGGGATGTCGTGGTTGATGAACAACACCGCGGAATGAAGTTGGGAAAAAGAATGATGGAATTTTTGATAAATAAAGCACGGGAAGAAAAGGTTTTATTTATCAGTTTAACCAGCCACCCTCATCGTGAAGCAGCAAATCATATGTATCAAAGTTTAGGATTTGAACTTATAGGAAAGGTTGGGGAGAGTAACTATTACAGACTGCCGCTATAGAGGCGGCTTTTGTTTATTGATTTTTGGGCAGAGAAGTGATATTTTTTATTGACACCGTTTTTTGATAAGATGATGACAATGAAAGCAAAACTCGTCCTGCACCATGACGATCCGCCGTGTACGGCACGGCTGGATGCTAACGGCAATTGTCCGGAATGCGGAGTTCATCCGGACATGCAAAGCACCGCTTTTCATTACTATTGTACCATCTGCCGGGTCCCGCTGAAAAACATGACCTGTATCGTCTGCAGAACAGCTTTCGAGAAGCCGGCAAAATAGCCGGTTTTTAATTAAAATAAATCCGCACAATGTGCGGTATTAGCTTAAAGCTTTTGTTATAAGAGGCGACTTCATCTTTAATACTGCTCCCGGATCTGTCCTGTCGTCATAGTCCGTATCTACAGTAATCGACCCGCATACTATGCACCACCTGACAACATCACTCTCCATATCGCCTCCTGATTCATAAATTTTTACAAGCGTGTGTTTGCCATTTTTACATTCTCTCTCAACAATTTTATCAACATTGGCCTTGTATTTTTCTCTTGTCATCGCAAACCTCTCACAAAACAGGACTTCGCTGATAATACCGCGATTTTTTATTCTAAGCAACTCATGAGCGGCAAATCTTTCTTGTCTCTCGGCATTATTTAAGAACCAAGCAAATAATGCCTCCGAGTCCTTCTCTGAAGGCACATGTCCTTCGCTGCCATGTTTAATTACGAAAGGAACCCCGGTCGTCTTAAGACACATAAAGACCCTCGCGAAGGCGAGGGCGTAAGGTAGCTGAGGTTCAGCAGAACCGGAAGCGGGCCGTAGATGACCGGGGTTCCTGGAGGATTATTTTCAAACACTAATTTACTTCTACAATATTCAATCCGCCGCGTTTGTCTAACTCTATGACCTTATATCCGCTTGAATCAACAACAATATGGTCGCTGTCGCGAAACCATGCGGCGTTATTTATTTTGACGGAGAATTTTGTTATCAATTCTTTGTCTCCGGCCTTGCGGTACGGCTGATAATCGGTATCCGAAAGCCACATCACCCAGAGTTCATTTTCGTTCCACCAAGTAATTTTTTTGCCGTCTGGCGATACGACGAATCCGGCCACAAGATAAGCCAGACGCTCGGTCTCACCGTTTTCCATATTCTTAAATAAAACCCCGTTCTTGACATAGAAAGGTTCTGTTGATACGGGAACCGGCGAAGGAGCCGGGGTTTTACTTGGAGATGGTTTTGGCGCAGGTTTTGAACCCGGTTTTGGAGAAGGATATAGGAGTTCGGTTATTTCCTTCTTTAGGGCCACGGCTTTATCTCCCGATTTAGGAAGAAGCAGGATTCTGGAATAGTCGCTTACCAATCCTTCCTCTACGGGGACTTTTTTCTGCCATGAACTGAAATTATCTTTTTGCAGGCGAACCGTATACTGTCCCGGCAAAAGCCCGCTTATCGCATATGAGTTGCCGAAGAAAGACGTTGAATTTAAAAACTTATCATTCAGATACACTTTTGCGTCTTCATTTGCTTTCACAAATATTGACCCCGTCCGGAAAAACCTCGCTTCGGAAAAACTGTATTTATATCCTTGAGCGTAAAGAATAATAACATAGCTCAACAAAACAAAGATAACCGCCGCCGAATAAAACAGAGCTCTTTTTGTTTGTTTAGTCATTATAGAACCAGATAAGTTTAGCATATCAGCGGGCACCATTCAATGTTATGTCTTGCTTTTTTATTAAATTCATGATATAATATAACTATCGAAATCAAGGGAGGTGGAAAGTGATAAGTACCTTGGAAAAATTGGTCATGAAATTCTGCGTGATATCCATGCTCACAGGCGCGTGCCTGAACTACATCGTTCTTTTCGTCAACGACGGCAAAATGCCTGTCGATACGACGGAGCCGGTGATAAGCGAGCGGCATATCCCGATGAACGAGTCCAGCCGGCTGACCATGCTGGCCGACATCTTCCACGCGGAATTGCCCTATGGGGTCAAAGCCACATACAGCATCGGAGACGTGTTCATCTATTCCGGAGTGCTGACAGCCCTGATCCTCCTCACGGGGTATTTCTTCCTGATGCTGAAATACTTCAGTCGGCGTCTCATTTTTTAATGGGGGATGCCGACTTTTATTTTTGTCCAAAAAATGTATCATATAGTGCATGGATAAATTTGTTATCAACGGGGGAAACAAACTCAAGGGCAAAATAGAGGTCAGGGGCGCAAAGAACGCCGCCCTTAAAATTTTTGCCGCTTCGGTTCTTACATCAGGAACCGTAAGAATAAAAAATGTTCCAGAAGTGGAAGACATAGTCAGAATATCCGAATTACTGAAAAATCTTGGCGTTGAAGTTCTCCATCCCAAACACGGCGAGTATCGAATAACGGCCGCCAAAATAAAAACTTCGGCCATAAATCCGAAAATAGCCAAAAAACTCCGGGCTTCTATCGTGCTCACGGCTTCGCTCCTCGCCCGCGCCGGAAATGTTAAATTTCCTCACCCGGGCGGATGCGTGATAGGCGAAAGGCCGATAGACATATTTCTGGACGGCTACAAAACATTAGGGGCAAAAATAAATTACCGCAACGGACTTTATGAAATCAAAGGCAAGCTGATAGGCGCTAAATTTACGTTTAACAACGTAAGCGTCACCGGAACCGAGGCCATGATTATGGCCGCTTCTCTCGCCAAGGGCAAAACTATTTTAAAAAATTGCGCCTGCGAACCGGAAATAGAGAGTTTGGCAAATTTTTTAAATTCATGCGGAGCCAAAATCCAGGGAGCGGGCACTCCTTTCATCGCGATTGAAGGGGTAAAGAGTTTAATTGGGGGCGAATATCAAACCATCCCCGACAGAATAGAGGCCGGAACGTTCGCTATTTTAGCGGCGGCGACAAAAAGCAATATTTTAATAAAAAATTGCGAGCCGGAACATTTGGATTCTTTGTGGAATGTATTGAGAAAGGCCGGCGTCCGTTTAAATATAGGCAAAAATCAGGTTGAGGTCATTCCTTCCGGATTAAAAACCGTAAACGTCAAGACCCATGAGTATCCCGGGTTTCCTACCGATTTACAGTCGCCTGTTTGTGTGCTATTAACTCAAGCAGAGGGTCAGGGACTGGTTCACGAAACAATTTACGAAGGGAGACTGCTCTGGACCGAAGAGTTAAAAAGAATGGGCGCGAATGTTTTGATGCACGACCCCCATAGAATTTCCATACAGGGACCGACAAAGTTGAGGTCCAGAAATATTGAAAGTCCTGATTTGCGGGCGGGAATGGCATATCTTATCGCGGTGCTGTGCGCAAAAGGAAAGTCGGTTATCAATAACGTGTATCAAATCGACAGGGGATATGAAAAAATAGAGGAGCGCTTAAGAAAAATAGGGGCGGATATAAAAAGAATTTAAAAAATGAAGAAAATAGGCATCGATCTCGGCACAACTAATACTGTGGTATTCATACCCAAAAAGGGAATTATCATCAATGAACCTTCTGTTGTCGCCATTTCCATTTTAGACAATAAAATAATGTCCGTCGGCAATCTCGCCAAAGAAATGATAGGCCGGACGCCTGACAGTATTATCGTATCCAAGCCGTTGATTGACGGCGCCATCGCCGATTACCGCGTTACGGGAGCAATGCTCCGTTATTTCATCAAAAGGGCCGGAGGATTCTTGAGTTTTGTTAAGCCGGAAGTTTTGATATCGGTTCCGGCAGGAATTAACTCCACCGAGAAAAGAGCAGTTATTGAAGCGGCGCTCAATGCGGGAGCCAAGGCGGTTTATCTTGTCAAAGAGCCGGTGCTTGCCGCCATCGGAGCCAAGATATCCATAAACAGTCCGGCGGGAAATATGATTTTGAATATCGGAGGAGGCACCACCGAAATAGCCGTCATTTCCCTCGGCGGAATTGTAACCTGGAAATCAGTCCGCATCGGCGGAAATAAGCTTGATCAGGCAATCGTTGAATATATTAAAAAGAAACACGGCCTGGCAATCGGCGAAAGAACCGCCGAACTTCTTAAAATTTCCATCGGAAGCGCCATGAAAGTGCCCGAAGAGGAAAAAATAAATATCAGAGGAAGAGATCTTGCCACCGGCTATCCTAAAACAATTGAAATAACCACCAACGAAATCACCGAAGCCATCACCGAACAACTCCGGGAAATAGTCCAGATAATTAAAAGCGTCCTTGAAATAACCCCTCCGGAACTTTGCTCGGACATCATGGACAAAGGAATTCACATTTCCGGAGGCGGAGCTTTGCTTAAAAACATAGACAAGCTGATTACCAAAGTAACAGGCGTTCCGGCAACGATTGCCGACGATCCGCTATTCTGCGTCGCCCGCGGCACAGGCATAGTTCTTGAGAACCTGGATATCTACAAACGTAATGTTCTCGCAAAAAGATAAAACCGCCAAATAAAAAGGCCGGCGATTACGCCGGTTTTACCTTACCATGTTGAGTGATTGTTACCGTTCGACCGTCTGGGTCTCTCGTTTCAGCTAAAGTACAACAAAAATACATCTTGGGATTTCCCGGCCTTGAAACCGGAGTATCCATTTCCATCAGCTTCTTGAGCACTTCAGGAACATTTTCTACATCAAATCCCAGCCCGTGGGGGCTGACCACTGGCAATCCAGATTTCAACGGATGGATCTCAAAGAAAATTCTCTGTCCGCCATGCTCAAGAATATCAAGATAATGATACTCTCCACTCCACTCGCCTCGGGACTTCTGGAGGTTGAGTCCGATCGCATTATAGAATTCGGCTGTCTTGTCCATAAATACCGAAAAAAGGGTGATACGACTTACAGCCACATCGATGGTCATTGCTTTCTCCCAATAAAAGAACTTGGACAAAGAATATCAGAATCCGGGACTCTTTGTAAACATTCCCGATTGTGATATTAATTACACATGAGAATCGCATTCGTGCATGACTGGCTGAACAACCTCGGCGGGGCCGAGAGGGTTTTGGTGGAACTCCACAAGATATTTCCGGACGCGCCGATATATGTCCTTTTTTCCAATAAAAAATTTGTCCGGGAATTTCTGCCCGACGCGGAAATCAGAGCAAGTTCTCTCCAAAAAATTCCTTTAATAAACAGATTATACAAATATTTATTTTTCCTGATGCCGCCGGCAATTGAGTCTTTTGACCTGTCTGGTTTTGATATTGTTATATCTTCGTCAGTCATATTTTCCAAAGGTCTGGTTCTAAAACCAAAAACAAAACACATCTGCTACTGCTACAGCCCGACGAGATTTTTGTGGGACAGGCATGCTGAATATGAAAACCGGGGTGTATTGGCTGGATTGTCCCGTCATTTATTGAGAATCTGGGACAGGCAGGCTTCGGACAGGGTGGACAAGTTTATCGCCATCTCCGAGCATGTCCAATCAAGAATTAAAAAATATTACGGCAAAGAGTCACAAATTATTTACCCCCCAATATCCCCAACCTCATACCCGACACGCCGTGTCGGACATGAGAAATCTGTGGATAACTCGGAATATTATTTAATAGTAAGCCGGCTTTTTCCTCATAAAAATATAGACATTGCGATAGATGCATTCAATAAATTGGGGTACGAACTCGTGATCATCGGCGACGGACCGGCCAAGAACAACCTGAAAAAAAAGGCCGGCAAGAATATAAAAATCCTCGGATACAAAAAAGATGAAGAGGTTGGGAATTACTACCGCAACTGCAAAGCGTTCATCATGCCCCAGGAAGAAGATTTCGGACTGACACCTCTTGAAGCAATGAGCTTCGGCAAGCCGGTATTGGCTCTCCGGAAAGGCGGAGCGCTGGAAACGGTAGCAGAAAATATCACCGGAGAATTTTTTGACGACCCGATTCCGGAGGCGCTGGCCGACGGCGTCCGCCGCCTGAACAAGAATTACAAAAATTATAACCCCTTAATTATCCGGAAATGGGCCGAAAAATTCTCACGGGACAGATTCCGGAAAGAAATGTTAAAATTAGTAAACGAAATATGCGGCTAACCATTATTACAATCAACCACAATAGTTCGGAAAACACGATAAAACTTTTGGAATCATTAAAAAACCAGACCGAGAAAGATTTTGAGGTTATCGTTATAGATAACAACTCTGATAATGTAGGCAAACTGATGGATTATGAGACACCAGAAACCAACATAATTTACATAAAGAACGACCGCAATCTGGGTTATTCGGGAGGCAATAATGCGGGTATCAAAAAAGCCCTTGAAAACGGGGCAGATTGGGTGCTTTTACTCAACAATGATACTTGGGTTGAAAGCTCATTTATAGAGCGTCTAAGGGCTGTTTTGGACTCTTCGGCGGGCTCAGGGCAAAGGGGCAAGGAAGGAATTATCGGCTTAGCTTTGGATGAAGGAAGCAGAACCTCTTTTGCCGGCCTGATTCAATGGTTAAAACCAACACTTATCCACATAACGACCTTCAAGGTCGTTAGTCCACGGGCTTATGCTATCGGCGGGGCGATGCTTATTCATAAGAATGTTTTTGATAAAACAGGATTTTTGGATGAGAATTATTTTTTGTATTTTGAGGACGCTGATTTTTGCCAAAGAGCCCGCAAAGCAAGGATTCCGGTATCTTTTCTATCCGAAATAAAAATCTCTCATTCCGTTTCCGCCTCAACCAAAAAACTGGGCTCGCCGATGCTTCTGCGGTATCACTATCGTAATGCCCTCTATTTTAATTTTAAAAATGGGCCGTGGTATATTAAACTACTGACTCAGCCGTGGAGTTGGTTGATTGCTCTAAAACAAATAATAAAAATAGTGATCGGCAAAAATAAGGAACAATCCCTTGCAATACTAAAGGGGGTGGGGGATTGGTATGCCGGCAGAATGGGAAAATTACATGATTAAAAAAATCGGCATTGAGTGCGAGCCGATCGAAAACGACACTTGGGGAGTCGCCCGTCTTACAAGCAAACTCCTCGAAGAGATATCAAGACGTCCGGAACTCAAAAATAAGTTTGAGTTTTATTTATATTTTAAATCAAAAATCCCCGATTATTCTTATCTCAAAAATCCTATTTTTAAGAAAAAAATATTAAAACCTCCGATTATTCCGGCCTCGTTCAGTTTGTATTATTATGTTTATCTTCCGATTTATTTGCGGTTCAAGCGGGTTGATGTAATGTTTTTCCCGAATTATATGCTCCCTCTGATATTTTCCGGCAAATCGGTGGTCATGCTTACCGACGATGTTTATTATGAATCAAGAAATCAAAAACTTCCATTGCGATACAGGCTGGCATACCGCGTATTTGCAGGATGGGCCGCCGGTCATGCTTCACAAATTATGGCAATTTCTGAAACTTCAAAAAAAGAACTGGTCAAATTATTTAAAATAAAGCCGGAACGCATCGTAGTAAATCATTTGGGGGCAGATGTTCCTGCAACACAAAAAACTGATAACAATAATAAATATATTTTGTATGCCGGACAGGCCTTTCCGCGCAGACACCTTAAAGAAACCATTTTGGCATTTGAAAACATAGCATCGATCTTCCCTGATTTAAAACTAATAGCCATTGGACCCGATAAATACGAAACTCCGACCATCAGCCCCCTTGTTTCTCAAGTTAACGGCCGACTCCACCGGGAAGCCGTCATCCACAAGGACCATGTTAAAGATGACGAACTGGCTGATTTATACGCCGGAGCAAAAGCTTTGGTGTATGTCTCCGACAGGGAAGCCTTCGGTCTGCCTCCGATGGAAGCGCTTTCATTTGGCGTTCCGCCGGTTATCGCTGATAATGAACTGGGGCACGAACTTTTCGGCGAATACGCCTTTTATTCAAAAAGTGGCGAAGTTGATGATATTGCCGAGACAATCGGACAAGCGTTAACTGACAATCAGAAAATTGATAAAATAAGATCCGAAGGCCCGGAATTCGTTAAAAAATATAATTGGAAAAGTTTTGTGGACAGGTTTTTAAAGCTAATAGAAAATGATCATTAATATCGGTTCAAAAAATTTAATAAAAGTGGGGGCTGTTGAAGAAATTTTAAATGATTATCCTCACTTAAGAAAGGCTGAGATTATTGCCATAGAAGCATCATCGGAAGTTGGTGATCAGCCTAAATCTTTAGAAGAAACAATTAAAGGGGCAATGAACCGCGCAAAAAACTCTTTTAATAATTGCGATTTTAGTTTTGGCATTGAATCAGGTTTAATGGCCGTGCCTCATACAAAAACCGGCCATATGGATGTCTGCGTATGCGCTATATTTGATGGCAAAGAATATCATTTAGGACTTTCTTCTGCATGGGAAGCGCCCCAAAAGGTTGCTGACTATATGCTCAAAGAAGGTTTGGATATGAATGACGCCGCGCATAAATCGGGACTAACTAAAAATCCAAAAGTAGGTTCCGCGGAAGGATTGGTCGGAATAATGACGAGAGGCCGGTTAACCCGCAAAGAGTATACCAAAGAAGCCATAAGAACAGCATTAATTCATATAGACGTTGAGAATGAATAAAAAATTAATCAATTGGATTTTTGCGGCAGAAATTATTTTGTTCGGTTTGATAGTAACCGGCATTTTGCCGCGCGCGGTTGTGCCATATCTGGCCGTAGCTTTGGCGGTATATGCACTATTCGCTTCGCTTGAAGATGCGACTGTGTTTTTTGTCCGCTCAATACCTTTTTTTATTGCCATACCGCTCACGGCAACTTTTGACAACTTCAACACATGGAGGATATTGTCGGGAATAATATTCCTTAAATGGCTTTATAAAGAATGGCCTGATTACCGCAAATACTTTTCAATACCGCTTTTATTACTTCTCGCAACGGCAATTTTATCAGTCATTCCCGCTCCTGATAAAATGCTGGCAGTAAAAAGAATAATTTATTTCCTTAATTTGAGTTTGATTGGCGTGGTGATTTCTGATCTGGCCCGAAAAGATGAATTCGCTAAACAACTGACAAAAAACATATCTATCCCGGTTATCATCGTGACCTTAATCGGTTTCCTCCAGCTTGGTTCAACGTATCTGATGGATATCTACCAATTCATGGGATTTTGGGCGGGCAAGGTGCAATTTAACCAGTTCGGCGCCGGCTGGTCGTATATCGTTTATAATCTGGGAAACACTTGGTACGCCTATTACGGCGAGCAAATATCGTTGAGGATGTTCTCTCTTTTCCCGGATTCTCATTCTTTTCCGCAGTTTATTTTGCTTGGGTTGCCGGCAATATTTGTAATATTCTTTAACAGAAAAAAAATACTCGTCCCGCTGGTTTCCTCGGTCTTTTTAGCCGCGATACTGACCGGCACAAGAGGAATCTGGGCGGCAGGCGCGGCATCGGCCGTTATCGCCGTCTTCGGGATCTTCCGGTTTAAAAGAATAAAAACAAATCAAGAAAATCAAAAAATATTTAAAAAAATATCGCTTCATTTTATTATTTTTTTCACATTATTTATCATCGCTTTCCCGATATTCGCCTCGCCACAGTTCCGGCTTTATAAACTGGACTCGGACTTATTATCCAAAAGAGTGCGTTCTATAATAAATTTTGGCGAGACATCAAACAAAGAAAGGATAAGGATATGGAAACTTTCTCTGGAATCAATAAAAAACCGTCCGCTTCTAGGTGTGGGGATAGGAAACTTTCCTGTTGTTTTGAATCAGGACTTGTTTTTAGCCAAAGCCGGCTCTTCTGCCCATAATATTTACCTGCAAATTGCCGCCGAAATGGGAATTCCGGCCCTGATCTTTGCTCTCTGGTTTTTGTGGCTTTTGATGCAAAAGGCCCATAACAACTTTGTAGCTTCAAAAGACCGTGAAATAACCATTTACAATGGCGCGGCTTTGATTTTCGTTCCTTGGGTTTTAATTTATTGCCTGACCGACGTGGCTCTTTTTGACGAGAGAGCATTCTTGCTTTTCGTAACTACTGTTGCTCTAATTTCAGCCGGACATGAATGACGCCCTAATCACAATCAACCTCGTGGTTCTGAACGGCGAAAAGTATGTCCGCCATTGTTTGAATTCCGTAAAAGATCAAACTCACCCTCATAATCGGATTGAACTTAATATTCTTGATAATGGTTCGGTTGATTCTACAAAAACCATAATCAAGGAAATGGCCGGCGAATTTTCCGATTTTTTAAAATTCAATCTGATTGAAAACGATAAAAATCTGGGTATGTGGCCGGGGCAGGAAAAACTTTTAGAACATTCCGCCGGAGAATATGTGATAATTTTGTCGGTTGACGTCATTCTTGATAAGGATTTTGTTTCAAATGCGGTTAAGGCAATAAGTAAAGATGAAAAAATAGGCGCCATTCAAGCCAAGGTCTATAAATATGATTTGTCTGATTTAGAAAATGAAAATTATAAAATTAAAACCGGAGGAACGATTGATACCTGCGGATTTCAGATATTCAAATCCCGAAGAATAATAAACATAGGCCACGGAGAAAAAGATAACGGCCCCTCCTTCACTAAAGTTTCGGCGGGCAAGCAATTCGATTTTAACAAAGAACAGGAGATATTCGCGGTAGAGGGGGCGGTTCCGGTTTTCCGTAAAAATGCTCTGGAAAATTGCCGGATTATGGGTCAAAGCGAGGGTTCACGCGAAGCGGGAATCGTCTCCGAAATAGCCGACCACGACATGTTCTGGTACGCGGAAGATTTGGATGTTGCGTGGAGAATGAGGCTGTTCGGATGGAAGCAGTTGTTTGTTCCCGATGTAATTGCCTGGCACGACCGCCAGACCACCAAGAATTTGAGCAGAACTTTCTCTGATTTTCTTAAAATTAGAAGGCGATTATCCTTGCAAAAAAGGCGTTTAGAATGGCGAAATATTCGCTTTACAATTATCAAAAATGATTATACAATAAATATCTTAAAAGACCTGCCGCATATACTCAAGCGGGAGATAATGATGCTTGGTTATATAATCATTTTTGAGCCCAAAATACTTGCCGAAGTGCCTACGTTTTTTCGGCTTCTTCCAAGAATATTAAAGAAACGGGGGCAAATTATGAAACGCAGGGTGGCCGGTCCGGAAGAAATGAGAAGATGGTTTATTTAAACAATCAGCACAATTTTATCCAGCCTGATTTCAACGAAAGACCTCGATTCAACAAAAAACGCCTCGGCGTCATTGTTTTAATTTTATCCTTGGTCGTAATCGGGTATTTTTTAGGCAGCAGATCAAAAACCATTGAGGTAAAAAACGGGACAACTCCTTTCTGGCAAAAAGTGGCCAGTATTTTCAGCTTCGCTTCCGAACCGGTTGATCCTGACTATATAATGCCCGCCGAAGAACCGGACCGTTTTGATGTTTTGGTTTTAGGTTTAAGAGGAGAAGATGACCCGGACGCAAAAGACGGCGGAGCTCTTCTTACCGATACGATAATGATTCTAAGTTTTGATAAAATTACCAAAAAAACTTCGCTGACATCAATTCCACGCGACCTTTACGTAAAAATAGACAAAAATAAAAAAGACAAGATAAATACGGCTTACGAATACGGCTATTACCGTAAAAACGGAGGGGTTAGTTATGCGAAAGAGCTGGTTTCGAAAATAACCGGGGTTTACATAGACAAAGTGGCGGTTTTAAATTTTTCTTCTTTTGAAAAAATAATAGACCAGATCGGCGGGATAGATATTGTCCTTGCGCAGCCGTTTGAAGAAAAAAAACAGTGGGGATTTGAATTTTCTTTGCCGGCCGGAACCAATCATCTGAACGGAAAAAATGCTCTTTATTATGCCCGCTCAAGATTTTCGTCCAACGATTTTGACAGGTCAAGACGCCAACAAGAGGTAATATTCGCCCTAAAAGACAAACTGACGAATCTGAACTTCTGGTCCGATCCTGTTAAAACCATTTCGATTCTGAATAGTATACGTTCGAATATTAAAACCGACGTTAATATCTGGGACACCAAAGAATTGCTGGATCTGGCCAAAGAAGCCGGCTCTTCCGGAAAAATTAAAAAATATGTTATAACCACTGAAAATCTTCTCTATGAATCCCGCGCCAACGAATCCTACATACTTCTTCCAAAAGGTGATAATTTTACTCAAATAAAGCAACTTTTTCAGGATAACCTAAAGTAAACTTCGTCCATGCTATCTATTATTATTTTAAGCTACAAAAACCCGGCCTTGCTAAGATTGTGCCTCTCCTCATTTGCCAGATCGTTATCAGCCGGTTTAAATTACGAAATTGTTGTCGTAGACAACGAGACCTCTTTGGAAACACAGAGCGTGGTCTTGGATGAATTTCAGGATAAATTTAAAAATATAAAACTCATACCCCTGCAAAAAAATTGCGGGTACACTCGGGGAGTAAACGAGGGGATTAAGGCCTCCAAAGGAGAGTATGTTTTGTATTTTAATTATGACGTGGTGGTGGAACCCGGCGCCATAGAGAAACTTTTTGATTATTTTAAGAAACATCGGGACGTAGGCTTGTTGGGTCCGAAATTAATTAATTTCAACGGAACAGAGCAGGCTTCCTGTTTCAAATTCTATTCGCCTTGGACGGTTATTTGCAGAAGGATCCCGTACCTGCCTTATGCCCAAAAAATTCTCGGCCGTTTTTTAATGAAAAATGCCGATCTTTCCAAAACACAGGAGGTAGATTGGGTTTCCGGCGCCGTATTTATTACATCAAAATCAGCCATTGAAAAAGTGGGGCTTCTCGATGAAAAATTGTACCACTATTTCAGCGACGTTGACTGGGCAAGACGTTTTTGGGAAAATGGGTATAAGGTTATTTACTTTCCTGACGCGAAAATTTTTCACTACCACGGACAGACATCCAGAGGAAGATTGGGCATCCTGGAATTTATCTTTAACCGCGCAACCAGATGGCACGTTAAAGACGCCATTTTCTATTTTAGCAAATATGGGCTTCGAATACCAAGGTCAGATAATTAACCCATTTTATCAATTTAGCGGAGCGGATTTTAGCCAAATCCGAGACGCGAGTCTGCAGATGTAGATGATTCTACTTCAAGGACGAGCAACAAAGGATTTGGTCTAAAATCAGCCCGCCCGCTGCGGGAAACAAGGAATAGACCGATTCCATTGTCTCTCCTCCTCAATATAGAACAATCTATATCTTCGTCGTCGTTCCTCGGACTCGGTCTATTCTTTGGCTTCTAAAATGATAAAATGGATTAAATATCTGACTCGATAAATAAAACATGACAAAAACAAAACAAATATTAATTATAAACATAATTGTTTCCCTCGCTTTAGGCTTTACGGGCGGTTTCTTGTTTAAAGATTTTGGCAGCGGAAATTCCGTGGCGGCGATTAAGCAACTGATAAACCTCGACAACGGCAAACCGGAAGATGTTGATTTTTCTCTTTTTTGGAAGGTATATAACGACCTTGGCGCCAAATATGTTGATAAAGGGAAAGTAGACCCTCAAAAAATTCTTTACGGGGCCATAAACGGGCTGGTCAACAGCGTCGGCGACCCCTATACTGTTTTTTTTGAGCCGGTCACAAGCAAGAAATTCCAGGAAGAAATATCCGGAAGTTTTGGCGGCGTCGGAATTGAAATAGGAAAGAGAAACAACATCCTTACCGTCATAGCTCCCCTTAAAGATACGCCTGCTTTCAAGGCGGGAATTAAAGCGGGAGATAAGATATTAAAAATAGACGCCAAACCAACCGCAAATTTGACAATTGAAGAAGCTGTAAACTTGATAAGGGGCAAAAGGGGGACAAAAGTTGTCTTGACCATACAAAACAGCGCCACCAAAGACATTGAACTCATCAGAGACGCCATAAAAATACCGACCATTGACTGGGAACTGATTGACAGTCCGCCAGCCGGCGGAGGCAAAAAGATCGCTTATATGCAAATATATTCCTTTAATCAAACAGTGGATTCGGAATTCAAAAAAGCATCGGAAGAAATACTGAAATCCAATGCCGATAGATTAATAATCGACCTGCGAAACAACCCCGGAGGATTGTTGGATTCGGCCATAAATTTGGCCGGCTGGTTTTTAGACAAAAACCAAATTGTGGTCAGCGAGGTATTCAGAGACGGAACGAGAAATGAATTCCGGAGCGATGGCGATGCTTTATTGAAAAAATACCCCACGGTTATCTTGATGAACGGCGGTTCCGCTTCGGCATCGGAAATCTTAGCCGGCGCCTTGCATGATAACCGGGGAATTAAAATAATAGGGGAGAAAAGCTTCGGGAAAGGCTCGGTTCAAGAACTGGAGAAATATACTGACGGTTCTTCCTTGAAAGTAACCATCGCAAAATGGCTTACTCCGGCCGGAATTTCAATCTCTGACAAAGGCATAGAAGCCGACGTTGAGATTAAGTTCAAAGAAGAAGACCTCAAAGAAGAAGGCAAAATAGAAATCGGTACTCCGGGCAAAGACCCTCAGTTAGATAAAGCGATCGAGATTGTAAGATAGAGCTTTCACTTCATCATTTTTCTGCTCATAATCTTCATTTTGTCATTCGCTTCAAGTAATAGGCATGTATGTATCAAAATAACAGGTAACCCACACTTGCCTCTTCTAAAATTACTTTATTAAAAACGAAAAGCCCGCGAGGCTAAGCACAAATGTGCGAGCTAATCGCGGGCAAAACTAGTCGTAGTCTATACCCAAAAGATCACAGATCCCAAAAGTGGACATGAGCACAAGGCCAATGAAGGCGATGAACCCGATCACGTAGACTAATCTCCCAATCGCATCCGGAAGAATCGAGAATACCGCCTCAATGACCCGCAGATTGAGAACCCAGAGGCTGGCATGAAAACCAACCCATATAATCACAAGGCCAATTAAAAGAACGGGGATAAACTTCATCACCACACCTCCATAAATGTAATCATATCACAAAATATACACAAAAGTCAAGTTGCAAAAAGTCGGTTAAAATGGTAGGATTTTAAGTAATGAAAGTTATATTACTACAAAACATAAAAGGGTTCGGGCAGATAGGGGATGTGAAGAACGTGTCGGACGGCTATGCTAAAAATTTTTTATTGCCGAGAAAAATGGCCAAGGCGGCTACCGGCGGCTCTATGAAAGAAGTTGAGTCGTTGAAGGCAAAACGGATTATCATGATCGAGGCTGAAAGAAAAAACGCCCTTGAAGCCGTTGAAAAATTAAAAGATATTGTTATAGAATTCGCCCGCAAAGCAACCAAGACGGGCAAACTATTCGCCGGAATCGGCAAGGACGACTTGGTTAAAGAAATTAAAAAGGCCTCCGGAGTCCAGCTTCAGGAAGAAATGATAGGCCACGAAGAACCCATCAAACACATCGGCGAGCATCTCGTGGACCTGAATCTGTCTCCAGAGGTTAAAACTCAAGTCAAGGTGTTAGTAAAGGCAGAATAACCAGCTCCGCTCCCGCCAATCCCCATCCTTATCCTTATCGCTCCGCCACTCCCCATTCTCGACCTGTTGCCTGCGCCTTCGGTCTCCTTCGGACAAATGCTTAAATTTATCTCAATTCAGCTATGAATTTTGTTATCCATTCCTGCTTCGCGACCAAAATTCATTCTTAGTTGAATTTTCAACAAATTTAATCATTATGTTACCCTCGGAGGCAAACGGTCTAAAATGGGGATAGGGCTTTCGCTATTAAACACAGAGCCCCCAGTCGCCAATCTCTCTGATAGCACTCCACGCAGCAATGGGGTAAACAAAATAGGGGTCAAATGAGTAAATATGCGAATTAGCAGAGCGCTCTCGCATATTTATGAAATGAGACCCCATTTTGTTCGCATTGCGGAGTTGTGATAGAGGAGAGATTGCGATGGAGGGGCGGTAGAGAGGCGGAGTGAGTTATTTAGTTGGCAACCACGTTGACGATTTTCACAAGTCGCTTAGAACCGTCGTATTTAGTTTTCTTTTTGGTAGTGAATTTGACTTTGCCGTTTATAACTGCGTAAATAGTATCGTCTGAACCGATGCGGACGCCATCGCCGGGAATGAATTTAGTTCCTCTTTGCCGGATTATAATATTGCCCGGTTTGGCCACTTCGCCTGCATAAAGTTTCACGCCCAAATATTTTGGTTGCGAATCTCGTCCAAGTTGTGTAGACCCTATAGCCTTTGTATGCGCCATGAATTTATATAATTATGAATAGTATATTAGCAAAAATTATTCAAGCAGTCAAGAACCATTACAAAGATATCTTTCTATGTTTTTGCATTATTTTAATAGCTATCATAGGTTTTAATATTGGCCGGATAAACGCCCTCAACAAAACGCCTGCCAAAACAACCGAAAAAGCTGATGTTTACCAGGCAACAACGGGAACCCCCGTTCCAAATAGTTCCAAACAAACTCCTGCCAAGCCACAGGATTTAAGAGTCGTCGCCTCAAAAGCGAGTTCTACCAAAAAATATCACTTTACATGGTGTCCCGGAGCCAAACAAATAAAAGAAGTTAATAAACTCTGGTTTGCCAACGAGTCCCTCGCCCAAAAAACCGGATATACTCTTGCTGGTAATTGTAATTAATGTTATTATATACAAGCGAGTGACGAGGTTGTCTGGGGCGCCTAACAGCGCTTGTACACACTGCCCAGCATGTTTTCCTTGTCACTCGCGCCTTTTTTATTACCCAAAATGCAAATCAGAAATATCGCAATAATTGCCCACGTAGACCATGGGAAAACGACTCTGACCGATGCCCTGATGAAACAGACGGGGATGGTGGAGGAAGGATTCAGCATGGATGTTAATGCGCTCGAACAGGAGCGCGGTATTACGATTTATGCAAAAAACGCCTCTCTTTATTATAAAGACACCAAAATAAACATCGTTGACACCCCCGGCCATGCCGATTTCGGCTCGGAGGTAGAGCGTGTTTTACGTTCAATTGATTCCGTTCTTTTAATTGTAGACGCACAGGAAGGGCCGATGCCCCAGACCAAGTTCGTATTAAAGAAGTCTCTTGAACTGGGTTTAAAACCAATCTTGGTTATAAATAAAATAGACAAACCCGCCGCAAAGCCGGACGAAACCCACGAAAAGGTATTTGAATTATTTATGGACTTGGGAGCAACCAACGAACAGCTGGATTTTAAAACTATTTATGCAATAGGAAAAACAGGTACGGCAAAATTAAACCTCACTGATGAGTCCAAAGATCTCACCCCTCTTCTCGATTTGATTTTAAGAGAAGTGCCGGCCGCGCCGTCTGACGCTTCCGCTCCGTTGAGATTTCAGCCTTTCAACTTGGCCTATGATAATTTTTTAGGACGCCTCGGAATAGGCAGAGTTTGGTATGGAACAATGAAGGTGGGGGATAATGTTTTTATAAAGAAGCCGACAGGGGAAACCCGCTCGGGCAAGATAACCCAGCTTTTTACCTTCCGCGGAATGAAAAGAGAAGAAGCGAAGGAGGCTGTCGCAGGCGACATAGTTATGGTTGCCGGATTGCCGGATATTTATATCGGAGAAACGGTCTCGACTTCTCCCGACGTGGAACCATTATCAGCTATCAATGTGGACGAACCGACCATATCTTTGAATTTTTTAATCAACGACTCTCCGTTTGCCGGCCAGGACGGTAAATTCGTAACCAACAGACAGTTGAAAGAGCGTTTGGAAAGAGAACTTGAGGTTAATATCGGATTAAAAGTTGATTTTTCATCTACGGAGTCCTACAAGGTCTACGGGAGAGGAGAACTGCACATCGCCATTCTTTTGGAAAATATGAGGCGTGAGGGCTATGAGCTTCAGGTTTCTCAGCCCCAAGTTATTATCAAAGAAATAGACGGCCAAAAAATGGAACCTTTTGAAGAGGCCGTGGTTGATGTTCCTGAAAATCTCTCCGGAACCGTAATACAAAAACTCGGCAAGAGGGCCGGAAAAATGATGGGCATGATACAGCATCATGGCGAGGTTAGGATTACTTTTGAGATTCCGACCCGAGGTCTTTTGGGCTATAGAAATGAATTTATGGTAGACACGAAAGGTGAAGGGATACTCGCAAGCCACTTTATCGGTTTCCGGCCGTATGCGGGAGAAATAAAAAAGAGAAGCGTCGGTTCCATGGTTTCAATGGAGACGGGCAAAGCTCTGGGTTTTTCGTTATACAATCTCCAGGACAGGGGTACGCTTTATATCGGGCCGACCACTGAAGTTTACGAAGGTATGGTCATCGGAGACGTTTCAAAGGGAATGGATATGGCGGTAAATCCGATTAAAGGAAAAAAACTTACCAACATGAGAGCCTCGGGTTCAGATGAAAATATTATTCTCACACCTCCGCATCCGGTTACCCTTGAAGGCGGATTAGAAATCATGCAGGAAGACGAATATCTTGAAGTCACTCCCAAAAACATCCGCCTCCGAAAACAATTCCGCACCGAAAACGACCGAATTAAAGCAGCTCGTTCTGCTTCGCAATAAAACTCGCTCCGCCTCATCTGAACAGTTGACACAACCTCCATGCATGACTGCGGGGTGCACTTTTTAAAAATTTACTAATTTTAAAAAAGCACACCCCCTCCGCCGGTTGTTTAGAGTATAGCTGATAATTAACAATAAAGAGTCAAACCATCTCTGGTGAGCCGTTGATTGTTGGTATGAAAGTTATGCCTTGCAATGGGTGGCAAAGATAGTAAAATTAAACCAATGACAAATCATAAGATTGTAATTGGCGACTCAAGGAAAATGGCAGAGATTGCCGATGAATCTGTCCAGCTTGTTATTACTTCGCCTCCATATTGGCAACTCAAGGATTATGGATCAAAAAATCAAATTGGTTTTGACGATTCTTACGAGGACTACATAAATAATTTAAACTTGGTTTGGAATGAGTCATATCGTGTCTTAAGTCCGGGTTGCAGACTTTGTATAAACATAGGAGACCAATTTGCTCGCTCCGTTTATTATGGAAGGTATAAAGTCATTCCAATTCGAACGGAGATAATTAAGTTTTGCGAAACCATCGGTCTTGATTATATGGGCGCCATAATTTGGCAGAAAGTTACAACGACAAACACAACAGGTGGCGCAAGCATTATGGGCAGTTTTCCATATCCAAGAAATGGTATTTTGAAATTAGATTATGAATTTATTTTGATTTTTAAAAAACCAGGAGCACTACCTCAACCACCCGAAAACATTAAAGAGAAATCAAGATTAACAATAGACGAGTGGAATAAATATTTTGCAGGACATTGGAATTTTAACGGTGCCAGACAAGAGCAACATTTAGCCATGTTTCCGGAAGAGTTGCCAAAAAGACTTATAAAAATGTTTAGCTTTGTGGGGGAGACGGTACTCGACCCTTTTTTAGGAAGTGGTACAACTACTTTGGCGGCAAAGAATTTAGAACGAAATTCTGTCGGATACGAAATTAATAACAATTTTCTGCCACTTATTAAGGAAAAAATAGGGGTAAATCAAAAAAACTTGTTTTCTAATGCCAAATTAGAATTTGTTAAGCAAAACAAATTCAACCAGGATTTTAAAATAGCCGTTGCCGACCTATCTTACGTTTTTAAAGACCCGATAAAAATTACGAGGAATATTAATACTAAAAAAATGAAGTTTGGTTCGAAAATTGATTCATCTGACTTTAATTATAAACCCTTAAAGTTAAAAGAAGCATTCTTTAAATGAAAACTCTCAAAATTGATAATAAAAAGCTCCTTGAACTTCTAAATATTGAGCCGCCTAAATTTGCAAAATATTCCGGGCCTCTAATGAATTTAGCAAATCGGTTTATTGGCGGCACTAAACCAAAAGTAGTGGGACAAATGAGCGAGTTAATAAAAGAATTTGATGGCAAAACTTTTAAAGAGTGGGAAAGTTGGTATTTGAAAAAACATCCTAAAGCTATTGATGCGGCAGTAGAGAAGATTACCCAAATGCTCATTAATTTTAAAGATGTTTTAGAAAAAACCGACGAGGCATCTATAAAAAGGTGGGTGCGTGACCTTGTAATTATTAAGACATTTGTCGGCTTGAAAAATCAAGAGGCAATTTTAAAATCAGTTGCCGAATATTTTAAAACTGAATATAGATCGGCCAAACCAGCAGAGGAGTCAAAAGGAATTGACGGTTTCATCGGAGAAAAATCTGTAAGCATTAAACCGCATACATACTTACTCAAACCTGAACTATTGGAAAAGATTGAAGCTCCCATTATTTACTACGAAAAGACAAAGACCGGACTCAAAATATATTTCCCAGAAAACTTAACAAAATAATTAACCCAGCATTATTATTCCCCTAAGCAAGGCTTCTGGGAACATTAAAGAAGTTTGACTTTCTATTGCCAATCGTCACTCATTAACCAAAACAACCGGCGGAGGGAGCATGCTTTTATAAAATCAGCAGTATTTTAGAAAAGTATGCTCCGCAGCATGCATGGAGGTTGTGTGAGTTATCTTATTTTCTTCAACCAATACTCATTCTCCCAAGCCCATAAATCTTTGCAGGCTAAGAAGGCCTTGATATCGGAGTCAAAGGTGTTTAGTTCTTTTATTTCTACTTCGCCTTTCATTGGACCCCATTCGTGTTCACATTTTCCTTTTTCGCCACGGATTTTTTCCCGTCCGCCTTTGTCGCGCATGGTTGCCGGGCATCTTAAGCAATGTTTTGACTGGTCAAGACGCAATATCCAGCGGGTAAGGGGAGGGAGGGTTTTGTCCTCGCTTAAAGCTTCTATGTAAGCCGAGGTCTGCATGCTGTAGTCGCGGTATATCGCCATTGAGGTTTTGATATCCAAGACGCCCAAAACGCCGTTTAATTCGGCCAGAACATCCATAGTTCCGGCAAAATGGTGTTTTTTTGACACAACTCTCTCTTCTATCTTGTGGGCGATCACCTCGTTCTTATTATAAAAATCCATAAAAGCGGAGACGGCCGGTTTGACCTGGTCGGGGATAACGATAGGTTCTTTTCTCAAAATCGCCTCAACCGTTTCGTGAAGCAATGTCCCTTCTTCCGCGGACTTGGATTTAATATCTTCCCCGGTCTTATAGTCAGGCAATCCGGCATAAAACATATAAAGTGCCGGTTTGGCTTTGATTGAAACAATCGACGTAACCCGCGGATACCAAATTCCGTCTATTGTGTAGCCGTTGCCTTCTTTAAAACTATCTACTGTTGTGTACCAGTTGCTCATTTGTTTTGCATGTACTTTTCCCAGTAATGGAAAAGTTCCTTGGTTGCTTTAATGTCGTCAAAACAATATTTGGCTATCTTGAGATATTCTTTTTCTTTATAGAGGCGGGCCACATCGTCGCCGCTGACGCCTTTTGCCTTCGGACTTGATATGCCGAATGCCTGGCACCACATATGAAGATTCCTTTTGAACCTTACTGCTCCAAAATTAGTCAGCCGGTCGTAAAGGTCGAAATGCGGAGCATCATAATACCGGTTGTGGATCAAGCTCTTGGTCGGTTTAATTTTCAGTATAGCCGAGCGTATGGTCACAAACGGGCAATCAAAAGAATGGCCATTGAAGGTAATGAATTGATTATAATGGGTCGCCGATTCCCAAAAATGCTCCAAAACCTCTTTCTCGTTGAGACACGGCACATATTGCGCATTCTTGTCCTCTGTTTTTTCTATATTTTTCCCCGCTTGAAAATAAACCGCGCCTTTATCAGTATCGGGGTTTAATATTCCAATAGCCACTACCTCCCCGGTAAGAGGGGAGAAACCGAGACCGTTTTTGACATTTTCAATCTCTTCCGGCGAGTCGGCATAAAAAAGCAAAAATTCTTTGGCTTTTTCATCCAAAGAATCAAATTCAACTCCCACAGTTTCTATGTCAAAGATTAACTTGGGGGAATTTAGCATGACTTATTTTAACTTAAAGAAAACTGTCCGGCAAATGTTATGCGATATAAAATGTTGCATAACATTTGCACATTGTGCGAGGCACTAAAAATGGCCGGGGGAGTCCGGCTTTTCTTGCTTTAGTGCTTCGCACAATGTAGGTTATGCGACGTAAGTATTCTCTGTTTCAGAGCCCCGAGCCTTCCATGGCTATTTATTTGAGTACGCTTAATATTCCTCTGAGCACCTGCGAGGTAATGGAGATAATCAATATGCTCAAGTTAATTCCTGTTACGGCCGCTTCTTTCAAGAAGCTCGAAATGTCATTATAGGACACATTGCCTGAACTGAAGAACTTGCTGAAATCTATGTTCTGCGAGGGGCTTTTAACGGGACTTAGGGGTATTCCGGTACCAATATTTATCATCTGATCGAACCTAAGGCCGTTTATGGCATTGTTTATCAGATCGTTTACCGAAGCGGTAATGTCGTTTATTTGATTAATCGGATTTAAATCAAGTTTTAATTCTGTTGATTTGTTTGCGGGAATAGTATCTATTACATAAGCGCGCAGCGGAAGACTTCCGTTAAACATAAGGGCCGTAACGGCAATTCCAACCAAGAAACTTGCCACTCCCCACTTCCCCACCGCGCCTAAATAATT
Organism: Candidatus Yanofskybacteria bacterium RIFCSPHIGHO2_01_FULL_43_32; assembly: GCA_001794125.1. Taxonomy (GTDB): domain Bacteria; phylum Patescibacteriota; class Minisyncoccia; order 2-02-FULL-40-12; family GWA2-44-9; genus 2-01-FULL-41-26. Next base: position 259,885 of record MGJF01000002.1, read on the forward strand.
ACGAAACCATATTTTATTCATATGTCAAACTATTGCTTTATTTCGTATATTAAATTATATCACAATATTTTTTTCTCAGTCGTTTTTTGTGAACATGGTTATTTCCTGCCGGAAAACGGCGATTGCTTTTCTGAAAGGAAGGATTGAAACCAAATATCGAAGGTCTACAAGTTCTCTTATGATCCATCCCGCAAATCCCGACACTTTCCATCCTCCCCATAGATGAGCCGAAGAAAATTTTCCTCCCACCGGGGCGATCCAAACCCCGTAATAGGGTTTGTACGCTTCAGTGTTTTTACCGTTCAATATATTATAAATATTTCCGGCTACAACCTTGCCCTGATCAACTGCCGTGTACGCCAAAGCCGGAACCGGTTTTTGGGTTTTAGGATCAATGAACTCCTGGTTATCTCCTACGGCAAAGATATTTTTCCACCCCTGAACCAACAAATTCTCATCTACAATAATCTTGCCCCTGTCTGTCACTGGAAGTCCGGCTATGGATTTTAAGAATTCATTTGCCTTAATTCCCGCTGTCCAAACAACCATATCCCCCTCCAGTATTTGTCCGCTTTTTAATTTCACAAAACTTGCTCCCACTTCTTCAATAGGAGAGTTTTCCATCAGCACCACGCCAAGTTCGGTCAGGCGTTTGGAAATTATATTTCTTTCGCTGTCGGAAACCATCGGCAAAATTTTGGGTCCGGCTTCTATGAGAGTTATTATCGCGTGTTTATCTCTCATGCCGCGTTCCCTGCATATTTTTTTGACACAGCATGAAATTTCAGCGGCAAATTCAATCCCGCTGAAACCAGCCCCGCCGATCAATATCTTGAGCAAATCCATTTTTTCTCCCGAATCCATTTTTTTAATTAATTTTCCTATTTTTACGTTAATGGCTACCGCATCGTCAATGTTCTTGAATTGATAGGCGTATTCTCTGACTCCAGGAATCCCAAAATCGGCGGTCTGGCTCCCAAGAGCAATCACCAAATAATCGCAGGACAAAATCTCACCGCCCTTGGTTCTAACGCTCTTTTCTTTCAAATCAACCGCGGAAATCTCGGCCTGAATAAAATTTATTTTCTTCCCGGCAAATATGTCTTTGTAGGGTATGCAGACCGTTTTTCGCATTTTTACCGTGAAGGGGTCTTTGTTTGTTTCGTAAATCGCCGCGACTTCATAAAGCGAGGGCAAAAAAAGATGATAGCTGTTTCTGTCCACTAAAGTGATCTGGGCTTGCTCTTTAAATTTTTTATCCAAATCTAAGGCGCATCTTACGCCCCCGAATCCCCCGCCAAGAATGAGAATCTTAGTCATGTGGTCAGATGTTTAACTTAATTATATCACGATTAAGGAAGATAATCGCGAGGATCTATTGTATTGTCATAGTTGAAGTATAGCTGGCCGTTTTTTTCTTTAACATAAGTAAAGAACTCTTTATAGATGCTCAGGTGGACATGGGAACCGGTAGAAAATCCTGTTGAACCTTCATATCCTATTATATCGCCCGCTTTGACCTGCGAACCAACTCTCACAAACTCAAATGCGCTCATGTGAGCATAGATACTTACAAGATTATAAGGCGGGTGTTTGATAGCCACCCAATTTCCCCAGCCATCATTTTTACCATTGGCAACAATCTCTCCGTCGCCAATTGCTTTGATGGAGGTACCGTAACCAACCTTAATATCTATGCCGTTGTGTATCGCTCCGCCATAAGCCCCGCGGGAACTTCCACAGCGGGCAAACTTGGTGCAACCATAAGTTTGAGTGGTTGTAAAACCATCCTCCGGCCACCGGAAAAGATCGGTTCCCTTTTTCGGCAAGTTTTCCGCTTTAACATGAAGAATATAAAGTCCGCCTTGAATAACTTTGGTTTCAATTTCTTTTAGTTCCGTAAAGAAAAGAGACTGCTTTATTTCCACTTCTTCCAGCATTTTTTGGTATGCCGCCTCTTGGCCTTTAGTTGCTTTTAATAATCCGTCTTTATCTTTCGTTGCCTGATCTAACGAAGACTTCTGGGCGCTTTGCTGCCGTTTCAACGATTCGAGGTCGTTTTTCTTGCCTTCCAAATTATTTTTATTCTGATTTAACTGGTCTTCCATATCCTGCAAGTCGTCCACCAAATTCATCAGATTGGTATTTACCGTCAAAGCTGATTGCGTCTGTCGGAAATAATCGGACAAGTCATTGTTTTTTAATATAATACCCAAAAGACTTTCTTTATCCATGCGATCCATGAATAATAAGAGCCGGCCGATAGTGTTTTTTTGCCTGTCTACCTTTTCTTGAGTATTAAAAATATTATTTTGGACATTGTTCAGCTCTATTTTGGTCTTATCTATTTTTTTTCCGGTCAGCGAAATTTGCGTCTGCAGGGATGTTATCTGGCTTTTAAGATTAGCAATCTGGTTCTTCAGGGTATCGGCTTGTTCTTGTTTTTGGGAAATGGTCCCTTTCAACTGCTCGGCTTGCTGTTCAAGCGCCTGAATTTGGGCTTTCAAATCAGCCATTTTCTCTTCGTCGGTCTGGGCGGAAACAATGTTTGCAGAAAGCAGGAAGCAGAAAACGGATAAAAACAGAAAAAACGAAAAAAATTGACAATTTAAAATTTTTTTGTTTTTATTGCCCAAGTTGCTCATTTTAAATTTGGCGGGTAAAAAGTGCCGACGAAAAAAATTCTCGTTGGTCTGAAGTTTGGAATAATTAATTTAATCATAGTGGCAATGATAGCCGGTATTTTCTATGTTTTTGTGCAATTGGGAATAATATCCGAACCATCCAAAGTGGTAACGAACGAAGATTTTAAGCGGCCGATATTTTTATTTTTCTTAATGGTTGCAATGGCTCCTTTTATGGAAGAGGTTCTGTTCCGGTTTTTGCCCATAAAAGGAGTAAAACTCATAACCGGTGACAAAAATGCTCTTTGGGTCGCCATTATTCTTGTGTCGATATTATTCGGATCGCTCCATGGTTCATGGCACCACATATTCATACAAGGCGTATCTGGAATAATTTTTTCATTGTCTTTTTTGCGAGGCGGTTTTGTGTCTTCTGTTGTATCCCACGCTCTTACCAACCTTGTTGCTTGGTCGTTGGTCTTCATAACATAGCGTCATGACGACAATCTTGCGGCTTTCTCGACCCTTTCAAGGGTCTTTTCTTTTCCGAGAACAAAAGCAATATCTACCGGATCCGGTGATTTCTCTCTGCCGGTCAACGCAACCCTGAAAGGCCAATAGACCAACCCCTTGTCACCTACTTTGACCGAAAACTCGTCCAAGACCTTTCTCAATCCGTCTTTTCCTTTTTCAAAATCAAAATCATCAATTATTTTTTTAACTTCGGTTAAAGTTTCAATGGACTTATCCAAATCTGCCTTTTTCCATTTTAATAATTCTTTGTCGTATTCAGGTTCTTTCCAGAAATAAGAAAACTCCTGAGCGTCTGAAAGTCTCTCCAGCCTCTCTGTTATTAAAGTCGTATCGTCGTCAGATAATGAAAATCCTGGTATTACATTCATAATTTTCCAAAATATTGCCGGATCTAAATTTTTAACCCATTGAGAATTTATCCAGTTTAATTTTTTAACATCAAAGACCGCTCCCGATTTATGGACTTTTGAAAATTCAAATTCTTCAATCATTTCTTTTTTAGTCATTATCTCCTTACTGAATGTATGAGAAAGAGTGCCGAGAAAATTAATAACGGCTTCTGGCAAATAATCTTTTTTGTATCCTATAGCTGCGGTATTACCATGCCGTTTTGAAAGTTTTGATTTATCACTTCCCAAAATTAACGGTAAATGCGCAAATTTTGGCACCGCCAAACCAAGAGCTTCATAGATGAGTATCTGCTTTGGTGTATTGGAAATGTGGTCTTCACCTCTAATGACATGGGTAATTTCCATATCTGCATCATCAACAACAACGGCAAAATTATAAAGCGGTTCATCAAGGGATTTGGCAATACTAAAATCTCCCAACAAGGAAGTTTTAAATTCAATATGACCGCGGATTTCATCTTCAAAAGAAACTGTGGAATCGGCATCGCGTGTGACCGCAAGGCGGATAATGCCTCCGGGGGTTGTACCTTTTTCTGAATCCTTATGATTACAAACATGCTGAGGCGGTACTTTTTCTCCTTCTTGCGCTTGGCGCTCTGCCTCAAGTTCATCCTTGGTATGATGACAATAAAAAACCTTTCCTTCGGATAACAACTGCTCCAATACCTCACGATATTTGGCAGTATTTTCAGATTGACGCACCACCTTGCCATCCCATTTCAAGCCCAACCACTCTAATGCGTCTAAAATACTTTGTTCGTATTCTTTTGTTGACCTCTCTTTATCTGTATCCTCAATACGCAAATGAAATTCTCCGCCATTTTTGTGGGCAAAAAGCCAATTATAAAGCGCCGACTGCGCCGTACCAATATGCAAAAATCCTGTTGGTGATGGGGCTATACGGACTTTAACTTTCATATGCTTTATTATACCTTAGTTATAACAGGTATCCAAGACCAAATCATGTATATCGTAGAAGTCATCCCTCTAACCATCCTGCCCTCCAACGTACCCCAATTGTTGAGTTACTTTTTTAATAAAAAACTGGAAAAAGGCGCGATAGCAGAGATACCGTTCGGAAACCGGAAAGTCCTGGCCGCTGTGGTCGCTTCAACACCTCTTGAGCACCAAAAAATCCTTCTTAAAAAAACCGGCTTTCAGCTCAAGAAAATATCTAACGTAATCAGCGAGACCTCTCAAGTAAGCAATAATCAATTTAAAACAGCTCTCTGGCTCTCAAGATATTATTACGCCCCTTTGGGATATTGTTTAAAAACAGTTCTTCCGCCATTCTTTTTAAAAAAAGGGTACGGGACACTCACACAGAATTCTCTGCAAGACATCGCTTTGCCGGAAACAAGACGATATCTTGCTAAACCGTTATTTCTTTTATCCGGCGCAAAAGAAACCTTGGCCAATATTCTTCCTTTTATAAAAAAAGCGGTGGGGGGACAAGGCCAGGTCGCTCTTATCGTTCCCGACACATCCACTCTCCGGTATTTTTACGGAGAGTTGTCCCGGAATTACGAGGTCGCCGCGGTCCATTCCGGGCTGAACAACAAAAAGCTTTACGAAGCATGGCAAAAAGCCGGTTCAGGCAAAGCAGACATAATCCTCGGAACAAGGCAGGCGCTGTTCCTGCCGTTCAAAAACCTTAAACTTCTTATTGTGGACGATGTCCCGCACGAGTTCTACAAATCCGACATGACTCCCAAATATAACACGCCCGACCTTGCCCGGGTAATCGCCGGTTTTAATAATGCCCGAATTATTTTTGTTTCGGTTATCAGCGGAGTGGAGAATTATTACCGCCTCAAAAATAAGGATTACGAACTGCTGGATGAAACAAAGCCCCGTTCTCCCGTTAAAATAGCCGACATGGCCGGGGAAATAAAAAACGGCAATTTTTCTCTGTTCAGCCGGGAATTTAAAAATCAAATCACCTCTTCGATAAATCCCTCGAGTCAAAATAAGAAAATTTTGATTTTCTCTCCCCGGCGCGGTCATTCCGGCGTTCTGATCTGCCGAAATTGCGGATATGCCGTCAAATGCAAAGAATGCGGCATTGCTTTCCGGATCCACAAGACCACAGACCTCATTCTGGTCTGCCACCACTGTTCCAGAAGTCTGAAAATGCCCGAAAATTGCCCAAATTGCAGCAGCTTCGAGTTCAAAACAGCGGGTCCGGCCGGTACGCAAAAGATCTACGAAGAAGTCCGGAGATTAGTAAAATATAGTGGGGCAGAAAAGATTCCAATCATGGTTCTTGATGCTGATGTCGTAAAAAACGAGACCGAAGAAGAGGAAATAATTGAAGAGATTAATAATCCAGGAACGTCCGTCATCATTTCCACGCAGATGATCTTCAGTCACCGCTATGACGTAAAATTTGATCTGGTTGGAATTTTAAACGCCGACAGTCTTATCGGCGCGCCTGATTTCAGAACAGAGGAAAGACTGTTTTACCAGATGGAAAAATTGCTGGATTTCCTGCCTGCCGGCAGGCACGGCCAATCTAAAAACATGATAATTCAAACTTATAATTCCGAAAATCAGGCAATTCTGACGGCAAGCGAGGGAACATACAAAGATTTCTACGACAAAGAATTGGAAACAAGAAAAATCTTTTCCTATCCTCCTTACTCCCGGCTGATAAAATTGACATACAGGCATAAATACAAAGACAAGGCCTCTTATGAAGCGAGGGTTCTAAGCGGAAAATTAAAAATGGCGATAGCTCAAATGAAATTGGAACAAAAAATTAAACTGATTGACCCACACCCTTCATTTGTCGAAAAAGAAAGGGGTCTGTTTGTTTATAATATTGTTTTAAAAATACTTCCAGAATTTGAAAATATTAAAGACATCCTAAAATACGTACCCTCAAATTGGTCAATTGATGCTGACCCAAGGACAATTATCTGACCCAAAAAGGGCCCGGCCGGAATTAACCGGCCGGGACCCACAGGACTCGGAACACGAACACCCAAGGAAGCACTGCGACGAACAAGCAGAATATCGTGAGTATTGCCACGATGCCGTGAAACTGGCACAGGTGAAGCCAGATTCCCAATCCTACCGCCACAAGCTTGACCGTCATCAGTCCGAGTCCGATTCCCATTACCGACATCGTCCAGCCAACGACAGGATTGGCTTCCGCGGCAAGTCCCCAGTTTGTCACCCCGACATAGGTAAGCGCGCCGTCCAAACACTGGACCAGAATAAACGCCACGATAACAATATTGCCGGGTGTGTCCGGTCTCTTCCAAGAGCTTCTCATAAAACCTCCCATACGCTTGAGCGTGTTTTAATGTAAAAACTCTTGATATTTATATTATGCAACATTTCAAGTGATTTTACGAGCAGTTGTTTTGTCGCTTAAAATCAGCTACAATTAAGCCGTGGAAATTACTAAAATACCCGACAAAATACTGGCCAAAAAAACCGAAAAGATCGGGTTAAAAGATATCAAGAACGGCTCATTTAGAGAGCTGGTTTCAGATATGAAAAAATCAATGAAAGATAATGAGGGCATTGGCCTTGCGGCAAATCAAATTAATAAAGATTTGAGTATTTTTGTTATTGATGAGAAATTGGCGGCCGAGAACAACGTGCCGGATGTCTTTTTCAATCCTGAAATTACCGAATATTCCAGGGACGAAGACGAACTCGAAGAGGGCTGTCTTTCAATTCCCGGTTACGGCGCCAACATCAGGCGTTCCAAAAAAATAAAAATAAAATCCGTAGACGAGAACGGCAATAAGATAAAGCTGAAAGTGAGAGGATTTCTGGCCCGGGTCCTTCAGCATGAAACGGACCACCTGAACGGGATAGTCATTAAAAACAGAGCGGGAAAACAGGCATAAAAATAGTGAGGCCCGCCTCACGAGTGAGGCGGGCTTGCGAAGGAAGGAACGGTCAGGGTCCTATGATGGTGCCGGCCAGGCCGGCGATGGCCAGAATGACCCCAGCCAGAAAGACGTGTTCGCGGCTTTTCACGGCCTTGATCTGCTGGTTAAAGAGCCAGCTATCCAGGATCGGATAATCGGCCCACATGCTTTGCGGCTTTAACAAAGCTGCGAAGCACAGACCGGCGCCTGTCAGCGCCGTCAACATCGACATCGACATCGGGGTCGACGAGATGTAGGACGAGAGGTAGTTCAACATTTGTCATTATCCTCCAGTTTTTATATTATACCATATTTAAACATAATAAGTCAATGGGAGAAAGACGTCTAAAAACAGTGTTTTTCGGCACTCCGGGCTTTACCGCCCCGGTTTTAAAAGCCCTCCTGAACAACGGCGGATACGACATTGTGGCCGTTTTCACGGGCAGAGGACCGCTTGCAAAACTTGCCGAAGAACACGGCATAAAAGTTTATCAGCCGGTTTCTTTGAAGAAAGACGACCTGGTATTTGAAGAATTCAAAAATTTAAAACCCGACATCTGCGTCGTGGCCGCTTACGGCAAAATATTTTCCAAAAGATTTTTGGACATCCCCCGTTACGGATTCGTGAATGTCCACCCTTCTCTTCTTCCCGAATACCGCGGTCCGTCCCCTATCCAGACTGCGCTTCTTAACGGCGACAAAGAGACCGGCGCCGCAATCATGCTGATAGACGAAAAGATCGACCACGGCCCTCTTCTGGCCGAAGAAAAATACGATATCGGCGTCGGCAAAGACCTTGTTGAAATATCCGAGGAACTTTTCGGGCTTGGAGCCAAACTGCTCATAAAAACACTGCCCGGTTATATCGGCGGGGATATAAAACCGCGGGAACAGGACCATAGCAAGGCCACGTTCACAAAAATATTTACCCGGGGAGACGGCAGAATAAACTGGAACGATCCGGCGCAAGAAATTTATAACCGTATCCGGGCGTTGAATCCCGAACCGGGAACATGGACCCTCCTTCGCTCCTCCGGAGCTTCGGAAGAACAAACAAAGATTATAAACATTAAAAGTGCCGAGATTGTAAACGGAAAACTTCAAATTAAAACGATTCAAATGGAAGGGAAAAAAGAAATGCCTTTTGAAGAATTCCTCCGCGGCCACCCTGATTTTGACATCTCGCAACTAAAATAAAACCCGCCGGAGAGGCGGGTTTTATTTTAGAGCACTATCGGCTTGTCGGTTTTATACGCGGCAAGTTCGGTTTGGTTTATGGGAGCAATCTGTTCAAGGTCTATTTTCATTCTCTTAACGGCTTGAGGCGTAACATATCTTTTGGTCTTTCCCTGAATAATCTGAAAGACGTCGCGATTAAGGGGATTTTCTAAAAACACGAATTGGTTCTGGGGATAGAAGTTAAATTCCTTCTTGCTGATTATAATTATATCCTCATCTCTGTCTCCATAAGAGCCGGAAACGTTTTTGTCGGGAATAAGGCGTATCATTCCTCCTTCGGTAAAGTAATATGTCTTCTTTTTGTTGCCCGTAATCTGTATCAATTTAATTCTTGGAAATTTGTCGAGTTGTTTTTGGGTTATGTCTTGAATTTGTTCAACCTTGAATCCATAGTCATAAAATATGTCCATTGTCGGAATCAAGTGTTTTTTGCCGCCGACTATTTCATATATTTCTGTTTGCCCCTTAACCTTAACCAGGTTGACCAAGTCGCTGCCTTCCTGTTTTTTGCCTGCGGTATAAATGGTAGCCGCTAAATTGGAATTGTTTCCGGAATTATTCGAGGTATTTGAGCTCGCTGTCGTAACGGTCGCAGAAGTCGGGATAACGGTCTGCGCAGACTTGGCATAAGTGGCGGGTGAAGCCGCATTACAGCCAAGACCGACCAGTGACAACGCGCTGCAGACATAAGAGTTTATATCGCCGCCATTACTTAAAACACCGTTGCTGTTATATCCCGAATTGCTGTAAACGTTGTTTTGGTTTACCGCCAAAGTGTCGCTTACCGTGTAAGCAAGGTATACCGAGTCAACGGAAGCGCTTTGAACAAGCAAACTTTCCCTTGTTATTATCGCTTTCCAGCGCAACTGATTGCCGACAGAGTCAAACGAATAAGTATATCCGGGATTAACCTGCATAAACCTGTATCCGTTATCGTTAGAAATGTAATAAACTATCCTGGTATTGGAGGGTATATTGTCTGAAACATCCAAACGCGCGCTTACAATAGCTTTTGAGGAATTGGCCACAACACTGGAAATAACGGCCGAAGAAACGGAATCATCGGCGGTAAATGCCCTCCCGCCGCTGATTTTGGCTCTGGTTTGAAACATGTCCAGATTATAACCGGATGACAGGTCATCTGAATATGCAAAAACCTGGTCGGCTAAAACCGGAAAAGCGGTCAAAGATATTGCTGTCAAAATAACCGGCACAACAAAATACTTGAGTTTTATATTAGAATTAAACATGACAATAGTATATCATATTTTATTATTTATGTCAAAGTGGTTAATTTTATTTAATTCTACTATAATTTCTGTGTGGTTAACCAGCAAACAATTTTGAGTGTAGAAAACTTGGGAGTAAAATTTGATAATAATGAGATCCTAAGAGGGCTTAATTTTATTGTTCAAAAGGAGGACGTTTTGGCCATTGTCGGCCCTAATGGAGCCGGTAAATCGGTATTGTTCAGAGCGCTTCTGGGGTTAATTCCCTATTCCGGCAAGATCCAGTGGGCTCCCGGCCTGAAGATAAGTTACGTTCCCCAGAAATTCAACATCGACAAAGACCTCCCCTTAAGCGTTGAAGAATTTTTGAAATTTAAAGAAAAAAATCCCAAGAAAATAATCGGCGCCTTGAAATCGGTTGGCATAACCGATGAACACCACATTGAACATCATGTCTTAAAAGAAAGGGTCGGCTGGCTGTCCGGAGGCCAAATCCAGAGAGTTTTAATCGCCTGGTCTATTTTGAATAATCCTGACGTTCTTTTGTTTGACGAACCCACTGCCGGAATCGATGTCGGAGGAGAAGAAACAATTTATAATCTTCTGAAAAAATTAAAAGACGAAAGAGGTTTTACCGTCCTGTTAATTTCCCACGACCTGAACATTGTTTACAAATATGCCAATAATGTCATCTGCGTAAATAAGGAGATGGTTTGCCACGGCGAACCGAATGTGGTTCTTGATCCGGCTTCTCTTGCCAAGCTTTACGGCGGGGAAACGAGTTTCTATAAACATGAACATTTTCACTAATCTCCTGTCTTTACAGCTTTTGGTCGGAATACTTACCGGCTTGGGAGCCGGCTATCTTGGTTCGTTCATGATATTGAAAAGGATGTCTCTTGTCGGAGACGTCATCTCGCATGTTGCCCTGCCCGGAATCGCTATCGCCCTTATTTTTAAAGTTAATCCTTTTTTAGGCGCCTTTACCGCTTTATTTTTAGCCGTTATTGGAATATGGATTCTGGAAAGAAAAACCGAACTGCCGTCAGAAACCTTGGTGGGGATATTTTTTGCGTTGAGCTTGGCCTTAGGAATTTTAATAACACCCGAACCGGAACTGCTGGAAGCATTGTTCGGCGACATTTCTAAAATAGGCCCTGTGGATGTTTTTTTAACCGCCGCTCTGATTGCCGTCATATTTTTTACAATGTTCCGGATATACCGGGGATTGACCTTGAGCGTAGTCTCCAAACAACTCGCTCAATCCATGGGAATTAATGTTTCAAGGACAAATTTTTTGTTTCTTTTTTTGGTAGCCGTCATTGTCGCTCTTGGACTTAAGGTGACCGGAATATTTCTGACGGGGGCCTTGGTCATAGTTCCCGCCGCGGCGGCTAAAAATGTTTCCATCGGTTTAGCCGGTTTTACCAGATCGGCGGCATTATTCGGGGGCATGTCCGCTTTGGGGGGGATTTTATTCGCGAGCCATTTTAATCTTCATCCCGGACCCATCGTGGTTCTGGCCAGCGGAGTTATATTCCTCATCACTCTTTTGTTTAAAAAATAAGCCGTGGCTTGTTTTTTTGTTAATTTTCAGTTAACGTATACGCAACATGAGCTTGGGCGTAAATGAACTAAAGCCTAAAACGTTTTTAATATACGAGGGTCAGCCCTATGCTGTTTTGGAAACCCATCATTTGAAAATGCAGCAGAGACGGCCTACCGTGCAGGTTAAAATGCGCAACGTGGTAAACGGCAAAACCCTCGAAAGGAATTTCGCCCAATCTGATGTTTTTGAAGAGGCCGATATTGAGCGCCAAAAAGTTAAATTTTTATACAACCACAAAGACCAGTATTGGTTTTCTTATGAGGATGAGTCCTCAAAAAGATTCCTGCTTACCGAAGAATTAATCGGGGAAGCCACCAAATTCTTAAAAGCTAATACCGTCCTTGATGCCATTGAATATAATGGCGTCATTATTAACATTGAACTTCCTGTTAAAATGGAATTTAAAGTTTTGGAAGCTCCTCCCGCGATCCGAGGCGACACCGCTCAGGGCGGAGTAAAACAGGTCAAAATAGAGACCGGCGCCTACTTGAACGTCCCGTTATTCATAAATCAGGATGATATTATCCGCATAAACACCGAAACAGGACAGTACGTTGAACGGGTTGAAAAAGGTAAATAAAAGATCCAACCCCTATGACTTCAGATAAAATAAGAGTGGTCTGTTTCGGAGGAGGTACGGGATTGCCAACCCTGCTTTCGGGGATTAAAGCGAATCCTTTCTTTGAGATATCGGCCATCGTGACAATGTTTGATACCGGGGGAAGTTCGGGAAAACTTAAAGATAAATTCGGCATACTTCCTCCCGGTGATATTCTAAAATGTATTTTGGCCCTATCAAAAAACGAACAGGCCACGCGTGAGATATTCCTGAAAAGAATTACGGATATAAATTATCCGGGCCATACCGGCGGCAATATTCTTTTGCTTGGCCTTGAAAAGGTCTACGGCAGCCTGACAACGGCTATTAACGCCCTCGGCGAAATATTATCAGCCTCCGGCAAGGTGTACCCCGTAACACTTGCCAAAAGCACTCTTTGCGCGGAATTTTCAGACGGAACAACCGTAAAAGGAGAAACCCTTATAGATGTGGGGATATTTGAGGGCAAAGCAGTAAAAAAACTTTTTCTTAATCCGAGCATTAAAGCCAACCCCAAGGCTTTATCAGCCATAAAAAAGGCGGACATATTGATAATGGGTCCCGGCAGTTTTTACACCAGCCTTCTTCCTAATTTTCTGCCTCAAGGCGTCAAGGAAGCTATAAAGGAATCCGAAGCAAAAACAATTTATGTCTGCAATCTCTTGACCGAAGGTTATGGAATGAAAAATTACAAAATGGATACTTTCATAAAAACAGTTGAATCATATGCCGGCCGTAAAATTGACAGGGTTATAGCAAATTCTCATATTCCTTCAAAGCGTCTCGGCGAATATGCCGCAGAAAGAAAATATCCCGTCAAAATATCTGGCAAATTTCCAAAAAATAAAATTGTGGCAGCGAATCTCTGGACCGACTCTAATTTGGCCCGGCATGACCAAAAAAAATTATCTTACCTTATAGACAGAGTTGTTTTTAGTCTTCTGAACCTCTAAATTTTTTATTTCTTCTCATGAAAGAAACGACCGCGATAGGCGCCAAGAACCAATAAAATAATGCCTCGTGAGTTGAGAAATACTCGGAAACATAAGACAGATTGCCCGATATTTTTAAAACGCTCACCGGAACTATGTTTGTGGTTATTGTAATCAAAAGTCCTAATTGCATGATACTGATGATGGAAACCGATAAAAAAGATGCCTCTTTGATGGTCAGACGGCTTTTGACAAGAGAGTTGTTGAGCACGGCGAACACTAATACATAAACAAACAAGAACAATCCGACGCGCGTAATATACAACTCCGGCGATATTTTGATGAGTTCGTGCAAGCGGTCAAGGTAAGGGAATACCGACATGATTGCGTAAGCGATATAAATCCCCAAAAGAGATATCAGCGCCCGCGTCCTGCCCAAGCTCAACCCGTAAAGCAGTAAAAATATCAGGCCCAAAATGGCAAACAGCCCGGAAGGCCCGAAATTAAAATTAAAAAGATTGGTTATCGCAGCTAAATTAAAATTTGGAATATATTTCTCCACTGATTAAAGTATAACACGCTTCTTCAGTTTCGCCTCTCCCCATTTCCGACCTGTTGCCTGCGCCTCCGGTCTCCTTCGGACAAATCATCAAATTATTCTCAATTTGCTTAATAAATTTCAGTAACCGTTCTTTCTTCATAAGATTCAGGAATTTCCGACTAAAATTTATTGGGATTAAGCAAATTATCAAATAATTTGATGATCGTGTTACCCTCGGAGGCAAATGGTCTGAAATGGGGGGAAGCCTGCACTTTAAGTTGACAAGTAAAATCCCAGCCATATCCCTGTCTGAATCACTCCTCGCAGCGATACGGTAACATAAAGAAGCTGACAGATAGGAAATTGAAGCTATAGTCGAAGCGATCGCTTCAATTTCCGTACATCCGTCAGCTCTTTTGTCGTATCGCGGAGATGTGATGAAGAGAGGGATTGGCAGGGAATAAGCAAGTGGGAAAGGTTGAACATAAAGTTTAATTAAAAAAGCCGACGGTGGTCGGCAATACTATTCTCTCATTTCCGGATAGAATTCGGGGCATACATGAGGCCGGCCCGTGGTGGTTCCGCATAGTTGGCAAGAAAATGTTCGTCCTTCTTTTTGGTTTTGTTCTTGCATAAATTTAACCCCTAAAACCGTAGGGACATAGCGATATCTTTCCGGAATTTGACTGACCAATTGCAGCAGGCCCATAGCGCACATTGCCCGTAATTCTATCTCCAAGTGACTTTGTTCCTTGTTGAGTTTGGCGGCAATTTCAGGAAGAGTGTGAATATTATGAGCTAATTCCAAAACCTTATCCCAACCCCTCTCCGCGGCAAATTCAAACAACTTTTCTTTCGTCATCCTTGACCTCTTTATATTTCAAGAACCTGATAATTTTTATCAGATAACGAAAAAATTGTCAAACAAAAAAGCGGCTTCTATTGCCGCCATTTATGATTCTTTTGTCCCGATATTGTTCTCGAACGGCTGACATTCAATCTGGCACCGATTTAATATGTTGACGTGTTTATTATATTCCTGCGCATATTTTTTAAATCTTTCCACACCAACAATGCCGATAAGCGCCGAGTTGAAAAATTCGTCATAAAGTCTTAATTCGCCGGAGCGAAAAGCTCTGACATTGGCGGGTCTTTCTGCCGCCTTCTCAATTGAAGATGCCATTGAGGACGCTATTGATTTCAGGTCTTCTTTGGTAAAATGTTCCCGGAACCACGGACTCATGATTTCAAGATTATCGCGCGTATACCTGACGACATCAATCATTGCCTTACGAATTGTATCAAAATAGACCAGATAACTCACGGGAACAGAAAAATTTGTTCCGGCTGTCATGCGCCCGAAAAGAGTAATTCGGCTTTTAGCCAGAACTATCGTCTCGACAATTTCGGGCAGAGATTCCGGCTGTCCAACATCTTCCTTGATTATGCCCAGCATAATTTCCTCCATAGACACCCTCAGGGCTTCGTTCAAATCACGACCTGAATAATTTTTAAAGAACACTTCTCTGACAGCCGCTTCCGTCATTTCATCATCCCCACACAATATAGAGTAACAAAACAATACAACAAAACACCAAGCCAGTCAACACTGGTAAGCAAGCTCTACTTAATCCTGATATTCAATACCAAATCCCCTGACATCTTTCCGGCTTTGCCGGTGTTTCCGCCTTTGGGAATAACTATATTGTAATTATTTTCTAAATTTTCGGGAATGCGGATTTCCAGTTTCTTTTTGGCTTTAACCCTGCCCGCTCCTTTGCACTTGGAACATTCTTTTTCGGGCATCCTGCCTTTGCCTCGGCAAGTACCGCAAACACCAATACGGGTAAACATGCCCATCGCAGTCCTTGAGGTATATCTTATCTGGCCGGTGCCATGGCAGGTGTTGCAGGTAATAATTTTATATCCCTTGGCAACTCCTTGCCCCGCGCATTCATCGCAGGTTCCAAATGAATCATATTCAACCGTCTTGGTAGTTCCTAAATCTTTTTTGCTTATAGTCAACTCCAGATACAAATTCTCCCCCTTTGAGTCCTCTTCTTCCTGTTGGGGCTGACGGAATCCGCCGAAAACATCCGAGAACATTTCAAACAAATCCTCGGCTCCGCCGGTTCGCCCCTGTGAACCGCCGAAGAAATCCCAGAAGTTTCCTCCCTGTCCGCCAAAATCATATCCCCCCTGCTGGAATCCCCCATCACTGTAACCAAAACCGAAGTTGTCGTAATTAGACCTCTTCTTTGGATCGGATAAGATTTGATAGGCCTCGTTTATCTCCTTGAACTTCGCCTCATTGCCTGTTTTCTTATCAGGATGATGCTCGTGGGCCAACTTACGAAATGCTTTCTTAATCTCATCTTCCGAGGCATTTCTCTGAACACCTAATATATTGTAATAATCCTTATTTTGCATAAAAATGGCTTATTTTCTTACTATTTTACACTACTTGACCCCTCACCTTTTGAGCAATTGTGATTATATCACAATTTTGCAGATTTTTGCTCGAAAGGTGAGGGGTTGACAAAATGATTCAATATATGATATAATTAAAACATAGTTACGTAATCGCCGTTTTAGAGGCCCGGCGGCTTGTAGAATAGAGCCTCAAAGTTCTTCGAAATTCGGGGGGGTGCACGACACGCGACCCGATAGAGGGTTGGCGCGCAGTTCTCTCCCGATACCTGGCCAGAAGGAAAAGATCGGCAGCGACGAGTGATGCGCAGATGGCGCATCTGTTGTCATGGGCTGTCGACAAGAACCCCTTCTGCGAAAGGCCGGATCAGACGCACCAGGGCGTCCCGGCGTTATTCGTCTTTTCGGCGGATAAGAACCTGCCTTGTGCATTCACAGGTAGGAATGCATCGTAAAGCGGTAGAGGCCTCAAGCCCAATTCCGCAGCTGGGTACGTCAACCCCAGCACGCGTCTTCCTTTTGCGGAGTGGTCTCCTAACCGTGCTTTAGCCGGTTAAGGAACTCTGTCGGGAAGGCGTTTTTTGTTTTTCCCCGCCGTTGAAAAGAAATGGTTTGCAACAATGCCAAAGGCAGTTTCTTTTCAACGGCGGGGTTTAAACCACCAACACTTCCGCTTTCACATCCTTCTCTTCGGTCCGGACAACCCGGGTCTTTTTTAATATCCAGAACAAAATCATTCCGACCAGCATACCGCACCAGATAAAAATAAATGACAGGCCAGACAAAATAAGAAACAGTCCAAATGCCAATATCGGCGGCGCAAACCGGAAATACGGTTTTAAAAATTGGTTGACTTGCTGATAAGCCTGACTGGCAATTTGGCCGACAATATATCTACGTTCAGCGGCATTTTGCGTGTCCAAACGCGGACCGATAAACTTATCAGCGACCTGCTGAAAAAAAGTCTGCGTCTGACCGGGCAAAGCGCCGGCTTTTTCTATTTGAGTTAATAACGGACTCTGATATGCGGCAAAGGATATCATTACAAAAAGCCCCAGGACCACTGATGTAAGACCATGATAAAACATGTCGGGAATGTTCATTATTTTCCGTTCAATAATCTCGCGCCGGACCCGGTTGGCTGACCAGAGGTTAAAAATCAGAAAAATTCCAACGGCGACAAAATTAAGCCAATTCCAGCCAAAAACATAAAGAAATATAAGTCCTATGATTCCGGCCGTGGTCAGAGACCAGCGCCGCTGTTGGAACAAAACATATCCAAGCACAAGAACCGCAATTAGCAAAACGAAAGCACCCAGAGCCGGTATCTTGAAGTCGATTCCCGTAACGGCATCAAATTTAGCCGACTGACCGCCTAACCACATCCGCCAAGCCAAAACCGCCACCCCCGCATGCCAGATAATTAGTTTTGTTGTTAATTTATTCATGCATTCACAAAATTAGTTCCTCGAAGACTGTTCAGGATATATGCCTTCCTCGAACCAGAATAGATTTGTTCCGGCGGCAAATCTTTCTTGTCTCTCGGCATTTCGCAGAACCAAGCCGAAATGCCTCCGAGTCCTTCTCTGAAGGCATATATCCCTCACTAAAAATTCTATAATCAATCTTGTTCATTTATCAATTTAAACTTAACCACCTTAACCATTGTATCTAAATTTACCTTATCACCATAATATTTCTTTAGGGATTGCAGCATCTCATCTTTACTATCCCACTTCTCGTGTCCATCAAGGTCAATGTCGTCAATCTCGCCAAGCTTTTTATACACCACTTCGGTTATTACGGCTTTGGAAAACGCCTCTCCGGAATCGCTGTTTACTAATTCCAATTCATCACCATCTTTCAAATCCTTATCATCAAAAAGGCGCATGGTGGCAGTTTTAACTCCTTCCAAAATCCATCTCGCCTTAAAATCTTTAAATTTCAGAGTTTTCATTTATTAAGTATTTTTAGAGCCCCCAGCCACATACCCACAGGGAGAACTTGCGCAAACGTTTCGGCTTGGTTCTTCGAAACGTTGAGCATGTAGATAGCGCCGAGCCGCTGGAGCGAGGCGACTATCGGTCGAGTCGGGGGTATGTGGCTGGGAGCGATTCTGAAAAATGAATGAGATAGAGCGATTAGTCTTTAGGGTCCTCCTTCGGAATCTCGTTCTCCGGATTTGGCGGTGTCGGCTGAGGTTCGGCTTGGCCGGATTTGTACAACTCTCCCCCGATTCTTTGCGCCACTTTGGATAATTCTTCCGTAGCTTTTTTGATCTCCTCTATGTTCTCCGACTTTAAGATGGTTTTAACCGCTTCGGCCTTTTCGTTCAATTCCTTTTTATCCTCTTCTTTTATTTTAGCATCATTTTTCTTGACCATCTTTTCCGAAGTGTAGGCAAGTGTTTCTCCGAGATTTCGAGCCTCAACCAATTCTTTCTTTTTGGCGTCTTCAACGGCATGCTTTTCGGCATCAGCCATCATCCGCTTCTTCTCATCTTCAGTCAGACCGGAAGAACCCTCTATTTTTACCGACTGTTCTTTTCCGGTAGCTTTATCTTTAGCTTTTACATTGAGAATTCCGTTAGCATCTATATCAAAGCTTACTTCAACTTGAGGAATACCCCGAGGAGCCGGAGGAATGCCATCCAGAATAAATCTTCCGAGAGTTTTATTGTCATGCGCCATGGCTCTTTCACCTTGTAGCACGTGAATCTCCACCGAGGGCTGGTTATCAGCCGCGGTTGAGAATATCTGAGATTTGGAAACCGGAACAGTCGTGTTCTTGTCTATCATTTTAGTAAACACCTGGCCGAGAGTTTCAATTCCCAGCGACAACGGCGTTACGTCCAGAAGCAGCACATCGCGGATCTCGCCCTGCATGATTCCGCCTTGCACGGCCGCGCCTAAAGCGACGACTTCGTCCGGGTTTATGTCTTTGTGAGGATCTTTTCCGAATAAATTCTTAACCTCCTGGACTATCAAAGGCATTCTCGTCTGTCCACCAACCATAATAACTTCATTAATGTCGCCAATTTTAAATCCGCTTTCATCTAATGTCTTTTTTGTAAGTTGGATGGATTTGTCCACCAGGTCTTTAACTAATTCTTCAAGCTTGGCTCTGGTAAAAATAACAGAGAAATGTTTTGCGCCCGAGGCATCAGCGGAAATGAAAGGAATGCTCACTTCCGTCTGCATGGTGCTGGAAAGCTCGTGCTTGGCCTTCTCGGCGGCATCTTTTAACCTTTGGACAGCCAACTGGTCTTTTGAGATATCTACTCCGTGTTCTTTTTTATATTCTTCTATAAAGTAGCTTATAATCTTCTGGTCTATATCGTCTCCCCCCAAATGAGTATCTCCTCCCGTTCCTCTGACTTCTATCGTGTCGTCTCCTATTTCAAGCACAGAAACATCAAATGTTCCTCCGCCAAAATCATAGACTACTATCTTTTCATCCTTTTTCTTGTTTAGTCCGTAAGCAAGCGCGGCGGCTGTAGGTTCGTTAATAACTCTTTTTACATTAAGTCCCGCGATTTCTCCCGCATCTTTGGTGGCTTTTCTTTGAGAGTCATCAAAATACGCCGGCACAGTAATGATCACGTCTGTTATTTTTTCCCCCAATCTGTCTTCAGCATCAGCTTTTAATTTTTGGAGAACCATCGCCGATACTTCGGCCGGTTTAAGCCACTTATCGCCCATCTTTATTTCAACATCATCGTGAGCTCCCGCTCTTAATTCATAAGGAAGAAGTTTTTTGTCTTTCTGAACTTCGGCATCGGAAAACCGGCGGCCGATAAGCCGTTTCATCGAATAAATAGTGTTGGCCGGATTTGTAACCGCTTGTCTCTTAGCGGTTACACCAACATATCTTTCGCCATTTTTGCCCATGGCGACAACGGACGGGGTAGTCCTCATCCCCTCTTTGTTTTCCAATATTCTCGGTTGACCCACTTCTACTACTGCCATCGCCGAATTGGTTGTTCCTAAATCGATTCCTAATATTTTTGCCATTTTGAACAATGAACAGTGAACAATGAACAGTGAACAAATTTTTAATGCTCATTGCTCAATGCTCACTGAATTTATTTTGTTAATTTTACTCTTGCGGGGCGGATAACTTTGCCGTGCATTGTATATCCTGCCCTAACCTCAACCATTTTTGTCCCTTCTTTTTCCGTTTCCACTGCCTCATGTAGGGCTGGATTGAATTGACCTTCCATGTTAATTCTTTCTACTCCATATTTTTTAAATAATTCACTGAATTTTTTACTTACATGTTCCAGACCGACACCGGGAACTTCTTTCGCAACAATCTCCAGGTCATCTACCAGCTCCATCATCTCAAGAACAAGGTCCTCATTTGCGAACCTCGCAAATTCTTCCATTCTCCGCGACTCATCTTTCTTATAATTTATAAAGTCCGCCCTTTCTCTTTTCCAGTTGTTCAGATATTCCTCTGCTTTATCTGCGGTTTCAACCGGTGTTTCTTCGGCCACTATTTCGTTTTTTATTTCGTCTTTATCCATGTTTTTATTTATTAATTAATTTATTTAATTCCTCTGTCATAAATTTGATTAAAGCGATATTTTTCTCATAATCCATTCTCGTCGGCCCAACCAGTGTCAGTGAGCCGACACAGTTTCCCGGAAGACCATATTTGGCGCACATTACTGTTTCATGCTGAATCTGCCGGAAAGGACTTTCTTTGCCTATCATTATCTGAACAGGAATGCCTCGTGGGGCTCCCAGAGTATTAAAGAATTCTCTTTCAATAAACTGAAACATCCCCTCAAACTCTTCAAAAAATCTTGCCAACTGAAACGCCTCGCCAAACTCTTTAAACTCCGGATTTTCAAATAAACTTACCAGTCCCTTTTTAAAAAAATCCTGATCTTGTGATATCCCTGTGATTACCAGATTTTCAGAAAGATTGGACAATACTCTGGCAACAACTTTATTTATTTCTCTTGGATCAGGAGGTATCCCGTTAAGCGCATCTTTAATTTTCTTTTTATGCCCCGTTTCAAGGTTTAAATTCTTCTTGGTCTCCAGTAAGGAATTTACATAGTATCGGTAGGCCTTGTCTGTCGGCACCCTCCCGCCGGAAGTGTGGAGCTGAGCAAGGTAGCCGGTCTTTTCAAGTTCTGCCATTTCATTCCTTAGAGTAGCCGGACTAAGCTTAAAACCCGCTTTTTTGGCTATCAAAGCAGACCCTACCGGCTTTGCGGTTTTTACATGTTCTCTTATTATGAAATCTAATAGTTTTACCTGTCTTGAACTTAACATTTTTGTATATTATCAAAACTGGCACTCCGATGTCAAGACTGCTAACTCTGTGGATAAATAAAAGCCCTTCAATGGTCAATGATTACCCCCTCAAACAGTTGTTTATTAATTATTTAATGATAAAATAAAATATCTGACCCCATCTGATACCATGCCAAACAAACTAAAAAAATTCTGGAAGTCCCTCGGGCCGGGTTTGATAACCGGCGCCTCGGATGATGATCCTTCTGGCATAGTCACCTACTCGGTGGCTGGTTCCCGGCTGGGACCAAGCGCGGTGTGGACAATGCTTTATATTCTCCCCCTGATGATATCCGTTCAGAAAATGAGCGCGAAGATAGGCATATCCTCGTCGTGCGGGCTGACCGGAAATATCAAGCGTTATTATTCTAAAAGCCTTCTGATATTCATATCGAGTCTTATTATAATATCCAATACATTCAACATCGGGGCCAATGTTTTCGGAATGGCCTCTGCCATAGAAATGTTCACTCCCCAATCAACAAACTTGATATCTTGGGCGATAATAGGTTTAATACTTATTCTTATCATCATCCTGCCATACAGAAAGATAGTCACAATTTTCAAGTGGCTTGCTTTTTCTTTGTTTGCCTATGTAATTGCAGGACTGCTGGTAATAAACGACTGGCCGAGACTAATGTATCATCTGGTGGTACCGTCCATATCCTTTGATAAAAGTAGCCTGATGATACTGGTAGCCATTTTCGGCACCACTCTTTCGCCATATATGGCTTTCTGGCAAGCAAGCGAAGAGGCGGAAGAAAAAAAGATTAAAACAGGCGGTGAAGGCAAGAATTTCGTTTGTGAATATAAAATAGTGACAAAAAACGAGCTAAGGCGCGTTACCCACGATACCAGTGTGGGAATGTTCTTCTCTAACTTTATCGGATTCTTTATTATAGCCCTGACCGGTGCCGTACTTTTTGGCGCTGGTATAAGGGATATTGAAACCATAAAAGAAGCAGCAGAAGCCTTAAGACCACTGGCCGGAGACTATGCTTACATCTTGTTCGCTCTGGGTGTTATCAGTGCCGGAGTTTTGGCAATACCTATTCTGGCCGGATCGTCGGCATATGTACTGTCGGAAATATTCAACTGGGGAGGAAGTCTGGATAAACCATTTTCAAAAGCCAAAGAATTTTATCTTGTTATAATATTTTCCGCCATTATTGGACTAATAATTCCTTATCTTGGAATAGGTCCCATTAAAGCGCTTCTTTGGACATCCATAATTCATGGAATTGTGGCTCCGTTCCTGATAGTGACGCTGATACACATGGCAAACAATCCCGCGATAGTCGGCCCGAATGTTAATAATAAAAGAGAGAACTCCATTGCCTATTTTGCCTTATTCCTGATGTCTTTGGCTGTTATTGTGTTCTTATTCATTGAAACACCGGTTGAAGATGCAAAAGCGCTTATTTTTAATCTGCTTAAGTAGTTATGAAAATATTTAACACTCTAACAAAACAGCTTGAACCGCTTCCCTCGCCTGACGAGCAAAAAAAACTCAATATGTTTGTCTGCGGTCCGACGGTCTATGACTATATTCATATCGGCAACGCAAGAACGTTTGTCATGTTTGATGTTGTTGCTAAATACCTGCGCTACCGCGGTTATGACGTAAATTATATCCAGAATATCACTGATATTGATAATAAAATTATTGAAAGAGCGCAGAAAGAAAATACTGACCCGCTGGAATACGCCAAAAAATACAGCGACTTTTTCAAACAAGACATGCTGGCGCTTGGCGTCACCTCTCCGGAATACAAAAACGCCGTCGACCACATCCCCGAAGTAATTAAACAGGTCCGGACATTATTGGACAAAGGCAATGCTTATGTAATCGAGAACGACGGCATATATTTTGACCTGTCCACTTTCCCCGACTACGGCAAACTATCAGGCAGAACCGCCAGCATGGCTGATGACGCCGTTTCCCGTATAGACGACAGCGACAGGAAGCGCAATCGCGGAGATTTTGCCCTTTGGAAGTTCGGCCGACCAGGCGACCCTTCCTGGCCGGCGCCCTTCGGCGCCGGCAGGCCGGGCTGGCATATTGAAGACACCGCCATTACCGAAAAATACTTCGGCCCGCAATACGACATCCACGGCGGAGGACAAGATTTGATATTCCCCCACCACGAAGCCGAGATTGCCCAGCAAGAGTCGGCATCAGGTTTAAAACCATTCGTTAAATATTGGATGCACAGCGGATTTTTGATTAATAAAGAATCAAAAATGTCTAAATCGCTTGGTAATTTTACAACGCTCCATGAAGCCCTGAAAAAATATGGTCCAAAAAATTTAAGGCTGTATTTGTTGTCAGCCCATTACAGATCGCCGCTTGCTTTAGATGAAAACGGACTGACTTCGGCAATCGTAAGCAACGCGGGGGTTTATGCTTTTGAAGAACGCCTCGAGTTGGTTAGAAAATCAAAAAAAACATCTGATGACGGGGCGAATAAAATAATTGACGAGGCTGTTCAGGGTTTTGAAGATAGTTTAGACAATGACTTCAATACGCCGAAAGCATTAGCTTCATTTTTTACCTCCATTAATAAGTTTTTTATGCTCTTTAATAAAGGAGGGTTGGGTTTGAATGATGTTCTTAAAATAGAAGAATATTTGAAAACAGTTAATAATATCTTGGGTATTATTAACCAACCTAAAATAAAAATCCCGGAAGAGATAGTGAAAAAGGTTGAAGAAAGAGAAGTTGTAAGAAAAAATAAAGAGTGGGTCAAATCAGACGAATTGCGGCAAGAAATAGAAAATTTAGGATTTGATATTGACGATACCCCATACGGCCCTCTCGTTTCTGAAAAATAAAAAGCCCATTTCAAAAAAGGGGCTGTCACTCGTTATTATTTTTAGCAAGCTGATAGGACCAGTAAAACAGGGCCGAAAGACCGGCAAAAACAAAAGCGGATATTTTCAAATTGCCGGCTTGGCTTAAAGATATTTGGCTGTTGCCACAATAAAGGATAACCGCGCACGAAAAGACTAAATTAAGCAAACCAAACGCCAATAGCTTGGCCCATTTTATGTTCCCTAAAACACTGAGATAAAAGCTGTAAAAAAACAGGGTTGCGGCTGAAATCAGGCTTCCCAACAAAACCAGTGCCAAGATTTCCGTTTTCACCTGCTCAAGAATTACGATTTTCTAAAGTTTACATCTTTTTAATCAGATGGTCAAGAATAATTTATTTTTTAATCACAGTTAATGAACAGAAAGCTTGATTATCTTTTTTTAATCAATGATAATATATGGTAATGAATAAGGTCTCTGCCGATAAATTACCGCCGCAAGCGCTGGAAGTCGAAAAAACCCTGCTCGGTTCTCTTTTGATTGACCGGGAAGCGATAAACAAAGTCGCCGATCTGTTAAAACCGGAAGATTTTTACCAGAGAAGCAACCAGGTTGTTTATCAGGCGGTCCTGGCTCTTTTCGATAAACGCGAACCGATTGATCTTTTGAGCTTGGCCAACAAACTGGAAGAAATGGGCCACCTTGAGGATGTCGGCGGAATGGCATACCTCACTTCTTTGGCCGGCTCTGTGGGAACTTCGGCCCATATCCTCTCTTACGCCAAGATAGTCCAGCGCAAAAAAATGTTAAGAGACCTAATTGATGCCGCGCACCACATAATCGGCATCAGCGCCAACGAGAACGAGGACGTTGAAAATCTTCTGGATGAGGCCGAAAAGAAACTTTTTTCCGTTTCCCAAAAATCAATCACGAAAAACTTTTTACATCTTGGCGGTACTCTGGATGACGCAATGAACAGAATACTCAACCAAGGTGACGGTAAACTACGAGGCCTAAAAACGTATTTTAACGGATTAGACGATAAACTGGGCGGACTTCAGAAATCAGACCTAATCGTCATTGCCGCAAGGCCATCCGTCGGTAAAACATCTTTTGCGTTAAATCTTGCTTTAAACATAGCCAAAGATAATGTCCCGGTTGGGATATTCAGTATGGAAATGTCGCTTGACCAGATTGTTGACCGTCTTATCGCCGCCCAATCGGGAGTAAGCGTATGGAAGATGAGAACGGGCAAACTCGGAGATGAACTTCAGGAAACGACCCGGGCCTGCGAAGAACTGAAAAACCTGCCCCTGTTCATAGACGATTCCCCTTCACCGAACATTCTTCAAATGAGAGCTATGGCAAGAAGATTACAGTCAGAACACGGCTTAGGCCTTTTGGTCGTTGATTATCTGCAGTTAATGTCCGCCCGCAGAAATTACGACAGCCCTGTCCAGCAAGTCACGGAAATATCCCGCGGTCTCAAGGGCTTGGCCAAAGAATTGAATATCCCGATAATCGCCATTTCCCAGCTCTCCCGAGCCGTGGAGCAAAGAGACGGCCACAGGCCCAAACTATCCGACTTGAGGGACTCCGGCTCCATTGAACAGGATGCCGACCTTGTCATGTTTATTCACAGAGAAGACAAGGTCAAAGACAAGGATAAATTGAACGCCGATCAAATAAACACCGCTCAGCTTATCATCGCTAAACACAGAAACGGCCCCACCGGAGAAATTGATTTCAAGATCAATCCTGACAGCTTAAGGTTTTTGGAACTTGATAAAATTCACGGCGACCTGGGGGTGGTAAACGATATGGGCGAAGGCGAAAATTATCTTTAAAAATGAATACCAAGTTTAAAGACATCGTAAAATTATTTCAGAAACTCCCCGGCGTAGGACCGAGACAGGCAGCCAGATTTGTCATTGCTCTAATGGACAAACCGGAAGAAGAACTTCGTGAATTCGGCAAAGCCGTAGCGAATTTGCGCAAGGAAATATCTTTTTGTCCTGTCTGCTTTAATATATCCGATAACGGTCTTTGTTCGGTGTGTTTAGACGGCAAAAGAGACCAGGCGAAACTATTGGTGGTAGAGAAAGTTACAGACTTGGATTCCATTGAACGGACAGGACTTTATAAAGGCCTTTACCACGTTCTTGGCGGAGCGATAAATCCTCTGGACGGCCTTACTCCCGAAACGCTTCGTTTAAAAGAACTTGCAGAACGCATAGGCAAGCTGGGAGACAAAAACATAGAACTTATCATCGCCACTAATCCCAACACCGCCGGCGAAACAACTTCCCACTATATCCGAGAGGTTTTCGGCTCCGCCAGCTGGCGGAAAAAAGGGGTCTACCTGACCCGCCTCGCCCGAGGCCTTTCCTCCGGCTCAAATTTAGAATACACGGACGAGATAACACTGAAGAATGCGTTGGATTATAGGAAATAGTCGCTCGGCCTCATTGTATTTTTCAGCCCGTTTCGATTGCTCCTGCGGCAATCTCCACTTGTCCTCACGACGGCGGGTCCAGCCTGCCGTGTCACTAAGTTTATTGCATAGTAAAGCTTATCTGACGGAAAGCCTAAATCTTGAGTAGCTTATCTCACGAACTCCGGCGTGGACACCAAGCCCGCCTGTTCGGACGGGCTTCAAAATGCAATAAGACCTCACTTTTTTTAATTTTAAACAAAAAAAAATACACTGAGGAGATTCTGAACCTCATTAGTGCAGGGAATCGACAGATCGATTCCGCTCTTCTGGTATGAAAACCAGAATAGTTGTAGCATAACAAATCTGGTTGTCTCTGTCAATAGTATAACCCAGCCACATTTCTTTTTTGTCGCTTTGAACCTCTATTGCCAATCACCACCTATTCACCAAGGCAACTGGCGGAGGGAGACGCCTTTATCCCAAAGAAGAACGTTCGCAGACGGGTAGCCGAGATAGAGCAAAAACCCGGCAGGGTTTTATGCGGTCTTCGTGGGATGAGGGCGTCTCCTTCCGTACGCGTAGAGGTTGTGTAAACTATTCAGAAAAAATCACCGCTTTAGGCGGTGATTTTTGTGATTTGAATCTTGGTATATGGCTGGCGGTGGCCTTTTTTCTTATGCTGACGTGTTTTAGATTTAAATTTGAAAACCATCTTTTTTTCGCCTTTTCCTTCCTCTAACACCTTGGCGGAAACCTTGGCTCCGGAAACAACCGGCTTGCCAAGTTTTACCTCGCCGTTGACCACCAATAACACATCTTTAAAAACAATTTCTCCACCTTCAGTTTCCAATTTTTCAACCCTTAAAACATCGCCCTCGGCGACTTTATACTGTTTCCCTCCTGTTTTTATTACAGCAAACATGATTTGTATATGATATCTCAAAAAATTTGTTTTGTAAAGCAGGGCCAATAGAGAACATTGGAAAACTTTGTTTGGTCAAATTTATGAGTATTTTATGAAAAATCCTTTAGATTTTGAGTTTGCCATTGTTTTTGCCAATTAAAAAGATAGCATAAAGCTATCTATCAACTGAGATTATTTCTATTTCACGGAAAATTCTTGACTTAGTATATGAGACCTTGAGAATATCGCCGACATGAGTTTGGTCATAGAATTCCTTAAAAACCTGAATTTCAGAAGATTGGTCCTTGATATTGAATGATAATTGCCATTTCTCTGGTACGAGGAAACTGGCACCCGTTGATGTATGCCCTCGATGAGGTTCAAGGTGTTCCTTGTCTATAACAGCACTGTCTATGTGTTGGGCAGGTAAAGCAACGAAGTCCGACAACAAGGTCATTCCCAGAATAAATAGGATGCAAAACGCAATAACAAATCTCTTTTTCTCGGATCGACTCATCGGAGATGATGGTTTATCACCCTCGTATTTTCGACGACGGCTACTACGCATCTGACTAAACATGATAACTCCTCAGTCAACGAACTAATAGATTTATAAACTTATTTTTAGATAGTGTCAATTATTCGTTATTTGGCATTTTCAGCCCAAAGTTTTCCCCTCCCCTTAGCCCCTCCGAAAAAGCTGTTTTCGGAAAACTCAAATTGGCTCAATTACATAGATACCTCCTTAGTCATTTCATTTTGACCATTCTCCTTGGGTAGGGCCAATAGAGAACATTAGAAAACTTTGTTCTCTGATATTTATACATATTTTATTCAAAATCCAATTTTAGACCGCTAGAAATAAAAAACACTCTACATTGACATCATATATAATTTATAGTATAGTTTAGAAAAGTTACTTTAAATAAGGAGTGTATCGGTATGTGGAGTTTGTATCTGAAGTATAATCCCATTATTGTATTCGTTCTACGACCAATCCTGAGGTTGGTAGATGCCCATAATCACCCGCTATTGGGCGGTGTAGCAACAGCCATTGCATCAGGACTAGTCCATTATGGAATAATTCTGCCTTTTTGCTGGCAAGAAGCTGGGTTGATAGCTTCCCTAGCGGTAATCCCAATAGCAATTCACGCTCTATTTTGTATTAACATTCTTTCTAACCTTCTACTTGGGGTCAGTAGATATACAAGTGGTAAATATGGGAATAGACCCATCAATGACACACGGGGTGCATAAAGCATCCCGTTTTTATTTACTAAAATTTTATGTAACGGTTTTCCACTCCCCTTGGCCCCTCAAATAATGGGTTTACCGAATTTAATAAGATTTAATTTTTTCTCGCGCCGCCATCCTTTGATTTGTGCCTCTCTTTTTAAAGCCCCGGATACACTATTATACTTTTCGGCATATAAAACTTTCACGACTTTTCTTGCTCGTGTATAACGGGCGCCCTTACCAGCTTGGTGCTCAAGAAACCTTCTCTCAACATCTTTCGCAATACCAGCATAAAACGTACCATCCCCACATTGAATAAGGTATACAAAATACATAAATTATTTTTTGAAGCGCCCTTCGATAAACTCAGGGCACTTCTCCGGCTCAGCTTGCACTGAGCCTGTCGAAGTGCAGCGCCACGGAGAATCGAACTCCGCTTCCATGCTTGAGAAGCATGTGTCCTAACCGATAGACGATGGCGCCATATTTATAATTATTTTAGGCCAATTTTAGCATATTTTCCTGATTTGACAAATAGGGTTAAAGTATGCTATAATACATTCATAAGCAGTTCCCAAAAAAGGAGTGCGCCATGAGAAGCATTGTTGGAATTCTCGGACTGCTCGTTTTCCTTGTCCTCGCCTATCTGGCCGCCGGTTCCTACATCGACGGCATCAAGGCGAAAACCGAGACGAAGTGCTCCGAAACGCGCCAGACCCTCGGTCTGTGCGAACCAGGCAAGTAGCGCGTTCGGCTCACCAAGCCGGAGCCAAAGCCCCAGAACATCGGGGCTTTTGTTTTATTTAGAAAGCCACTTTTTACCCTGTCTGACCAGCAGGTCTTTTTTATTTCCTCCGCCGGCTGGCGGATCCGCCATTATTTCTTCCACTATTTTTTCCATCCTCATTCCCTGCGAACCTTTTATCAAAATTAAATCCCCTTCTTTGATTAACTCTTTAACTTTCAATTTCGCTTCATCCGACGTATCAAATCTATAAATATTTTCTCTGGGCATCTGATTGAAGGCCGAGTCAGCAATAAATTTCGCCCTTGAACCCACACAAACAAGCAAATCAACAAAACTTCCGGCCACATTTCCCGCTTCTTTATGGGCATCTATCGTATATTTTCCCAACTCAAGCATATCTCCCAAAACAGCGACCCTCCGCGTTCCGGGTAAGTCCCGGAGTGTTTCCAACGCTAAATGTGTAGATAAAGGAGATGCATTATATGTGTCGTCTATGATTGTAGAGTTTTTGATTCCTTTCAGTATTTTCAATCTGCCTTTCGGTCCGTGATATTCAGAAATGGCCTCGCTTATATCAACCAAATTCATGTCGAAAATTGAACCGATCGCGGCCGCCGCGGCGGCGGCATATCCTTGGGATTTACCCAAAGAACCGCTCAATTTAAATGGCACAAAACTATCATTATAATTTATTTTAAAACTCACTCCTTCTGGTCTCTCGTTAGAAATTAGAGATTGGAAATTAGAAATTTTAATATTTGCTCCCTCGCCAAACCCGAATGTAAGCACTTTTGCTTTTGTCCTTTCTTTCATTTCAAAAACAGCTAAATCGTCAAAGTTCAAAACCGCGAAATCAGAGACCGAAAGCGCCTCGATAAGCCGGCCCTTCTCTTTGGCCACACCTTCAGGTCCGGAGAAATATTCTACATGAACCGGCACTTCCCCGACCGCGGTTACCACTCCGATATGAGGTTTGAACTTGGCGGCTAATCGCTTTATGTCGCCCGGCTTATCCGCTCCGTATTCTAACACTAAAATCTCCGGATAATTTTTTTGAAAAAACAGGCCACAAAAAGAAACCGCCAAAACTCTGATCCAAAAAAACAAAGTATTCTCCGCTTCATAATATTCATCGGCCCAATTGCCCACGATGGTCAGCGGCACGCCGAATTCGTTGTTAAGATTGCCCTTTCCGGATCTGACTCTTTTTGACCTCGCCAACACAGCCGAAATCGCTTCTTTGGTTGATGTCTTGCCGACATTTCCGGTAATAGCGATAATTTGCGGTTTATAGCGCCTTAAATACATTTTGGCGATTATGTCGAGTTTCCAGACGATTATTTTTTTAATAAAGTTTTTCATTTTATTTTCTCGTAGGTGGAATCTTATAGTAATTAATTAAAAACTGCGCAACTTCTCTGAATGTCGGAGACAAGCTGTCGGCGGCGAATTGGATTCCTTTCGGCCGGTCCATTTTTATCAGAATTACGAACTTCGGGTCCAGGCCTGGCGCAAATCCGAGAAAATCATGAATAAACTCTTTTTCGTCATAACCGCCTTTTCCGTCAGGTATCTGCGCGGTTCCGGTTTTACCGGCTATATCATATCCCTTAATTTTAGCTTTATCAAAACCGTTGTCTACCACCCCGACCAGCATTGTTTTTAATTTATCTGATGTTTTTTTGGAAAATGGGATGCTTATTATTTCCGGCTTGGTAACCGTTTCTTCTCCCCCTTCTTTGACTATTTTTTCAACAACATATGGCCTCATCAGTTTTCCTCCGTTTGCGATGGCCGAATACGCATTTATAAGCTGTATCGGCGTAACCGCTATTCCCTGACCGAAGGACGCCGTCAAATAATTAATTTTTCTTCCGCTGTAAAGATTGGTAATGTCGCCGTTAACTTCGCCCGGCAGATCTATGCCGGTTCTTTGTCCGAATCCGGTATTTATCGTGTAGTTGAGAAAATTATCGTCGCCTACGGAATTTTCAACAAACATCGCTCCGGTGTTTATAGATTTTTCCAACACTTGAGACATAGTCTGCAGACCAAAAACTTTATTGCTGAAGTTGCGTATGGTATATTCAGCGGCTTTTATAAATCCTTCGTCGGTAAATGTGGTCTGAGGAGTGACCTTAGCCAAATCCAGTCCCATAGCCATAGTTATTGGCTTATAAGAAGAACCCGGCTCAAAAACTTCCTGCACGCCTTTATTTAAAAAAAGGGCGGTTGGGTAATCACTATAGTTATTAGGGTCAAATGTCGGCTTATCGGCCATGGCCAATATCTTGCCCGTATTCGGGTCCTGAACAATGATTGTCCCGCCCCGGGCATCCCATTTTTTCAACACGCTTTCGAGTTTATCTTCTGTGTAAGCCTGTATGTTCTTATCTATGGTCAAAACAATATCCGACGGTCGGTTGAACGTGTTATTTCCGCCGGATAGCGAATTACTGCCGGAAATAAGGTTTTTAATAAAACCAACCGCTCCTGTGGCAATCGGCGCTTTTGCGGCCGTCTTACCGAACAAGTCATTATCATAATAAGACTCGATGCCATATTGTCCGGAACGGCCGTTCAGGTCATATCCCAAAAATCCCATGACATTGGATGCCAACTCCTGTCCGGGATAGAACCTGTCCGTTTCGTATGAAATACCCAGTCCCCTTAAATTCAGGCCTTTTATTTGTTCGACCTGATTCGTCTCCAGCCGTCTTGCCAGTACTTTGGAAGAGTTTTGTCCCGATTGGATTGTGTTTAGGATCCGATCTTTATCAGTTTTTAAAATATCGGCCACCCGGGATATTTTTTCCCCGTCGGTTTTCCAGTCAATTTTGGCCGGAACGACATAAGCGAGGGGGAACTTCTTGTTGGTAGCGGCGAGGAACAAATTATTAGATGTCGGGTCTTTCAGATATATATTGCCCCTGGCCAGAATGTTGGTGATATTATCCCTTTGAGCCGCTGCGGTCCGGGAATAAACCGAATGCCGGATATAAGATAAAATAAAAAGCCTGTATAAAATCAGGCCCGAAACGATCAAAACAAGAACAAAAAATATGTTTATGCGAAAATTATCATGTTTACTCATGGCAACAAATTATAATTATGAGCGAGGAGTGAAATGACCAAAAGTCATTTCATCCGAGCGAGTTAAATATGCAAAGTATAATGAGAAACAGCAAAACTTGAAAGAATTCACGGCTTCAAAGCCACATCCCCGTTTTCAAAAAGATATACCGCGTTTTTTGCCTCCTCCATGTTTTGGCTTAAGGCAAAATCAAGAATCCTTGCCGGATCTTCCATTAATGATTTTTGGGCGGCTAAAGAACTGCGAACCTCGTTTAAAGATTCCAGCTTTTGATTCAACAGATTTGTTTTATAATTTCCGGCCGCAACTATATTGGCTTGAACCACGTAATAAATCGTCAAAAGTCCGGCAATCAACAATATTATCGTGTTGAGCAGAAAAACCGTGCTTACTGAATTATGATTTAATTCTTTGACTCCCGCATGTTTGGTTACTGTCACTGTTTTAGGGTTAGGGCATTCCTACCCATCCCGTTTATGGTTGGCAGCGAGGATGATTGAAGGTTATTTCAATTCATCCGAGCGAACCAACTAAACCGATTTTATTTTATAAAATGGTTCCTTGTTTATAATTTTGTTGCTACTTTCTCCGCCAGCCGGCGGATTGACGCTTCAAACCTTCTGTGCAACCTTCATCTTTGCACTCCTGCTTCGCGGATTTGTCCTCTGTTCTTCCCAGCTCGGCCTTATCGTTCCTTTTACCGCTAATTTTATGGCTCCGGCTTTCACATTCTCTTTAAATACTTCCTTCACCGTCTTGTCTTCCAACCCCTGAAACGATATCACCGCCAATCTTCCGCCCGGTTTTAACACCTCTATCGCCGCCTGAACGCCCTTTCGGACGTTTCCCAATTCGTCGTTCACTTTCACCCTTAACGCCTGGAATGTCTTGGTCGCGAAGTTTATTTTCTGTTGCTTGTACCATTCTGGAACCGACCGGCTGATAACATTTACAAGGTCCTCGGTCATAATAATCGGCTTTTCACGCCTCGCTCTGACAATGTTCTTGGCTATATTTCCGGCAAACTGTTCTTCGCCCAGATAACTTATTAATTCCCTCAATTCGTCTTCGCTGTATTTATTCACGATATCAACGGCGCTTTCGGGCTGGATTTCGGGATTAAACCTCATGTCCAGTATTTCATTTCTCTTGAAAGAAAATCCCCTGCCGCTTTCTTCGTAATGCCATGACGACAATCCAAGATCAAACAATATTCCGTCCGGTTTAAATTTGTAATCTTTAACTATGTTTTTTAAATTTACATAACTATCATTAATTTTTATCAACCTATCGTCATTCAACTGCAAGCTTTTAAACAACGTGGGGTCAAATTCTATGCCCAGGATCTTTACCTCGGGATATTTTTCAAGGATTGCCCTCGTGTGCCCCCCTCCGTCGAGAGTGGCATCTATAATGTTGCTGTTCTTTCCTATGTTTAAATATTCAATCGCTTCTTTTAATAAAACGGGGGTATGCGCCATGCTCGGAATGGGATTCCCTGGGTCGCCCGCGAGGGCCCCTTTAGGGACACGCGTCGGCGACTTAGGGATTTCTGTTTTTTATATCAATCCGAGCTCCCCCAATTTCTCGGCTATTTTATCCGAATTTTTTTCTAAATTATTTTTATAACCGTTCCATCTTTCTTCATCCCATATTTCCAGCCTGTTGAACAATCCGGAGACCACCACTTCTTTATTCAAACTCGCAAATTCTTTTAAATTGTCCGGTATTAATATTCTTCCCAAAGAATCGAATTCCACCTCTACGGCTCCCGAAAGGAATAAGCGGGCAAACGACCTGGTGTCCTGTTTTCCTATGGATAATCCCCCAATCATCTCGGCGAATGGCGCCCAGTTCTTTAAAGGAAAAATGAACAAACAGCCATCAAGACCCTTGGTAAGAACCGCTCCATCTCCAAGCTCTTTCCTGAATTTTGAAGGGATAGCAAGCCGTTTCTTGGGGTCCAGATTGTGCCTATATTCACCGATTAACATAGTTATCAACAGTTTTCTATTAACGACACCCCGTGTCGTTAATCAACAGATTACGGTAATCATTAACACTTCTATCCACAATTCACCACTTACAGAATAAGTATAGCACCGCTCCGGACGGACGCAAGTGTGCATAACTTCCGGTCCTTTCCGAATAAAAACCGGCCCCTTGGGCCGGTTTTAGAAGTCATCACCGCAATCGCCGAATTTTTGAAGAAAGCGGTTTATTACCTCCTCGGTAACCGGCGCCGGAGGCGCCGGTCAGAGTCAGGATCACACATCCCTCTTTTTCAATGAACAGCTGGTGTTTTTATAACACATCTGATATCCTTGGAACAAGTTTTTTTAAATCAAGGAGAAATTGTGACTAAGCGGGGCCTGTGCTTTGACCTGGACGGAACATTAATAGATTCCGGAAGAGAAGGATTAAAAAGAGTACTCAAAATAGCCGCGGTGCGAAATCTTCCGGTGACGCCAGAGATCAAACAGCGCATCAGAGACATGTGGGGCGCCGAACCATTCAAACTCTTGCGGATAATTTGGCCCGATGAAGACCCAAAGGCTTTTTTCAACGAATGGGAAAATTTGGATATAGCTGAACCGCTTCCGGCGTTTCCGGGAACAAGAGAAGCCTTGAAAAAGCTTCGCCCGTATTTCAATATGAGTATTGTGACCAACCGCCAACCCAGAACGATCTTTGCCCAACTTTTGCACAATGACATCGCAGAATTCTTCGAACAGATAATTACGCCGGCGCACAACGGCCACAAAAAACCTGAACCGGAAATTATGGAGCCCATTTTTGAAAAATACAAAGCCGACCAAATAGAGCGGGGGGGTATAATTCTGGTCGGCGATACTGTTGAAAACGACTGGAAACTTGCTCAAGCAACCGGAATTGAATTTTATGCCGTTGTTTCCGGAGGAATGGACACTCGCGAGAAATTCCTCGCCGCCGGAGTCCCTGAAGACCATATCACTGACTCGGCGGCCGATCTGCCCCGAATCTTACTAAAATAAACCCCGAATGGGGTTTTATTGTGGGCTCGAGAGGGATTGAACCTCTGACCTTCCGAATGTGAATCGGACGTTCTACCACTGAACTACGAGCCCGAACCTTATAATCCGAGTTTATTGATTATTTTTTCGTGCGGCCCTTCAAGCAATACGCGGACGAAACGGTCGAACATTCCATGGCGATAATCGAATTCTTCTTTGTCCATGATGCTTAATTTTACTTCCTTCCCCACCTCCGCTTCAAGCGCTTTTAAAAATATCCGCAATTTATCTTTGTTTATTTCATCCCCGACAATGAAAAGATCGGCTGCGGAATTATCGCTGACAGCGCCGTTATTGTTCAAAAAAACTCCCGACACCAAAGCCAATTTTATCCGGCCAAGTTTAAGAATTTTAGCGACCATCTTATTCTTTTCCGCGGGAGAGGCCTTCAAGATAAGGGCTTTTAATTCCTCAAAAAATTCAAAATTCGGATTCAGGGAATATTTGATTTTGGCTGTTCTTGTTTTTTTAATCAGACGGAGTTTCGCGAGGGCTTCGATTTCCAGTTTTGCCGCCGGATATGTTTCTTGTATCCTTGTGGCTAATTCTCCGGCGGAAAAATCTCCGGGATAATTTCGGAATAATAATTTCAGGATTTTAATCCTGACTCTTGAGCCGAACAGGTTATCAAGTATATCCTTTGACATTTATATTAAAAGTGAATTAGAATGGGGTTAATATCATCAGTAGTTTACACCAAAAGATTAAAAAGTAAAATCTGTTCAAGCATGGAAAAAATTTTCCTAAAACCGACTCCGAAGGAGATACTCATCAGAGGATCTCAAAAAGAAGGACATCTCGATATTTTTTCATACGATTACAATTCCGACGAAGCAAAAAGGAAACTCGGCAATTTATATATAATCGGCAATGTTCAGCATAATGACGGCGACTTCACGGATCGAAACTACGAAGAAAAGACCGGGGAATCCGATTCGACTTATGCAACCAATCTCGTTGCCTCTTTGGCTAAACGCGAGTATTACTCAAATCCGGACCTTTCTCCTAAAGAAGCGTTTTCCGCTGCGCTCAAGAAAATCAATGACGTTGTTGATGAGTTCTTCGTTAACAAGGATGTCAAAATTAATATCGGCATTTTTGCTCTTGCCGGCGAGAATATAAACATATCCAGGATAGGCAAATTCAAAATACTTCTTGCCCGCGACAACAAAACCATAGACATTCTCAACAACATAGACATCTTCAGCAAAGAAAAAGTTCAGGAGAAAGAGTTCTCCCATGTTGTTTCCGGCAGGATCGCTCATGGAGACAAGATATTGGCCTTCTACCCCGGCCGGTCGGTCACTGCGCGAGAAAAAGCCATTAAGGAAAGTTTTCTCAGGCTCGATACCGAACAATTCCTTGAAAAAATAGACGCCCTCAAAGAAGAGAAGGCCGGTTTGGCTTATGCCGCTTTATATATTAACCTGAACAGGGTTAAAGAGCCGGCAATAGTTCCCAAGGCGGCAAAAATTCTTCCTCCTCGCGCCGCGGTATCCGAAGTTGCCGAAAAAGAACCGGTTAAACAAGGCGATAAACGACCGGAATATGTAATTCCCGAACCGGAACTTCCAAGAATAATAAGATCCGAATTCTCATTGGGCAAAAAGGATAATTCTTTTGCCGTCGTCCTTGGAAAAATAAAAATGCTTTTGCCAAAAAGACAAAATAAGGCGGTGATTTTCGTATCGTTGGGGGTCATGGTCCTTGTCGGCGCGTGGGCCGTCAAAGTGTTCTTTTTCGTCAGCCCAAACCAAAGACAGACGGCCAATGCGGTCAGTGAAGCCCAAAACAACATGAAACTGGCAAAAACCAAGATCAGTCAGAATGATTCCTTGGGGGCAAGAAAACTTTTGTTTGGTTCTATTGTCAGCATCAGTTCGGTTGCCCCTTCCGATAAAATAAATGACGCCAAAAATGAGATAATCAAACTTTTAGACGATATGGATAAGCCCGTCGTTGAATCCTCTCCCACTCTTACCGAAATATTGCCGAAAAGCGTCAGCGATAAGGCCTCTCTGCTTGCCGCTGAAAAAACAAAAACAGGCGCGATAAGCTTGGATATTTATGAAGACAATCTTTACTTCATAGCCGTTGACGGGATTTCTAAGATTGCCGACGTTTCCAATAAACCTAAAGATGCCGTCGGGTGGCTCAAAGGCGGGGTATTGCCTCCGGAACCGTTACTGCTCGCCGTCGACGGAAAGGTCTATGTTTTAAATAAATCCGGCCTTCTGACCGTGTATTACAAAGGTGAAAAACAAAACGAAATAAACACCCTCATTCTTCCCGATGAATCAAGCGTGCTGGCAACAACCAAAGATTCACAATATCTTTATTTGATAAATAAAAACATGGGCAGAATATATTTGATAAGCAAAGCGGGCGGAACATTATTCAAGACTTTCAAAGTTTCCAGCCAGGAAGCATTCGCAGAAGCTTATCTCGACCAAGATGAGGCCGTATATCTCGTAAGCAAAGACAACAAAATCTGGAAGGTGCAATAATTGAGAACGATAATAAAAACCCCGCCATGGCGGGGTTTTTATTATCTGCCGAAATTTATTTTTGCCTTTCCTGACAACGAGACAAATCTGCCCAAGAAACAGGAGACCGCAACAGTGTTAAACAATGTCAGGATAAGCACGATGTTTCCCAAAACAGTTCTCTGTCCCATAATACTGTTTGACGGATTACTCCCTCCTGAAATATTAGCCGACAATGAACCGGCTGTGTTTGCCGACGCTGATTGTTTGGTCGAAGCGACGGACGGATTAGCGCTTTGCGCTGTTTGTGTTTTGACGGTAGGAGCCGCGATTGTCTGACCTGCGGGGACAATCGTGAAGTGAACTCCGTTGGCATTAACTAAAATATTGTTGCCCGTGCCGTCAGAAGCGGTTATTGCGCCATCAGTGAATGAAATGTCGTTTTCACCAACACCCGAAGATATGAAGGTTATGCTTAAAACCTTAAGCGCATCGCCCGAAATTTCTTTCGATGTTCCTCCGATAAATACGATTGTGCCGTCTGTGTTTGAAAAATTCGGTTCCTGAAGCCAAAAATTAAAGACGGAATCATTTGTAGAAATACTTTTAACCTGCATTATTTCCGGTGAAAATTTAATTTTTGCTTGAGATGCGTTAATTAAGGTTCCGGCGGTGTCTATTTTTATATCAACGACAAAAATCTTGCCCGGATTGAGCTTGTTATTATCTGAAAGGATGTTAAAATCAGCGGCCATTGCCGGATTAAAAACGGTAAATATCGGCAAAAATGAGACAATTACTGACAGTAGGTATCGATTGAAAATATTCATATATCCAATTATAACACCAATTATAATTAATGTCAATAGTCTAATTCAATGCCAAAAAACGTAACTAAAAAGCCCCTTTTGCGGGCTTTTTAGTTACGGCAGTAAAACCGTTATTTGAGTTCGACTACTCCGCCGGCTTCTTCTATTTTCTTCTTCATCTCTTCGGCATCGGCTTTCTTAATGCCTTCTTTGACGTTGGCCGGAACCTTGTCGGTCATGTCTTTGACCTCTTTTAATCCCAAGCCGGTCATCTCCCGGAGAACCTTGATAACCTGTATCTTGGCTGAACCGGCGTCTTTCAAGACAACCGTGAAACTGTCTTTCTCTTCACCGGCTTCTGCACCGCCAGCCGCAACTTGCGCTGAGCCTGCCGAAGCGAACGCGGCCGCGGATACGCCAAACTTCTCTTCTAAGGCTTTGACCAAATCGTTCAATTCGGTCACTGACATCGACTCAATACTTTTTATAAATTCGTCTTTGTTCATATTGTTTAATTAATTTATTTTTATATTTAGATTTTAAGCTCCGACCTGTTTCTTTTTAACTATTTCGCTTAAAACCATTGCTAATCCGGAAACCGGATATTTCATCATTCCGAACAATCTTGCCAGCAATATTTCTCTGGACGGCATCTTGGCCATTTCTAAAAATTTTTCTTTGTCCATGAAATGGCTTTCAAAAATAGCTCCGAAAAACTGGAGGGCCTTATTTTTCTTGGCAAATTCGTAAAGTTTCTTGGAAATCGCATAAACATCCCCGCTTCCTAAAACTAATCCGACAGAACCTTCCATGTTGTAGACATCAACGCCCTCTCCGCCAGCTGGCGGATTTGATTCTTTCAAAACCAAATCCATCAAGGTTTTTTTGGTTACAAAGTATTCGGCATCCATGGTTCTCAATGCCTTTTTTAATTCCGACATCTGGGCCACAGACAAGCCTTTCTCGCCCGCTCTTGAGAAGGTGGTAAATACCGTTATTTTGGACTTCGGAAGTTTGGTTTTTAGCTTCTTTAGTTCCGTTGATTTTTGGGTTTTGCTTTTCATGATTCAAACAAAAAAGTCTGCTTTCCGCAGACAATAACAGCCGGTTATGGCTATTACCTCGGCGTTCATCACGCTGTCTACGGCTGTGTCCTCCGAAGCTTTAGCGAAGGAGGATATTAAAATATTAACAAAATCCAAATTTAATGTCAAATCCCCAGATATTTTCGGCGGTTAGTCGCGTGTTCGGCGGCTGTTTTGGAAAATATCATTTGGCTCCCGTCTCGGGTAGAAAGATAGTATAGATAATCGCTTTGTTTTGGATTCAAAACCGCCTGAATAGCCGTAATCCCCGGATTGGCAATCGGACCCGGCGGAAGACCTGATCTTTTATAACTATTGTACGGGGAATCAATGCGGATTTCCGCCCCGACCGGTATCTGGCTCACATCGCAGTTTTTCTTAAAATCGACAGCGGTTGCTTTGCGCAAACAGGCGCCGTAAGAAACGGTAGCGTCTATCTGCAGGGTCATTTTCTTGGCAAGACGATTTCTTATAACTCCCGCCACCAGCCGCATATCTTCTTCGTTCCGGGCTTCCTTTTCAAGTATAGAGGCCCTTGTCAGCGTGTCCCGCAGAATCAAGGAACTGAAGATCAAAGAAAATTCTTTAAATTTCAAATTCAGGTGGTTCTTCATCTTCTCCGCGATAGTGTCGACGGTTTCCCCTTTTTTATCAAAGCGGTACGTATCGGGAAAGAATTCCCCTTCCTGCGGCTGGTATTTTTTGGCAAATTCACCTTCAACAATTAGACCGAGACCGGCCAATCTTTTGTCTATCTCCCAAACATTAAACCCTTCGGGTATGGTTACGATAATATCGTCCGTTTCCGCGAGTCCGCCCGCAATAGAATGTATAATATTCGGAATAATAACTCCCGGCTTAAATAAATATCTTCCGGCTTGGAGTTTTTTTTCGTTTCCGGTAATAAACACATAAGCGACAAATACAAATTTATTTTCTATAATCCCTTCTTTTTTCAAAGTATCGGCTATTGCATAAGCGCCTTCTCCTTCTTTGATTATAATTTCTTTTGGCGCGTCCAAAGGCGACCGGATAATTGCCGCCGACATCCATCCCAAAAACACGCTAACCGCCACCATGGCGGCTATGTGTGTTTTGTGTTCTCCAAAGAACTGTTTAGATAGGTTTTTGGTCCAGTACCTTTTTTGGAGGAATGGTTTTTTTACCGCGTTGAAGTTCATCTAATTTCGTTAACACCGTCTGGTTGTCTTTGTTTGCATCGGCGCTTAAAATCTTTTGCAACTGGCCTATCGCGCTGGGAATGTCTAGTCTTTCCTCATACAACAACGCCAAATACCAGCGGGCGTTGGCGAAATTGGGAGACAGGAGAACCGCTCTCTGCAGCTGGCTAAAGGCCTTGTCTTTTTGGTTGTCACGATAATAGAGAAGCCCAAGTTCAAAAGCGAGAGTCGGCTGATTGCTGTTATAGGGCGCTATCTTCTCAAGCTGGCCGATAGCCTCTCTCACCTTGCCCATTCTGTCATATACGGTTCCCAAATTATATATGGCTAATCCGAAACTGTCCGAAAGTTCTATGGCTTTTTTGAAATTTTCCTCGGCCTTATTCAAATCCGGAATTATTTCCTGCTGAAACTTGGCCGCGTTGGCTCCCCCTCCGGCAGACAACTGCCGGGCAAGGTCTGATTTGGCCAGGTACATGCTTCCGATCTTGTTGTAGAAAGACGCGTCTCCCGGACGAAGTTCGCTTGCCTTCAAGTAAGAATCTTCGGCAAGCTTATCCACTCCTTCAATCAATCCCGTCAGACTTTGATACACATCTCCCAAATTAGACCAATTGTTCGACTCTCTCGGAGCCACTTCAGCGGCGCGCTTGGCCAAGTTAATAGCCGAAGCCAAATAGTTCTGGATTTTTGCCGTCTTGTCGGTGCTGTTGTCCTTTTTATTTAATTCCGTTGAAAGGAGTGATAGGGCGACTTGAGAAGATGCCCTGTAATATCTGTCGTCCTGACCGTTCCAATTAATCGCCTCCCCAAGAAGATTGTTCGCTTGATTAATATCCTTGCTTGCCAGGGCCCGGGCATATTTCACGTCCGAGACATATAAAGCCGCTCCAAAATAAGAACCGACGAGAACAAGGATCAATCCGCCTATGAACCCGAGTGAAGAAATCAGAGAAGTTGAAGCTCTTTCCTCAACATTAAACAATTTCTTCTCGTCTCCCCATAAAGATACGGCCATCAAACCTATCGCCACATAAGCAACAAACATGAGGGTAAGATTGAACGGATACAAGAACATCCCCGCGATTAAAGCCGCGACACCGGAAATAATTCCAATATCTCCTTCTGTCAGTCTTTTCTTAAATACGCCTCCGGCCAAAAGCCACAAAAGAAAAGCGAAAGCGGCAAGCACGACTAATCCTCCGTCAACAGCCCAGTTAAGAACCTGCGAGGTGGAATCAAAGAACTTGGCGCTGGACAAGGTTGTGTTTGATAGCGCTGCGGCGCCATACCGGTCAAAAGCCAAAGAGAAGTTCTCCGGTCCGTATCCGAAAGCTGCGTTCTTTTTTAATACCGAACCGGCGATGTTGGCTGACAAGTTGAAAGACGGCGCCACTTCAACCGGAAAATCTTTCTTCAAAAAATCAAAGCTGAAATTAACCACCATCAGAAAAACTCCCAGAACGATTATCGTCATCGGCAACAAGAATTTTGATATTTTAAATCCGGGATTGTTTAAACTGTCCAAAGCTATCATCGTTGCCATTCCGGCTATGGCGACGGCCCAAAGCACCCACCAATTTAAAACCACAAGAACCGTCATGGCTAAAAATATTCCGGCCGTATGAATATGTTTTCCAAAAGAGGCGGGCTTGGCTTTGTAGAATAACGGCAAAGCTATCGCGGCGACCATGCCTAAAGAGTTTAATGAGCCAACGGTATTAAATGCCTTGGACATCGCAAACGGAAAACGAA
This sequence comes from Candidatus Yanofskybacteria bacterium RIFCSPHIGHO2_01_FULL_43_32, assembly GCA_001794125.1. Taxonomy (GTDB): domain Bacteria; phylum Patescibacteriota; class Minisyncoccia; order 2-02-FULL-40-12; family GWA2-44-9; genus 2-01-FULL-41-26. The sequence continues at coordinate 302,833 of MGJF01000002.1, forward strand.
CCAGATAAACTCCGAACATATTTAAGACGCCGTAAAGAAGGACGGCAAACAAAGAATACCCCAAAACGGCGCGAACCTTTGACCCTTTGTCGTCAAAAACGTTGACTATGCCGAAATAAAATACGGAAAGAGCGATTACGGTTACGAGCGCGTCGCTTAAACTCCCCGTAAGACCGAACAAACTCTTAAAGCGGGCTAATGAAAAAATGGTCGAGAGAGACACGGCCAAGAGGAATGCCGCCACTCCTTTGTCCAACGGATTGGTCCTCCATGATAATTGTCCGGAAATAACTACATGCAAAAGCCACAGAATAAGGGACACCCCCGCTAAAATTACCGAGAGCATCTGCTTGTTGAACTCCAGAACACTGGTTGTCCAAGGCAGAAAAAAGAGCGGCAAAATAAAAACACCGGCAATTAAAAGCCAGCGGCTTACCTTGATGTAAACAGTTTCTTCTGCCTCGCGGCTGTTAAGAGCGGATTCGTCGGGATTGTCGTAAGAAACTGTTCTGATGTCTTCCGCTCCCGAATCCAAAAAATTGACGTTCATTGTGCCAAAACACCTAATCCCTCCAAATATTTAGGCATTCCTATCCAAATATTTAAAGATTTAAGTATTTTTATTAGTTAATTTATATATTAATTCTACTTAATTAAACGTACTAAAACAAGGTATGTTTATAAACATCACGGCATCGGAGTTGCGTCAGGTGTCGGGGTAGGGCTTTCCGAAGGAACTGGGGTTGGTGCTGGTGTCGGATCGGGTGTCGGAGTTGGCGTGCTTTCCGGTGTCGGAGACGGAGTGACTTCCGGTTCCGGAGAAGGTGACGGTGATTCTGTCGGAGCAGGGGTTTCGATTGGTGTCGGCTCCGGCGTCGGAGTCGGTGTCGCCGAAGGCGACACCGAGGTTGTGTCGGCTCCTTCATATTCTTTTCTTCGGGCAATGACGAGCCAGTCGAATTTGCCGTCCACGGCGCCATTTACCCCTTTAACCGTAAATCCGTAAGGTGTTTTTTCCGACACATAAATCTGACCCTGGATGAATGTTGTCGGGGTTGTTAAGACTTTCAAGGGCGCGCCGGGCGATATTACCGACGTGAACGAGAAATCAAAGAATATTTTTGCCTCTCCGCCGATCAAGTCGGACGAACCGCTCAATACAATCTCCCCTCTTGTTGAATCCACGCCGTAAGTGGCCAAGTATGCTCCGTTTTCTTGAAGGTCCAATTTTGACCCCCCCGCGGCCTGCGCGGCATTTCCGCTAAAAAGCGATTGTGTTTGAATGTCTATATCCGGCGCAAAAGTAATTTCCCTTGATGCCCATCCTGAAATCATCGTCTGCAAATCAAACTCCCAGTCGAACGCGCTCGTCACGGAATAATATGTTTTCCTGATGCCTTCGGCGATGATGTCGCCGGAAGCCCAAATATTCTTAAACTTGGCCAGAGCCGCTTCGGCCAGTCCGGCCAATACCTCATCAAAATTAAGTCCCGAAGAAGTAACAACAAATGAATCCGACCCGTCGCTTGCGACCCCGCCGAAATCATCCGCCAGTATTGTTTCTGACGGCGCCCAATATCCCAAATTCACGAAGGTTAGAACTTTTCCGGTTTGGTAATTTGAAAATTCTTCAAGAGCAATACCGATAGTCATACCGGGTTTGGTCGCTTTCATTGCAACTCCGGGCGTAGATGATGTCGTCAGGCGGTCGCCGGGCATGATAGGCCCGTTCTCAAGCGAAACCTTTACCGGAACCCGGCCGGTCAAAGCAAGCTTTACATCATCCGTTCCCGTTAACCTTCCGATAACCTGATTAGGCGCCGTGGAAACAATGCTCATCACCTTTGGGTCATAAACGCCGCTGCTCTTTGTCAGACCATTCGGCCCGGCAGAAACGATATCGCCGGCTTCTAACTGCTGCGACGATTGGTAGTATTCAGCGATATCGGCGTTTTGCTGGTTTTCCGGCAGGGCGGCTAATTCTGCATCTTTCCTTGTATTCTCTGCTAGGCGGACTTGGCGGGCAACCAAATGATTTGCCACAACTGAACTGTGGTCCGGCTTTGGCGCAAGTTTGTCATCGACCCCGACAACCATTGTCTCCAAAATAAATTCTGATGGAGAAATCTCATAGTATTCTGCGATAAATCTCATTGCCCATTGTCTACCCGAAGGTTCGTATCTTTCAACAATATTAGCCAAATCCCAGATAGTATCCATCTTGTCCAGCCATTTTCTTTCGTCAACGATATATTTCCTCAATGACGCTTTTATCTGTTCTCTGTCTGTTTCGGGCAAGCTGTTATAAAGGCCGGCCAACTGCGCGACCGTCAGCGGCTGGACATACTGGAATCTCTGGCCTGAACTTAACGGTGTTCCTTCCAACGGATTGGGGTTATTGGGATACTGGAATTGGTGAACCGGGTCTTCTCCTTCCCAGACAGCGGAAATTGAGCCATCAGCGTTTACAACCAGCCAGATAGTAGGTCTATCGGATGCGGTCACATAACGCCAGCGGACATCGCCAGAGCCGCTGGAGCACGGACCGCTTTGAACGATTACATGGAAGCGGCCGACCGTGTCGTTGCTCTCATTCGCAGTCGAGGCGTGCAAGGCAGAGAGAGTCGCCCCTCCTGAGCAGTCATCCTGCTCTATATTTGGGAAGAAGCTGTAGTCGTTCATTGCGATGTTCGCCGAGTTCGTGATTGCGGTTGACCCCGTAGCCGTCTTCAGCTCGCCCGTGCCGACGGCCGAATCGGCAATATCTCCCTGATTCAAACAATTGGTGCAAGTGATATCCGTCCCGCGAATTGTACCGGCAACATCAAGCAGTGTTCCCGGCTCCGTGCTTCCTATCCCGACGTTGCCGCCGCTTATGTAAAAGTTATGCCCGTTTTCCATGGTCAGCTCCAGATATTTAGGGGTCGTATTTGAACCCCAACCGAAGTAGGCCGCCCTGTTGTCGGAAGAATCGATCCACTCCACGTAAGGGTAAGTGGTAAGAGATGCGTTTTGTTGCTTCATTGAAAAAGAGACGCCATTAAACCGGAACATCCCTTTGTATGTTGCTTGACTTATTTCGTCGATTACAAACCTTGCCGTCGGCTCCGCCGTCCCTATCCCGACATTGCCGTTGAACCAAGCGGTTCCGGCTTGAGTTATCGCAAATTGCTCAATGCTGTTTAAGTTGGACTTGATGATGTTGCCGGTCCAACCACTGGGCGCATTGACGAAAATCGCATTTGAACCATTGGCCAAGTTGGTCGTACTAATTTGAAGTCCCTGGCTGGCCCCCCCGCTGCTTGGTTGCAGATAAGTCATCCCGCCGACAACATTGAATTTTGAAGTCGGCGCCGTGCTTCCTATCCCGACGTTGCCGTTTGATTTTACCGTTAACACTTCCGTTGAACCGGAAGCAATCCTGAACAAGTCGCCGGTGTAGGTTGAGGCAGGTTCAAGGTCAAGGAGAGCGACTGGCCCCGTCGTCCCTATCCCGACGTTGCCGCCGCTTGTAATTCTTACTTTTTCCGTCTGGGAACCGGCGGTGCTTGTGTAAAAAACCAAATCGCCCGTATTATCTGCACCGGCCCTTACAGCTCCAATTTGTCCCAGCAATCCATCGTTTCCGGTAATAGAAGTTGCGCTTGAATCAAGCAGGTCAAAACGAAATGCCGGACCAAACCCGTCTGCTGAAGCTTGATCCGTTTGTAAAACCATTGTTCCAACCGAACGTATTGTATTGGTATCGCTTCCCGTTCTTCTTAAAATGAATGATGGAAACCCATTAAAGCTAACGTCTAATTTCGCCTCCGGCTCCGCCGTCCCTATCCCGACATTGCCGGATGCATCCATGACGGCGGTGACCGACCCGTCGCTTTCTCCGAAAAACAGATTCTTGCCGGCG
>MGJF01000003.1:0-21168 GCA_001794125.1 Candidatus Yanofskybacteria bacterium RIFCSPHIGHO2_01_FULL_43_32
ACAGGGACTAAGTCGTAACAAGGCAAGGCTAGCGGAAGCTGGTCTTGGATCACCTCCTTTCTATATATTTTCTTCGGAAAATATATGCACGAAAGGTTTAAGAAGTAGGAGATGAGAGTCGGGAAAATGTTCCGTCAGTTGACGGATTCTACATTCTCACGTCACACCTCTGAACCTAATTAAAATGAAGTCGATATGGTTCGAGGGTTACACCTCACCATTCCGGGTCCGACGGATAAATCGGAGCTCAACGATATTGCGAGTAAAAACCATATCTAGCTGGTTAACTGTACAAAGCTGGGAAACCCAAAACCGCCGAAAGGCGGTTTTGGGTTTCCCAGCACATGCAAAATTTGATGATTGCGTCTTGAAGATGTATAATGTCTACATGAAACAAATAAAAAACAATTTTTCGTTTGGGGTCTTATTATTGGTTCTGTTTACCGTGTTTGGTGTTTTGTTGTTGCAGGGAGCTGTAATAAATGCCGCTACAGGGAGTAATCAGTATACACTGAAAATAGGAGAAACAATCAAAATAACAGAATATCGCTCTGCCGAGATAACTCTTAAGGATCTGCAAGGTATTTCTACATTGAGCTACCCAACCCAAGTGAGAAATATAGCAACGATACTCATCCATATTTCAGGCGGTTGCCCCTCTAATGTTTCCACAAGTAATGCTCCTTGTCTCGGAATGCCGGACTTTCAAGGTGAATATAAAGTTTCAGAAGGACAGACCGTCGTTGTTTTGGGACTTAAGATAAAAGTAGTGTTAATAGACGAAAGAAATCAGACTATTAAGATTGAAGTGATTGTATCAAGTGCAGAACCTGCTCCCACCGTCAGTCCAACCCTTCCCCCATGTCCGACGACACAGGGTGTGATGCAGCCAGGTACTGCTTCGCGTCCTTGTCCTGTAACACCCACTCCGACACCGACTTGTTTACCCAGACCGGCTTGTCTTGATGCCACACCGCGTTGTTTGCTCGCGGAACCAGCGGGTGGCTGGTGTCAATCTCCGACACCTATTCCTATTCCGATAGGAGGAGTTGTTGGGGGCGGAGTAATAGGTATTTGTCCTTTGGGAAGTTCTAACTGTAGTGTATGTTCCGGCAATCAGTGTTATCCCAAAGTAATTGGCGGCGGTACGGCCGGTGGAATTGGAGTATCCGGAGGAAAACCGGCGCAAACAGAGCCGGTAAAACTCACTTTGTCGACAAATGAAACGATAAGTGAAGTGGGCAGAACAGAAGCAAGCGGAAATGATTCCGTCTATCAAGTTAAAACTACCAAGAAGGCGCGATTGCTCTTTTTACTTCCGATTAAAATGGGTGTTACATATTCCGTAAACAGTAAGACGGGTCAAACCGTTAAAAATCAGCCCTGGTGGGATTTCTTAGTCTGGTAATCAGAAAGAAAAATATTTAAGAATTATAAAACCGCTCGCATTATGCGAGCGGTTTTGCCTTATTATTTAATTTGGTAAGTGAGCATTACACTTACAGCAATCTCATTCTCTCCGATAGGTATCGATGGTCCGCCTCCGCCGCCCATGCCGTCTGCTTTGGATTCATAGAATATTGGCACCGGATAACCGCCGGTGTTTTCTGAAAAGTTTACAATTTTACCCAGAGATATTCCGACTTGGCTTTTAAGTTCATTAGCTTTCTTTTTCGCATCTGCAACTGCTTTGGCCCGAGCCTCGGCTTTTAACGCTTCCGGATCGTCTATCTCAAAGCTTAGCTGATTGACCTGATTTGCTCCTGCGGAAACAACTCCGTCAAGAATGTTGCTGACCTTATCCAAATCCCTAACTTTAATCTCCATTGACTGGTTTACCTGATAACCGGTAATAGTTGGCTGACCGCCTCCGCCAGTTGGCGGATTGGGATATCTATATTGAGGATAAATATTGTAGCCGGTTGTTTTGACATCCTTATCGTCAACATTTTGTTTTTTCAGATAATCCGTAACGGCCTTTGATTTTTTTGAATTTTCATCTTGAGCTATTTTTGACGTAAGAGCATCTGTAACGATTGAAAGACTAATCTTTGCTATGTCCGGTTTGGCCACAACCCTGCCTTCACCGCTGAAAGAAACCGTGTTTGTTGTCGCAGCCGTATTTACAACTTGGTTAGTGCTTGCCAAGAGAAAAATGGCAAGTATTACTAAAACCGCTGTTCCCGACCAGATGAGTAGTTTAAATTGTGTATTCATGATACAAATATACCATAATTATAAAAAGTAAGAAAATTTATTTAATATTAGACAATATCCGGAGCCGGGAAAACGTCGGGTCTATTTTTAGAACTGCCGATGCGGCGGGGGTTTCAAAAATATATCTTTGCGGTATTACTCCTGTGCCTCCGCATGAAAAAATATCTAAGACCGCTTTAGGAGCGGAAACTTATGTGTCATGGGAATCTTGCAGGCAAACCTGGCGTTTGCTGGAAAAGTTGAAAAAGGAGCAAATTAATATAGTAGCCCTTGAGCAAACCAAAGAAAGCGTTGAGTTGTTTAAATTCAAGCCAAAATTTCCGCTGGCATTGGTTCTCGGGAACGAAGTAAAAGGAATTAGCCCAAAAATTTTAAAATACTGCGATAAAAAAATATCCATACCCATGTATGGAAAGAAGGAGAGTTTGAATGTGGCAGTGGCAATGGGGATAGTTTTATACCAAATAATCAAATGAAACTTCCGCGCAAAACTTTAGAAAAAAAACTATTTAAATCCGGTTATCGGTATGTTTTTGGCGTGGACGAGGTGGGAATGGGATGTCTGGCCGGGCCGGTGGTGGTTTGCGCCGTGGCGATGACGAATCATTTTTACAATAAACACCACAGAAAATTCCGTTGGTTGCGTGAGTCAAAATTATTGTTGCCTCATCAGAGAGTAAAGTTTTCCGAGGAGTTGTTAAAAGAGAAAGATCTTGTTTATGCCATTTCATCCGTATCGCCGAAAACGATAGACAAAATAAATATTTACCAAGCCGCCCGGCTGGGGATGAAGAATGCGATAAAAAAATTAAAACCAAATTTTGACTTAAAAACCATTGTTCTGATTGACGGGAAAACCAGAATCAAAGGAGTTAATTATGAACAGATGCCGGTTGTGAAAGGGGACAGGAAAATATTTGCAATTGCCTGCGCTTCTATCATAGCCAAGGTTTACCGCGATAGGCTCATGACTAAAATGGCTAGGCGTTACCCCAATTATGGCCTTGAGAAACATAAGGGTTATGGCACCAAATACCACCAAGCCCGGCTTACCGCTCTCGGCCCTTGCGAAATACACAGGAAGTCATTTGCTCCTGTGGGAAAATTGCTCTAAAATTAAGGCATGGCAAAAATAGCAATAAACGGATTCGGTCGGATAGGACGGGCGTTTTTTAAGCTGGCTATAACAAAGCCGGAACTTGAAGTTGTGGCAATCAACGATCTGGGTAATCTTGAAAATTTGGCTTACCTTTTAAAATACGATTCAGCATATGGCCGGTTTGAGAGGGATATTTCGGCCGCTAATGGCAAGCTTATCGTAGACGGTAAAGAGTATCAGTTTTTGCAGGAAAAAGACGCAACAAAACTTCCCTGGGGTCAGCTTGGCGTGGATATTGTGGTTGAGGCAACAGGTGCGTTTGAGAGTTATGAAAAAGCGTCAGTTCACAAACAGGCAGGAGCAAAGAGGGTGGTGATTACCGCTCCGGCAAAAGATGATGATAGCGCCGACGCAAAAACAGTATTGATGGGCGTCAACGAAGAAGATCTCAAGACCTGTTCCATTTCTTCCAATGGTTCCTGTACAACTAATTCCGTATCGCCGCTTGTGGAAATTATTTCCGAAAAGCTTGGTATAAAAAAAGCGTTTTTAAATACAGTTCACGGTTATACTGCTAAGCAGTCTTTAATAGATGGTCCAACCAAGGATTCAGATTACCGCCGCGGTAGGGCCGCTGCAGTTAACATTTCACCTTCTACGACCGGTGCCGCAATTGCCGTTGCCCGGGCAGTTGAATCGTTGAGGAGTAAATTTGACGGTATTGCGTTGCGAGTGCCGGTACAGACCGGGTCAATTTCAGCAATTTCATTTATATCGGAACGGCCGACGACTGTTGAAGAAATTAATTTAATACTTAAAGCAGCCGAATCCGAACCGCGCTGGCAGGGGATTTTCAAGACTACGACCGACCAGCTCGTTTCAACTGATATTGTCGGCGATTCCTATGCCGCGATTGCCGACCTCTCGCTTACCAAGGTTGTCGACGGCGATCTGTGCTGTGTTTATTCCTGGTATGATAATGAATTCGGATATACTAATTCGCTTGTTGAACACGTACTCAAAGTTGCCACAGTATTGTAATGTCTCAATACATATCTGACAAAAAGGCGGAAGAGCTGGAGATTAAAGCAAATGAGGCTCGGGAGCTTTTGATTGAGATGCTGACGGAGGCGGGGTCGGGGCACACGGCTGGGTCTTTGGGGATGGCTGATATTTTTACGGCGATGTATTTTCATATTTTGAACCACGACCCTAAAAATCCCGAACAGGAAGATAGGGACCGCCTCATACTTTCAAACGGCCATATTACCCCGATAAGATATGCAGTTATGGCCATGGCCGGATATTTTCCGATAGAAGAATTAAAAACATTGCGAAAATTCGGAACCCGTTTGCAGGGACACCCCGAAAAAGATAGATTGCCCGGCGTTGAAACAACATCCGGTCCTTTGGGTTCAGGACTTGGTCAGGCAGCGGGATATGCTTATGCGGCCAAGATGGATGGCAAGAAATTCAGAACTTATTGTCTGATGTCCGACGGAGAACAAGATGCCGGAGCAACATGGGAATCCGCAATGTTCGCCGGGAAATATAAATTAAGCAATCTAACCGCTATTATTGACCGCAACAATATCCAAATAGACGGAATGACCGAAAATATCATGCCTCTTGAAAATTTGCATGCAAAATATGAGGCATTCAACTGGCATGTTCTTGAAATAGACGGCAATAATATAGAAGCATTTGTTGACGCGGCCAATGAAGCGGCGGCAATATATGAAAAGCCGACAGTGATAATTGCCCATACGATACCCGGTAAAGGCATCAAGGAGATTGAGTTTGATTACCGATGGCACGGCATACCGCCCGGTGCCGGTCCGGAAGATATTTTCAAAAAATCGGAACAGGCACAAAAATTTTTAGCAGAACTTAGAACATTGGATGGTAAGATAGAAAGTGAGCATCAATAGGGGCATTGGCCCGGTCGAAAAATAATTTAATCAAAATAAGTTTTTAAAAATATGCACGGAAATTGTAAGTGTCCTCACCACATGGTGAGCAGGTTGTTGGCGGTATTGGCCTGGGTCGCCGGTATTTTGTTCTTCTGGTCCAGCTGGGGCGTAAGAACATTTTGGGGTTTTGACGCTTTATATTGGGGCTGGTCGGTGGTGGTTTTGGTTTTATTGGCCAAAGCTTCAATGTTCTGCGGATGCTGTAAGTGGGGAAAGGGAATGGGCGGAGAAAAGGAGTGTCCGGCTTGCATGGGCAAGGGCGGAGAACATATGCATCCCGGCCATCCGAAAGAAATGTAGTTTCTTTGTCCCGTCAAATTTCTTTGGCGGGATTGTAGAGATTATGACAAATTCGAACGTCCCGATTTACTTCGTGCAAGGCACAATTAGTAAATCGAGGATCCTCGATTTTGTAATCAAGCTTTGCTTGAACAAAATCGGGACAAAATTAATATGGTAAACAAAGAAGCACGTCTTGTAGAAAATATTTTAGATAAGTCCAAGCTTGAAATGCTTGCGACAAGGGTCGGATATGGCAAGGGCCTTGTTCAGGCCGGAGAAAAAGACGACAGGGTCGTTGTTCTTTGCGCTGATCTGACCGAATCCACCAACTCACACTGGTTTGCCGAAAAATTTCCGGAGAGATTCATACAGGTCGGCGTGGCAGAACAAAATATGGCTCTTGTGGCATCCGGGATGGCAAATTACGGAAAGATTCCGTTCATATCTTCATACGCGACATTCAGTCCCGGACGAAATAATGAGCAAATAAGAACCAATATTTGCATAAACAATGTTCCGGTCAAGATTGCCGGTTCTCATGCCGGGATATCGGTAGGGCCTGACGGCGCAACACATCAGGCGCTTGAGGATATCGCTCTTATGCGTGTTATTCCAAGAATGGTTGTAATTGTGCCCTGTGATGCAATTGAGGCGCAGAAAGCAACTTTTGCGGCGGCTTTTAACGGTCAGCCGACATATATTCGCTTGGGGAGAGCCAAGTCGCCGGTTTTCACGACCCAAGACACGCCGTTTGAATTGGGGAAAGCGGAAATATTTAGAGACGGAAAAGATGCCGTGATTATCGGCTGCGGGATGTTGCTTCACAATGCTTTGGTTGCGGCGGAAGAATTAGCCGGCGAGGGGATAGATTGCGCGGTTATAAATTCTCATACCATAAAACCGATAGACGAGAAAACAATTATTGAAGCGGCTCAAAAAACAGGAGCGGTTGTCTCTGTTGAAGAACACCAGGTAAACGGGGGACTGGGCTCGGCTGTGGCCGAAGTGTTGTCCAAAAACTATCCGGTGCCGCAAGAATTCATCGGTATTCAAGACAGGTTTGGTGAATCAGGTAATCCTAACGAGCTTGTCGAAGCATTCGGGATGGGAGTCGGCTCCATTAAAGAAGCGGTCAAAAAAGCAATCTCCCGCAAGAAATAACCCCGCCATGGCGGGGTTATGCCTCTTTTGAGTCAAGAAGTTTTTTTAGTTTTATGAAATCCAGTTCAAGGATTTTCTTAATTTGAGAATCCTTCAGGGCGTGATCGGGGTGGAATGTCGGCAGAAGTTCATAGCTTCCCAAGTTGAATGTCCGGCCGTGGACGTTGTCCAATGGCTGTCTCATCCCTATTCCGTTCAGAGCCATATTTCCCAAAGTTACAACAAGAAGGGGGTTAATGGTTTTCAACTCCTCCTTGAGAAACGGAACGTAAGATTTTATTTCTTTGGCGGTAGGAACTTTCAAAGCCGAAGGATAATACTTGAGAACATTAGTGAAATAAACCTTGTTCTTATTTATTCCGGCGGTTTTTAAGAGTTGATGGAGCAGTTTTGCTTTATTGCCCGCAATCGGCTTGCCCTCGTTTTCTTCGTCCTGACCGGGAGCCTCTCCCACAAAAACAACTTTTGCGCCGACGAAACCACTGCCAAAGACCAATTTTCTGTCTTTGAATTTTCGTTTTAACGAATCATTGACCTGGTTAAGTTTTTGGGTTTCTCCGCTCATATCCGGACAAATACTTGATGGCTTGATGTTACCATATAATGGTTATTTTGGCAAGGGTTTTTGGTCTTAAAACTTGAAGTTTATATCAGGAGGTTTATAATCGGGGAGCTTAGATGGAACCTTAAAAAGCAAGGAAATAACATGGCAAAAGGCGGAGAATTTGTTATTCCAAGCAATAATTTACCGGCCGTTTTTACTGTAAACGATCTTACAGATGAGCAAAGATTAATCAGAGATACCATTAGGGATGTGGTGGCAAAAACTATCATTACGGCTGATGTCATTAAGATAATCGAGTCCAAGGACTTTGGTTTTTCAAGAGGGTTGATGAAGGGTTTGGCCGAGCTTGGTTTCCTGGGCACTGAGATTCCTGAAATTTATGGCGGACAGGGACTGGATAAGATTACCGGAGCAATTATCGCTGAGGAGATTGCCAGGCAGGGTTCGTTTGCTTGTACGTTCCTGGCTCATACAGGAATCGGAACTTTGCCGATAAGATTTTTTGGGACGGAAGAACAGAAGAAAAAGTATCTTCCAAAGCTTGTAAGCGGAGAGTGGGTTGCCGCTTATTGTCTTACTGAAAGCGGAGCCGGCTCAGATGCTGGTGGTGTAAAAACAGTCGCGATTAAAAACAACGATTTTTATATTCTGAATGGAACAAAAATATTTGTTACCAACGGTGGTTTTGCGGACTTGTTCATTGTTTTTGCTCAAGTTAAGGATTTTGGGTTAACGGCTTTTATCGTAGAGAAAAGCTGGCCATCAGTAAACGTTAGAGGGGAAGAGCATAAAATTGGAATTCAAGGGTCTTCTACTGCTTCGGTTGATTTTGACAATGTAGTCGTTCCGGAAAGCAATCTGTTGGGCGAGACTGGAAAAGGTTTTAAGATTGCTCTAAACATTCTTAATCTTGGAAGATTTAAGCTTGCAGCCGCTTGTCTTGGTGGCGGAAGAATGGGTCTGGAACAGTCTCTAAAATATTCACAAGAAAGAAAACAATTTGGCAAATCAATCTGTAAATTTGGAGCCATACGCCAGAAGTTAGCATTGATGGCGGCAAAAATTTACGCTATGGAATCGGTTGTTTATAGAACCGCCGGACACTTGGAAGAAGCCATCGGAAAAGTGGAAGCTAACGATTCCAAAGCGATTTTAAAAGCAATTGAGGAATTTGTTGTGGAGTGTTCGCTGGTTAAGGTCTTTTGCAGCGAGGCCCTGGACTTCATTGTTGATGAAAATGTTCAGATCCATGGCGGTTCCGGTTTTTGCGAAGGAAACCCGGAAAGGCAGTATCGCGATTCAAGAATTAACAGAATTTTTGAAGGCACAAATGAAATTAACCGGCTGCTTGCGGTGGGAATGCTTTTGAAAAAGGCGGCTATGGGCGGATTACCTCTAATGCAGGCCATTAAGCGGATAGTGGGGGAGTCAATAACCCCATCAATGCAAACGGAACCTGAAGATTTAGTTGAGCGTCTGACTTATCATTTGAACAACGCAAAAAAGGCGGTTCTTCTTGCGGCCGGTTCAGCTTATGAAAAATATAACGTCAAACTGGAAGAGCATCAGATACTTTTAATGGCGTTGAGCGACTGTCTGATAAATGTTTATGTGATGGAAAGTTCTCTTGCGGCTTTGGCTAAAAACAAAACAGATTCAAATGCCGACTTAGTCAGACTGATATTTGACGACGGACTTTTCTCGGTAGAAAGATTGGTAAGAGAAATCATTCCAATGTGTGCCGAAGGTGATATTCAAAGAACCACATTGGCAATGGTTCGGAGGTTGTTTAAATTTACGCCGGTTAACAAAGAAGAATTATGTAATCAGGTTGTTGAAACCCTGATTCAGAGAGGTTGAAAGACCTCTTTTTGTTTGGTAATATATGGAGATATTTGCGCGAGTAGTTCAGTGGTAGAACGCCTAACTGATAATTAGGAGGTCCCAGGTTCGATCCCTGGCTCGCGCACCAGAAATAAAAATAGACCAGAGGGGTAGGACCCCTAAACCAGTATAAATCTCTGGCGCGTTGTTAGGTAAAATTGCCTGAATCAAGGAGCGACGACGCAGTTGTAGATTGTTCTACTACAGGGAGGAGCAACGAAGATTCAGGCAATTTTAACAACAACCCTTCGGGATGCCGTTATTTTTGTTTTATGCTTTGGCATTCGGACTCGGAGTAGAGCAATCTACACCTTCGTCCGAATGTCTTCGCCTGAAAACAAAAATCTCTGGCATCGCGCCGGAGATTTATACTGGTTTAGGGGTCTCATTTTGGATCAAACGACTGGCCGCAGCCGCAGGTTCCTTTGGCGTTTGGATTGTTTATCTTGAATCCGCCGCCCATCAGATTCTCGTTTTCAAAATCTATTTCAGCTCCCGACAGATAACGGATGCTGATAGGATCAATCAAGACTTTTACGCCGTGTTCTTCAATAACCTTGTCGCCGTTACCGGGCTCTTTTTCGGTTTTGAGGCCATACTGCAATCCGGAACATCCGCCGCCTCGGACAAAGATGCGGAGGCAGTTATCTCCTTCCTGTTCCATGATTTCTTTTATTTTTATTGCGGCTTTCTTGGTAATCGAAACAAGATTTGGTTCCATTGGCCCTCTTTAAAAATCAAGAAATCTGTGGTACAATATAACATAATTTGTAAAAAATGTAATGGGCCGATAGCTCAGTTGGTAGAGCGCCTCATTTGCAATGAGGAGGTCTGGGGTTCGAATCCCCATCGGTCCACCAAAAAGTAAAAAGTAAAAAGCCGCTTAATAGTGGCTTTGTATTTATGACAGAATTTTCAATGCATCAAGAGCTATTTTTATACAAGAGTTCATGCAGTCACAGGCCTCATCGGAAGAAATGACTTCATTGGTTGCCAGATTATCCACGACCAGGCAGATAGCGCCGACATTATAGCCGAGATGTTCGTATCCGAGTCGGAAAAGAATACTCGTTTCCATTTCGTGGTTGATTATTTTTTGTCCTTGAACCTCAAAGGATTGAATGATGTTTCTGAACTCGTCTGGTCCGAAAGCTGTTTTAATACGGCCGATTTGCCGGCCCTCGGGACCAAAGAATCCAGGGGAGGCGGTCGTAATGCCGGAAAATATGGCGCCCCGTGATACGGCTGATCGGAGCAGGGCGTCTATTACTAGGGGACTTGCCTTACTGCAATAGGAACAAGGATTGACTGCTCCAACTTTGGTTTTCAGGAGCTCGCATTCTATTGTTTTTTCCATGCTTTGCGGGTTGCGGGCGGTAGGATAATATGCGCCAAGATTATCAAGTCCAATGGCGTAATTCGATATTGCAAACGTTCCTGCATTAATATCCGGAAGAGATGTTCCGCAAGTTCCGACTCGGATTATGTTAATTTTAGGCGTCTGTTTTGTCCATGAATCCGAAATATGATCATACTCAAACAGGGCATGCAGTTCATTAACGGCAATATCTACTGGACCCACGCCAATACCGAGAGACATCGCCGCAACAGGCACCCCTTTGTATGTGCCGGTAACCGTATAAAATTCTGGCCGCGCTTTATTCCTGTGTTGAAATGTAATTTTGTCAAAATGAGTTGATATTAAATCAACCCTATCTGATGCGCCCACAAGCAGAATATTTGGCGGTATGTTGTCGGATTTTTTCAGATCGATGTGGTACAGCGTGCCGTCATCAAAGATAATGAGTTGGGAGCTGTTTGCTTTGCCTTCGTGCATTTCTATTCTCCTTCCTGTGTAAATTCTTTAAACATGTCCATATCGCCATTTTCCCTCGTTTTTTGTTCTTCATAAGGAATTCCAATCCTCCGGTAAATCTCAAGAAGAATATTTACCAAAACACCCGTAATTATAGCCAATATCCAGTATTGCATTTTTCCAAAACGTAATTTTACCACCTTCAAGATGGTTCTGGTGCAAACATAATTAAGGAATCCGGCAAGGGCCAATTTATCTTCAGCAGTTTCAGAAACTATTTCTTCAGACAAGCGGTCAATGAGCGGATCAAATTTTTGACGATGCCGCTCTTCTATGTAGGGCATTTAACCTCCCAATTTTCAAAGAAATTTAGTTGAGAATATCAATTTATTTCTGTCCAGTCAATTTAAAATAACAATTGCCAAACGGACTATAATTGTGTTTAAATAATCTTAATGACGAGTATTTCCGTACTAATCTTCGTTGTTTCTTCTGCGACCCTGATTTTGTTGGGCATCAATGTCTTCATGATGATGAAGCCCAAAAAACAGGAGCCGGACGAGAAATATTTGGTGCTTCATCAGCGTTTTGACGCGCTTTCGGCCCTCATGAACGATCAATTGGAAAAGAACAGGCAAGCGGGAGAGCGGGCGACACTGACCGTAAGCCAGCAGGTCCAGAGTTTTACCAGGAACATGACCCAAATTCAGGAGAACATGAAACAAATGCACGAATCGGTGAAAAGCGTTTCGTCTTTTCAGGATATTTTTAAATCGCCGAAACTGCGGGGTATCTGGGGAGAGGCATCGCTTGAAGCGGCTCTCAATCAGTATTTTTCCAAAGATATGTATGCGCTTCAGCATTATTTCAAATCCGGCGAAGCGGTGGACGCAGTGTTGAATCTGCCGAACGGGCTTGTTTTGCCGATTGACTCCAAATTCAACTGGGAAAATTTTGAAAAAATGGTCAATGCCGAGACCGAAATGAATAAAGAAATTTATCGTAAATCATTTTATTCCGACGTAAAAAAGAAAATTGATGAGATTGCGTCTAAATATCTTTTGCCCTCCGAAGGCACAACTGACCTGGCTTTAATGTATGTGCCCGCCGAGACGGTCTACTATGAAGTCATAAACAACATCAAAGATGTAGATATTCCGAGCTATGCCCGCTCAAAGAGAGTTTTCCTTGTTTCACCGAACACTTTCGCTCTTTCAATCTCGGCTATCAGACATTGGTTCAAGGACGTTGAATTCAACAAGCAGACCAAAGAAGTCATGAAACGTCTTGAACGCATTTACACCGACAGCAACAAACTCGCCGAAGATTTCCAGCGCCTTGGCAAACATATTGATAATACTAAATCCGCATACGATGCTTCCGAAAAACGCCTCTCGCTCATGGCCGACAGGGTCAAGAACGTGGTTGAGATAGGGGAACGCGATGATGTAGAAAAAATTGAGACCCCGAAGGTCTGATAGCTGACACAACCTCCCTCCGCTGGTTGCTTTGGCCGTAGACTACATTTGGCAATAGAGCTTCAAACTCTCTCTGATACGGAAACCTCAACGGCTCACATATGTGAGCCGTTGATTTGAGCCTCCAGCCACATACCCACAGGAAGAACTTGCGCAGGCATTTCGGCTTGGTTCTTCGAAATGCCGAGCATGTAGATAGTCAGCGATCGCAGGAAGCGCTGAACTATCGGTCGAGTCGGGGGTATGTGGCTGGGGGCGAAGTTGAATAATTCCTGAAATTCTGATAAATTAGACCGCATGAATACATTACTACTTTCTCTGTTAGCGTCGGGGGCGTCGTTAGGATATGGCGCGTTTTTGATTTGGGGTGTTATGAAAAAGTCTCCTGGGGACGAGAAGATGGTCGCTATCCAGAAAGCCATTCAGGATGGCGCGGCGGCATATTTGAAAAGGCAGAATAGAACAGTCTTTTTTGTGGGAATAGTTGCTGTTTTAATATTGTGGAAGTGGCTCGGTTTTCCGATTGCGGTCGGTTTTGTTGTTGGCGCCGTCGCGTCAGCATTGGCCGGATATATCGGCATGATGATAGCGGTTAGAGCTAATGGCCGAGTAGCCGAAGAAGCTAAACATGGTTTGGCCCGCGCTTTTTCTATGGGATTTAAAGGCGGAGCAGTGACTGGATTTTTTGTGGTTGGCTTGGCATTGTTGTCGCTTACCGGTTTTTATTGGTGGAGCGGTGATGTGAAATCGTTGATTGGTCTTGGTTTTGGAGCTTCTCTTATTTCTGTATTTGCCAGATTAGGCGGAGGCATTTTTACAAAAGGCGCTGATGTCGGCGCGGACCTGGTTGGAAAAGTTGAAGCCGGGATTC
The DNA here is from genome assembly GCA_001794125.1 of Candidatus Yanofskybacteria bacterium RIFCSPHIGHO2_01_FULL_43_32. Lineage (GTDB taxonomy): Bacteria > Patescibacteriota > Minisyncoccia > 2-02-FULL-40-12 > GWA2-44-9 > 2-01-FULL-41-26. Next base: position 13,347 of record MGJF01000003.1, read on the forward strand.
CCGAAGACGATCCGAGAAATCCGGCGGTCATTGCCGACCAAGTAGGGGATAATGTTTCGGATTGCGCCGGAATGGCGGCTGATGTTTTTGAAACATATGTTGTTTCAGCTTTGTCGGTAATGTTGCTCGGGAGTCTATTGTTTAACAACGAACCGTCTATTGTGGAATTTCCTTTGATGATTGGTGCTCTGGGAATTTTTGCCTCAATTATCGGTTCTTTATTTGTAAGGTTAACCCCGACGAACAGTGCGGGGCAGGCCGGTGGTATTATGGCGGCTCTTTATAAAGGACTCGGAGCAACAGCCGTTATTCTTGTCGGTCTGTTTTATTGGATTACTCAAAATACAACAATCGGCAAGAATGGCGGGATGGCATTATTCTGGATGCTTGTGATAGGTATTGCGGTTACGGCTCTTATGGTTTTGGTGACTGATTATTATACTTCAAAAAAATTCAGCCCAGTTAAGAAGATTGCCAAAGCATCAACTACCGGCCATGGCACAAATATTATTGCCGGCTTGGCTGTTTCAATGGAATCAACCGCATTGCCGGTAATAGTAATTGCGGGTGCAATGTTTTTGGCCTATTCAATGGGCGAGTTATATGGAATTGCGTTGGCCACCATGAGTATGCTTTCGCTTACTGGTTTAATTTTGGCCATAGATTCTTTTGGTCCTATCACCGATAATGCCGGAGGTATTGCCGAGATGGCAGGATTGCCCAAAGAAGTCCGCGAACATACCGATGCTCTTGATGCGGTCGGCAATACGACCAAAGCCGTGACCAAGGGCTACGCTATTGCTTCAGCAGGTCTTGCGGCGATGGTTCTTTTCTCGGCATATACGCAAGAACTTTCGGAATTCGGCAGAACTGTTGTTTTTGAACTTTCTGATATTAGAGTTTTGATGGGATTGTTTATCGGCGGAATGATGCCTTATTTGTTTGGTTCGCTTGCTATGCAATCTGTCGGAAAAGCGGCAGGGGCGGTGGTAGATGAGGTGCGCAGACAATTCAGAGAAATCGCCGGAATCATGGAAGGAACCGCGAAGCCGGATTATTCAACTGCGGTAGACATCGTAACCAAAGCAGCATTGCGCGAAATGATAATGCCGGCTCTTATCCCAATCATTTTTCCAATTGCAGTTGGATTTATTCTTGGTCCCGAAGCTCTCGGGGGATTACTTGTCGGTGTGATTGTAACTGGATTGTTTGTTGCCATTTCAATGACTTCCGGCGGCGCGGCATGGGACAATGCCAAAAAATATATTGAAGACGGAAACTATGGCGGCAAGGGTTCCGATGCCCACAAAGCGGCTGTAACAGGGGACACTGTGGGCGACCCATACAAAGACACCGCCGGCCCGGCCATTAATCCGATGATTAAGGTGGCAAACATAGTGGCGCTTCTTATTGCAAGATTTCTCTAAAACACAGACTCAACAACAAAACCGCCCTGAAAGGCGGTTTTGTTATCCCCGCCCTTGAAAAGGAAAGGCTGATTTTTGGGACTTATTGTGTAAGGAAAAGTTAGATAAATGAGTTTTGTTGCCAATTTTATACCTGCTTGAACTTGTTCCTTTTCAAGAGCGGGGTTATCCACATTTAAAGTGCTCACCTCGCGGTCTAAATGCTATACTTTATAAGTGAAAATAATGGGTAATATTTTTGAAAGGAGGTGTTGTTATGTTTGAAGTAGTAGCAGCATCAGATATTGTCAGGAATTCATTAATGACCCTTTGGGGGGGAGTAGCGCTTTTCTTGCCGCAATTTATCGCGGCAGTTGTCGTGTTTTTGGTTGGCTGGCTTATAGCCGAATTGCTTGGAAAATTTGCTTATCATGTCATCAAGATATTGCACGTAGACAATGCATTGAGCAAAGTTGGTTTCAGGCAGGCCTGGGAAAGAAGCGGATTTAAGTTAGACACCCCGATGCTATTTTACGAACTGGTAAAATGGTTCTTTGTGGTGGTGTTCTTGATGGCGGCGACAAACATTTTGGGATTGGTGCAGGTTTCCGAGTTTTTAAGAACAGTTGTCTTCTATCTTCCGAATGTTATCGTCGCAGCAGTAATCCTTTTAATCGGTATCTTGGTAGCGAAATTCTCGGAGGGATTTGTAAAAGCCTCTGTAAAAGCAGCCGGTCTTGTATCGGCTAACTTTTTGGGAGCTTTGACCAAGTGGGCCGTAGTCGTATTTTCTTTGTTGATAGCTTTGGCCCAGTTGAAAGTCGCTGATGATATTATCAAGATAATTATCACGGGTTTGATAGCGGCAGGCGCTTTGGCCATGGGCTTGGCCTTTGGTCTTGGAGGAGTAAAGCACGCCGATCAAATGATCGGAGACTTAAGAAAGAGAATAGAAGAATAGCTTTTATTCAAAACTAAAACCTGCCTTGACGGCAGGTTTTAGTTTTGTTATAAATTTACCAGCACTTTTTCTTGAGAGGATGATTCAAAATGAGAAAGACGATTTTTTCGGTTTTGATGTGCTGTGTTGCTATTGTTTCTGTTTCTTCATCCAGCTTGCTTGCTCAAGGACAACAGAATGAAATCAAGGTCCTGGAGAGGGCCGAAGAACTTGTTGGGGCCATGTATCATGGCGATGCTGGCAAGGTCTGGGATGTGATGACGCCGTGGACGAGAGCGGAAGTGTCCCGAAGAATCTCAAGAGAGGAATACATCAAAACCATTGCAAAGCTTTTTGAACAAATCAAGATAACCAACTATGACTCCTCAAAGTTGGTGGTCATTGGTGAAAAATATGCTGTTACTCAGGCGCAGATTGCCTACGAATTCAGAGAGGGCAACCAAGTCCGCCAAGAAACATCATGTGAGAGGACTCTTTGGTTGAAGTTTCCTGAAGGGTGGTACTGGCAAAAAACAAATCTGGTATGCGACTATATGCCTAGTGCCAATGAGATTAAGCGTCTAACCAAGAATTTGAAGTAATCTTTCCGAGGCCTCTTTAAAGAGGCTTTTTAATTTTTCATGCTCCATTTTAGTGAATTTAGATAATACGAAATCCATTACGAAATCGTCTCGTTTTTTATCGGATTGTTCGCGGGCTTTCAATAACGCTCGGACAGAAGTTCCGATACGCAGGCGGTAGAACTTATTAGTTTTCAGGGCCTTAATTATTGATTCAACGCCTTTGTGGCCACCCGAATTTTTTTCAAACGAATTTTTGAATGACCCGAATTCAATATCTAAATCGTCGTGGACCACGACTAAATTTTCAATTTTCAATTTATAATTTTTAATCAATTTTAAAACCACATCGCCACTTTTGTTCACATAGGAGAGAGGTTTTGCCAATATGACTGAAGTTTTTTCAATTTTTGACTTGGATATCATGGCATTGTGTTTCTTGTCTTCCGCGAAATCGTTCGCATCAATCTTTTTTGCCAGATAATCCAAAAACATAAATCCCACATTGTGGCGGGTATTCTGATACTCCTCGTCTGGATTCCCGAGTCCGATAATTAGTTTAGTCATCCTGATAGTATAAGTTAGTATTAATAAGCTTTCAATATTTGCTTTTAATGAGTAATTATGTTTTAATATTCTCAATATTCTTTAGGGAGAAACGGTAGTGGCAAGAAACCGAATAAAGATATGCGGTATTAACTTGAAATGGATAGTATTAGTAGTTGCATATCCGTTTATATGCTGGGCGCTATATCAAGACACTAAAGCAGAATTGCCTTAGTATTATATCGTGTTAACTTGTTTGGCGGGACTGGCATCGGGATTATTTGTAATTATTAAAATCGTTGACCCAACTACGAGATATATAGACAATAAAATCAGGAAATTGTTTAATGTCTAAAGTGGTGCGATAATCTCCCTTCAGAGGCGGGCAAGCAGCCCGCTTTTTATTTTAAGAAAGTTTGAATTTCTATTGCCAATCGTCACTTAATACCGAAACAACCGGCGGAGGGAGACACTTTTTACAAAATTAGTAAATTTTTAAAAAGGTGTCTCCCTCCGTACGCGTAGAGGTTGTGTCAGTCATTAGGATTGAACTGAACAAAAAAATATAGTAAAATACAGCGTATGAATGAAGAACAACCGCAAATTCCAAGCGCAAAATCAGAAGTTCTCGCCTTTGTCTGGGAGACAATTAAAGTCGTCGTTATTTCACTTGCCATAATTCTGCCGATAAGGTATTATCTGGTTCAGCCGTTTTTCGTGAAGGGGGCTTCTATGGAGCCGAATTTTGAAGACGGCGACTATCTTTTAGTGAATGAAATAAGTTATCGTTTCTCGGCGCCGGAAAGAGGCGATGTGGTCATTTTCAGATATCCCGTGGATCCGTCCCAGTTTTTTATAAAACGGATAATCGGACTTCCTGATGAGACCGTGGAGATAAAAGGCAACACGATTATGATTTATAACAAAGACAAGCCCGGGGGATTCGTTCTGGACGAAAGCTATTTGGATTCCGAACAGAAAACTCTCGGTAATTCCATTATAAAATTGGACGACAATGAATACTTTGTTTTAGGCGACAACCGTCTTCAAAGTTCCGATTCAAGACGCTGGGGTCCGGTCAATAAATCACTTATAACCGGCAAGGCCTTTTTGAGGCCATGGCCTTTTACGAGAACTTCATTAGTTAGACCTGTTTATTATTAAATTAAAAAATGCCTAAATCAAAAAAAGAAAGAAACATTCAGGCGCCGAAAGGCATGCAAGACATACTTCCGGAAGACCAGAAGTATTGGCGCTTCATAACAAAAAAAGCGGAGAATCTGCTGGAATTTTATGGTTTTGAAAGAATTGAAACCCCTGTTCTGGAATCAACAGAGCTGTTTCTCCGCGCAGTGGGAGAATCAACCGATATTGTTCAGAAGGAGATGTACACTCTAAGAACCAAGGGAAGCGACAGTTTGACTTTAAGGCCTGAAGGAACGGCGGCGGTTGTCAGGGCTTATCTTGAGAATGGCATGAATGTGAAGCCCCATCCGGTCAAGCTTTATTATCTAAGCCAGATGTTCAGGCACGATCAGCCGCAGAAGGGAAGGTTTAGACAGTTTTTTCAATTGGGAGTTGAAACTATCGGCGACAGTTCTGAAGCGGTGGACGCTGAATTGATATTTTTGGCCTACAAGTTTGTAGAGAGTTTGGGGCTAAAGGGATATAATGTCCACATAAACAGCATCGGCGACCAGAGTTGCCGTCCCGCATACCTTAAAGCTCTCAAGGATTATTACAAAAACTCCCTTAAAAAAACCTGCGCCAATTGCAAAGTCAGATTCAAAGAAAATATTTTGCGGCTACTTGACTGCAAAGAAGATACCTGCAAAGAGATTTCCAAAGAAGCGCCTCAATTCGTGGATTTTTTGGACGAAGAATGTCATGCGCACTTCAAGCGTGTTTTGGAATTTTTGGATGAGGCCAAGGTGCCATATATATTGAACCCACATTTGGTCAGAGGACTGGATTATTACACAAGAACCGTATTTGAAATCATGCCGGAAGAAAATATCGGCGCCCAATCGACTTTGTCCGCCGGAGGACGCTATGACAGATTAGTTGAACTTTTAGGCGGTTCAAAAACCCCGGCGGCGGGATGGGCATTGGGCATAGAAAGAATTATTTTGGAACTTAAGGAGAAAAATGTCTCTGTCCCAGAAATAAAAGCCAAACCTAAAGTTTTCCTGGTTCAGCTGGGCGAAGCGGCCAAGAGAAAGAGTATTATGCTTTTTGAATCATTCAGGAAGGCCGGCATAGAAACAAAATCTTCATTGGGCCGCGACAGCATCAAATCACAGTTGAGGATTGCCAACAGATTAGGAGTTAAATTCGCTCTTATATTCGGACAGAAAGAAGCACTGGACGATACGATAATTTTGAGAGAGATGGATACGGGAATTCAGGAAACCATTCCTTTGGAAAAAATTGTTGATGAAGTCAAGAAACGCCTAAAGGCGTAAATTCCAATTTTAAATTATAAATTTTAAATCAAATCCAAATTTTTTAAATTTAAAACATTTAAACATTCAATTAAAATTTAAAATTTGAGTTTTGAATTTATGATCCAAGATATTTTTTGTAAAATTATAAAAGGAGAGCTGAAAGCCGATGTTGTCTGGCAAGATGAGAATTTTTTGGTAATCAATGATATTCATCCGCAAGCGCCTGTACATGTTTTAATTATTCCGAAGAAACATTTTGAAGCTCTCCACGACTTTGAAGAAGGAGATGCACTATTGTTGGGCAAGGCCATCCTTGTTGCAGAAAAGGTTGCTAAGCAATTAGGTGTTCACGATAAAGGATATCGGCTTATCATTAATGAAGGCGTGCATGGTGGCAAGTTGGTACCCCATCTTCACGTTCATCTTCTTGGTGGCAAACCTCTTGGACCCAAAATCGTAAAATAAACTCCTTGAAAAGTAGTTATTAATAGAGTATACTCTTTTTAGAAAGGAGGAAGTTTATGGTAGAAGTAAAAAGAAAACCAAATGAAAGCGTAGGAAGTTTGTTGAGGCGTTTTAACCGTTTTGTTCAGCAAAGCGGAGTTTTGATTAAGGCCAAAAAATCCCAGCACAGAGAAAAAAAGCAAACCGAAAGAAAGGAAAAGAACGCGGCCATTATGGGTTTGCATTTGAGCGAGTTAAGAAGAAAACTGGAAAAATTGGGCAAATACGACGAAGACACATTTGACGAAGAGAAGAGAAAAATGAAACAGAAATTGGATTTGTAAAATGTTAAAAGAAAAACTTCAACAAGACATAAAAGATGCTTTGAAATCCGGAGATGGCAAAAAACGAATGCTTTTGGGCATGGTTTTGGCGGCAATAAAAAACAAAGAAATTGAAAAAAGAGGCGAACTTAGCGATGATGATGTGATAGCTGTTGTTGCATCTGAAATAAAAAAAAGGAGGGATTCTACGGAACAATATGAAAAAGGCGGGCGTCCCGAACTTGCCGAAGGGGAAAGAAAAGAAGCCGAGATACTGATGGCGTATATGCCCGAACAGATGTCTGAAGAAGATGTGAGAAACGAAGTAAAAAAGACCATCACCGAAACAGGTATTAAAGATGTGAAGGAAATAGGAAAGTTAATCGGAGCCGTAATGGCCAAAGTCAAAGGCAAAGCCGACGGCCAGCTCGTCAGCCGGTTGGTAAAAGAGGAATTATCTAAATAACTAAACAACCACACAAAAACCGCCAAAACGGCGGTTTTTGTGTGGTTGACTTTATACATAAAAAGGTATATAATTAAGATGTACGTTAAAAAGGCAAGCTTGGGGCTCTGCAATTCTGCGGAGTGAGGGGCGAGCCAAGGGAGAAGAGAGAATGGCTAAAAGCAGGTCATCGCTCGGTGGGGCACTCGGGTTCGTCACATTGGTCATCACGAAAGTGATGACGGCCATTAAGGAGCATGGCGAGGAAATCCTCCTCGGCCTCTCCGAAGACAAACTCGGTCCGGTTGTGGACCGATTTGTTGCCGAACTTGTCGCTCTTGCAAGAGTGGCGAGCAACATCTTTCGCATCAACATCGGCGGGAACCGAACCACTGAACAGGTTGTGACGGCTGGCAATTACCAGTCCGCCAATTCCTGGATCAACAGCAAGAACTTCCCGTGGCGCCGTCGCCAAGGAAAGCGCACGGTTGAGTTGGTGGACATGGCTCAGTATGGGTTTCCATCCAGCTACTCATTTGCGGATTCGCTTGCTGTTCTTCAGAAGCTTGGCCTCGACAGGCCGGTCTATGAGGATGGCTTGCTCTTCGGGGAACAGCACCCCGAGAAGCAGCGTGAACACTCAATCATGTTTCCGCATGAGCCGGTGTCTGACACCGATGGCGGTCCGAG
>MGJF01000003.1:21241-22103 GCA_001794125.1 Candidatus Yanofskybacteria bacterium RIFCSPHIGHO2_01_FULL_43_32
CTTGTTCGCGTGGCCGGGGTTCGCAAGTCGTAGCGCTTTGACTCCTTCGGGCTTTTGGGGGCTGGGGATTTTTAATCCTTGGCCCCTTTGTTTTTGCAAAAATTTTAAAAATTTGTATAATTAAACTTGGATGACAGGCTTATTTACGCCTATGGTTTTCAATTTTTGATGGCTGTAGGCGGCCGAGATCTGAAATGAATTTATGCAGAGTGGTGTCTGCCATGTGTTGACGCCAGAGTCATGGATTAATTTCTAAAAAATAAAACGACTTGGTGCAAAATACTGGAGGACTTGCTTCCCAAATAAGATACAGCCTTAAGAGTACTCAAGGGGCAGTGTAAATGATGGTGTTTTGTACAATACTGACACCGATGGCAATCCGAACGTGGTTTATCTCTGGAGCAACGATGGCGACCGCAAGCTGAATCTGAACTGGACGAGCAATAGGTGGAACTCGAATGTTCGCGTGGCCGGGGTTCGCAACTCATTCTATTTCAAATACCGGCCTCGGGTCGGTATTTGTTTACTTATCCAATTGTCTATGCCAGCCGCCAAGCATACGGCCGATTTCATCGAGAGGGGAAGAAAGGATAAGGTAGTGTTTGTTTTCTATAGCCCCGATTTCCCAACAAATTTTTAAAAAGAATTTTATTAAATCCAATTTTCCGACAGATTTCTTAATATAGGGAAGTTTTTGTTCGCGAGGCAAATAAATAGCGATAAAAATAAGTTCTAGAATATCGAGGAAGAGAGAATCTATTTTATTGCCGAGTGTGTATTTCGACTTCTTAGGAAAATTAGGCAAATATTCATGCCAAATTTTATAGACAACAACCAACTTTTGGATAATCGGCAGAGTAGC
>MGJF01000003.1:22113-62432 GCA_001794125.1 Candidatus Yanofskybacteria bacterium RIFCSPHIGHO2_01_FULL_43_32
AATCCTGGAAAGAATTCTTGAAAAGAAAACGTAAAAGAAAGGATGTTCAGGAATTCAGCTTGTCTTTAATGGACAATATTGTCCAGCTTCACCAAGATTTAACTAATCATACATATAATCACAGCCCATATCAAGCATTCCGTATAAATGACCCTAAGCCGAGGCAAATACATAAGTCTATAGTGCGAGACAGATTGCTACATCATGCCATACACAGAACGCTTTATCCCTTCTTTGACCGCACTTTTATTGGCGATTCTTTTTCTTGTCGGATAGGAAGGGGGACACACAAAGCCTTAAATCAATTCAGACAATTCGGATATAAAGTAAGCAAGAACAATACCCAGACCTGTTGGATACTGAAATGTGACATCAGGAAGTTTTTTGAAAATATTAACCATGAAATTTTACTTAGTATTTTAAAAAAATATATTTCTGACCCAAACATCATTTGGCTTTTAGAAAAAGTTATCAAAAGTTTTTCATCGGTTTCAGGCCGGGGCTTGCCTTTAGGCAATCTTACCTCCCAGCTGTTCGTAAATATTTATATGAATGAATTTGACCAATGGATAAAGCATCACATGAAGGCGAAACATTATATCCGTTATGCCGACGATTTTGTGATTTTATCACACGATAAACCAGGGCTTGAGGAGTTGTTGCCGAAGGCGGGCGACTTTCTTTCAGAAACTCTGAAGCTTGATGTCCATCCAGATAAGGTGTTTATTAAGACGCTTGCTTCCGGTGTTGATTTTCTGGGCTGGGTGCATTTTTCTGACCATCGGGTATTAAGAACCACAACAAAAAGGAGAATGTTTAAGAGAATTAAAAAAAATCTTGCGCCAGAAATCCTTAATTCTTATCTTGGACTTTTAAAGCACGGGAATACCAATAAAATCAAATCTGTGATAAAATCTTTCTGATGTTAGACCTCGTTTTCAAAAATTATACACAAGGAAAGGCTCCGGGTGAAAAGTTTTTCAGGAAGATTTTGAATACAGGCACAAAGGAACTCAATATAAAGGATAAAAATGTTGAGGTGGGCTTGAATTTGGTAGGTGAAGCCAAGATAAAAGAGCTTAACAAGAAATACCGAGGCAAGAACGAGGTTACCGATGTTTTGTCTTTTCCTCTTGAAGAAACCGGATTGAGAAAATATGGTATACTTCCGTTAGGAGACATTTTCATTTGTCTACCTTTTGCGGTTAAAGAAGCAGAAAGACAGAGCATTAGCTTAGAAAAAGAATTGGCGCGGCTAACAGTACATGGATTTTTGCATTTATTGGGATATGACCACGAAAAATTCGTTGCTGAGAAGAAAAAAATGTTCAGATTGGAAAGTAAAATTTTAAATAAATTAAACAAGTAATATGGCCCGTCCATACATAATTTCTGGGATAGACATTGGTAATTCTCAAGTAAAAGTCGTAATCGCAAAGATAGACCGCGATACTTTGGGGGCCGAAATTTTAGGAGTGGGAAGCGCCATTTCAAACGGTTTAAGACGCGGAACGGTGGTTGATATAGAGGAAACCATCGAGAATGTTCGGACGGCAGTCCAAAGAGCCGAGGCAATGGCCGGTGTTAATATTAAGAGAGCTTACCTTGCCGTAAACGGACTTCACATCAAAACCCAGATATCCCGGGGCGTGATTGCCGTATCCCGCGTCGACGGGGAAATATCCCAGAATGATATTGACAGAGTTTTGCAGGCGGCATCGGTCGTGAGTTTGCCGGCTAATAGAGAAGTAATTCATATCTTACCGCGCAACTATATTGTAGACGGAACCGAATACGTCAAAAATCCAATGGGCATGAAAGGCGTCCGCCTGGAATCGGAGGTATTTATAATTGACGGACTTTCTCCTTATTTAAGAAACATGGCCAAGTGTGTGAATGAAAATAATATAGAAGTATCCGGATTGGTTTTTGCGCCATTGGCTTCAGCGCTTGCGGTTCTGGATAAAAACCAAAAAGAATATGGAGTTATGAATCTTGATTTCGGCGGAGGCACTTCCACTCTGACAGTCTTTGAAGAGGCCGATTTGCTTCATAGTGTAGTTTTACCGATTGGTTCAAAACATATTACATCTGATCTGGCCGTTGCTTTGAGAACTTCTATAGATACCGCTGAAAGAGTAAAAATCGAACACGGAGCGACCTCGGAAGGCGAGGATCTGCGCAAAAGAGGGAATATAGATTTGTCTGAACTGATGGCGGAGAAAGATTTTGTTCTTCCCAGAAAGCAATTAATAAGAGTTGTAGACGCACGCGCTCAGGAGTTATTGGAAATGGTGGCAAATGAATTGAAAAAGATTTCCAAAGGAATGCTTCCGGCCGGAGTGGTTTTGTCGGGAGGCGGAGCAAATTTACCCGGTCTTGCGGCTATGGTAAAAGATAAGTTGCGGTTGCCGGTAAGAATTGCCAAACCTTTGAATCTGTCCGGAACGGCCGATAATATGGACGACCCTTCTTTTTCGGTCGCGGCTGGATTGATAACATGGGGTATAGATGAAGAATTTGGCGGGAACAAGGGTTCTAAAAACGGCCAGTTTTTTAACGATGGCTCATTTAAGAAGATTTTGAGCTGGTTAAAAAACTTCTCCCCCTAAGTCCGACATCGGGTTATTCACAGAGTTATCCACAGCCAGTTAATCCATTATTTGATACTGGTATTATTTTGTGTTAATACGCATATGACATTGCCATAATTAATTAAATTCTATGGGACAAATAGTAAAACCTCCGTTTGAAACATTCGCAAGGATAAAAGTCGTCGGCGTAGGCGGTTCGGGCTGCAACGCTTTGGCAAGAATGATCGAAGCCAGAATCCACGGCGTAGAATTTATTGCCATTAATACTGACGCGCAGGCTTTGCATAATAGCATCGCCACCACCAAGATCCACATTGGCAAAAGTTTAACCCGGGGTCTTGGCGCCGGAATGAATCCGGAAATAGGCAAACAAGCCGCCGAAGATACCAAAGAAGAAGTGATGAACGCTTTAAAAGGCGCCGATATGGTTTTTATAACGGCGGGAATGGGAGGCGGAACCGGAACCGGAGCCTCGCCGGTAATTGCGGATATCGCAAAAGACGTCGGAGCTCTTACGGTAGCCGTTGTGACCAAGCCCTTCAGTTTTGAAGGACCCCAAAGGTCAAGAATCGCCGAAGACGGATGGAATGTCTTGAGAGACAAGGTTGATGCTTTGATTACCATTCCCAACGACCGGCTCTTATCGGTTATAGATAGAAAAACTCCCTTGTTAGAATCATTCGGAATAGTGGACGATGTTTTGAGGCAGGGTGTTCAAGGCATTTCCGATCTGATAACCATTCCGGGAATAATCAATGTTGATTTTGCTGATGTTAAAACAATTATGGCCAATTCCGGCTCGGCATTAATGGGTATAGGTAAATCAATCGGCGAAGACAGGGCAGTAGAAGCCGCCAAGATGGCGATTAACTCTCCCTTGTTGGAAGTTTCAATAGATGGAGCCCGCGGAGTTTTGTTCAACGTATCCGGAGGTACGGATATGGCGATGGCTGAAATAAATGAGGCGGCCAGAATAATTACGGAACACATTGATCCTGACGCAAAAGTTATTTTCGGAGCGGTTTTGGATAATAATCTTAAGAAAGGAGAATTAAAAGTTACCGTTGTGGCCACTGGATTTAATAACGGCTATCCCGCTGCCACCAAACTGCCGATGAGTGAAAGGCAAAATATGTTTGAAAATGTAGCTAAAAAACAGGTTAATCAATTCAATGGCACACCCGCAGTCAAGGAACTCGTTGATTCTTCGTTGAATGACGAAGAATTCGATATCCCGGCGTTTATCAGGCGGAAGATGAATAAGTAGGGCGCTCCGCCCCTTCCGCTCAGCCACAATCCATCTCAGACACGCCTCCGGTTCCCCAGCGAGGAACCTCGGCTACGTTCGCCACGGCTTCGCCTCGGCTTTTCGAATCCGGTTCAGATACTATTATAACCGGATTCGCCATGCGAAAAGCCGGGTCTCAAGTGTCTTCAATTGGATTGTCGGCCTGCGCTTTAAGATGGTGAGGAGGCAAACGGCCTCAAACGGAGAGGGGTTTCGCTCCACGGCGTCTTGTTTACATAGGTCCGCCCTATGTAGGTTTTTATGTCTCAGTCAAATGCTTAATTTTGCCTCGAACTCGAAAAACACAGAAAGTTTTTAAGTTTTTCGATTTATAATGATATAATATGGATATGAATAAAACTACCAAGTTAACTTTAGTGGTAATAATTCTGTGGGCTGTTTGGATAACGAGTAAAGTGATTGTTCTCGAGGCCTGGTCCAATCAGTTCCGGCTTGTTATTGAAGCCATAAATGGGTTTAAGTAAGGCGCAATCTTGCCCATTTTAGACCGTTTGGTTTCGAGGGTAACACAATGCTTAAATTAACTGATAATTTGCTTAAATAACAAATTTTAGCCGGAAAATCCCCTTAGGGAGGAACGGATGCTAAAATTTGTTAAGCAAATTGAGATTAATTTAAGTATTTGTCCGAAGAAGACAATAAGTCGTAATCCAACAGGTCGAAAATGGGTGAGGGTGAGCATACTTATCAACTTTTTTGAGGCTTGAAATAAATTAAATAAATTTCTATAGTGAAGCACGCGAGTTGGCGTATGTTTTAAAATAATTTCCCGCCTTTAAGCGGGATTAAATCTTCTTTAATGGACAATAATTTATTTACCGACGAAGGTTCGACCGAACAAGGTCTCAAATGGCCGAGGATTTTTGGTTCTAAACATCCGTACGAAGAAATTATTTGGGAAAACAGGACTGCCAAGATTATTAAAGGAGACGGAACAGTTGTTTTTGAACAGAATGGCGTCGAGGTTCCTAATTTTTGGAGCCAGACGGCGACGGATATTGTTGCTTCGAAATATTTCCGAGGTCAGCTAAGCACTCAAAACAGAGAATACAGCGTAAAAGACATGATAGACCGGGTAGCCAAGACGATTGGTTATTGGGGATTCAAGGACGGTTTTTTTGCCACAGCCGGAGATTCTGAAAATTTTATTTTGGACCTGACTTGGATACTGGTAAATCAATACGCGGCGTTTAACAGCCCGGTTTGGTTTAATGTCGGCGTGCATGAAAGACCTCAATGTTCAGCCTGTTTTATCTTGGCTGTTGAAGACAACATGCAGTCGATTCTTGACTGGTATCGCGACGAGGGCTGGATATTCAAATATGGTTCCGGCGCCGGAACAAACCTTTCTAAATTACGTTCTTCAAAGGAGCCGTTGTCAAAAGGCGGTTATTCTTCCGGCCCGGTTTCGTTTATGAAGGGTGCCGATGGCATCGCTAACTCTATTCGTTCGGGTGGCACGACCAGACGGGCGGCCAAGATGGTTGTTCTAAACGCCGATCATCCGGACATAAAGAATTTTATTTACTGCAAAAAGATAATTGAAAACATGACCAAAGCGCTCATCAGCGGCGGGATAAAAGATTCCATTACGGCCGATATTTTTGATCCCTACACCCTTCTCCCGTATCAAAATGCAAATAATTCGGTCAGAGTTAACGACGAATTTATGAGAGCGGTCCAAGCCGACGGGTATTGGGATTTAAGAGGTGTAACCACCGGTGAAACAATAGAAACCATAAAAGCAAGAGAATTAATGGATTGGATTGCCGATGCCGCCTGGCATAGCGCCGATCCTGGCATGCAATACGATACGACAATTAATGAGTGGCATACCTGTCCAAACACCGGAAGAATAAACGCTTCTAATCCCTGCAGCGAGTACATGCACTTGGATAACAGCGCCTGCAATTTAGCTTCTTTGAATCTTCTCAAATTTTTGAAAATGGGCGGAAAGTTTGATGTGGAGTTGTTCAGAAAAGTTGTTGACACTATGATTACCGCCCAGGATATACTCATAGATAATGCTTCATACCCTACTCAAAAGATAGGCGAGAATGCGAGGAATTACAGAGAGCTTGGTCTTGGATATGCCAATCTCGGAGCAACCTTAATGGTTCTGGGATTGCCCTATGATTCGGAAAGGGGAAGAGTTTTGGCCGGGCAGATAACTTCTCTAATGTGCGGAGAGGCCTATCGGATGTCGGCTGTGTTATCGAGTATCAAGGGACCTTTTGCCGGATATGAATTGAATATGGAACCGATGCTGGGGATTGTGGCCAAACATCTCGGTGAATCGGAAAAATTATTTGAGATATCGGAGATGATGGGAATCGAAGACGGAGACCTTCATTTGGCTTCCCGTCTTGTCTGGCGCGACGCTTTGGATCTCGGAAGAAAATACGGCATAAGAAATTCTCAAATGACCGTCTTGGCGCCGACGGGAACGATTGCTTTTATGATGGACTGCGACACTACCGGAATCGAGCCGGAGCTTGCTCTCGTTAAATACAAAAAACTGGTGGGAGGAGGAACTTTGAAGCTGGTTAATACCCATGTCCCCTTGGCTTTAAGAAGATTGGGATATTCCAATGAACAAATAGAAGATATTTCCAAATATTTAATGGATAAGGAAACAATAGAAGGCGCTCCGCATTTGAAAGAAGAACATACTCCTGTTTTTGATTGCTCGTTCAAAGCGCATAACGGGAAAAGAAGCATTGGTTACATGGGCCATATTAAAATGATGTCAACCGCCCAGCCGTTTATAAGCGGCGCAATATCAAAAACCGTAAATTTGCCGGCTGAAGCGACCGTAGAAGACATAAAAAACGTTTTTATGGAAGGCTGGCGTTTGGGATTAAAGTCAATCGCGGTTTATCGCGACGGTTCCAAATCTATTCAACCGCTTAATACAAAAAAAGAAGAGAACAACGCCTTTGTTGAAAAAATTAACGGCTATACAAGAATTAAACTGCCCAATGAAAGGCCTTCAATCACTCACAAATTTAACGTCGGAGGATTTGAAAGTTATCTTACGGTTGGATTTTATCCCGACACAATGAAGCCCGGTGAAACTTTTCTTATCGCCGCCAAAGAGGGGAGCACGATATCGGGTTTATTCAACACAATAGCGACGCTTATATCCATGTGTCTTCAGTCGGGAGTTCCTTTGAAAACTCTGGTAAGAAAGTTTAAAGACACGAGATTTGATCCGGCCGGATTTACCACCAATCCGGAAATACCGACGGCGAAATCAATTACCGATTACGTTTTCAGATACTTGGGGATGAAATATTTAAAGCCGGAAGACAAGGAAGAATTATTCGGTCCTGATCACTCTGTTGTATCGCCAACTGAGGTCAGGCCTCAATTGGCTGTTGAATCAAAAACTGATTCTCTGTTAGCTGAACTGGTCTCAAAACCTTTTATTACTGACGCTCCCGCCTGCGTCCAATGCGGAACGCTGATGATCCGCGCCGGCTCCTGCTATTCATGTCCTAATTGTTTTGCAACGACGGGTGTCTGTAACTAAAGTGTTCCCAGTCCGTCTCTAATTTTGACCACCAGTCCTCGTCTTCAAAAATATACTTAGCTCATTTGGGATTTAAGCCAAAATAACAGGTAACCCTCTCTTGCCTCCTCACTTGAAGCTCGGCGTTCGACCTCGTTATTTTGGATAAATCCTTAATTCTCTTTCATATATTTTCTCATCCTCAGAAAAGGCAAAATCAGAGACGGGCTGGTCGCTTATTATGTAATCTGGCTATTTCGCTCAAGTTTTGTTATTTTTGTTGTTAATATATGAAAAATATTGAACATATTTTTATTGGAATAGTTGGTCCTTCTGGCTCAGGCAAAACAACCCTTTGCAAAAAGTTAAAATCACTTTTGAAGGACTGCGAGCATATAAGATTGGATAATTATTTCAAAGCATCTAAAACTTTTCCCAAGAAAGGTAATTTTCGAAACTGGGAATTACCCTCTAACTTAAAGTTCGATGTTCTCTTGAGAAATCTAAAATTATTGAAAAATGGTCAAAGTGTCCACACAAAAACATTTCCTAAAAAAGCAGGGGCTAAAAGCGAACCATTAATCCTGAAACCAAAAAGAATAATTCTTATAGAAGGCTTCGTGCTTTTCGAAGATAAAAAGGTTAGAGAGATGTTAGACGTAAAAATATACTTGGATATCCATCCAGAATTAATGCTAAAGCGTAGAGCAATAAGATTTGGGCCAACTCATATAAATGAATACGATACTAAAATCGCTATTCCAGAATTTCTGAAATACGGAGTAACTCAAAAGAAATATGCGGACTACATTATAGATGCCACTAAGGCACAACCTTCAGTTATTAAGAAAGTGCAAAAAATTATCAGTTTTCTATAGAGCGTAGCCCCATTGCTTTTATGTCACTTTGACGAGACGAGGAAACAGATGAATTTGAACTTTTATTGCCAATTGCTATCTAACCACCTAAGCAACCGGCGGAGGTAGAACCATTTTTAAAAATCAGTAGTATTTTTAAAAATGGTTCTACGTAGCATGCATGGAGGTTGTGTGAACGGTAAAACCTGATATCTTAATTTAATGCATAAATCGCAGATATTGTTTTATCTTCTCCTTGCTTTTATTTGCGGAGTTTTTGTTGCCTCCTTTTTGGCGATATCAGAAACATGGATACTGGTTTTTTTAATTTTCGCGATTGGTTTGATTACGATTTCGGGTTACCGGAAAACGTATTCAAAAAATGGCTTATTTGCGGGGGCGCTATTCTTTGTTTTTATTTTCGGCATTATCAGGTTTAACTCGTTTAATCTTGCCAACAGTATTTTAAACCAGTTTGCCGATATTGAAGTTGGGGGAAAGGGTGTAGTGGTTACATTGACGGGATATGTAGATGAGGAGCCGGATGTAAACGGAGATAAATCCCAGATAGTTTTTAAAGTGAAAGAATTAATCGTTCCAGACAAAACATTGGTGGTTGACGAGCGGACGCTTATATATACCAACGCTTTTCCTAGATATAAATTTGGCGATAATCTTTCGGTAATTGGTGCGCTCAAAAGCCCCCAAAATTTTGTAGAAGATTTTGACTATGTTTCTTATTTAAAAAAACAAAACATAAGAACAGTTGTTTCCTTTCCAAAAGTAACAGAAATTAATGATTTAGATACAGGATTTTTTGAGAAGACAAAGATAGGTTTATATAAAAAAATATTTGGATTAAAAAATAAATTTGAATCAGCTATTAATAAATCAATTTCAGAGCCGAATGCATCTTTCATAAACGGTATTTTATTGGGAAGCAGACAGAATATTCCTGAGGAAATAAAAGAGGCTTTCAATAAAACAGGCACGACTCATATTCTTGCCATCTCTGGCTATAATATAATGATAATTTCCTGGGCTGTACTTTCTTTGTTGGTGTATTTTTTCAAAAGGCGGACGGCATTTTGGCTTTCAGTTGCGATAATAATTTTATTTACTATTTTGACTGGGGCTTCCTCGTCGGTCGTCCGCGCATCAATTATGGGATTGTTGCTGTTATTTGCCAATGGATATGGCCGTCTTTATGACCCAAAAAATTCTATAATATTGGCCGGAGTGGCAATGATATGGTCCAATCCTTTTGCTTTGGTTTTTGATATCGGTTTTCAGCTTTCATTTGTGGCGGTTATCGGACTTATGTATTTGTATCCGAGGATTGACAGTAAATTGAAAAAATTGCCCAAGCTTGGAAACTTAAAAGAAATGTTTTTGATGACTCTCTCGGCTCAAATAGCCGTAGCGCCTCTTTTGATATATTATTTCAAAAATTTCTCCCTTGTTTCTTTGCTTGCCAATATATTAATTCTTCCATTTCTGCCAGCGGCGATGTTTATCGGATTTATTTCTGGTCTTGCGGGCGTGATATTTTTGCCCGTCGGACAAGTCGTTGGTTTTATCGCTTGGGCGATTACAACTTATCAGATTAAAATCATTGAGTTTCTCGCCTCGATATAAGCGCTGAACATGACTTTTATTTTTACTAAGATTTGTGATAAATATTTTCTATGCAATCTCGTCAACTAAAATTAGTACATTTAGTTACAATTTTATGCTTATCAGTTTTTGCTTACTCGACAAATTCAATTGCCGGTCAAAAGAACGGCTTATTAAAGATTTACTTTTTTGACATCGGGCAAGGGGATGCGATATTCATTGAAACGCCGAATGGTAATCAGGTTTTAATTGATGGCGGACCCGACAATAAAGTGCTTCAGGAATTAGCACAAGTAATGCCTTTTTATGACAGAGAAATTGATGTGGTAGTTCTTACTCATCCCCATGCTGATCATGTGGCCGGATTGATAGAAGTTTTGGAAAGATATGAAGTAAAAAACATAGTACAAGCTAAAGAGGATTATAATTCTCCTGTGGTGCCAGTTTGGCAAGATGCGGTAAAAAATGAAAAAGCAAATGAAATAGAAGCAATTGCCGGTAAAACAATTGAGTTGGGGAATGATGTTGTGTTAAAAATAATATATCCTAAGGAATCTTTAGAAGGACAAACAGTTAAAAATCCAAATAATAGTTCTGTAGTAATGATGCTTGATTATAAAAATACAGAAATCTTTTTAGTGGGCGATATTGAAGCAAAAGCAGAAAAAGAATTATTGAACGATGATATTGATGCTGATATTTTGAAGGTGGGACATCATGGCTCTAAAACTTCAACGACAGTTAATTTTCTGGAAAAAATTAGTCCGCAAGTTGCATTTATTCAAGTTGGAGCAAAAAACCGCTATAGCCACCCCTCGCTGGAAGTTACTCAACGACTTGAAGGATTTGGAATAAGGTATCATCGTACAGATCTGGATGGACACATGGAGGTAATTACCGATGGTGAGACATTCCAAGTTAAAAAATATTGAACCGAAGCTTGCATTTTTTAAAATTAATGGCACAATAGCCGGAGCAGTTCTTTGCAAAACAAGGAATCATGATGGCGAAAGACAGAATAGTTATTGTGCGAAGTTTTGAGTATGATTCTATAGATTTAGCCGTGGCGTTTAACAATGTTGCCGGAGATGTGTTTGGCCGGGACCCATTTTATGGCACCAAAGACAGATTCTGGATGTCGAGAAACCCCGTTGCTTTTTCAACGGTCAAAGTCGGCCTCAACCAAGAAGCAAAAATAGCTATCGGCCGAATGAAAATAAGAGGTGTTGACGGTGAATTTATTTTAGACGGTTCTTCGGTCCAAGCCCTGGTAAACAAAAATGAAACCGTTAAGGTCGAATCTTTTTTGGATAAGGTCAAAGCAAATCTGAAAACCGCCAGTTTGTATAAAAGCAAAGCGGTGACTTCCTCAAGAGGATTTATGGATTTGAGCAAGGTTAATCTCGGTCAGCTCGTATATAACGACAGGGTATTCGGCGAATTAGCGGACAATCTTTGGGTTTTAATTGAAAAAACAGAGCAATGCCGGCGGGCCGGTGTGCGTATCAGGCGTAAGATTTTGTTTCAAGGCAGATTTGGAACAGGAAAGACAATGGCGGCTCTTGTAACGGCAAAAAAGGCCGTTGAAAACGGTTTCACTGTTTTTTATCTGGAACCGACCAATCCCGATGTGTCCGGGGCGATTGAATTCATGCTCCAAGTGGCCAAAAAATATCCTCCGGCGCTTCTCATAATTGAAGATTTTGACCGGGAACAGCGGTCGGGGGATTTTCATGCGATGGGCAAAACGATGGCGGCAATTGACGGGATGACCTCAAAAGACTCCGAAATAATCGTTGTTTTCACCACTAACTTTAAAGATAAAATTGCGGGGGGATTCCAAAGGCCCGGCCGGATCGATAAAACAATCGGTTTTAACTCTTTTACCCCTCAAGATACGGAACGGCTGTTAAAAGTTGTTGTTCCATCGGAATATCTTGGTTCCGATATTAACTGGGAAAAGGTCAGTGGCGCTACTTCTCACATGACACCCGCTTTTATCGGAGAAGGAATTGGTGTTGGCGCCACCCTTGCCGCCATAAGCAGGGCAAGCAATGGAGAAAGGCCCATTGTTACCGAAGAAATTCTGCTTCAAGTTTCTGAAGGACTGCAAGATCAGCACAAAGCCTGCGAAACAGCCGAACAGATGGGCTTTAGTCAAAGCAAATAATTCAAATACCATGCCGAGCTTAGCTCGGCTTTTCTTTTTGTTAATTTTGTGTAGAATAATAGCATGTCAAAAACAAAAGAAAGAACACTCGTTATATTGAAGCCCGATGCAATGCATAGGGGATTGTTGGGTGAAATACTTTCGCGTTTTGAAAGAAAAGGAATAACTCCGGTTGGAATGAAAATGATGAAGATGTCCAATCTTTTATTGGACAAACATTATGCCCAGCATAAGGGCAAACACTTTTTGCCTAAACTGAAAGAGTTTATGATGAAGTTGCCGGTTGTCGTGATTGTGTTTGAAGGTTTAGAGGTTGTAAGGGTCACAAGGGCTATGTGCGGACCAACAGATGGTAAGAATGCTCCGGCAGGAACGATAAGAGGGGATTTTAGCATGTCTACATCCAGTACCATAGTTCATTCCTCGGAAGATGTAAAAGCCGCTAAAAGAGAGATAGCTATTTTCTTCAAATCCGGCGAATTATTCAATTATGACAGACCAGATCTCGATTTTTACTATGCAGAAGATGAATTGAACTAAAAGTGGACAATTGAAATTGTAAATTAGTAACTGAAAATTGTATAATGGAGGTAGGCCCTTCTTTTGTTTCCAAGCTTTAGAACAAATAATTATCTCGGGTTTCTTATATGACGGCAACTCCTTGGAGTTGCCCTGCGGAGACCACTTTTGATAAATAGCTGAAGACTTGAAAAATAAAAGCCAGGGCTACCTAAAAATCGCGCAATGCGCGATTTTTAGGTAGTTTGAACAGAGCAATAAATGATTATCAACTTGTTG
The DNA here is from genome assembly GCA_001794125.1 of Candidatus Yanofskybacteria bacterium RIFCSPHIGHO2_01_FULL_43_32. Taxonomy (GTDB): domain Bacteria; phylum Patescibacteriota; class Minisyncoccia; order 2-02-FULL-40-12; family GWA2-44-9; genus 2-01-FULL-41-26. Next base: position 34,973 of record MGJF01000003.1, read on the forward strand.
CATGTTATCGGCTTGATATAATGAAAGTAATCATGGATAACAAAAAGCTGATTACAGTTGTCGTCATTATGATGCTTATTATGGCCGGTGGAATCGGTTTTTGGTATTGGTCAAAGAGCAAGCAAGCCCCGTCTTCTTCGCTGGGGAGCCAGATCTTTGAAAAAACACAAAATCCGCTGGAAGGCCAAGTGCCGGATACTAATCCCTTCAAAGATCAGAAAAATCCTTTAGACGCAATTTATCAAAACCCATTTGAATAAATGAATATTTTAAATATAAAAAAACGCAGCATATTTTTATTGGCCGGTTTTGTATTTGCTCTTATTTTAGCCGGTTCTCCGGCTTCGGTAACCGCAGTAACCGACCAAGAATACGAATCTATCGCAGATAGATATTACACAAACCTTAAAAATGCGATGGGAGAGATTGGCTGTAATACCGTGCAGGAATGCGACGATTATTGCTATAAAACCGGAGAGCCGACTCCGGATTGCTACGCTTATGATCCGTTGGTAACCGACCCGCCCATCATAGTAAGTTATATGCAAACGGCGGGTTGCGGTGAATCCGGTGACCCATTTTTTAAAGATTTTAAAACATGCGTTGCTTATTGCGATAAGGAGTTAACCGCAGATTGCTTCCCGTTTATCGGATACAGAGAGGATCTTGCCGGCTTAAATAAGTTATACGACAAATTTAAAAATGAAGATGAGACGAGGAAGTTGGTGCTTTCTGTTATAGATTCAATCAAAAATAATACTAAACTTCCTCCGGTCTGTCAGCGCCGTGTTGACTGTATGAATTATTGTTCAAGTTGGGTAAATACGGCCTGCATTGATTATGCGGAAAAGACGGGTTACATTTCTTCCAAGTATGCGGATAAAGCGAGAAAGTTTTTATCATTGGTAAAAGCCGGCAATCCGACTCCGTCCGGATGCGATACTATGGGCCAGTGCGAATATATTTGCAGTCAGCCGGAGAATTTCACGGAATGCACCGAATTTGCCAAGAAAGCGGGCTGGGAAGAAGAAATTCTGCCGGAGAAACAAGTATTAATTACAGCAATTCAAAAAAGGGAAAGCCCCGGCCAGTGCAAGGATGAGATCTCCTGCCGCAACTACTGCGAGGATATTGACCATATAGAAGAATGCGTTAGTTTTGTGGAAAAATTCAATTTGGCCAGCGGCGATGAGTTAAAAGAAATTCGCAAAATAGCTGATATCAAAAAAGCGGGCGTGGCGTTTCCTGGTAACTGCAAAAGCAAAGAAAGTTGTTTGAAGTATTGCGACAACTCCGCTAACGCGGTTGTGTGCATGGAATTTGCCCTAAAGGCCGAATTTATACCAAAAGAAGATGCCGAAGCGGTCGGCAAAATCCTTCCCTATCTTAAAAAAGGCGGAAAAATGCCCGGTGGGTGCGCGACAAAGGAATCGTGCGATGCATATTGCGATACTCATGCCGTTGAATGTGTTGATTTTGCGGTAGGAGCGGGATTTATGACCAAAGAAGACGCCGACATAGTGAGGAAGACCGGGGGCAAAGGCCCGGGGAATTGCAAGTCGCGAGAAGCGTGCGACAATTATTGTAAAGATGAAAAGCGCATCGATGAATGCGTTGATTTTGCGGTTAAGGCCGGTTTTATATCAGCGGGAGACGCGGCAGATGCCAAAAAATACAAGATCACTTCCGGTCCGGGCAATTGTAAAAGCAAAGCTGACTGCGAGGCCCTCTGCGTCCTTCCCGAAAACCAGGATATTTGCTTTAAATTTGCCAAAGACCACGGCATGATCAGCGAAGAAGATCTTAAAAATATTGAACAATATCGCAACCAAGGACCGCCTGATTTCAGCCAAGTCAATCCTAAATGGCTTGTCTGCATGGAAAAAGAAATAGGTTCTGATATTTTTGGGCGATTCAAGGCGGGAAAATCAGGGCGTGCGGATGTCTCTGCCATACAAGCATCCCAGAAAAAGTGCGAGAGCGAAATGGGCTCGGATGTCAGTAAAGAGATCGAGGTTTGCTTAAGTAAGCCTACCTGCGCTGAGTTTAGTACTTGCATGGCTACTTTTCAGCAAGGCGGCGGGGAACAGCAGGACGGACAACAAACGCCGGATCCAAAAGTTGACGCAAGGATGAAGGCCTGCAAAGACGAAATACAAAAAGAAAAAACAAGCGCGTGTCTTTCAAAATCATGCAGTGAATTTGAACCATGCCTAAAGTCATTAGAGCAAAGCGGCGACAAAAAAGATGGACAGCAGCAAGCGGAGAGTACTTCGGATCCGGCAGTTAACGCGAAAGCCCAGGCCTGTCAAAAAGAAAAGATCAACGCGTGTCTTACAAAATCATGCGGTGAATTTCAGAGCTGTCTTAATTCTTTGGGTGGCGGTGGCGGAGAAAAGCAACAGGGAACACCTGATCCGGCGGTTATAGCCAAAGTGAAATCGTGCCAGCCCCTTAAGCAATCGGGTCCCCAACAACAATCGCCATCGAGTAGTCCACAATCCCAACAAAGCGGCGACCAGTCACAAATTCCGCAGGGGTTTTCTTCGTGGGAAGCGTTTTGCAGGGCCAACTCGGGCGATTCTCGCTGCGCTGCGTACGCGCCACAGCAATACCCCTTATTACTACAGCATTCAATTTTTGCCGAGGTTTTAAATTTTCTTTCCGGGCGTTAGTTAAGGATAAAAATTAATTATGCAGTCTTCCAATTGAAACAAAAAAATACCACTCTTGTTGTTTTTTTGTTATTGTTGGTCGGAACGCCGGGGTTGAATTTATACCAAGAAACCCAATACCTGATCTAACTTATTTTTTGGGAAAAGGTGGGTCGGTTTTAACTCGATTAATTTAAACCTGTGTTTTCTAGATAATTTTCTTTTTAAGCTTACTGTGCGGTCATATTCTCTAAGCTCTCCTTTTAGACCAAAGAATTCTATAAAGGTTTTGTTAACCACAAAATCACAAGTCAACTTATTATATTCAGGATAGGGGACACTTCTTTTGTGAGAGATACCTTTTGAAAGAAACCACTCATCTATTATTTTCTCTGCCAACGAATCGCATTTATGACCATCTCTGGCCACATATTTTTTGGCGAACATAACTGGGTTGGTTTGAAATCCAGCAGCTTCAACGGCTTTATTCCATGTGCCAAAAACGTCTCGGGCCTTACCATACGCATCGTACATTTCTTTTTTGGCAGGTATTCTGCCGTTAAGTCTGTTGAACCTTCTTATTTTGCCCAGGACTTCCTTTTTAAGACTTTCTGGAGTTCTTTTTCTTGAAAAAGCCCCGTGTGTTTGTGGGCAATAAAACTGGTCTCGAGGAATTTGTTTATTGCAATCGGGATGTCTACAGAAATTTTTGGGCAATGCTTCACTGCGAAGATTGTTATTGAATATTGCTGCGCAGGAGGCATTGCAGAAAAATCTATTAGTTCGGCTTGCTTTTAACTCTTTTGGAGTGCGCCAAACTTTTTTACTGCAAGTTTGGCAATCTCTGTACTCTCCTGTTAGTCGTGCATTGAATTGACATCTGGGAGAACAATATTGATTCCAACCAAATTTCAACGCTTCATTAGCCTTGTTTTTTGGACGAGTAAATTTTTTACGACAAGTCTTGCATCTGATTATCTTATAGTTCACCTTCTAATTTTAACATGTCGAGAGTGCTATTTATTGGAGGAATGTTGATAAGTGTCGGGCTGCCGGGATTCGAACCCGGAAAATCTCCTGCACCCCATGCAGGCGTGTTACCGTTACACTACAGCCCGATATTTACTCAAATATCTTTAATCCTATTTTCAACGCCTGATAAACCCCGTCGTTGTTATTGGCGGCCTCTTCGTCAAAGGAAAGTTTTAGTCCCTGCTTATCTGCGGGCGCGGTTTTGTCTTTTTTAACTTCAGCGATCAGCTCAAGAGCTTTTTCGTATTCTCTGGCAATTTCGGGCTGATTGTTTTTTGCCGCGAAATCGGAAAAAGTTTTCAACTGAAGTTCTATTTCGCCCAAGAATAACAACTGAACCCGGTGCTTAGCCAATTTTGAAACGGCATCCTTTAAACGCGTCTCCATGGACTTTATTGATTCAGGAGATAATCCTCCGGATTTTTTATTTTCTTTTAATGCGCGCGATAAGCCGTGAATTTCCAGCCGCAATAAACCCAACTCTTTTATGGAAACCGCATCGGTCCCCACAACGACTTTCGGAACATTCGGAATTTCTTGTCTGGCTCCCTGGGACGAAACAAAATATTTCACGTAAGCCATGCGGCCATTCCGTATATCGTTTTTTATTCTCTGAAACTTTTCTTCTAAAGAAGACACATTGGAAGTAACATCAACGCTTAATCCCATTCGGGAATCCAGTTCGTCCGCCTTTTCTTTTTTAAAGAATTCTACGATCAGGTCAACGCCATTCTTGACATCGTCGTAGCGCGATGCGGTGATTGGCTTGGCCTCTCGTCCAAGCCAGTTGTCGTGGCCTATCTCATCCCAGGTTATGGCTTCAAGAAGTTCCGCCCGTCTTTTAAGGTGGGCCGTGTCGGGGTTTTCATCTTTTCTGAATTTATCCTCCATTCTTTCCACATACCTTGTGTCCTCGGCTATCATGTTCGCATCATAAAGACCTTCAAAAGCAGAAAGGTGAATGGCTGATCTTTTGTGGGCGGGTACGAGAAGCAAAAAAAGCTTTCTCTCCTCTTCGGAGAGCTGTTCCAGGCCTTGTTCGGATATCTCGAGTCGAGCCTGCGGTTTCGGTGGATGAGAAGGGGCTCTTTCTGTGACCACTTTGTTTAGTTCTTATTTAATGTCTTAATGCAATCCGTGCAGATCCTGATTCTCCGCCAGCCGGCGGATGCCGTTTTATCTAGAACTTTGGCCCATTGGAGGTTGGGGTATCTCTTGGACTTTGAAGTCGGATTATAATGACCGCGAAGCAAAATTCGCGTTGTAGACATTATCGGTTTTTTTCCGCATTGCGGACACTTAGTCATAGATTGATAATATACATTAATCTTGGTAATATTTCAAGTATGGAGACATTATTACTCCCAATTTTTTATATTGTTGTCCTGCTTTACTCCGTGGTTATTCATGAGGTTAGCCATGGTCTGATGGCCGATTCTTTGGGAGATCCCACGGCCAAGAATCTCGGCCGCCTGACCTTGAACCCTCTAAAACATTTGGACATGTTCGGTTCGGTGCTTTTGCCTCTATTGTTACTCATGATACGTTCACCATTCATTATCGGTTATGCCAAGCCGGTTCCTTACAATCCGCACAACTTGAATGATAAGAAATACGGTCCGGCCAAAGTCGCCCTTGCCGGCCCGGCTTCCAATATTATCCTTGCTTTGATATTCGGATTGAGCTTGCGCTTAATGCCCGACGTATTTACATCTTCCCTGATACCTCAATTATTTTCTTTTATTATTCTTCTAAATCTTGTATTGGCTATTTTCAACCTTTTTCCCATACCGCCGTTGGACGGCCACTGGCTTTTGATGACCTTTCTACCGGCCAGATTCAATGCTCTGAAGGTCTTTCTTTATAGATATAGCTTACCGCTTTTATTTGTATTTCTAATTTTTATTTTTCCTCTGATATTTCCACTGGTCTCAATTCTCTACAGGCTCATAACGGGTATTAAGCTTTAAATAATTGACACTGGCCGTAATTGTTTGATATACTCAATAAGACCTAAGGGTCTTATTTTGTTATAAATATATGCCGACATTTAGACAGCTTTTGAAAAAACCAAGAAAAATAGCCAGAGCGAAGACAAAGTCGCCGGCTTTGATTTACGGATTTAATTCTTTAAAGAACAGACCGGTTTATTACCCGGCGCCGTTTAAGAGGGGGGTTTGTTTATCGGTAAAGACAACCACGCCGAAGAAACCTAATTCTGCTTTGAGAAAGATTGCAAGGGTCAGATTGACCAATGGGATGGAAGTTACCGCTTATATTCCGGGTATCGGCCACAATCTTCAGGAACACTCGGTGGTTGTATTGCGAGGCGGAAGAGTCAAGGATTTGCCCGGTGTGCGTTATCATATAGTAAGAGGCGTTTTGGACTCTTCGGGAGTTGAAGGCCGAAAACAACAGCGTTCTAAATACGGAGCCAAGAAAGCAAAATAACATGAGAAGACCAGTTAAAAAGAAAACACACACAGAACCGGATTTGAAATATTCGAGTCTTTTGGTTGCCAAATTTATAAACAAGATAATGTATTCCGGAAAAAAGGCGATTGCCATGAAGATTGTGTACGGCGCTCTTGAAAGAGCCGAAAAGAAATTAAACAAACCGGCCATGGAAGTTTTGGACCAGGCCATTGCCAATGCCGGCCCTCAAATGGAATTGAAATCACGAAGAATCGGAGGCGCCAATTATCAGGTGCCTATTGAAGTCAAGCCGGAAAGAAAAACAACTTTGGCTATCAGATGGATTGTTGATTCCGTTCGCGGTCAAAAAGGAAAAGCCACAGAAGAAAAGCTTGCCGAAGAATTAATGAATGCTTTTAATAATACCGGCGGCGCGGTAAAGAAAAAGACGGATGTTCACCGAATGGCAGAAGCCAATAAAGCATTTGCTCACTTTGCTTGGTAAAAACTTTTGTGTGCCTGGCTCATTCCGCCAAGCGGAATTACGAGCCGACGGCACCCTGAAGGGTTTGACTAATTTCTTCGTTAAAATCTCCGCTTAGTCCTCACCATAGTTTACTATGGCTCGGCCTAATGCTCGATTTTGCCTCGAACTTAGCCAAACACAGAAGTTTTTAAAAAGAAGGGCAGGCTCCCGATTAATATTAAAATAATACTATGCGTGACTATGCTATAGATAAAACCAGAAATATCGGCATCATTGCTCATATAGATGCCGGAAAAACAACCGTTTCCGAAAGGGTGCTTTTTTATACCGGAGTTTCTCATAAAATAGGAGAAGTTCACGAAGGAGATACGGTTATGGATTGGATGGAACAGGAGAGAGAAAGAGGAATTACCATTACCTCGGCCGCCACGACTGCTTTCTGGACCCCGTTGGGATTGCCTAAAAATAAAGATAACGAATATAAATTTAACCTTATTGATACGCCGGGCCATATTGATTTTACCGTTGAAGTAAAACGCTCTTTGAGAGTATTGGACGGAGCGGTTGTGGTTTTTGACGGAGTGGCCGGGGTGGAGCCGCAGTCGGAAACGAATTGGCGCTATGCCGACGATTACAAAGTGCCGAGGATTTGTTTTATCAACAAGTTGGACCGCCTCGGCGCTTCTTTCGAAAGATCTTACCAGTCCATTCTTGCTCGGTTGACTCCCAATGCCGTCAGAATGCAGATACCCGACGGAGAAGAGGACCAGTTTAAGGGAGTGGCCGATCTTTTGACCCAGAAATATTATGTTTTTGAAGGCGAGCACGGAGAAAGAGTGCTTGAACAACCGATTCCGGAACACATCGCGGGAAAAGTAAAAGAGCTTCACGGGGTTTTAGTTGAGAAGATCGTTGAGAACGATGACGAGGCCATGAGCCAATATCTTGAAGGAAAAGAAATCCCGGCAGAAAAATTAAAAGAAATTTTGAGAAAAGCTACTATTGAGAATAAAATAGTTCCAGTTTTTACCGGTTCGGCCCTTAAAAACAAGGGAGTTCAATTCATGCTTGATGCCGTTGTTTATTATCTGCCTTCGCCGGTTGATTTGCCTCCTTTAATGGCGCATGACGCCAAAACAGGTGAAGAAGTAAGATGCGAACCATTAGACGACACTCCTTTTGCGGCCCTTGCTTTTAAGGTTGCCACTGACCCCTACATGGGCCAGCTGACATTCTTCCGTGTTTATTCCGGGACTTTAAATACCGGGTCTTATGTATTGAATACAACAAGCAATCAGCAGGAGCGCATCAGCCGCTTAGTCCGGATGCATGCTAATGAAAGAAAAGAAATTAAAGACGTATTGGCCGGAGATATTGTGGCAACAGTAGGAATGAAAGCCACAAGAACAGGAGACACTCTTTGCGATCCCGACCATCCGGTTGTTTTGGAGAGAATTGAATTTCCGGAACCGGTTATTTCTTTGCGCATAGAACCGAAGACCAAAGCCGACCAGGAAAAGATGGGTATATCTTTGAAAAAATTATCAGACGAAGACCCGACTTTCAAAATAAGGAGCGACGAAGAAACCGCGGAAACAATTATTTCCGGAATGGGAGAATTGCACTTGGAAATTATCGTTGACCGCATGAAGAGAGAATTCGGGGTCAATGTAAATGTCGGCCGGCCGCAGGTTGCCTACAAAGAGACAATTTCCGACAAATCCCAAGCTGAAGGCAAATATATCAAACAATCCGGAGGCCGCGGACAATACGGCCATGTTTGGCTGCGCGTTGAACCGAAAGAACGGGGAGCCGGATTTGAATTTATTGATGCCATCAAAGGCGGATCCATTCCCGAAGAATTTATTACCCCGGTTGAAAAAGGTGTTAAAGAGGCGTTGGACAAGGGAGTTATCGCCGGTTTTCCGGTGGTAGATATGCAAGTTACTTTATACGACGGTTCTTACCATGAAGTCGACTCGTCTGAAATTGCTTTCAAAATTGCCGGAACTATGGCGCTTCAGGAGGCCATCAAAAGAGCAAAACCCATCCTGCTGGAACCTATCATGAAGGTTGAGATTATCGTCCCCGATTCTTTTATGGGTGAGGCCACCGGAGATATCGCGTCACGAAGAGGCCAAGTATTAGGTATTAACGACAGGAGTCCGATGAATTTGAAGGTCATTGACGCCAGAGTTCCATTGTCGGAAATGTTCGGTTACGCTACTTCGGTAAGGTCCTTGACTGAAGGACGCGGCACGTTTAATATGGAATTCGACCACTACGAACCCGTGCCGAATAATATGGTTGAACTTATCAAAGAAGGAAAGAAATAGCTCACACAACCTCTATGTATGCTGCGTAGCGCACTTTTCTGAAATCTACTAATTTCATAAAAGCACGCTACCTCCGCCGGTTGCTTAGTAAGCAGATGATGACTGGCAATAGGGGTTCAAAGTTTCTCTGAAATAAAGTGGGGTGCTGTGTTTGATTTTTATCTTAAAACCTGCGATAATTCCAGTTAAATGGATAAAAACCAGGCTAAACTCACAATTCAAAAACTCGTAGAAAAGCATGAGGAAGTTTTAAGGTCCGGTAAGGCTAAAACATACACAGAAGAAGATACTAAAAAGGGATTTATCGTCCCGCTTTTTTCTGCGCTTGGGTGGGACATGGAAGATAGAAATGAAGTCACATCCGAAGAGCATATTTCTGGCGACAGGGTGGATTATGGATTTTATGTCAATGGCCGCCCTAAATTTTATTTAGAAGCGAAACCTTTTAAGGCTGATTTGAATAATGCCAAGTATGCCCGACAAGCAATAAAGTATTCTTGGAACAAGGGTGTAACTTGGGCAGTTCTTACCGACTTTGAAAGTATCAAAGTTTTCAACGCCGATTTTCAGGCAGAAGAACTGGCTCATAGCAAATTCTTTGAAATTTCTTACGACAAGTATCTTGACGATTTTGATCGCCTTTGGCTTTTATCCAAAGAATCTTTTGAGAATGGTGATATGGATAAAAAGGCAGAAGAATGGGGGAAGTCCTTAAAACGAGCATCTGTTACCGACGCTCTTTATAAGGACCTAACGGAATGTCGTAAACTTTTGACTGACAGCTTAAGACGCTGGAATGAAAAAGTGCCGGAGGACTTGCTTGATGAAGGTGTGCAAAAACTTTTAAATCGCCTTGTTTTTATTAGGGTTTTAGAAGACAGGAATATTGAACCCCAGATATTAAAAACCATTGTGCGGGAATGGGGGGCGGGGCATTATGATAAAAGTCGGCCTCCGCTCTACTTGTCATTAGTGAAAAAATTTAGAGAACTTGATGTCCAATATAATTCTAATCTTTTTGATGAGCATCCTTTTGAAACATGGGAAGAACACGACAATTATACCAAAAAAGTCATAGATATTTTATATGGAAAATCGGGATATTATGAATATGACTTTAAGATTATGCCAGCCGATATATTAGGTGCCGTATATGAGAATTATTTAGGATATAAATTAGAACAATTAAAGAAAGGTAGCAAGATTGGTCAGGACTCTAAAAAACGCAAAGAGCACGGAATTTACTACACGCCGGAATTTATTGTTGATTACATTATAAAAAACGCGCTTAGGCCAGTCCTGGAACAATGCGAAACCATAGATGAGTTGATGAAAGTAAAAGTCCTTGACCCGGCATGCGGTTCGGGGTCATTTCTTATTAAAGCGGTTGATGCCATCTATCAGAGATATTGTGAGATGAGCTTTCGCGGTTCGCCTACATATAAAAAAATTCAGATTATCACTCAAAACATTTATGGTGTAGACCTGGATTCACAAGCGGTTGAAATTGCCCGATTAAACCTTCTTATCAATGCCGTAGAAGAAAAAATTCTTTTGCCTTCGTTAGCGAAGAATATTAAAAACGGCAACTCGCTTATTTCTGGCACGGACGAAGAACTCAAAAAATATTTCGGCAATAATTTTCGTGAAAAAAAGCCATTCAACTGGCGAGAAGAATTTCCAGAAGTTTTTAAACGGGGTGGTTTTGATGTCATAATCGGTAATCCTCCTTGGGGTGCCAATTTAGAAAGCAATGAAAAAGATTTTTATAAAAATTTATTTGTAACTGGCATAGGTATAGTAGATACATTCGCCTTATTTGTAGAGAGGTCTACAAAATTTTTAAAAGATAGTGGGAAACTAGGTCTCGTATTACCAGACATAGTCCTCTTAAAAAATTATCCCAATGTAAGAAAATTGATTCTCGATAACTTTCTAATATCACACATTTATTATACGGGTATGGCATTTCAGGGCGTAAATTTAGATTCAGTGGTCTTGATTTTCCAAAAAGAAAATCAAGAAAAAATAAGAAATAATAACAATATTTCAGTGCTTATTGATAAAGAAGAGGGCAAGATTAAACAAACAGTTTTTCTTGAAAATAAAGACTATAAATTTAATTTGCGTTTAAATCCTATAGTATTAAACTTTAAAGAAAAACTTGATGCATGTTCCATCAAGCTTGGGACTATTTTAGAAATTCACGAGGGTATACACTCTGGAAATATAAGAGAAAAATTATTTACAGATTCACAAACATCGGGTAAGTCAAAAAAGCTTCTCTTCAAAGGGGTGGAAATAAATCGTTATTTTGAAAGCTGGGCTGGAAAATTTGTCAATTACGATAAGAGTGTAATCAATAAAGCAGCTGGCGAATATGCCAATCTAGGCAAAGACGAGTACTTTAGTAATGAAAAGATTTTGGTTAGAAGGACTGGAGATAAAATTATTGCTACCATAGACCGGGATGGTTACTTTGTAAGTAATAACTTTTTTGTTCTATACAAGAAGAATTCGGATGACAAAATTAGCTTGAAATTTATTTTGGCGATACTAAATTCTGGTATAGGAACTTGGTATTTTTTAGCCATACAACCTCGGAAGGGTAAATTGTTTGCTGAGATAAAAATAAATCACCTTGCTGAAATACCAATACCAAAATTAAACCTTGAGAACAAACACATAGAGATAGTTAATTTAGTCGATCGGATGACAGAGCTACAAAAAAATATACACTCCATGGAAGAGAATTCTAACGAATGGGGTCGATTAAAATCTGAAATCGAAAAAACTGATAAACAAATAGACCAAAAAGTTTACGAATTATACGGATTAACAGACGAAGAAATTAAAATCGTGGAAAAGTGACCCTATGGGTTTTCTTAGCGTTTCCAAACATGTTTTTGGTCATAGTATCGTTTTATACTTATCAACTTAAACTTTCCAGATATTCTGCTAAAATATTGGCGGTGGTCTAGCTAGATTACCAATGGGCCGGTAGTATTAACAGTTAAAATAGTTAGCTGATACCTAAAAGATACGGGTGCAAGTCCCGTCCGGTCCATACTTGACCTGTGTATATCTCTTGGTATATACTCATAGTAGGTATCAGCTAATCACTAGTGTTTTTCTTTGAGGTTCTTTAAGGGCTTCAAGGTTTTTATCCATTTCCTTGAAATTCTGGATTTCTTAATTCAGATAAAAACATTAGGCCTTCAGTCCCCGAAAGGGGGCTTTTGGTCTTAACTATCATAGCCCATATCTTATTTCAGGCGAGTTTGAACTTTTATTGCCGATTGTTACCTACCACCCAACCAACCGGCAGAGGGGGTGTGCTTTTTTAAAATCAGTAGTATTTTTAAAAAGTGCACCCCGCAGCATGCGTAGAGGTTGTAGGGTGCTATCTGAAATGAAGTTGCATTTTTTTGAATATTTTAATAATATACTCCAGTAATGAACATAGACGAACTAAAAAAATTAGTTAAGCATTCTACGGCGGTTTTAGTGCTGGATAACGGAGAGCCGTCTTTTGCGATTTTAAGCTATGAGATGTATAAGGATCTTGTTTTGGGCGGAAAAGAAAAGGAAATCAAGATAAATCACACAGTTACTAATGGAATAAGCCAAAAAGAAAACATAATTCCTCCTGCAAAACCCACACTTCCCGACAACGAGCTCGAGATACTAGAAAGGATAAATAAGGATATATTGGCTTTACAGAGTGAGATAGAGAAAGAGGAAAAATTGGTGGCAGTTGATCCCTCACCTTTCGTGGATTAATCTTGTCTATGGCATAGTGAATGCATATCCACAAAAGGTGAGGGATTGACTAATCGGCGCCATTCCGCTAAAATAGATATTACGTGTTTAATTAATGTAATGGCCAATAGGATAGATAGCCAATAGTCGAAAACTATTTGCTAATCACTATTCGCTAATCACTAAAGCAAATGGCAGGGAAATTTGAAAGAACTAAGCCGCATTTGAATGTCGGCACAATCGGTCATGTTGACCACGGAAAAACCACGCTAACGGCGGGTATTTTGCATGTTTTGAATTTAATGAAAGATGACGGGTATTCTGCCCGTGAAGAAGGAGTAGACCAGATCGACAACGCTCCTGAAGAAAAGGCCAGAGGTATCACTATCGCTTTACACCACTCTGAATATGAGACGCCCAAGCGCCACTACGCTCACGTTGACGCTCCGGGCCACGCCGACTACATCAAAAACATGATAACCGGCGCCGCCCAAATGGATGGAGCGATTTTGGTTGTTGCCGCCACTGATGGTCCTATGCCTCAAACAAGAGAGCATATTTTGCTTGCAAGACAAGTTGGTGTTCCCAACATTGTCGTATTTCTTAACAAAGTAGACATGGTTGATGATTCGGAAATGGTTGACTTGGTTGAAGCCGAAATAAGAGAATTATTGAATAAATATCAATTCCCCGGAGACAAAACCCCGATTATTCGAGGTTCTGGCTTGAAAGCCCTTGAAGCCAAATCAAAAGATGACCAGTATGCCAAGCCGATTAAAGAATTGATGGATGCATTGGACACTTTCTTTCCGGATCCCGTCAGAGAAGTTGAAAAACCGTTCCTCATGCCCGTTGAAGACATATTTTCAATTGAAGGAAGAGGAACCGTTGTAACGGGAAGAATTGAAAGAGGAAAGGTCAAACTCAATGAAGAAATCGAGATAGTCGGCATCAAACCGACTGCGAAGACCGTTGTCACCGGTATTGAAATGTTCAATAAGCAATTGGACGAAGGTATGGCCGGAGACAATGCGGGGATACTTTTAAGAGGAACCAAGAAAGAAGAAATTGAAAGAGGACAGGTTTTGGCAAAGCCGGGCACGATTACTCCTCATACCGACTTTGACGCAGAAATATATGTTTTGACAAAAGAAGAAGGCGGAAGACACACCCCTTTCTTCAAAGGATACAAACCTCAATTCTATTTCCGAACCACCGATGTTACGGGAGAAGTATTATTGCCGGAAGGAACCGAGATGGTAATGCCCGGAGACACCATAAGTTTGAAAGTACAGTTGATTGCTCCTATCGCTATGGAAGAAAAGCAGAGATTTGCCATTAGAGAAGGAGGCAAGACTGTCGGTGCCGGAGCCGTAACCAAAATTAATAAGTAATAATTAAATTGAAGCCCCGACGGGTAGTCGGGGCTTCAAAATGTTCTTTTCAAGTAAAATGGCTAAAAAAACGATAGAAACAAGTCAAAGAATACGAATCAAACTGCGGGCTTATGATAATAAGATCATAGACAAGTCCGCTGCCCAGATCGTTGAAACGATTGAAAGATACGGGGGCCACCCGATAGGTCCGGTGCCGTTGCCGACTGAAATAGCGAAGTATACGGTAAACCGTTCGGCTTTCATTGATAAGAATTCCAGGGAACAGTTTGAGATGAGAACCCACAAGAGAATCATAGACATAGAAGCACCGACACCGAAGATAATTGATGCACTGATGAATTTGAATCTGCCATCCGGAGTAGATATAGAATTAAAAATGTAATAATTATTCCCTTACTTCTCGCCTTAAGAAATTAGGACGAGAGAATAAGGTAGCCACCGCCTTGGGCGGGGCCCCGCTAAAAGCGGTGGTAATAAGACGGTGTATTTATCCGGCAAGGGTTGGACAAGTTCGCGAAAGCGAGAACATCCATCACATCCGGTTCCGCCAGTTGGCGGATAAAAATTCACTTATCGTATTAAAACCTTAATTGAAATAAGTGGTTTTAAACAAGGTAAGACCAAATTAAATAGTCAAAATAAGATTAGCGGCAGCGCCGGCTAGTCCGGCGTTTTGTTTTGAATAACGTTGACCGAGGGGTGGCCCGAGTGGGGACCCCAGTGACGCGCAGGCAGCAGTCGAGCATCTCTGGGGTGATGAGGGGCAGGCCCCCGAAGGCCATTAATAAAAAACATGAAATTCATATTAGGTAAAAAATTAGGGATGTCACAGGTTTTTGAGGAAGACGGAAAGGTCATTCCTGTTACCGTTGTTGAAGTTGAGCCAAATGTTGTGGTGCAGGTAAGGACTAAAGAAAAAGACGGTTATGAAGCGGTTCAAGTGGGAACGGGAACCAGAAAGATTAAAAACATAAATAAACCGCAAAAAGGACACTACAAAGATTTAGGAAACTTTGAGACCTTAAAAGAATTTAGGATCACAGAAGCGGGCGGCCAGGAATTGAAAGCGGGAGATAAATTCGATGCTTCTGTTTTTGCCGTCGGAGACAAGGTAAGAGTTACGGGGATGTCCAAGGGTAAAGGTTTTGCCGGAGTTATGAAAAGACACGGTTTTCACGGAATGCCTCACAGCCACGGCCATCACCACGTTGCAAGACATGCGGGTTCTATCGGTCAAAGATTTCCCCAGCATACGTTGCCGGGAATGAGAATGGCCGGACGAATGGGAGCTGACCAGGTAACCACAAGAGGGCTGAAAATCGTGAGAGTTGATGTTGAGAACGGATTGCTTGCGGTCAAAGGCGCGACTCCGGGATACAGAGGTCAATTATTAATGATCCAATCACAATAAAATGCAGTATCCATTATACAATCAAAAAGCTGAAAATATCGGAAAGGTTGATTTGCCCGATGCGATTTTTAATTTGGCGATGAATAATGACTTGGTTCATCAGATTATAACTTCCTTGAGGTCTAACAAGAGACAGGTTATCGCTCACGCCAAGGGCCGGGGAGAAGTAAGAGGCGGGGGTAAAAAACCATGGAAACAGAAGGGTACCGGCCGGGCCAGACACGCTTCCATCCGTTCACCGATTTGGAAAGGCGGAGGAGTAACCTTCGGACCGACCAAGGAAAGAAATTTCAAAAAGAAGATAAATAAAAAAATGGCCCGAAGAGCGCTGTTCATGGTCTTGTCTTCAAAAGCAAAAGATAAACAACTTTTTGTTTTGGATGACGTTAGATTGGAAAATCCAAAAACAAAAGAAATGGCGGTAATAATGAAAAATCTTTCAAGCCTGATGGGTAATAAACCGACCGTTTTGCTGGCGCTTCCTTCAATGGAGGATAAGATAAAAAGGTCGTCAAAAAATTTGCCCAACTTTTCAGCGGTCGAAGCCAGAAACTTGAACCCGTTAGAAATTTTGTCTTATAAGTATTTGGTTTTGGCCAAAGATTCCGTAGATGCTTTAAATAAGACATTTAATAAATAATATGGCGTTAAATCTTTTTAAAAAAAATCCGTCAGTTGACGGAAAGAAAAAGAAGCCTTCAAAAAAGGAAGGTGTTGCCGCAATGGAAGAAACAAAATCCATTCGACAAGCTCAGGACAGGGAATCTGCGCCAATGTTGCCGGTTGCTGGCAATGCGGAAGCTTACAGGGTTTTGAAAAATTTTTATGTAAGCGAAAAAGCTTCTTTATTGAACGGATTTAATCAATATATTTTCAAGGTTTTTAGAAGCGCCAATAAGAGCCAGATAAGAAAACAAGTTGAAAAACTTTTTAATGTAAAGGTTGAGAGCGTTAAGGTTTTAAATATGCCGAGAAAAAGGAGAGATTTGGGCCGGCATCCCGGTTTCAAGTCTGAATATAAGAAAGCAATCGTAGTTTTGGCAAAAGGCCAGACAATAGAACAGGCCAAACCATAAAACAGAGTTCCCGTTAGTCGCCGACGCGTGTCCCCATTCCACTTCTACAGAGAGTTATCGGGCTAAAGCACCGATACACTCCGAGCCGAGTAGCATTAAGAAAGGGAAAAGAGAATGGGGCCCCTCGCGGGCGACTTTAACGGGAGCCCACTCCGCGACATGAAAGAATATAAACCGACAACACCTTCCAGAAGAGGAATGAAAGGATATGATTTTTCTCAATTAACCAAGATTGAGCCTTTAAAGTCGCACAAATGGGGATTCAGCAAATCATACGGAAGAAATAACAGGGGAAGGATTACCGGTCCGCGAAAAGGCGGCGGAGCAAAGAGATTGTTCAGAGACATAGATTTCAAGCAGACGGACAAATTGAACATTCCCGGAAAGGTTGTAGCTTTGGAATACGATCCGAATCGAACGTCGAGAATAGCCAGAATTCATTTTGCGGATGGAGAAAAAAGATATATATTGGCTCCGCAAGAATTGAAGGTGGGAGATTCGGTTATTACCGCAGAACAGGCCCCCATAAGACCCGGCAATAGAATGAAATTGAAAAACATTCCACAGGGTTCCCTTGTTCATAATGTGGAATTATTCCCGGGACAGGGCGGAAAAATAGTCAGGTCAGCGGGTTCCGGAGCCACTGTTTTAGCGAGCGAAGGCGGTTTTGTTCAGTTAGTAATGCCGTCATCTGAAAATAGAAGGATTTTGGGAGAGTCCTATGCGTCTATCGGCCAGGTTTCTAATTCAGAACACAGCACGATTGTCTTAGGGAAAGCGGGAAAATCCAGATGGCTTGGCCGAAGACCCAAGGTAAGAGGTACGGCCATGAATCCGGTTGACCACCCATATGGAGGCGGAGAAGGCAGGCAGGGCAGAGGAACAAGACGCCCGAAGACCGCTTACGGAAAAATTACGGGCGGAAGAAAAACAAGAAATAAAAAGAAAAAGTCGGGTAAATTCATAATCAGAAGAACCAAATAAAACAACATGAGCCGATCACTTAAAAAGGGGCCATATGTGGACGAAAAGCTATTGAAAAAGGTAGGCAAGCTTAGGGCGGGCGACAAGACGATTATCAAGACATGGTCAAGGGACTGCACGATTATTCCGGAAATGATAGGATTCACTTTCGGCGTGCATAACGGCAGAGTTCATGTTCCTGTTTTTGTGACAGAAGACATGATTGGACATAAATTGGGGGAGTTTTCATTAACCAGAAAATTCGTAAGACATGGCGGAAAAATGCAGAGAGAATTAGAGGCCGCCCAGAAACAGAAAGAGATTGAAGCCGCCCAGGCGGCCAAAGCTCCGGCCGAAGGAGCCGCGCCAGCCGTTGCGTCCAAAAAATAATATTTAAATATTTCAATATGACCCAAGTTAAAGCACAACTGAACGGATTGAGAATCGCCCCGAGAAAAGTCAGGGCTGTTACGAATTTGCTCAAGGGCAAAGATGTTGTCTATGCCCTGAATCAGATGGAGTTTTTTATGAAGAGATCTGTTTTGCCGTTGATAAAATTATTGAATTCAGCTATTGCCAACGCGGAGAACAATTTCAGCATGGTTAAGAACAATCTTTATATTAAAGAGTTTCTTGTTGACGAGGGGATTAAATTAAAAAGATTCAGACCGAAAGCGCAGGGAAGAGCCGGGGAAATTCAGAAGAAAACCAGCAGAGTACGGCTTGTTCTGGATGAAAGAGTTGCCGGATTAAAGAGACAGGCAACGGAAAAGAAAGCCAAAGAAAAAACCGGGCCAATCGCAGAAGAATCAACAAAGACAGAAATAAAGAGACATGAACACGAAGTTAAGACCGAAATAGGAAAGAAAAGCGAGGGTAGTATAGCCAGGAGATTATTTAGAAGGAAACAAGTATAATAGCCGATATCAATATGGGACAAAAAATATCACCGACATCATTCAGGACGGGTATTCAAAAGGACTGGGCGTCCCGTTGGTTTGGCGGACGCAAATATGTGCCGTATTTAAAAGATGATGTCGCCGCAAGATCTTTTCTGAATAAAAAATTAAAGAATATGAGCGTGGACAGGATTGAACTGGAACGGGGAACCGACGCCTTGAACGTGATTATTTTTACAGCCAGGCCAGGATTGCTGATCGGACGCGGAGGCACTGGTGTCGAAGAACTTAAAAATGCCATTCAGAAAATGTTTAAAAACAAAGTTTCAGTCAGAATAGAGATCCAAGAGATCAAAAATCCGGAAGCATCCGCCATGATAATGGCCGAATCCATAGTTGACCAGATAGAAAAGAGAATTCCTTTCAGAAGAGTAATGAAACAGACGTTGGCCAAAATAATCGCTTCTAAGCAGGTTAAGGGCGCCAAGATATTGCTCGGCGGCCGGTTAGACGGAGCCGAGATTGCGCGTTCCGAACACTTGGAAGAAGGCAATTTGCCGCTACAAACATTGAGAGCCGATATAGATTACGCAAAAGCAACCGCCAGCACCACATACGGAACAATAGGAGTGAAGGTGTGGATTTATAAAGGAGAGAAATTCGAGTAAAGTTTAAACGTTTTAAGATACAAACATGCAACCAGCAAGAGTAAAACATCCAAAAGTTCATAAGGGCAACTTAAAAACCAAGGCCACAAGGGGCACGTATTTAAGTTTTGGAAGTTTCGGTTTGAAAGCGGGGGAATCAAGCTGGATAAAGGCCAATCAGCTGGAAGCGGCAAGGCGTGTTATGACGAGGTTTGTTTCCAGGGGCGGTAAAATCTGGATGCGTGTATTTCCGGACAAGCCCCGCACCAATCACGGAGGAGAACTTGGAATGGGCGGCGGCGCCGGAACTTTGGACCATTTTGTGGCGGTGGTTGAAGCCGGGAAAATAATTTTTGAAATAGACGGATTACCGGAAGATCAGGCAAGAAAAGCTTTGACGCTTGGCTCGCACAAACTTGCGATAAAAACGAGAATAGTTAAAAGATAAGATAAAATGTCTAAAAATATTGATTTACAAAACAAGACGAAAGAAGAGACGGCGACAATGCTGAAAGATTTAAAGGCAAAGCTTTTGCGGTTTAACTTTGAATTGGGCGAAAAAAGATTGAAAGATTTCAGCCAGATTAGTAAAACAAAAAAAGAAATAGCAAGGATTTTAACTGAGTTGTCCAAGAGGACGAGTGTATAACACGAAGTTCGATTGGTTACACGAAGTTACCCCGCACCATCTGGGCTGATAGTGAGAGATAGCACCCAGACAGAGCCGAGAGGCGGCTTACGCCTCTAGACTGGAAATAGCAAAACACTATGATTCCAGATGGTGCGGGGTGACAAGTTTGTAACTACTCGCTTCGCTCATAGACAAACATGTCAAATACAAAACCAAGAATACTAAAAGGAGTCGTCACGTCGGACAAAATGACCAAAACCGCAGTGGTGAAGGTTTCGAGTCTGAAGAAGCATCCGAAATACAAGAAATATTTTAAAGTTTCACAAAAATACAAAGCCCATGACGAAGAGAATCAATATCACACCGGAGACCGGGTTTTAATTCAAGAAACCAGACCGACGTCCAAAGAAAAAAGATGGACAGTAATCGGAAAAGTTGAACCGAACGTTAAATAAAAATCAAATTAATTTTTAAATATGTTACAGCTTCGTTCAATCGTAAATGTTGCGGACAACTCAGGAGCCAAAAAGGTCGGGGTCTTTAAGGTTCTTGGAGGATCACGACACAGATATGCCCAGCTTGGAGACATTGTCGTTGTTTCGGTAAAAGTTGCCGAGCCGAGAAAATTGGTTAAGAAAAAAGAGGTTTTAAGAGCGGTTGTGGTCAGACAGAGAAAACCATTCCGAAGAAAAGACGGAACCTATATCAGATTTGACGATAATGCGGTTGTGATTTTGGACGGAAAAGAACCGAAGGGTGGAAGAATTTTCGGACCGATCCCGAGAGAAATAAAAGAAAGAGGATATAATACAATAGCTTCATTAGCCGAAGAATTGGTATAACGATTATGAAATTACGAAAAGGAGACAATGTAATAATGCTGAACGGGAAAGACCGGGGAAAGACCGGAAAGATTTCCATGGTCATACCAAGTATCGACAGGGTTGTTGTGGAGGGTTTGAATTTAATAAAAAAGAATATTCGGGCTAAAAAGCAAGGTCAGAAAGGCCAGATTATCAGCAAGGAAAGAGCGGTTAGCGCGTCAAGCGTGGCTCTTGTATGCAAATCATGCGGAAAAATGACCAGAATCGGGTATAAATTTGAAGGTGAAAACAAGACGAGAATTTGTAAAAAGTGCAAAAGTGATGTATAGTAATGCCTCCTAATCAATATGACAAGATTACAAGAAAAATATAGAAAAACAGTAATTCCTGCGTTGCAGAAATCTTTTGGAATTGAGAACGTAATGGCTGTGCCGAAGATAGAAAAGGTCGTCATCAACACCGGAATCGGAAGAATTACAAAAGAAGATAAAACAACAGAAAGAATCGCAAAGGATTTAACAATGATTGTGGGACAAAAGCCGGTTTTCAAAAAAGCCAAGAAATCCATATCGGGATTCAAGTTGAGACAAGGTGTAAATATCGGAATCTCGATTACCTTGAGAGGAAAAAGAATGTATGATTTTTTAGACAGATTGATTTCAATTGCTCTTCCCCGGTCTAAGGATTTCAGGGGCATAGAAACCAGGAATTTTGACAAGATGGGGAATCTTAATTTCGGCATTAAAGAATCCAGCATTTTCCCGGAAATAAATTATGAAAACACGAAAGACATATTCGGGCTGGAAGTAACCGTGGTTACAACGGCCAAAAACAGAGAAAGAGGAATTGAGTTTTTAAAACAAATGGGATTTCCGATTAAAAATGGCTAAAAAATCTACAATCGCAAGATCAAATAAAAAACCCAAATATTCGACCCGCGAGGTGCGCCGATGTTTTATGTGCGGAAGGAAGGGCGGATTTATGAGGAGTTTTGGTTTGTGCAGAATACACTTTCGGGAATTGGCCAGCGCAGGTCAATTGCCGGGGGTTAAAAAATCAAGCTGGTAATTTTGCCAAAGGCAAAATTATCCTGAGCTTGTCGAAGGATAAATTTATGGATCCGATATCAGACATGTTAATAAGAATAAAGAATGCTCAAGCCGTGAAAGGCGAGCAGGTTGCGATGCCTTTTTCAAGGGTTAAATTTAAGATTGCCAATATTTTGAAAGAAGCGGGATATATTTCCGAAGTTGAAAGAAAAAATAAAAAAGAAAAAAAATCAGAACATGAATATCTCCAACTTACGCTGAAATATCAGGATAATCAGGGAGCCTTGAACGGTGTTAAAATTATCAGCCGCCCCTCTCGGCGGATGTATATCAAGGCCAAAGACATAAAATCCGTCCGTTCCGGATACGGCTTGGCGGTTGTTTCGACCTCCAAGGGGATTATGAGTTCAAGAGAAGCCAAGAAATTAGGCCTTGGAGGAGAAATAATTTGTGAAGTCTGGTGATTGCGAAGCAATCACTCCGAGCTTGTGGTTCGGTAGACTCACCACGGTGAGCTTGCCGAATCCGTCGAAGAGTAAAAAACATATGAGCAAAATTGGCAAAAAATCGATAAAAATACCAAAAGATGTCCAGATAAAAATGGACAACGGCTTAGTTTTGGTTAAAGGTCCAAGGGGCGAATTAAGAAGATTTATTCCCGGAGACGTGGACTTAAACATAGAGGGCGACGAATTGAAGGTAATTCCTAAAAACAAAGAAGACAGCGCGACATGGGGATTGGCCAGCGCTCTTATTAAAAACATGATAAAAGGAGTGAATGAAGGATTCGAAACGGTTATGGAGTTTCAGGGAGTCGGATATAAAGCGGCGGTAAAAGGAAATGATTTGGAATTAGGGTTGGGATTTTCACACCCTATTACCGTTAAAGCTCCGGAAGGAATAACTTTTAAGGCAGAGAAAAATGTGATTAGAGTCCAGGGTATGGATAATGAATTAGTCGGAAAAGTGGCCGCAGAAATAAGATCGTGGAGAAAGCCGGAACCGTACAAAGGAAGCGGAATCAGATATCAAGGCGAAATTATAAAGAGAAAAGCGGGCAAGAAAGCCGTTGCCGCCGGTTAAATCATGTTTTAGATCATATGAAAGTTAAATCAAAACAACAATACAAGATTATGCGTCATCGCAGAATACGCGCTAAGATAACAGGCACCAAAGAGCGGCCGAGAGTTGCCGTTTTCAAAAGCAATCAATATATTTATGCCCAAGTTATAGACGATAAAGCCGGCAAAACATTGGCGAGCGCGTCTAATTACGGAGGGAAAAAAACCAAAACAAAAACCAAGGATAAAAAGTCTGAAGGAGCCTCAAAAGTCGGGGAGGCCTTAGCCGAAAAAATGAAGAAAACAGGAATTACTGAAGCTGTTTTTGACCGAGGAGGATTTAAATTCCACGGCAGGGTAAAAGCGGTAGCCGAAGGTTTAAGAAAGGGAGGAATTAAAATTTAGAAAAATGGAAAACGAAACACCAAAAAATACAAACACAGAAACACCGGCATCAGCACCGGTAACAACACCCGTACCAGTATCGGGGCAAGCACCACGCCCGGGAGGGGGAAGCCAAAGATTTGGCGGAGGTCAAAGAAGCGGCGGCCGAGGCGGATTCGGCGGAGGCCGCGGACGAAGACCCGGGGGCAGAGGCGGTTTTGCCGCGAAGTCAGAATACGACCAGAAGGTTTTGGACATTGCAAGAGTTTCCCGCGTTACCAAAGGAGGCAAGAGATTCAGTTTTAGGGCGACAATCGTTATCGGAGACGGAAAAGGAAAGGTCGGAGTAGGAATGGCCAAAGGCAAAGATGTGGCTCAATCGGTTCAAAAAGCTTTTAATCAAGCCAAGAAAAATTTGGTAACCGTTCTTATTAAAGACGGAACGATTCCTTATCAGGTTGAAGCCAAATACAACAGCGCTGTCGTGTTGCTGAAACCGGCCAGAGGCGGAGTTAAAGCGGGCGGACCGGTCAGGGTTGTGGCCAAGCTTTCGGGTATTACTAAATTGACCGGAAAACTTTTGGAAAGAACCAACAACAAAGTTAATATAGCCATGGCTACAATCGAGGCCCTGAAAAAATTAAGAGCCGACAAAGATAAAGTTTCAAAATAAAATGCAACTAAATCAATTAAAATCACATACAAAAAGGAAATCGGTCAAGCGTGTCGGAAGGGGAGGAAAGCGAGGCACTTATTCCGGAAAGGGTACGAAAGGACAAAAGTCGCGGGCCGGAGCTGGATTCAAGCAGGGTTTCAGGGGCGGAGACAACCGTCTTTGGCAGCTCTTTCCCAAATTGAGAGGCGCCACCAAAAAGCCGGGTTCAAACAGGCCTCACGCAAAGCACCGATATTTCCAGTTAAGACACGACAAGGTCAAGATTTTAAATTTGGACTTTTTCAATAAATTTGAAGACGGACAAGAGATTTCCCCGGAATTTTTATCCAGCAAAGAAGTTAAAATTCTCGGAGAAGGACAGCTCAAAAAGAGACTGGAATTTAAAGGATTTAAATTTTCTAAATCTGCCCGTGAGAAGATATTAAAATCAGGCAGTACAATTAATGAATAAAATCTTACAAATATTCAAAAGACCGGACTTAAGGAACAAGGTTTTGTTCATCTTTTTCTTATTGGCTGTATCTCGTTTGATAGCCAGTATTCCTATTCCGGCCGTCGATGTCTCCCGTTTGAAAGATTTCTTTGCCCAGAATCAATTTTTTGGACTTATCAGTTCATTTACGGGCGGTTCATTGTCCACTCTTTCCATCGCGATGCTTGGTTTGGGGCCTTACATTACAGGTTCAATCATAATGCAGCTTCTGACCATGATATTTCCTGCTTTGGAGCAAATGTATAAATATGAGGGAGAAGCCGGCAGGATGAGATTCAACCAGTATTCCCGTCTTCTAACCGTTCCTTTGGCCGCTCTTCAGGGTTACGGTTTCTTGGTCTTGTTGGCGAGACAGAATATAATCGGCCAGCTCAGTCTTCTTGATTGGGCCTCGGCTATTTCGGTTATCGTCGCCGGAAGCGTATTTCTTATGTGGCTGGGAGAATTAATATCCGAAAAAAATCTTGGCAACGGCGTTTCTCTTCTGATTCTTGCCGGTATTGTTGCCGGATTTCCCGCATCTATACAACAAACCCTTTTCACGTTTGACGCGAGCCAGCTGTTTACTTACCTCGGTTTTATAATTGTGGCTCTGGCTGTTATCGTCGGGGTTGTTTATATTTCAGAAGCACAGAGAAACATTCCCATCAACTATGCCAGACGCGTCAGAGGCATGAAAATGTACGGCGGCGTTTCTACATACTTGCCGATGAGGGTGAATAACGCCGGTGTTATTCCAATAATTTTCGCGTTATCGCTGCTGCTTTTTCCGGGCATGATTGGCAATTTTTTTGCCGGTTCCAGTATCCCCGTTATCTCAGGTGTTGCCGCTTTTTTCACCAACTTTATCCAGAATCAGCTCTGGTATTCTCTGTCTTACTTCTTTTTGGTTGTTTTGTTCACTTATTTTTATACCGCGGTTACTTTTGACCCCAAATCAATTTCTGAAAATATTCAGAAGCAGGGAGGATATATTCCCGGAATAAGACCGGGTCCGATGACGGCTCAATTCTTAAATCATCTCTTGAACAGGGTTACTCTTGTTGGAGCGATATTTTTGGGATTGATAGCCGTGATGCCAAACATCGTTCAGGGCGCGACCGGAATTACCACCTTCACCGTCGGAGGCACTTCAATTCTTATCGTGGTTTCCGTGGCGTTGGAGATTATGAAGCAGGTGGACGCGCAGTTGAGCATGTATGAATATTAATCAGGAGTTTTGTGCCGCCGATGTCTCATCGCGAGACATCGGCGGCTTTTTTATTTTTTTAAATTTGTTATGATAAATCCAAGATGAAAAATTATGTGGTTCAGTTGTTGGGTTGGACTTCGGAGGCGGCCGAAAACTTAAATCAAGATCCTAAAAAGTGGGCTGTTTTTTTAATTGGACCACCGGGTTCAGGCAAAGGCACACAGGCGGATTTATTGGCGGAAAGGTTTGGGTTGGTTCATATTCAAACCTCAAAACTTGGGGAAGCCAAGATAAACGATTCAGAATTGATTAAAAATGATCCTGAAGTGGCGGAAGTCAAAAGATTGTATGACAAGGGCGAACTTTTTCCACCTCCATGGACGGTAAAAATTGTCTTGGAGAAAGCCCAAGAATTAGCAGACAAGGAGCAGGGCACTATTTTCAGCGGTTCTCCCCGGACTATTTATGAAGTTGAACAGGAATTGCCATACTTTGAGAATTTGTACGGGAAAGAAAATATAAAAGTAGTAAATATAAAGATTAATGAAGAGGAATCCATAATCAGAAACAGCAGCCGCAGGGTGTGCAAGGCCAGCGGCCATCCGATACCCAATTTTGAAAAATTTAAAAACATACTTGTGTGTCCACAGGACGGTAGTGAGATAATAACCCGGGGCTTGGATACCCCGGAAACGATAAAAACAAGGAATGAAGTTTATCACAGGAGAACAGAACCAATATTTAATTTTTTGGAGAAGAGCGGATATAAAGTAATAGAAATCAACGGAGAACAGTCAATTGAAAATGTTTTTAAGGATATACTGCAGGAAATTTCTAAATCCTAATTTCTAAATAAATCCCAATGATTCAAATTCCAATTAAAACAGACAAAGAAATAGAAATAATGAAAGAGGGTGGTAAAATTCTGGCGGGTATCTTAAAAAAATTAGAGGAAGCAGTAAAACCGGGAATTACCACCAACGATTTAGAAAAGCTCGCCGGAGAGCTTGTTTTATCTTACGGAGTACAAGGTTCTTTTCTTGGTTTTGACGATTACCCAAACATTCTGTGCACGTCTTTAAATGACGAGATTGTTCATGCTATTCCATCCGGCACAATTTTAAAGGAGGGCGATTTGCTGAAAATTGATATGGGCATTTTGCATAAAGGTTTTCATGCCGATTCAGCGACCACGGTTCTTGTTGGAAACAGCGGTGATCAAGTTAAGAGAAAATTAATTCAAACAACAAAAGAATCTTTGGAGATGGGAATTTCAAAAGCCAAAGCCGGCAATACTCTTGGCGACATCGGTTCGGCTATTCAGAAATATGTTGAAGACAAGGGTTTTAATGTGGTCAGAGATCTTGTCGGTCATGGCATCGGCAGAGAGCTTCATGAACCGCCGCAGGTTTTGAATTATGGAAAAGCGGGCCAAGGCGAGAAGTTGGTGGCCGGCATGGTAATTGCCATTGAGCCCATGGTTGTTACTGGAAAATGGGCGATTAAAAACGGCAAAGACGGATATGCTTTCATTACCAAAGATGGCGGTTTAGCCGCGCATTTTGAACACACGGTGGCCATAACAAACGAAGGGCCGGAAGTCTTAACAAGATAGGGGTTGACTTGTGGATAGGCCATCTGATATACTAATACTTACAAAGAAATATGTATAAAACACTCACAAATAACATTACAAGCGGCTGATAAATCCTCTTTTTTTGGTGCTAAGCAATCAAAGCCGCCTGTAAAGCGGTGTTTTTATTACTAAATTTGGCTCTCGACGACTGGATTCATTAATGAATTTAGTGGCTGATAGCTAACGGCAAGCATATTGAAAAATAGATTTCTTTCTAAACAGCTTTTTAAGGTTTGTAAGAAATCTCATAAGCGTTTCGTAAATTATCAAGTAGTTTACGGAACAGCGGGTAAGTAGAAAGTAGAAATAATCACAAACCCCTCACCTATTCATAGGTAAGGGGCAAACAAAAGAAATTTAATTTTACAAGGAATCATTACTCATTAAATATAAGGGCGTATGGAGGATGCCTTGACACTAAAAGACGATGAAGGA
>MGJF01000004.1 GCA_001794125.1 Candidatus Yanofskybacteria bacterium RIFCSPHIGHO2_01_FULL_43_32
AAGTGAAATCCCTTAAGGCCCATGATAGTCGGTTTCCACCGGCGAAAGTAGGTAGCTGCCCTACAATGCTCATGAATGTGCTCGTTTTTAATTTTATAAAATAAAAAAGCAACCGTTGGGTTGCTCTGTGAACCTGAGATTAACAAACTGGACTGAAGCAAATTCCAATATTTCCTTGGGCAACTATATAATGGTCATCCTTATCGTACAAATAAGCCTTACCATCTTCCATTTGACCAGGGATACGCTTGGGAAGTTGTTCCCTGAGTGCTTTTATGAACTGTTCATCGGTGGGATGGTTAGGAATTAATTCATATACCATGAAACATTCATAATGAGCATTGAAGTCTGTAATCGCATGTTCCATTATGGTCATGGGCGACTCCGTCTAAAAAACTTGTTTAAAATTAACACATGTTTTATATAGTGTCAATGTTCATGAATATGCTCATTTTTAGTTATCCCCGCCGTTGAGAATAGATACAACAAGACCACGACCTTCGACAATGGCAAATATTGTATAGGATTTATGGTTTTATTTGAATACTTATAAGTGCTCCTTTGGAGCCGTCTATTCTCAACGGCGGGGTTATCCACTTGCCCGTATTAAAGTTAAAATGATACTAAGGATATATATTTACAAAACGGGGCTTTTTAAAAAGGTGGTATGGCGTCCCTTCCCAGGGACGCTTTTTTATTTTGCCAATAAATCATATACTGTCTGTATGGAAGCGAGGACTCAAAAACAGCTAATAGCGGGACTTATATTTATTTTAATATTGAGCGGAATCGGCTACGGTATCTATTCAATATTGGCGCCGAAAATTTCCTGCACGGATAGGATAAAGAACGGCAAAGAAGAGGGGGTTGATTGCGGTATTTTAGCCTGCGGCAAAGCATGTGAACCGGCGATAATGCCGATAAATATAATTTCAAGCCAGTTTTTCCAGATCGGGCCCGGCGACTATGATTTTGTGACGCAGCTTTCTAATCCCAATGTTTCTTACGGCGCTTCCCGGCTGGAATATAGCCTGGGTTCAATTTCAGGCTCATCTTATATTCTGCCCGGTCAGACAAAATGGTTAGTTCTTACCGCCTTGAAAATTCCCGACGGAATTCAGGATGTTCAGCTTGTAATTAAAAATGCTCAATGGGAAAAATTAGATATGCCGGACAACACGGTGAACCTTACAATAAGAAGAAAGGATTATCACTCTGTTCAGAAGGGCACGCAGTTGGATGCGGTTCTTTACAACGATTCCAATTTTGATTTTGACAAAATAGACGTAGCGGTTATATTATTCGACGATACGGGGAGTATTGTCGGAGTGAACAGAACGGATATCAGGACATTTCTTGCCAGGTCGGAAAGAGGGTTCAATGTTGTCTGGCCGTTTGTCCTACCGGGGCCCGCCGTGAGACAGGATGTGGAAGCATCAACCAATCTGTTCGAAAATTCTAATTTTATAAAAAGCTATGGCTCTCAAGAAAAGTTTCAGAAATTCTATTAGACAAGGGCTGACGAAAAAACATCTTATAAGAGCCCTCTTTAAGGAAATTGACCTTCCTTTGTTTGCCGCGGTAGCGGCTGTTTCTTTGTTCAGTGTTCTGAATATGTACGGCATTAACGGATTCGGACCGCTTTTCAAGAAACAGATAATTTTTGTGGCTATAGGAATGGCGGTGATGATATCGTTTTCTTTTTTTAATTACCGTTATTTGAAAAACTATTCCTTTCCTGTTCTGTTCTTTTATTTTGTGTCGATTATTCTTCTGCTTTTAACTTTTTATTCCCGTTCGGTCAGGGGGGTAAATGCCTGGATAGTTCTCGGTCAATTCACTTTTGAGCCGGCTGAATTGGCGAAGCTGATGCTTATCGTCCTTATGGCAAAATATTTTTCCCAGAGGCATGTTCACATCAATCAATTCAGGCATGTGTTGGTTGCCGGTATTTATTATGGTATCCCTGTTTTAATAATTTTGGCTCAGCCCGACCTGGGTTCGGCCATAATTTTTTCTTTAATATGGATAAGCATTCTTGCCGCTGTAGGCATCAACAAGAAACACTTTTTTCTTTTGGTCATTTTGGCCGTGATTGTTTCTTACAGTTCGTGGATTTTTGTTTTAAAGCCATATCAGAAAGACAGACTCCTCACTTTTGTGAATCCCGGTGGTGATCCAAGAGGAAGCGGATATAATTTGATTCAATCCAAAATTGCCATCGGTTCCGGCTACTGGTTCGGAAACGGCTTGGGGAAGGGTTCACAAACAACATTGGGATTTTTACCGGAATCCCACAATGACTTTGTTTTTGCCGCCACAGCCGAGCAATTCGGTTTTGTCGGAGCTGGTTTGGTGGTAGCTGCGATTTTATTTATTGTGTATAGAATATTGAGCGTAGGAAGGGCGGTTGTTTCTAATTTCGGTAAAATATTTTCAATCGGAATGGCGGTATTTATTTTTGCCCACGCCCTCATTGGCGCTTCCGTGAATATCGGTCTGATGCCGGTGACGGGAATTCCATTTCCGTTTCTAAGTTACGGAGGAAGCTACCTCATTTCTATTATGAGCGGGTTGGGTATTTTGCAGAGTATTAAAAGGTATGGATAGTCGCTCCCGCCATCTGAATAGTTCACATAACCTCCATGCATGACTGCGGGGTGCACTTTTTTAAAATATTACTAATTTTAAAAAAGCACACGCCCTCCGCCGGTTGCTTAGTATGCAGCTTACACTTGGCAATAAAGGGTCAAACTATTCTGAAATAAAGTGCTATCTGAGCTGTTGATTTTATGAGGAAATGGTGGAATAATCAAAAACATTAAATGACGATAAACCCCATTGCACAAGCGATTGTTGATTGGACGAGGCTCAAAATAAAGCTTCATTTTTCAGACCGTGTTATCTATTTTAAGGAAAAACAAATTTGGTGGATAGCTATCGGACAGAATATTGGAGATGAACAGAATGGAAAGAATTCTAACTTTGAAAGGCCAGTTCTGGTACTAAAGAAATTTAACATGAATATGTTTTTGGGTGTCCCTATTTCTACTAAGATTAAAGACGACCAATATAAACATATCTTTACCAATAATGGCACTCAATTCTCCGCAAATTTATCTCAAATTCGAGTTTTTAGTAGCAAAAGACTTTTACGCAAAGTTGGAGTTATGGAAAATTCTGATTTTGAACAAGTGAAAGAGGTGCTTAATAGTGGGATAAAATAACGGCTCCCCCTTGCGGGGGAGCCTCGGAACCCTATTTCCAGGGTCAAAATGTATTTAGAGTATAGCATGTCAAGCGGTCGGTAGTCAATAGTTATCAACAATTCGTCAAAGTGACATAAAAGCAATGGGACTACGATTTTGACTCTGCCCATCTTTAGATATATAATCATGAAAAAGATTTAACGTTTTTATGAAATTAAATATTAAAGAACTACTCGATTTTCTTGATGATAAGAAAGATTCCCAAATGGGTGATGCCAATGCCATAATTGCTGTTCTCGGTGAGGATTTAAACGCTTCTGCATATAAACATTTTAGAGGAGGTAAGGTAGAAATTCTTAATGATTCAGTTCTTCCCGGTACTAATAAGGGTAAAAGATTAGATCGATGGATATTAGATAAGACTAATAATAATTTATTTCAATGTGAGATTAAGAATTGGGCAGCAACCGCCATTGGAGGTAAGTCATTGAAATCTGATGCAAGTATTGAAGAAACTAAAAAGATTGTTGAATATTACTGGAAACGCGAATTAAATAACAACCTTTCAAGCAAGGGGGAACACCCAAATGGTGTTACCAAGGTATTGCTTAAAATGAAACTACCTGACAAGCACAGTAAAATAAAGGTTCAACCGCTACTTATCTATTGGATGCCAATTTCTTCAGATATAGACGGGTTACATCCATTATCTGTTGTTTCTGTAAAATCACTTCATTTACCAATGGTGACTGAATTTTCAAAACTTTATGTTTTTTCTGTGTCCCTATACCTTCGCCAGTTGTATAAAAACGGGAAGGGGCAAAAACTTATTGACATAGACACACCACATTTTGAACATAGAATTAAAATATTAAATAAATTGGGGGATAAATAAAAGCGAAGCCCCCACTCCTTTAGGCGATATTGCTTGAGTAGATACAAACAAACGAACATTTATAAAGTTTTCAGGAATAATAAAAATTTAGCCGGAAAATCCCCTTAGGGAGGAACGGATGCTAGAATTTTTATCCTGAAAACAAAAAAATGGAGTATTGTTTGTCTATTGAGAGCAGCCGAAGGCAATACAGAGTATGCGCTTAAAGGGGTGAGGGCGGAGCGACTAATACAACAATGAACCTAATCATAAATTTTACAGAAAAGAGAGGAGAGGTGGAACTAAAACTCCAGGAAGACAAAAGGTTGATAGACACCTTGACTTTTGAGTTTGAGGCTAACTTGGACTCGGTGTTGATAGTGGCTGTTGACAAAATTTTAAAAAGGAATAGAATAGATACATCGTCTTTAAAAACAGTAAAGGCCATCGGAAGGGTTGATAAGGGAAGTTCCGCTTACAAAATAGTCCAGACCTTTATAGAGGCCATAAAAGCAAGCAAGTAAGCCATTATTGCAGGTTCTTAAATGCTCATAAGTCCGCCGGTCGGCGGTGTGAATATTTAAGAATCTAACAATTTGCCCCCAATTGTTTTGTCCAGAATCAATCGAATAATTTAATATAAAGAATCCGTCAAGCACGACAGGAGAGAGCGTGTTTGTTAAGTTTTTGTCCAAGAGCGAAAGCGATTGGAAACAAAAAGTTAACCCAGCCCCACTTTTCATAATTAAACATACTGGTCATCGTATGGCATGGTACATGCGTTACGGTTGCTTGTGGAGTTTGAAAATTAAAAGTGGAGCTGGGTGACAATTTTCTAACAACTCAGCGTCGCAGAAACTGCTTGCCTCGTTGAGAAAATAAGTCATGCGTAAAATCTTCTCAAAATTTGGCATCGACCAATTTGAAGCCCCAAATTTGGTGCAGGTCCAATTGGATTCGTATAAGTGGTTTTTGGATACCGGCTTAAGGGAGTTGTTGAAGGAAGTTTCTCCAACCGAGGACTGGACCGGCAAAGAACTTGAACTGCGATTTTTGGATTACAAACTGGACGAGCCCAAATACAAAGAAAGAACGGCGATAGAAAAAAATATCACCTACGAAGCGCCCCTAAAGGTCAAAGTGGGATTAAGAAACAAGAGAACCGACCAGTATAAAGAGCAAGAATTGTTCCTTTCGGATTTTCCCCTCATGACTCCGAGAGGAACTTTTATTATTAACGGAGTGGAAAGGGTTGTCATTTCCCAGCTTATCCGCAGCCCCGGCGTTTTCTTCTCGATGTCCCGATCTTCAAGATTAAAAAGATTTTTCGGGGCGAAACTCATTCCTTCCCGCGGCGCCTGGCTGGAATTCGAAACCGAATACAATGGAGTCATCTCCTGCAGGATAGACAGAAAAAGAAAAGTTCCCGCGACGGCTTTGTTGAGGGCTTTTGGCATAACCAAAGACGAGGAAATAAAAAAACTTTTTGAAGATGTTGACACCGATCCCAATGTTAAATACATCTTAGCCACAATATTGGCAGATCCTTCTTCAAATGAAGAGGAAGGATTGATAGAACTCTATAAAAGAATCCGCCCGGGAGATCCGGCTACTCCCGACAATGCCCGGCAGATGGTCCATAATTTATTCTTCAATGCTTCCCGGTACGATCTTTCCAAGGTCGGCCGCTTCAGAATGAACAAGAGATTTAACGAAGAACTTGCTTTGGATAAGACCGAAAACAGAATCCTTCGCAAAGAAGACATAGTTTTAATATTAAGAGAGATAATTAATCTCAACAACAATCCGTCATCGGTGCCGGACAACATAGACCATTTGGGCAATCGAAGGGTTAAGACGCTCGGCGAACTTTTACAGGACAGATTGAGGATTGCTTTTGCCCGAATGGAAAGAATAACCAAAGACAGAATGTCCACCTCGGACATCGCGACCATTCTTCCTTCCCAGCTTATAAACGCCAGACCCTTTGTTGCCGCCCTGAAAGAGTTCTTCGCTTCCGGTCAGTTGTCCCAATTCATGGACCAGCATAATCCTTTATCCGAGCTGGAACACAAGAGAAGGTTATCCGCTCTCGGCCCCGGAGGTTTAACCAGAGAAAGAGCGAGTTTTGAAGTTCGAGACGTTCACCCTTCCCACTACGGAAGGATTTGTCCCATCGCCACTCCGGAAGGTCCGAACATCGGTCTGGTCGGACACCTGTCTTTATATGCCAAGATATCGGATCTCGGTTTTATTCTTACTCCTTACAGAAAGGTAATCAAAGGAAAGGTTACCGATGAACTTGTTTATATGGACGCGGTTGAAGAGGAAAGATATATCATTGCCTCGGCGGGAGCCGAAGTAGACAAGAATAACCAATTGGCCGGCGACGAGATAGTCGGACGTATTCACGGCGAGCCGGGAACCGCCGAACCAAAAGACGTTCAGTATATGGACATTTCTCCAAGGCAAATGTTCTCGGTCTCGACTTCTCTGATACCGTTTTTGGAACACGATGACGCTAACCGCGCTCTGATGGGTTCCAACATGCAAAGACAGGCTGTGCCTCTTATCCAGCCCGAATCTCCTTATGTCGGAACCGGTCTTGAAGGCAAAGTGGCTAAAGATTCGGGAATGGTTGTGGTCGCCAATGAAGCGGGAACCATTACGGCCGCGGACGCTTCTCGTATTGTTTTGGAAACCGAAAAAGGAAAAGAATACGAACATAAACTTTTGAAATTCGCCCGTTCCAACGCTTTTACCTGTTTGAATCAGAGAGTTTTGGTCAAAAAAGGCGATAAGGTAAAGAAGGGCCAGGCCTTGGCCGACGGGCCGTCGACTCAAGACGGAGAGATTGCCTTAGGCAAAAACCTCGTTGTGGCCTACATGTCTTATGAGGGATGCAATTTCCAGGATGCTATCGTCATCTCGGAACGGCTCGTAAAAGAAGATGTTTTCTCGTCCATCCATATAGAAGATTATTCGACAGACGTCAGAGAGACCAAGCTTGGTCCGGAACTGACCACATATGACATTCCCAATGTCGCCATGGAAAGACTGAATGACCTTGATCCGGACGGAATCGTAAGAGTCGGAGCCGAAGTCCGTTCCCAGGATATTCTCGTCGGTAAAATTTCTCCGAAAGGCGAAAGCGATCTTACTGCTGAAGAAAGATTATTGAGAGCGATATTCGGAGATAAATCCAGAGATGTTAAGGACTCTTCATTGCGATTGGATTACGGCAAACAGGGACGCGTCGTGGACGTTAAGGTTTTTTCAAGAGAAGAGGGAGACAAGCTGGATGTCGGGGTAATTAAGAAAATCCAGGTTTCAGTCGCTCAATTAAGAAAAGCCCAGGTCGGAGACAAGTTAGCCGGAAGACACGGCAACAAGGGCGTTATTTCAACAATTCTGCCCGAAGAAGATATGCCGTTCCTGGAAGACGGAACTCCTGTGGACATTATTTTAAGTCCTTTGGGCATTATTTCCCGTATGAATATCGGACAGGTTCTTGAATCCCATCTTGGTATTGCCGCCAAAAAGCTCGGCTACAAAGCCGCCACCCCAGCCATGGCCGGTCCGACCGAAGAAACAATTAAAGAAGAACTTGAGAAAGCCGGATATCCGGTGGACGGCAAGATGCAATTATACGACGGAAAGACTGGAAAGGCCTACGATGCCAAATGTCATGTCGGAGTAACCTATTTTATGAAACTGATTCACATGGTTGAAGACAAGCTTCATATGCGTTCAATCGGGCCTTACTCATTGATTACTCAACAACCCTTGGGGGGTAAGGCGCAGTTCGGAGGACAGAGGTTTGGAGAAATGGAAGTGTGGGCTCTTGAAGGTTACGGCGCCGCCCACACGCTGCAAGAAATGCTGACCATTAAATCCGACGATGTTTTGGGGCGCGCGAAGACATACGAATCGATAGTCAACGGGGAAGAAATAAGAGCGCCCCATTTGCCGGAATCGTTCAAGGTTTTGTTGTCTGAAATCAAGGGATTAGGATTAAACGTTGAATTAATAGAGAGGTAAACTATATGGACTTATCAAGCATAAAATTAAAGATTGCTTCTCCAGACGATATAATGTCATGGTCATATGGAGAGGTGACAAAACCGGAAACCATCAACTACCGGACCCAGAAACCGGAGAGAGACGGTTTGTTTTCCGAGTCAATTTTCGGCCCCACGAAAGACTGGGAATGTTATTGCGGCAAATATAAGAGAATCCGGTATAAAGGAATCATCTGCGACAGATGCGGAGTTGAAGTAACGCGCTCAATCGTCAGAAGAGAAAGAATGGGCCACATTAAACTTGCCGCCCCCGTTGCTCACATCTGGTTCTTAAGAGGCGTGCCTTCCAAAGTTGCCACTGTTTTAGGGGTTTCCTTGCCTGAACTGGAAAGAGTGATTTATTTCGCGAGCTATATCATTACAAGCGTGAATGAAGACCTGAAAGCCGAAGCGATGAAGAGGATTGAGTCGGAATTCAAATCCAAACTAAAGAACTCCAAGAATGCCGGCGAAGAGGAATCACTGAAAGAATTAAAAGACCGCGAGAAGAATAATTTAAAAAATATGCTGAAGTATCAGATAATTTCCGAACTTGATTTCAGGGACCTTTCTTCCAAGTACGGCGAAGTGTTTGAGGCCTCGATCGGAGCGGAAGCGGTCAGAAAACTTTTGGAAGAGCTGGACATGGAAGAAATGCTTTCCGAATTGGAAGGAGAAGCCAAGAACGAATCAAATCCTTTGGAAATAAGAAAAATATCAAGGCGGCTCAAGTACCTGAAAGGAATGATAAAGGCTGGAATTCGTCCGGAGTGGGCGATAATCACCATTCTCCCGGTCATTCCGCCGGCATTAAGACCGATGGTTCCTTTGGACGGAGGCCGTTACGCCACTTCAGATTTAAATGACTTATACAGGAGAGTAATAAACAGAAACAACCGTTTAAAGCATTTGCTTGAATTAAAAGCGCCTGAAGTCATCACCAAAAACGAAAAAAGAATGCTTCAGGAAGCCGTTGACGCCTTGATAGACAACTCAATGAGAAGGGGACAGATAACCACTGCCGCTTCAACCGGCCAGAAGAGGGCCTTAAAATCTTTGGCTGACATGCTCAAAGGAAAACAGGGCCGGTTCAGGCAGAATCTGCTGGGCAAAAGGGTGGATTATTCGGGAAGGAGCGTTATCGTTATCGGTCCGGAATTAAACTTAGCCGAATGCGGATTGCCCAAACAAATGGCTTTGGAGCTGTTCAAGCCGTTTGTTGTCGGAATTTTAATAAGAAAAGAACTTGCCCATAATATTAAATCAGCGGGCCGGTTGATAGAACAGGAGACCGCGGATGTGTGGGCCGCTTTGGAAGAAGCGATGAAAAACAAATTAGTTTTGTTGAACCGCGCTCCGACCCTGCACCGTTTATCCGTGCAGGCGTTTGAGCCGATTCTTATAGAGGGTAAAGCCATTAAAATCCCGGCCTTGCCTACGCACGCTTTCAACGCCGATTTCGACGGAGACCAGATGGCCGTTCATTTGCCGCTGACGATTGAAGCCCAGAGAGAAGCTAAGGAATTAATGCTTGCCAGCCACGGAGTTTTGAAACCGGCCACGGGAGAGCCTGTCGCTTCGCCAAGCCACGACGTGTCTTTCGGTGTTTACTATTTGACCAGCATGTCAAACGGCGCAAGAGGAGAAGGCAAGACATTTTCCTCGCGGTATGAAGCGCTCTTGTCTTTTGAGAACGACCTTACCGATTTAAGAGCTAAAATAAAAGTTCCGAACCCTGACCATCAAATCGACGATAGTCAGCCGAAAATGATAGAGACGACTCCGGGCCGCATGATATTCAACAAGGCCTTGCCGAAAGGACATGTGTTCGTGAACAGAACTTTGACCAAACCGGACCTGAAAGTTATCGGTTCCGACATCTGGGACGAATTTGGAAAAGAAGCTACTGTTGTTTTTCTGGATAAAGTAAAAGACCTCGGATTTCATTATGCCACAATATCAGGCATTTCATGGGGCATGAATGATTTGAGAATTCCGGTTGAAAAGCCCGGTATCATTAAAGAGGCCGACCAAAAAATAGAAGAAAATAAAGCATTATACGAAGACGGTCTGCTTACCGAATATGAGAGGCGTTCAAAAGCAATCGAAATATGGAATACCACCAAATCAAAACTCTCCGTTCTCGTTAAGAAACAGCTTAACCCCGATGATTCCGCTTTTATGCTCGTTGATTCCAAATCCAGAGGAACCTGGGGAACATTGGACCAGATGATGGGAATGAGAGGTATTTTCGCCAATCCGGCGGGGGAACTTATTGAATTGCCGGTGAGAAATTCTCTTAAAGAGGGCTTAACTTCGCTTGAATATTTCATATCCACTCACGGAGCCAGAAAAGGATTGGTGGATACCGCTTTGAAAACCGCCACTGCCGGATATTTGACGAGGCGTTTGGTTGATGTGGCGCAGGACATCGTCGTTACCGAAGCAGATTGCAAAGATAAAGAAGGATTTGTAATGCATGCCGAGGACGGCAAGGTAAGCGGTGAGACCTTGGGCAGAAGAGTGAAGGGTCGGGCTGTGCTGGAAGATATAATCGGACTCGACGGTGAGGTTATTGTTAAGAAAAATAAAATAGTAGATAAAGAATCAGCCAAGAAAATTGAAACTTTAGGATTAAAGACCATCAAGGTCCGCTCGGCCATAAAGTGCAAGGCCTATACCGGTATTTGCCAATTATGCTACGGATACGACCTTTCCAAGAACGAACTGGTTGATATAGGCGAAGCGGTCGGTATTGTTACCGCCCAGGCAATCGGAGAACCGGGAACCCAGCTGACGATGAGAACCTTCCATACCGGAGGCGTTGCCGGCGGAGCCGATATCACCATGGGTTTGCCCCGGGTTGAAGAAATTTTTGAAGCCCGTCCGCCGACATTCAAAGCGCTGGTCGCTGATGTCGACGGTAAGGTTTTGGCGGTGGAAGACAGAGGCAAACAGAAAGTCTTAGCCGTTGAAGTCGCCCCTTCGGCAGGCTCAGGGCAAGCGGGGGAGAAGAGAGAATACCTCGTGTCTCCTAATATTACTGTTACCGTGGCGGCCGGCGATTTAGTTACTGTCGGCCAGCAATTGAGCGAAGGCCATGTTGACCTCAAAGAATTATTTAAAACTACCGACAGTATTGATTTAGTTGCAAGATATATCATCAAGGAAGTACAGGCAATTTATTCGCCGACCGGAGACAGTATTAACGACAAGCACGTTGAGCTGATAGTCAGACAGATGTTCTCAAGAGTGAAAGTCCTTGATTCCGGAGACACTGATCTCTTGGCTGGCGATACCGTTGAAAAGAGGACCGCCTGGATTGAGAATGAAAAAGCTAAAGACAACAAAAAGATAGAAGCGACATTTGAACAATTATTGCTTGGTATCACCAAAGTATCTTTGACCACCGACAGTTTCCTCTCGGCCGCTTCCTTCCAGGAAACAGCCAGAGTCCTTATCGATAGCGCAATCCTCGGCAAAGAAGATTACTTAAGAGGTTTGAAAGAGAATGTTATTATTGGACGGTTGATACCGGCGGGGACGGGGTTCGGCAACGAAATGGAGGAATAATCCGAATAGCTCACACAACCTCTATACGTACGGAGGGAGACACCTTTTTAAAAATTTACTAATTTTGTAAAAAGTGTCTCCCTCCGCCGGTTGTTTACTTGATAGTTGGCAATTGGCAAGCGAGTTCAAACTAAATATACCTCAACGGCTCACACATGTGAGCCGTTGATTTTAGGGTAAGAAAGTGGGAAGATTGGGAGATTATGGGCGACATGAAGAAGTTAACTGAAGAGATTAGGGTGCATGTTTTTATTGATGCTTCAAACTTATGGCAAGCACAAAAAGCCAAAGGAAGCATGTTTGATTATGAAAAATTAAAGGCTTTTTTAAAAAATAAATTTACCGCTTCTGAGTTAAAAGTTTTCTATTACACAGCGTATCCAGCCGAAGGTACTAGGGACTATAGTCTTGATGGAAAACATAAGTTTTTTACCTATCTTAAAAAGGGACTCGGGTTTGATGTCAAAAAGAAAGAGCTAAAAAGGATAACGACACATAGTGATGCTGGTGATTCGATTCAAGAAAAAGGAAATATGGATGTTGAAATGACAATTGATGTAATACACAATGCTTCTAAATATGACATTGCCGTCTTGTTCTCGGGTGATTCTGATTTTTTGGCATTAGTGACCTATTTGAAGAATATTGGTAAAAAGGTTTATATTTTTTCTTCAAAGAACAACGTTTCCCAAGAATTAAGAACTGGAGGAGACGGTTATTTTGACGTGTTAAATTTGGAGGAAGATATTTGGCGCAGAGAACTCAAACATCGAGGTAGTAAGTGATAAAAAAGCAACCCTCCTTGCGGAGGGTTGCCCTTAGATGTAATACCCTTTTGGTTCATGGTAGAACCAGAAGATGTATAGAGTATAGCATGCCAGCCGGCCGGCAGTCAATGGTTGTCAACAGATAGCGGCTCATGTAGTGAGCTGTTGATTTTAGGGGGAGAAAGTGGGATGATTTAAGATGTGAATGAAGAAAAAATTGAGTTACAAAAAAGAGAGTTAGCAGATATCAAGACGTATTTTCTTGACATGGCTAAGTATTCTGATAAAAGACAACATGAGGTTGACGACCACTTCACATTTAGTCAATTGACAGTTGCCTCAATCATTTTTGCCCTGTCTCTAAATATTTTAAAAATAGTTGCGGAAAGTTTTATTTGGGTAAGAATATTTTACATAGGCGGTCTCGTTTTGTTGTTATTATCGTTGATGTTTGGGGTTATTCATTTTAACATGAAAAATAAGTTTTGGAAGAGTAATGGTTTAAAATTTAGTGAAGTTTTTAATTTATGGAAGAGCGCGGAAAACAGGTCTTTACTAAGCAAAGACGAGGAATTTATTACCAGCATAAAGATTCAGACAAAATTAGGTGAGAATGCGATCTTGGGCAAAAAAGATAGCATATCACAAGATGGACGGGCTTCAGATTGGCAATCCATGACCTTAATTTTTGGTGCACTACTCGAAACTATTTCTTTGATTATTACTATTTTTTAGCCTCACTCTCTTGGATTATGACAAACCTCAACGGCTCACACATGTGAGCCGTTGAAATTTTAGGGAAAAGTTGTGCCTTGGCTAGGAGAGGCTTGGGTAGTAGAATTTAATCATGGAAGATAGTTTAAACAATCATCCCACATATGTGGATCTTTTTAGTGGGGCAGGAGGGTTTAGTTTGGGATTTGATAATAATGGTTTTATAAATATTTTTTCTGTTGATATGGAGCCTAGTTTTTGTGAGACTTATAGCAAAAATTTTCCAGGGCACAGGTTAATCCAAAAAGATATAACAAACCTTACTAAGCAAGAAGTTTTAAGCCTTATTAAAGGTAAAAGAATAGATGTGGTTATTGGGGGTCCACCGTGTCAGGGTTTTAGTATGGCTGGCAATATTGGAAGAAAATTTGTAGACGATTCTAGAAATAGTTTATTAATGGAATTTGCAAGAATGGTAGAAATAATTAAGCCCAGTTATTTTATCATGGAAAATGTTGCACGCCTATATAACCACAACAAGGGGAACACCAGAGAAGAGATAGTTAAAAAATTTATTAAATCAGGCTACAAAGTTGACTGTAGAATTTTAAATTCGGCAGATTATGGAGTTCCACAAATAAGAAAAAGAATTATTTTTGTTGGATCAAGGGTTGGAGGAAAAATATTATTTCCTGAGAGGGAGGTTGAAAGATATATAACAACGGAGGAGGCCTTAAGAGAATTTACTTCAAAAGATCTCAACAAAGATTCTAACATTTACAACCATGAGACAATGAAACACTCAGGTCAAATGTTAAAAAAAATGAGCTATGTATCAGATGGAGGAAACAGGTTCGAGATACCTAGTCACATAAGACCAAAATCAGGCGATGTGAGAAAATACATAAGATATAACAGCAATAAACCATCAATTTGCGTTACTGGTGACATGAGAAAAGTTTTTCACTATTCGGAAAATAGGGCTCTAACTGTTAGGGAGTTAGCAAAACTTCAGTCATTTCCAAACGATTTTATTTTTGTAGGTTCTCGTATTTCTCAGCAGCAACAAGTTGGTAATGCCGTGCCGCCCTTGATGGCTTCAGCTATTGCTAGAGTGGTAAAAAAAATGATTAAAAATGATAAATAAAGAATTACCCAAGATAAACTTCATAGGAAACAAAGAAAATATTTCCGGATGGATATCCAGTTTTTTCCCTGCCGGTATTAAATCCGTGTTTGATGCTTTTTCTGGTGGTGGCTCAATTGGTTATCAAGCAAAAAAAATGGGATTTAGTGTTGTGAGCAACGATATATTGAGGGTCAATTACTTATTAGCGAAATCACTTATTGAAAACAATAGCGAGATTTTAAATGATTCAGACATAGAGGTTGTATTTAGAGGGAAACCTTTTCGTGGCTTTATGTTTGAAAATTACTCGAATGTATTCTTTTTTCCAGAAGAATGTATGGAGCTTGATTTATATAGAAAGAATATAGAAGATTTATCGAATGAATTTAAAAAGGCCATTGCCATTTCCCTGATTAGGAGGGCGATGGTCAGAAAAATGCCATACTCTAGGTTTAATATAAAATGGGATAAGATTAAACAACTAAGAGATGAAGAATATAGCTATAATAAGTATGGTAGACGAAGAGCATATCACAATATTTCTTTTAAGGATCATTTTTTAGAAAATGTTAAGGATTATAACAATGCAATATTTGATAACAATAAAAAAAATATCGCACTTAATGACGATACTTTTGACTTACTCGGAACAGTTAAGGCAGATTTAATTTATCTTGACCCACCATATACGGGAACAATGAACAATTATTTCAGTTTTTATGGGCCACTTGATGAATACATAAGCTCAAAAAAACTAACGCCTTTTAAAAACAATTTTATAGACAAACAAACTTCTGTGGCACTATTTGATAATTTATTTTCCAAACTATCAAGCTATAAGTATTGGTTTTTAAGTTATAACAACAGTTCATATCCGTCCAAGGAAACCCTAATGGACTTATTAAGTAAGTATTGCAATAATGTTAAGGTTGTTGAAAGAGGACATGAATATAAAATCACAGGCAAAGATAATAAACAAAAAAATAAGGAGTATTTATTTATAGCTACCAATATTAAATAATAAAACAATATGACGAGTCAAAATTACGAAGATTATTGGAAGTTAACATTAGAGTATAGTGATATTAATAGTGACAAATTTTTAGGAACTTTGAGTATAATAGTGAATTTCATAGACAAGAATAGCTCAGAAGAATACTCAAAAGAAAAATACGACAGACTACAACAAGAGGTTTTTGACACCTTTCCAAAAGAAGATATGGGCTCTGTTCGTAAAAGTATAAATCAGTTTATTAAACTGGGTTTCATCAATTTTGAATTACGGTCGTATCATCCCAACACTAAAGACTTTATTAATGCAAAGACAAAAAGAAAAAGGCAGTCTATTTTTTCAAGGATAGTTTACACAAATTCAAGTTTTAGTCGTTCTGTTACCAACGATTCGAATGGTCGTGAAATAAATTTTTTGATAAAAACATTAGAAGAAAACGGTAAGTTGCATAAGAGAGACATCATATCTCTAATGACAGTAGATGTTTCAGAAATAGCGAGCGGTTATTTAAATAGTCAAGAATTAAGCGACAGAAGGGTATACGCCGAAGAAATCGATTTTATAGAAAGAAAATATAATCAAGTTTCTTATTTGTGGGGTGTTTTGGGTAAACTGGATGACCTGATTATAATCGATGATTATTTATATTTTCAAGAAGATGCCCAAGTAATTCTTGACTCTGAAATTAAGAAGGACAAATTGAGAGACCCATATTTACACAGAATATACAAAAATCAATTAAAAGAAGAAAGCACTGAAATTTTAGGTGGTATCAAGTGTATGGT
This sequence comes from Candidatus Yanofskybacteria bacterium RIFCSPHIGHO2_01_FULL_43_32, assembly GCA_001794125.1. GTDB lineage: Bacteria > Patescibacteriota > Minisyncoccia > 2-02-FULL-40-12 > GWA2-44-9 > 2-01-FULL-41-26. The sequence goes on from MGJF01000004.1 coordinate 16,125, forward strand.
AGAAAAATTAGTCTACCCGACGCTTGTTGCAAGTCACATAAAACCATTTGTCAAATCCTCTGAAGAAGAATCATACGATCCGGAAAATGGCTTGTTGTTAAGCCAAAACATGGACGGGCTGTTTGATAAGGGTTACATATCATTTAATGATGATGGGAGTATTATTTTATCAGATAAATTAGACCCCGAATTAAGAGATTATCTGAGCAAATACGTTCTCGACGGTGTTTTTGTTGGAGCCAAAAGGAAAGAGTATCTGAATTACCATAGAGAAATTTTTGGAGAGAGATTGGGTATTTAGAAAAAATTTTTGGTGTGATTCAAATTCCGCCCACTCGGGCGGTTTTTGTTTCGAACCGGATTAATTTTTAGTCAAGATTGTTGGGGTAAATTTTGTATGATAAAATAAAGCAAAATTTTTAATTACCAAACATGCTTGATTTTCTTACCGATTTTCTTAAAAACATTAACGATAACTATGCCCAGGTATTCCTACTTTTAATAGCAGTCCTCTCCACCTTTTTTGTTTATAATGAATTTGTTTTAAAAATAAGACCTTATGTAATACCAGAAATTGCCGTTGAGCTGAAGGATGGAAATTGGTATTTCAATATTGTTTTAATAAACAAAGGTGAAAAGCCGGGGATTGCAAGAATTATCAATGCTGTTCTAAAAATAGGAGATGAAAAATATCCTACACTTTTTGAACTTAACCTTGTTCTTGCTCCGAATGAGCGTCAGAGAGTTCTTCCCATTGGACACATAAGTAGTATTGGCAGAACAAAGATACTAGGTCACGAATATGTAGATAACAATGTCCAAATATTTTTAGAAATTGAGTCTAAGGCCATTGGAGATAAAAAATTCAAATATAAAACCAAGGAAGAATATCGTGTAGACGTAAGTGGGAGCCAACCCCGCATTACATTAATAAAAGAAGACCTGAATTAAAAATCGCTGAAATCTGGGGCGAATAAAAAATGATAGTCTGGTGCACTTTACTTTGCTTAATAATCTGCTAAACTTCAGATTTATTATGGTCGACACGCCTCAACCCATACAAAAAGAGAATAATTTACATAAACTGGCAAAAGCAACAGTTGTATTTAGAAACAAGCCCACACTTCTTTTGAATCTTGACCATGTCATGCCCATGTCAGTAATGCTTGTTGCTAAAGAATTACATGGGAAAAATATTCCAGACCTGGATGTTATTTTACATACTCCGGGAGGCCACATCGAATCTGCCTATAAAATTGTAAAATTATTACGCAAACATGCGAAGAAAATAAACGTAATTGTTCCATCATTCGCAAAAAGTGCAGGAACTTTAATTTGTCTTTCAGGGGAAACTCTCATGTTGTCTACGATATCAGAGCTCGGTCCGTTAGATGTGCAAATCGCCGAGCACCAAGAAGGCGATATAGATACCTACAAGTCAGCCCTTAATGGCTATAAAGCTCTTGAGCAAATTCAAAATCATGCAGTTGAAAATCTTGATGTTGCAACACAACTTATTTTACAACGAACCGGTAATAGGATGAGATTGCAAGATATTATAAAATTAGCCATTGATTTTTCCGGCAATACGAGTGGTTGTCTATATAACCAGATTCATCCTAAAACTATTGCAGAATCGGCTCGCTATTTGGATATTGGCGAACAATACGGAGTGAGAATCTTAGAGCGTTATATGGGTTGGGATAAGATCAAGGCAACAAAAGTTATACACCATCTTGTCTATGATTATCCATCACATGAGTTTATAATAGATAAAGAAGAGTTGTCGAAAATGGGATTTGCTGTACAGGATATTCCGAGTGAATTGGAGATACCTCTTGAAACATCGGCGGCACTTTTACAGGGGCAAGATATAAAATTCTTTGATATAATAAACCCCGGTTCCTCAAAAGTAAAGTTAGAAAATAAAAATACTAAAAAAAATGAAAAAGATTCCAAAAAAGCAAAATAAGAAGCCAGAGGAAGCACAACAAGGAGTGGTTATCGATGCAGATATGGCCGGATTTATAAAACGTATAATCAGCGATAGCCGCTCCTTGGTAAAAGATATAAATCGTGCCAAACATGCACTTGGGTCTACTCCTGTTTTTTCTGTCGATAAACAACGCCGCTATATATTATAAAAGATGTGATTAGTTTTGAATTTTTCCGCCCACTCGGGCGGTTTTTGATTATTTGGGTTGGGGGAGTATGATGAGGGTATGAAAAAGATTTTTGCCGAGATTGGTTTGGGAAATGAAACTTTTCTTTCTACTGAAATTGAGGAGAGCGATGGTGAGTATCGGATTTCTGGATTTATAATACCCAAGAAAATAAAAGGGTGTTATATACGCATTTGGGTTTTTAAAACTGTTTTTATTATATCTACTGATAATGGGTTTGAAATTAAGAAAAAAGATAAAAAAAGATTAAAAATAATTTTTGGTATTTCTGGGATAGAATAATTAAGATTAACCCCAAAACTGCTGAAATCTGGGGCGACGACCGAATGTACGGAGAATGATGTTTTTATGATCCCCACACATATGACATCCTTACAAACTGGAGTTTGTAAGGATGTTGTGTATATAATGTAGGCATGGCAATATCAAAGATAAAGACTGCAAAACAAATGGAACGGCACCTCAAGGGAATGTCTAATCATTACCGCATTGAGATATTGCTTTTGATTGCGGAGAGCGGAGGCATAACCCTTGAGAACATTATTAAGGCGATAGGGGCAAATGAGAAAACTCTCGGGGAACATACACGACGACTTCATCAGGCAGGATTAATTAATAAAAGATATCGGGGCAAATTTGTAGAGCATACCTTGTCACCATACGGCAAAGCATTTTCCCGCTTTCTTAAAACCTTCCAACAAACCTAATGAGGCAACATAATATCATCCTTACAAACTGGAGTTTATAAGGATGATAAGAAGTTTAAAATAAATGCTATAATAAAAATATGAATAAAATCTTTTGGAAAAGGATTGGGGTGGTGTTTGTGATTGCGCTTGTGGTAAGTGTGGGGGTCGACCGGTTTTGGGAGTGGGCGTTTCCGAACAGTTCATCGCGTTGGGACACTACGACGGTTATCGCCGTGATACTCGCTTATGTTGTTATCATGTGGGGTCGGCGTGGAAAGGGTATTTGGTGCAAAGATAATGGTGTGGCGTCAGGGTTAAGTCAGCCGGAAATGAAAAAAGATGAAAATCTGGACAAGGTAATAGGGATGTTTAATTCGGGCAATGAGATAACCAATGATGAAGTTGAGAAAGCACTCGGGGTTTCGGACGCTACAGCGACCAGATATCTGGATAAACTGGAGGCCGAGGGCAAGATAGTCCAAATCGGCAAAGAAGGGAGATTTGTCAAATACCGCTTAAAATAGACCGTCCTCAACGGCTCACATGTGTGAGCCGTTGAGGACTGGCCGCTTAGTTAATCATGTTTTATGGATTTTAACGAATATCAAAAACAATCACGGAAGACGGCTATATATCCGGACAAGGGGAAGAATTATATTTATCCCGCTTTGGGATTGGGCGGGGAGTCCGGCGAGGTTTTGGAAAAGATTAAGAAGCTTATCAGAGACAAGAACGGCAAAGTTGATAAAGAGTTTTTGGTTCTATTGGAGAAAGAGCTTGGAGACATGCTGTGGTATCTTGCCAACCTGGCTTCCGAATTCAAAATTAAGTTAGATATTATTGCCATAAATAATCTCAAAAAACTTGCAGACCGCAAGAAGCGTAATAAACTAAGAGGGGAGGGCGACCTGCGCTAAACCGGCCCGAAAAAGCCGATTTTGTTTTTAGGGAAAAATGATATAGTAACTCCGATATGTCTAAAGAAAAACTTAAAATTGACAATGAACTGGCTAAAGAATTTGACGGGTTGATACGGGAAGAAGGCCGGAAGATAGAACCCGAAGAACGAATCCAAAAGACCCTGTGGGCTTTGGATGCGTTAAAACAAGAGAACAGGATAAAACCCGGGACGACGCTGACGGAACTTATACGAATTATTGAGGAAAGGCAGAGGGAATTACGGCAGACCGATGCCTATGCCAAAGATACCGCTGAAAGCCCGGTTAGAGATGAAGTTGGCGCCGAACTGCAAAAGGTTGCCGAAAAGGAGTTTGAAACGGCCGAACGGTTGCTCGGCTATTTGAACGCCGCCTGGTCCGTATTAAAGCCGATGGACATGACAGCGTATGATTCGGAAATCGACTTGGGCCAGCTGCAAGCCAGATTAAAAAGAGACCTTGCGTTAAGAGAAGCCAATGTTAATCGTGATGAAAAAGAAAAGCGGGGACGGAAACAGGGGTAATTTGATTTTTTTACCGAAAAGTATGTATACTATATAGGTATGGCGAGGCATAAAAAGAAAGATAAATCAGCAAAATCCAAGGAAGAGCGGGTGTCAAAGTTTGATATTTCCCGGGAAACCAAGAACAGCATCTGGGGCATAGGGAGTTTTATATTGGCCGTTTTGAGCGTCTTAAGCTTTGTCGGCAAAGCCGGCTGGGCCGGCGAGGGGTTTGATATTTTCGCGCGTTCTCTTTTTGGCTGGGGATTTTTTATTGTTCCGGCGGCTTTTCTTCTTCTCGGCCTTTCTTTTGTTAAATCAATATCAAGAAATATCTATCATAGCGCGGTATTCGGAACCTTGCTTTTCGTCTCATCTGTTCTGGGAATGTTTTACATATTCGGGAACGGTAATTTTGACACAAGACTGGTTCAGGGCGGATATCTCGGAGTTATTCTTGGGGCGCCTCTTTTGTCTTCCGTTGGTTTCGGGGCCTCATTGATAATTTTGCTTTCTTTAATCATCATTGCCTTGTTGGTATCCTTGAATGTCCCGCTTTACGGACTGCTTTCCAAAAAGGACGAGGAGGAAGAAAAATTAGTTGACAATGTCGTGATTAAAAAAGGTTCCGAAGTTGTTGACCAGAAAAAACAATCAGTTAAGCCGGCTCTTGCCGCTAAGCCCGTAAAGGTTGAAGAAAAAGAATTCGTCATCAAGAATTTCAAAAAAGGCAGATGGGTTCTTCCGCCAACCGACCTTCTGCACGAAGACCAGGAAGAAGCGATTACCGGAGACATTAACACCAGCGCATCCATAATCAAGAGAACTTTGGGCAACTTCGGGATTGATGTGGAAATGGGTGAAGTATCAATCGGCCCTACGGTTACCCAATTTACAATGAGACCGGCGGTTGGCATGAAACTATCGCGCATTACGGCGCTGAACCCCGATCTGTCTTTGGCTTTGGCCGCTTATCCAATCAGGATTGAAGCTCCAATTCCGGGCAAGTCCTTAGTCGGCATAGAAGTTCCCAACAAAAAGGTGGCGTTGATAGGTTTGAGAAACATGTTTGACCACGATGACTTTAAGAAATCAAAATATTTCCTGCCTCTTGCTTTGGGACGGGATGTTTCGGGAAATCCGGTTTTTGCCGGACTTGAAAAAATGCCCCACCTCATGATTGCGGGCGCGACCGGCACCGGTAAATCCGTCAGCATCAACACGATACTTCTTTCCATGCTTTATAAACATTCTCCCGAAGTTTTGAAATTGATTCTGATTGACCCGAAGCGCGTGGAGCTTACCCTGTTCAACGATATCCCGCATCTGATAACCCCGGTCATTACCGATAACAAAAAAGTTCTCGGAGCTTTGAAGTGGTCCTTGGGTGAAATGGACAGGAGATATGACGCGCTTTCAAAGAGCGGTTCCAAAGACATATTTTCATACAATGCAAAAATGGCTAGCAAGAGTGAAGCCGACCTGCCTGCCGGCAGGCAGGTAATGCCGGCTATCGTGATTGTTATAGACGAGTTAGCCGATTTGATGGCCTCATACGGGCGCGACGTAGAAGCGGCTATCGTGCGTCTGGCTCAGATGTCCCGGGCGGTGGGAATACATCTCATTTTGTCCACCCAGAGGCCTTCGGTCGAGGTTATCACCGGACTTATCAAAGCCAACATCACTTCCCGTGTGGCTCTTCAAGTGGCCAGCCAGATAGACTCCAGAACTATTCTTGATATGGCCGGAGCCGAGAAGCTTCTTGGTAAGGGAGATATGCTTTTCTTGGCCGGCGACGTGGCTAAGCCACGCCGATTGCAGGGCGCAATGGTGACTGAAAAAGAAGTCAAAGACGTCATGAAATTCATCAAAGCCCAGGCCGAGAATATGGAAGTGGACGAAGAAAATGATTTGAAACTTGATTTTAATGCGAATATCAATTCCAGCGGAGGATTTACCGGCGGGGGAAGTGATGATGTCGACGATGATATGTATGGCGAAGCAAAGGAGACAGTTGTCTTGGCCGGCAAGGCCTCGGCGTCGCTTTTGCAAAGGCGTCTGCGCGTCGGATATGCCCGGGCCGCCCGATTGCTGGATATTCTTGAAGAAAAGGGCATTATCGGGCCGGGGGATGGCGCCAAACCCAGAGAAGTCTATATCAGGCCTGACGGCACGGTAGCCCAGGAACCGGCTAATCTGGTCGGAGCAAGCGGAATAAACGCAGACACTCCCGAAGCAGAAGCTGAAGAGACAGAAGAGGTGTAATGTGAATTTTAAAAAAGCAATGTGTCAACATTGCTTTTTTATTTATATCTATTAAAATAGGAAGATAAATTTAAAACCGCTTTGAGGGAAGCGTCTCAATAAAATGTCAGCCAAGAAACCGGCAACAACCGAAAACAAGCACGTCGATATGACAGTCAAAGAGATTCAGGAGAAGTATGGCGAAGGGTCTTTAATGCGTTTGGGTGAGGTAAAGAGGGTCAATGTGGACGTAATTCCGACAGGTTCTATTTCTTTAGACTTAGCCTTAGGAGTAGGTGGAATACCAAGAGGCAGAGTTATAGAAATATACGGTCCTGAAAGTTCCGGTAAGACAACCCTTTGTTTGCATATTGTTGCCGAAGCCCAAAAAAGGGGCGGAGTCGCCGCATACATTGACGCTGAACACGCTCTGGATCCTGAATATGCCAAGAAGATAGGGGTTAATTTGGGAAACCTTTTGATATCCCAACCGGATACTGGCGAACAGGCGTTAGATATAGTAGAGTCATTGGTTAAATCAGGAGGTATAGATGTTATCGTGATTGATTCAGTGGCGGCACTGACCCCGAGAGCGGAAATAGAGGGGGAGATGGACCAGCAGCATATGGGTTTGCAAGCAAGGTTGATGTCTCACGCTTTGAGAAAACTTACCGCTATTGTTGCCAAGTCCAATACCTCAATAATTTTTATTAACCAATTAAGAATGAAGATTGGAATCATGTTTGGAAATCCCGAGACGACTCCGGGCGGAATGGCTTTGAAATTTTATTCTTCCGTCAGAATTGAAATTAGAAAAGCCGCCCAGATACAGGCTGCCGAAAAGATAGTGGGGAACAGGGTTAAGGTGAAAATAGTTAAGAACAAAATTGCCCCTCCGTTCAGAACTTGCGAGTTTGATATCCTGTATAACGAAGGCATCTCGCGATATTCCGATGTCGTGAATACCGGAGTTAAATTTGGTGTTCTTGCCAAAGCAGGCAGCTGGTATAATTATGGCGAGCAAAAATTAGGCCAAGGCGTAGAGGGCTCGCGGCAATTTCTCAAAGAAAATCCAAAGCTTGAAAAGGAGATAGTGGGCAAGATTAAAGAAGCAGCAATATTAGAAGCTTAGAGCTTGCCCCGCACCAAACTTATCCGCTAACCGCCATTAAGAAAGGGGGCGGGTTTGGTGCGGGGTCACTAAAATTAAGGCCGCAGCAGTACTTGAAGCGAAGGGTTAAGCGAACCCCCACCCATTTCCGACCTGTTGGATTACGGCCTCCGGCCTTCTTCGGACAAATGCTTAAATTAACTCTCAATTTGCTTAACAAATTTTAGCATCCGTTTGCCCCGCCTAAATTTTACCTTATAAAACTTAGGCGGGTTTTCCGGCTAAAATTTGTTGACTAAGCAAATTATCAACTAATTTAATCATTGTGTTATCCTCGAAACCAATCGGTCTGAAATGGGCAGGGGTTTCGCTATTTTTTAAAGCGAGGGACATATGCCCTCAGAGAACGACCCGCAGATGCTTGGGCTTGGTTCTTCCAAGCGCCGAGGGAGAAGAAAGATTTGCCGCTGGAGCAAATCTATTCTGGTTCGAGGAAGGCATGTGGCCTTCGCAGTTTTTAAATCAAGCGAAATCCCTTCCCATTTGAGACCGAAGGCGCAGGCAATAGGTCGTAAATGGGTGGGTGGAAGCTATGTTTTAAGGCGGGGTTGACATTTTGGTTTTAGGAGAGTATAATGATAAAGTACCTGGCCAAGGCTTACCGCATAAAGGCGTGGCTGGGTTTGTAATCAACAAAGGGGTAGTTGGTGCGGCTGCTACCGCCGTTACCGCCGGGCCAATAATTAGGCGGAAAGGATAAGACCGCTCTCCTTAAGAAGCGGTCACTCTGGAGGTCCCATGAAGACAGTTGTCGTCAGTGGTCAGGTTTACACCGGCAAAACTCTGGCCGAAGCCATGACCAAGGCTCGGGAAGACCAGAAGGACAGGAACACCCGGTAAGGGTCAGGCCGAGTGGCCAGGCCGAGTTGTTAACTCGGTCTCTCTAAACTAACTTCTGAAAAAATTCAGAACTTAATTTAGCGAGGCCTGGGGTGTCCCTTACCTTTCCGAAAGGTGAGGGACTATGGTCGGGAAAATCTGCCGGGCGGTAATCCTGCCGCTCGGGTGGCTCCCGGTCATTCTCCTGCTCCAGCCTCGCTCCGTTTCTCGAGACCCCTTGACTGGGGTCTTTTTTAATTAAAATGATAAAGCGAAAGCTATGTTCCCACAGGGAGAACTTGCGGAGGCATTTCGGCTTGGTTCTGCGAAATGCCGAGCATGTAGATAAAAAGCGCCCGCTGGAGGCGCTTTATTATCGGTCGAGTCGTGGGGATATAGCTTGAGCGATTATTTAACCGTCTGATTCCGGGTATACGGCATGATGGCCATGAACCTTGCGAGTTTGACCGCTTCGGCTATTTTGCGCTGGTGCTTGTTGCAAAGCTGATTTCTCCGGCTTGTGGCAATCTTAAACTGGGAAGTGACATACTTCCTTAAAAATTGAGTGTTCTTATAGTCCACTCTGTTTATATTGTCTTGGCAAAATTTACATTCCATATTTAAAACGGTAAATCTTTTTCTTTAATACTCATTTCGTCCTCGTCAACCCCAGAATGCATCGGTTCGTTCTCGTCTATGATTGGTATCTCGGCATCTTTAACAGGTGACGGAGAAGAACTTCGTCCTGAGCCTGTCGAAGGATTTTTAATGTCAGTTACTTCGGCAGAATAATTACTCTGTCCGCCTGTTGCCTTCGGTCCCATCTGCAAACTCTCGGCGACTATCTCGGTAACATATCTTTTGACATTATCTTTTCCGGTCCAGTTTCTTGTCTGAAGACGGCCCTCTATCATGACCAAACCGCCTTTTCTCAAATACTGGCTGGCAATCTCTCCCAACCGGCTCCAGGCGATTACGGTGTGGTATTCGGTGGCATCTTTTCTGCCTCCGGAAGGATCTTTCCAGACCCTGTTTGTGGCCATTCTCAAGGTAGTAACGCTTTGACCGCTTGTGGTTGACCTCGTTTCCGGGTCTTGGGTTAATCTTCCAATGAGGTAAACTTTATTTAGATTCATATTGTTTTATTTAATTACAACCCCTCAATGATTTCTTCAAGTTTTTTGTCCAATTCTTTCGACTCTTTTTTGGGTTCTGCCGGAGCGGAAGCCTTGGCCTGGGCTCTTTTTTCCTGTCTTTCTCTCATCTTAATCTGTTTTAACATGGACTGTTTCTTTTGTAAATCCGAAGGCAGTTTGATTATCAGATATCTCAATACTTCGGGATTTAATTTAAGCTGTTCATTTAATTCGTCTAAGGCCTGGGATTCCGACAAATTAAACTGGATATAACCAAAAAAACTGTTTCCGTGATGTTTTATCTCGTAAGATAAGCGTATTTTTTCGGGTTCTTTAGAATAAGAAATAACACCCTTATTGGAGGTTATAATGCTTTCTATTTTTTCTTTTGCTTCCCTGACTTTGGCTTCTTCCAGATTTGGATTTAAATGAAAGGCCAGCTCGTAATTTGTCTGTTGCACTTGTGGATCGTTTTGAGTCCCTGCCTGCCGGCAGGCAGGCGGCAGATGGAGCCAGAAGTGGCTACAATGGGTCCGCTCCGAGCGGATCTGCCTTGGGCGAAAAACGTGTTTATTAATGTGGCCTTATATTAGCAATTTGGGGTTCAAATGTCAACGGCTCACATATGTGAGCCGTTGATTTGTTGCAGAATAGTTCACACAACCTCCATGCATACGGAGGGAGACGTCTTTTTAAAAATTTACTAATTTTGTAAAAAGTGTCTCCCTCCGCTGGTTGCTTTGGTTGTTAAGTGATGATTGGCACTAGAAGGTCAAACTCTCTCTGATATTTTCAAGTCAAAATTATTACCCCTATGTCCAGTGTAGGGGTAGATTTATTATTTTGGAATACATATCCAATCAACTTCAGCTCTTGATTCGCCTCGTCAAAGTGATTCGAAATGATGAGGCTGCGCTTGATACTCCAATGCTTGCTTTATTTAAAACATATTGTATAATAAAGTAGCTTAGTTCTTTTAAGGAATGGGTGACGGATGGGCGAAAGAGTTCTTCATTTTTTGTTAATCAATGGTTATGGATGTCATCTGGACACTCCGCTTGGTCGGGTCTATTTGCCAAGGATGCTGAAATTTATCAAAGAGAATGTACCTGACTACATAATTTTGCTTGGTGGTTTTACTCAACGTAAGAGTGCACCGGGTGTTTCGGAAGCCAAGCTGATGTTGACTTGGTTTTTTGACCAAATGTCTACTCCCGATCAAAAACGTTTTCTGATTGAAGAAAATTCCTATACGACCCTGGAGAATAGCAGGAATGGAGCGATTTTGATTCCTCGGATTCTTGGTTTAACTATGTCTGATGACCATCTTCCAGAAATTAAAATTACTCATGGTTGTGAAGCAACCCGAGCGGCAAATATAATCATGCTCGACCGGTACTTTATGGGTGGTTTGGTTAAATCAATCGACGACATCACTGTTGAGACGGCGAGCTGGGAACGAGCTGACCCGTTCAGACAAGTAAAAACCTTGATTCACGATAAGTTGGCAATTACATATCCGTGGCTTGGTCTAGCCGAACGAGAGCGCAGAAAGCGCATCCGCCGTTCTGCAGAGATTTAATTTTTAGTAACATGCGACCCAAAAATTGGGCCGCTTTTATTTTTAGTAAAAGCCCAATACTTTATTTCAGAAGAGTTTGAATCTTAATTGCCAAATATCAAATATTTACTAAGCAACCGGCGGAGGGCGTGTGCTTTTTTAAAATTAGTAATATTTTAAAAAAGTGCACCCCGCAGTCATGTATAGAGGTTGTGTGAGCGATTCTTTATTTTCCGATAAGAATCTCTACCACCCCGGCACCAAGCTAATCCGCTGACCGCCATTAAGAAAAGGGGCGGGCTTGGTGCGGGGCAGGCATCGCCTATATTTTTATCTCTACAACATCTCCTTCGGTGATGATATAGTCCCGGCCGACGGTGCGGACGAGGCCTTTAGAGCGGGCGGGGACGAGGCCACCGGCTTCAAGAAGTGTTTTCCAATTTATGACCTCGGCGCGGATAAATAACTTTTCAAAATCGGTGTGGATGGCGCGGGAAGCCTTCGGTATCGCTTCGCCTTCATGGGCGGTCCAAGCGCGGGTCTCGTCTTCTCCGGTTGTAAGAAAGGTGACCAACCCTAAGGTCTTGTAGCTTTGTTTGATAAGACGGTCCAAGCCGGGTTCTTTCATATTGAAACCTGCCAGATATTCTTTTTTTTCGTCTTCGGTTGCTTCGGATAAGATCAGTTCAAGCGGAGTAGAAAGAACAACATAGTCCCTTCCGTTCATAGCCTCCAATAATTTATCGTCCGGCTGCCAGTTGGCAGACATTTGGGATTCTGAAACATTTAAAACAAAAATAACCTTTTTCTCGCTCAATAAATCCAATTCCGGCAATTCGCCAGCTGGTGAACTTTTTTTCTTGTCTGCCCTTTTTTCTTTTGTTTGAAGGTCGGCAAGATCCAGTTCGGTCTGGATAATTTCTATGTCGCCGACGGGGTCGATTTTGTTGTGGACGTGGGTAATATTCTTGTCTTCAAAAACTCTGACAACATGGGCGATGGCGTCAACTTCACGGATATTGGCAAGGAATTTATTTCCAAGACCTTCGCCTTGCGAGGCGCCTTTCACCAGTCCGGCAATATCATAGAATTCTATGGTCGTATTTATTATCTTTTTTGAATTTGAAAGTTCGGCCAAAGGCTTCAGGCGTTCATCGGGCACGGCAACAACACCGACATTCGGGTCAATGGTAGTGAAGGGATAATTCTGAATATCAACCTGCTTGTTTGTCAGAGCTTTAAAGAGCGTGGATTTACCCACATTCGGAAGTCCGACGATGCCTATCGAAAGCATTTTGCCAATTTAGCACTTAAAACAGGTTTTCTCAAGGTGTTCTCAACTCTCGGTTGCAAGTTTCACAATATGCGTATAATTAAGTATAATAACATAATCGGAATATGAATTTAGCCAAGAAGGGGACAATTATTTCCATAAAACAAATCGCCAAACGGACCGTTGAGGCGGTAATAAAGGTATCTGAAGATTTTAATTTTATTGCGGGGCAGTATATCTGGCTGATGGTTCCAAAATTAAAATATCCGGACCCGAGGGGCAACACTCGGATGTTCTCCATTGCTTCTTCCCCAAATCTTAAAGGCGAACTGAATATAATTTTTCGGATTAGCGGGAGCGGCTATAAAAAAACCTTAGTTGAAATGACGCCCGGGGAAGAGATAATCTTTTCCGGCCCTTATGGCCACATGATGCTTCCGGAAGATAATTCACTGCCTATTGTGTTTATGGCCGGAGGAGTCGGGATAGCGCCGTTTTTAAGCATGATTAGATTTTCAAATGAAACCTCTTCGGAGCATAAAATTACCCTTATTTATGCCAACGCCAACCGGGAAGAAGCGGCATATCTAAATGAATTAACCCAAACACAAGGTCAAAACCCAAATTTCAAACTGATTACCGTTTTTGGAAAGTTATCTATGGAAACACTGAAAAAAATCACAAAACAACCGTTCAAAGCGATTTGGTCAGTCGTCGGACCGCAAGGTTTTATTGACTTCGCCGGGAAATATTTAAGCGAAAGGGGCATTCCTTTCAAGGACATTGTCTTTGAACAGTTTTATCCCAACCCAGCCTCCTAAAATGAACATTTTTTTCATTATTCCGGCGGTTATTTCGATAGCTGTTTTTTTATGGATTTTAATATCCAGATTTAAGAAGTCGGCTGATCAAGACGTCAAGAAATATCTGCTGGCATTAGAAAGCGCCAGCAATCACATAATTATCACCGACGTTAACGGGATGATACTTTACGCGAATAAGGGCGCGGAGAAGATGACGGGCTATAACCTTGAAGAGATGAAAGGCAACACGCCGCGCTTATGGGGCGGACTTATGCCCGGGGAATTCTATAAAAAACTTTGGCAAACAAAAAAAGATAAATTGCAGGTATTCAGCGGAGAAATAAAAAACAGGCGGAAAAACCAGGATGAATATTTTGCCCTTATGCGCATATCCCCGATCATTGACCAAAAAGGCAATTTAACGGGATTTGTCTCTACCGAGGAAGATATTACCGAACGAAAACAAAAAGAAGAAGAGCTTCGTGTTGAGAAAAACAAGCTTGTTGAGGCTAAAGCAAAAAACGAGGCAATTTTGGCCAGCATGGGCGACGGATTGTTCGCAGTTGACAGAGAGGGGAGGGTTATTATGATAAATGCCCAAGCGGAAAGACTGCTCGGAGTTCTCAAGAACAATGTTTTGGACAAGTATTATTACGAAGCGTGGCACATGGAAAACGAAAAAGGCGCGGCGATACCTTTAGAAAAAAGACCCGTTCAAGTCGTTCTCTCGACAGGAAAAAGAACCGAAACAATGACACCCGCCGACTATGTATATGTGCGCAAGGGCGATACAAGACTGGCCGTCGCATTCACGATAACCCCGATACTGGTAGGCGGGGCTGTCAGCGGGGCCGTTGTTGTTTTTCGGGACGGGACCATGGAAAAAGAAATTGACCGGGCCAAAAGCGAATTCATCTCCATTGTCTCGCATCAGTTAAGAACCCCCGTTTCCGGTTTAGGCTGGCTGACAGAAGAACTGGAATTTGATTCTAAAAATTTAACTTCTAAGCAAAAGAAATATGTTAAAGATCTGGTCACTCTCTCGAAACGGCTGATCGGACTAATTGAGGATTTGGTGAATTTTTCAAAGATTGAGCTTAAGACGCCCGCAATAAGTGAAATAAAAAGTATAGAAATCAACGATTTTATCGGCGAGTTTGTCAAAGAGATGGAGGCATATGCGGCTTTAAAAAAACATACTATAATATTAAAGAAAGAAGTTTCCGGGCCGCTGATCGTTGAAACAAGCGAAAAAGCGTTATCCAAGGTCTTACAGAACCTCATATCTAACGCGATAGATTACTCGCCGAAGAATACCCCCGTTATGATTAATGCGGATAAAGCCGACGGTTTTGTTAAGATATTAATTTCAAGCAAGGGTACGGCCATCTCCAAAGAAGAACAATCTCATCTTTTTGAGAAGTTTTACAGAACGGAAGAAGCTAAAAAAATTAAGCCGGAAGGCATGGGATTGGGGTTATATATTGCGAAAGTCATAATTGAAGAAGCCGGCGGGAAGGTCGGTTTGGGATCGGCAGATAGCGAGGAAGTCGTATTTTGGTTTACTATACCCTTAAAAGAGGCTATGATTAATAAAAATTAACCAGGCACGATTGCGGCCGGTTCGCAATCTGTCTCTAATGAGATGAAAAAAATATTAATCGTCGAAGATGAGGAGGTTTTGCTGAATGTCCTGAAGGACAGGTTTGAAGCCGACGACTGGGAAGTTTCGGTTGCCCATGACGGCGAAGAAGCCATTCAAGCCATAGAAAAAGAGTCTTCAAAATCTAAATTTGATTTGGTTCTGCTCGATTTGCTGATGCCTAAGAAAGACGGATTTTCGGTGTTGAGAGACATTAAAAACAACCCGGAACTCAAAAACCTTTCAATTATCGTCTTATCTAATTTAGGCGGAGACGAAGATATCAAAAAGGCTTTGGCATTGGGAGCGAAAGATTACTTCGTGAAAACCCAGCACCCGATGAGTGAAATAGTGGAGAAGGCAAAAAAATACAAATCCGGCGGCGCGAGCGCAAAGACCAAGAATTAACTCAAAAGCTTATTTGCTGTATAATACAGGTAATGGCAAATAAGCTTTTAGTTTTGGCTGTAATTCTCTGCCTGCTTTTACCGGCCCTTTCGGCGCTTGCGGCTACGTTTACGGATGATACGCAAACCGAATTTGACGCAGGCGTCTACGGCAACACTGTTTGGGATACCAACCACGTAGAATTAAGCCCGGGACAGACTTCCGGCACCTTTACTTCGCAGGTATTTGACGGCGGAGCAGTCGCAAACTGGAGCCAAATAAGCTGGTCGGAGACGCTTATAAGTGTTGATAAACTGATTACCGTAGATGTTACGGCGGATGTATGGAAGTCGGTTGATAACGCGGCCGCCTGGAGCTTGGTAAAAGACGATTATAACGGTACCGACGGAAACAATGCCATCGATATGGTGATTGATGGCAACGAGAATTTATGGATTCTTAATAATCAGGATGTTTGGAAATCAACGGACAAGGGCGCATCATGGACCAAAATAAACGACGATTATAACGGAAGCGAGACGCAAAACGGAGCGCAAATTGCGCGCGACGGCGGCAATAATCTTTATATTGCCGAGGCCGACGAGGACATTTGGTATTCGGCTGACGGCGGCGTAAATTGGACCAAGCAGGCGGTTAATATAAACGGCGGCGTCGGGAACATCGGCGGGTTTGTCGGCGTCGGCTCGTCTTTGTATGCGGCTGACGCGGCTTCCGATGTTTGGAAATCTACCGATAGCGGCATTAACTGGACCTTGGTGAAGGATGATTATAATGGAACTGACGGAAACGGCGTCAGTCACATGACGGCCAGCACGACCGGGAATCTTTATATTGTCGATAGTCAAGATGTCTGGAAGTCGACAGACGCCGGCGTATCGTGGACTAAAATAAATAATGATTATAACGGAGGAGAGACGCAAAACGCAGTCGTCATGACCATAAACAGTTCCGGCCATTTATTTATCGCAGAAACCGATGAAGATGTATGGAGATCCGCTGATGACGGAGTGAATTGGACCAAACAAGGAGCAAATATTAACGGGGGCAATGGCAATATTGTAGGCATGGCGTATGTTTCTGTTTCCACTGACATTACTTTTGCCGCCCGCTCCGGAAACGTGAATCCGCCAACCGATAGCTTTTCTGGTTCCTTAACTAATCCTTCCGGCGGAGCTCCCGGTGTTTCAGACGCGCGATATTTTCAGTACCAGGCTTCATTTTCTACCGAAGATAGCGGTATAATCCCCGAACTCTCGAGTGTTACTGTTACGTATACGGCAGGCACTCCGACTCCAACATCAAGCGGAAGCCCAACACCGACTCCCACTCCGACTCCGACACCTGTCGAGACCCCGGTTGTGGAACAGGTATCAAGCGGCGGCGGAGGCAATGATCCGACGAGGATTGTTTTTTCAGGCAAGGCATTTCCCGGAGCAACTGTGGGTATTTATTTGATGGGCGTTGAATATGGCCAAGTTCTTATAGATACCGAGTTTAAAACTCAAAGCGACGGTTCTTTTAAAAGTGAGATAGTAAGTCCGGTTGAAGAACAGCGTCTGTATGGCCTGCTTGTTAAAGACAAGGAAGGAAAACCCGCAAAATCCAAGTTTTTTACGTATAATTTAAAATTCAACACGATTGTCCGGCAAGAAAACATAATCCTTGCTCCAACCATTAAGACAAACAAACCGGTTTTCGTCAGGAATGAATTTTTGCTGGTTTCAGGAGATGCGGCGCCGGGCAATACCGTTGAGGCGCTTGCCGACGGAAAGGTTATCGACAGTGCCCGGGCGGATGATTCAGGCTTTTACGAGATGTTCATTAATACCAACAATCTAATGTTGAAAATTTATAATATTCAGACGCGACAGATTGATTCTGTGAGCGGAAAAACGAGCGATGTGTCTGAAACGAGGATAATTAAAGTCGGTTCCTTTGCTTTTGCAAACATTGATTTTAATCAGGACGGACAAATTAATATCAGCGACTGGAGTGTTTTCTTGAGCAATTGGTCTTCCGTCGATTCGAATTTCAGAACCAAGGCTGATCTAAACGGAGACGGCAAGCTTGATGTGTCTGATTTCAGTGTATTCCTCGTGTCTTTTCAATTAAGCCAAGGGCATTAATGAGGTATAATTTAAAAATGAGCGGATATTATAAAAAATACTTGGTTATGGGGTCCGGTCTGTTGGCGTATCTTTTTTTGGCGGGGGTTGTTCATGGCGCCGACTTTAATGCGGTTCCCGCCACAGGCATCTTTGGCATCAAAAATAATATTACGGTAAATATAAAAATAGACACAGGCGGAGAGAGTGTGAATGCCGCCCAAGCTAAGTTAAAATTTAATCCTGATATTCTGGAAGTTGAATCTGTTTCTAAAGACGGTTCCATTTTCAATTTTTGGCTCCAGGGACCGGTATTCTCCAATAAAGACGGAACAATAGAATTTATCGGAGGTGCCCCTAACGGAGTTTCGGGCTCTTCTTTGCAAGCGCTCCAAATAAGTTTTGTTTCCAGGGGAGTGGGTTCGGGCAACCTTACGTTTGCAGATGCTTCCATTACCGCAGCCGATGGAACCGGTACGAATATTCTCGCGAAAGCCAACGGGGCAAAATTTACCATTTCATCGTCAAGCGCCGTTCCGATAACAGCAACCCCTCCGGTACAAATTATCCGGACACCCGTCAAGGTTTCCGGTATGCCGGCTGCTCCAGACATAAGCATTCCTTTATATCCCAATCCCGATAATTGGCATGGTTCCACCGCTCAATTTACCGCGTCATGGAAACTCCCGCCGGATATTTCAGGGGTGAGCACCGCTTTTAATTCAAATCCTTATTTTAAAGCTCCGGCGGTTTCCGAGGGTTTGTTTGAAGCAAAGACGCTTCCTTCGATTACCAAAGACGGCATATATTATTTCCATGTCAGGTTTCAAAATAATAACGAATGGGGGCCTACCGCTCATTACCGGATCGCGGTTGATAGCCAGCCGCCGGTGCCTTTTAAGATTAACGTTGGCACAGGCCTGACAAGCGATAATCCTTCACCGAAGCTGGGGTTTGCCGCAACCGACGCTCTTTCGGGCGTGGACCATTATGAAATTTTTGTAAATTCAGAACGGGCAATGGTAACAAATCAATCAGAATTTCTGCTTCCTCCGCACCCGCCCGGCGAATATATGGTAAGAGTAAGAGCGCTTGATAAGGCGAATAATGGAGTTGAGGATAAGGTCAAAATTGAAATTTTGCCGATCGAAACCCCGACAATTACTTTTATAACCAAGAAAATACTACTCGGCGCAGACAGTCTTTTTGACATAAAAGGCGTAGCAATTCCCAACGCAAGCGTTATTGTGACATTTGAAGACAAAAATAAATTTTTAGTGCTTCAGAATGAAAGCAAGACAAATGCTCAGGGAGAATATGAATTCCAACTCGATAAAGAATTGCGTAAAGGCGATTATCTTGTAAGTGTGAAAGCAAAAGATTCCAGGGGAGCTATGAGCCTGCCGGCCGGACCGGTGTCTGTAACATACGCAGACAAAGCCGTTATTTCGTTCTTTGGACTGGATATTACCCTGGCCGGACTCACTATTATTTTAGCCGTTGCCGGTGTTTTAGCGGTTGGCTGGTTTTGGAGAAAAACGCTGTTGCGTTGGGCCAGATTGCAGCGGGAATCGACAATCATCAACAGGGACATCAAGAACGCTTTTGATATGATTCGGAAAGACTTGGGCAAAATATCCGAAATAATAAAGAAAGAAAGACCGGCTGAAACAACGGAGACGGAGTTTAATACCGTCAATAAAAAAATTAAAGACACCTTGGATAAAGTGGAAAAGTATTCGAGCGAAGACATAGAAAGGTTAAGATAGATTCTCAATGTGAGCAATATTTTCAGGGCATATGATGTAAGGGGAATATATCCTCAAGAAATAAATACCGATATCGCAAAGCGGGTGGGAAATGCCGTTGTCAGGTATTTGGAAGCTCATTCGACGGACTTTGGACAAACCAAGACAATTATTGTGGGCGAAGACGGCAGGATTGGTTCGCCGGAATTAAGACGGGCCGTGATAGAAGGCATTACTTCGGCCGGAACAGGCGTTGTTTATATCGGCCGATGCACTACGCCTCTTTTTTATTTTGCCGTGAACCGGCTTCATGCGGACGGAGGAATAATGATAACCGCATCCCATAATCCGGCTCAATATAACGGGTTCAAGTTTGTCGGGTTGGGAAGTGTCCCGATTGCTGCGGATTCGGGTTTATTTGAGATAGAGAAATTATCAGCTGATTACGTGATTGCCGACAAGTGCGGAGGCGTCAAAGAAGCGAATCCGGTTAACGATTATGTAGACGAGGTTATTAAACGAGCCGGCGGATTCCGCAATAATTTAAAGGTGGTCATTGACGCTTCCAACGGCATAACATCGGTGACCTCCAAACCATTATTGGACAAGCTGGGTATTTCGTTTATTCCTCTTAATTTTGACATTGACGGGTCATTTCCGAATCACTCTCCGGATATTTCAAAAGAAGAAAATCTCCAACAACTGCGAAAGTCCGTATTGGATAATGGAGCCGATCTTGGCCTTGCGTTTGACGGAGACGGGGACAGGGTTGTTTTTATAGATAAATCCGGGGCATATGTCAGGCCGGATTACATATTGGCGTTATTGTTCAAGAACAGTTCAAGTTTTTTTAAAAAACCTAAAGTCGTATATGATTTGAGATTTACCAAATCAGTGAGGGAATATTTCGGCTCTAATGGTTTGAGATCAAAAGTCGGATACACATTCATAAAAAAAATAATGAGAGAAACAGGAGCAGACCTTGGGGCTGAACTGGCCGGCCATTTTTATTTGAAAGACATGAATTATTCAGAAGCCGCCTCGCTTATAATGCTGAGGGTTTTAAAGATAATTAACAGGGAAAAGAAGTCGCTTGGCGAATTGGTCAAGCCTTGGCAAAAATATTTTAATTCAGGGGAAATAAACATAGATGCCGCGAGAGGATCGGAAAAAATATCCGGCCTAAAAGCAAAATACAGTGACGGAAAAACAGACGAGCTCGATGGTTTGACGGTGGAATACGGTAACTGGTGGTTTAATATCCGCCATTCAAATACCCAACCCATAATCAGGCTGGTTGTTGAAGCCGATACCAAAGAATTAATGGATCAAAAAGTTTCGGAATTGGTTTTAAAAATAAAAAAAGAACCCTAACGGAGACTTATTATCCCATCTTATATTTTCCGGTCAGTTTAGCAACCTTTTCTAATTGTTCTGTAAGTTTAAAGTTTTTCTTAATTTTTTTAATCCCGCGCTTTTCAAGCCGCTGGATTACGGCTTTCAGTATCCATGGCCAGACAACCGTTGCGTCTTGAAGGACTTCTGAAAAATTACC
This sequence comes from Candidatus Yanofskybacteria bacterium RIFCSPHIGHO2_01_FULL_43_32, assembly GCA_001794125.1. Classification (GTDB taxonomy): domain Bacteria; phylum Patescibacteriota; class Minisyncoccia; order 2-02-FULL-40-12; family GWA2-44-9; genus 2-01-FULL-41-26. The sequence continues at coordinate 36,903 of MGJF01000004.1, forward strand.
GTCAAGTTTCATTTTTCCCCATGAAACGCCTTCTGAATAAGTACAGCCGGACAAACCTCCCCAGTTGACCGGTTCCGGACATATTCTTAATCCATAAGAAAACCGGATACCTTTAATGTGCTTCGGAGCTTTATTTTTGGGCATTCTGCCTTGTATTAACTCAAGAAGAGGTGCGACTTGCTGGGCCCAATTTCTGGGTACGCCGCCGCCTATCGTAAAGAGGGCAATTTTTTTCTGTTGGTTGATGAGCTCGGTATAGTGCTGGAGATCCAGCAGGGGATTAAATTGAAACGGTTTTTCTCCCTCGATTGCTTGGCGAAGAAGGTAAATGTAAACATCAAGGCCGAGTTCGGAGTCCGTATCCGCCGGTATGTAAACCGGAACATTCATTAGGCGGGCGCTTTTTAATATGCCTCTTTCTTTCGTGTTCTCTGTAAGCCACTGGCCGAGTTCTCGAGTTATTGTTCTTGACGTCAGGATTTGGTTCTGCGGTAATTTTTTCAAAATTTGGTGAACGATTCCTTCGGTTTCATCCAGATTTATTTCCGGTTCGATCACATCATATATGCGGTTATATCCTTTCTCATACAAATCGGAATCGCTCATGGCGGGGTTATATTTGAAATGTTTCCGGCCGCTTGATTCAACGAATCCGTGCGTCATCAGGGCGCCGGTAGAAACAATGGCATGGACAAATCCGCGTTCAACCATCTCGCAAACCAAAAGCCCCATCTTTGCCGGAGTCATTGCGCCGGATAAGGTCATGACCACAAACACATTTTTGTCCGTTATCATTTTGAACAGCGTATCGGCGGCTTCGCCGACAGTACGCCCTCCAAATGCCGTTAAAGATTGGGACCTTAACATATCGTCAAAATCGTTTATTTTTGAAAGGTCCAGCGGTTCCAGAGGGGTAAGATTGTCATCAAATCCGGTATGATATTGATGTGCGTTTCGGTGCTTCATTGTTTGTTTTATTATTCTAATCCCATCTTTTCTTTTACTTCTTTTAGTGTAGAACCGGCTAATGCTTTAGCTTTTTCTTCGGATTTTATTAAAATAGACATAACGTAGTCAGGATTTTTCTTGAGTTCGTTATATTTTTCCTGAAACGGTTTCAAAAAGCCCACAACAACTTCGGCGAGGTCGTTCTTGAAGTCCGCATATGATTTGCCTTCGTATTCGGCTTCAATGTTTTTTATCTCTTTTCCCGAGAGCATGTGGAAGATGGTGATAAGATTTGAGATTGCCGGCTTTTCTTCCTCGTTGTAGTAAACTTCTTTTCCGGAGTCGGTGACGGCTTTTTTAATTTTTAACCTAATCTCATTTGGAGTATCAACTAGAAAAATACAACTATCGTCTCCGGCCTGCCCCGCACCAAGCCCGTCCCCTTTGCTGGCGGTCAGCGGATCAGCTTGGTGCGGGGTCTTGGACATTTTTTTGCCCGGATCCTGGAGGGACATTATTCTGGCACCTTCAGTCAGTTTTGCTTTGACCGGTTCAAATGTCTGGCCGAACATGGAATTAAATTTTTTGGCAATCTCGTTGGCTAAGTCGATGTGGGGCATCTGATCTTCTCCGACAGGAACAAGATTGGATTTATAAATTAAAATATCGGCGGCCATTAAAACGGGATAATCTAAAAGCCCCATGTGGTTGTACTTGGGGGATTTGGCGAGCTGTTCTTTATGGGTAGGCAGGCGATCCAGCCAGCTCACCGGTGTAATCGTATTAAATATCCAAGCGAGTTCCGTATGCTGGGAGACTTTTGACTGGCGGATAAGGAGTGCTTTGTCGGGGTCAACTCCGGCGGCTAAATAATCCAAAACTACGTCCATGACTTGCCCGCGGTATTTCTTTGGGTCAAAAGGGGTAGTAATGCCGTGGTAGTCCACAACGGCAAAAATTGCCTGGTCGGTTTTGTCCTGAAGTTCAATCCAGTTTTTGATGGCTCCGAGGTAGTTGCCGAGATGCAATTTTCCCGACGGTCTTATGCCAGAAAACACTTTGGTCATTAAATTAAATAATAACCTAAAGACAATGAAAAACAAAGTGGATTGACACGGGTGTATATTATATTAAAGTTCTAAATAAGTTCATTGAAATCAGGGGATTGCAAAATGCGGCGGTTTAAAACAAAAAGATTGCTTTGGATTTTGAGCTTGGCGCCGATAGCGCTTGTCGCCAACCTGCTGTTAACAATTATTTTTGTTTATTTTGTATTGGTTTTTGATATTTACTTAAACACAGAAAAATTGAGCAAGATAGACAATTCCATGAATGCTTTTTGTCAGAATGTTGCTCACAATTCTATATTTACAAAGGGCCAGGTGGTTTTTAGGGTCGACAGGGGAACTTTGCTCTATCGTTTACATCCCTATATCAGCGGCGGGGGTGATCCGTACGGATATGCTCCGTTTTTTATATTTCCACACCACCGGACGATTATTCTTGCCGAAGAAGTGTTAAAAACGAATAACTTAGCCCTGAAATCAATAGTTGCGCATGAAATGGGACATATCCAGGGCGGACTAAAACATTTTGGTCCCAAAAAAGAAATGGAGCAGTATGCCAATGATTTTGCGAAGAAGATAACAAAACCCAGCTTAAAAAAAGAACCTCATGAATAAGAGGTTCTTTTTAATGCTCCGTGTTTTAATCAACTTCAATTAATACCGGCAGTACCATCGGCCGGCGTTCTGTTTTTTGGAAGAGGAACAGGCCGATCTGGTTTCTTATCTGATCTTTGAGGAAGGGGAGGTTGGGCTGTTGGTGGCCGCCTTTGCCTTCAACGATGAATTTAATCCGTTTTCGGACCTGCGACAAAAGCTCTTTATTTTCCTTCAAATATATGAATCCGCGGGAAATAATATCCGGACTGCCTCGCACCGTGCCGGTTTTGGAATGTATGAGAACGACAATTACGAACATTCCATCCTCGGCTAATATCTGCCTATCGCGCAATACAACGTTGCCGATGTCGCCGATTCCGAGTCCGTCAACAAAGACATAGTCGGACGGGGCCCGCATTTTATCGAACCACCATTTGTCCCTTTCTATATTAACAACCGTTCCGTTGTCGGCGATTATAATGTTCGCTTCGGGGATGTCTTCTTCCTGAGCCATTAAGCCGTGGTTGACCATCATGGAGTATTGTCCGTGGACAGGGAACATGAATTTGGGTTTAATTAGGCGTATCATTTCTCGAAGGTCTTCTTTGTTCCCGTGTCCTCCCGTATGAACATCCAGCATTTGGTAATTGAAAACTTTCGCTCCGTTTCGGTATAACTGGTCTTTCAAAAATTGAACATTAACTTCATTTCCGGGAATGACCGAAGACGAGAAAATGTAAGTGTCATTCTTGCTTGTCCGCAGATAGCGGTGTTCGCCGTTGGCGATTCTCATCAGAACGGCATTTCCTTCTCCCTGGGCTCCGGTAACAACGGCAACCACCTTGTCTTTGGGATAACTGTTAACTTCTTCCATGCCGATCTGTGTGCCTTTTTTGATTTTTAAATAGCCGAGTTTTTTACATATCTCGACATTTGTTTTCATGGAATACCCGTCAAAAACGACTTTTTTGCCGAATTTTTCGGATATGGTTATAATCTGCTGGATACGGTTTATAAGAGAAGCGAAGGTTCCAAGAATGATCATGCCGGTTGCTTCAGTGAATAGTTTTTCAAGATTGGCGGTAACCTGCTGTTCCGACAGCGAATGTCCTTCTTTTTCGGCTCCCGTGGAATCGGACATAAGAACCAGGACCCCTTCCTCAGCGAGTTTCTTCATTTCTTCAATATCGGCCGGCAGGTCGTTTACCGGAGTATTGTCAAATTTAAAGTCGGAAGTATGGACGACGCTGCCTATGGGGGTCTTGATAACTATTTCAAGGTCGTCGGGAATGGAGTGGTTGATGCGGAGAACCTTAACGATTAATTTATCGCTTATTTTTATTTCGTCCCCGGCTTTTATTTCGTTGATTTCCAGAGGTTTTTGGAATTTAAAATCATCCTGTCTTTTTATGAGGATTGCTTTGGTCAATGGAGCGGCATATATATCCGGGTCGCCTATTCTGTCCCTGATGAACGGCAGGGCTCCGATGTGGTCCATGTGGCCGTGGGTAAAGAACATGGCTTTGACCATGTGTTTTTTGTCGTCTAAGTATCCGGCGTTGGGAATTATGAAATCTATTCCCGGCATATCTTCTCTTGGGAATCTCACCCCGGCGTCTATCAGTATTATTTCATCGTCGTATTGAACCGCCGACATATTGCGTCCGACCTCGCCCAGTCCGCCGAAATGAACGATTTTAAGACCGCCGACTTTATTTTCGGTCGGCTTGTGGGGAGCGTCTTTTTCGTTTTTGAAAACTTTTACTTGCCTGACGACCGGTTTCATCCAGCGTCTTTTAACCGAGGGCTGTCTTGATTTGGGACTCATCATAACCGCTTTAAAGAGACACGATTATCAATCAGTTAATACGATTAAATGACTAAATAGATCATGACTTACTATGAGTATTGGTTTTTACTAATGTGGGCGAGGGGAGATTTGAACTCCCACGAGCTTGCGCTCATAGCGCTCTGAACGCTACATGTCTGCCAGTTTCATCACTCGCCCGAAGAGGGTTATAATCACCAAGAGAATCAACGTTATTCCCAGTATACGCTTAATTTATAAATAATGCAAGGTCCGGTTATTTCCAGCTTCTCTTGGTGTTTATGTACCACTTTTCTGCGTTGGAAAACCTGTCCGAAGGCATGGAGATTATCTTGCCGTTGAATCCTTTGATGTTGTTGGTTTGAGCATAGATATACAGAGGGTTATACAGGAATACGGCCGGGACATCTTCGACTACTAATTTCTGGAAGTCTTGATACTGCTGTATTCGCTCAAGAGGATTTAACGTCTGTCTGGATTTTTCCAAGAGGCCGTCGACCGACTTATTGTCGTAAAGAGCCAAATTCAACCCCGGGTCGCGTTTTTGGGAAGAATGCCACAAACTGAACGGGTCAGGGTCTATGTTCAAAATTTCTCCGAAAAGAAGTGCCTGATAACTGCGTCCCTTTATTGCCTGCTGGAGGCTCTGTGTCGGAAGCGCTTCTATAATCAACTCTATTCCAATCTTGGCCCACTGTTCTTTCAGGATATTGGCGACATTATTCAGTTCCGGCCACGTTGAAGTGGTGAGCCGGATAGCCAGTCTTTCCGTAGCGGGTTTATCCTTCGAGGACTTGGCTTTTACGGTTTTGGTCAGTACTCCCTTGTCGTCCGGTCCGCCAGCCGGCGGAACCCAGCCGGCACCGGCAAGCAATTCTTTTGCTTTATCGGGATTGTAATCGTATTTTTTTACATCGCCGGCAATATCTAAAACTTCTCCTATCATCGGCGAGTTTACTTCAAGACCCTTGCCGTCGAGTATCTTGTTTATAATTTCTTTTTTATCCGTTCCATAGTTCAGGGCAAGCCGGATGTTCTTATCGGAGAGTATTGGGGCCTCGTTTTGATTAAAAAATACTCCGAAATATCTCGGAAGCTTGAGTTCTTCTATGTTGAGCCGTTTTTTGAATTTGACCTTTTTAAGATTATTGGCCGAAACAAAAGCCATGCTTTCGATGCTGTTCTTGTTAAATTCATCTATCATCTCATCTTCAGAGTTGTAGAATTTTAGCTCGATGCGGTCTACATACGGCCGGCCGTCATAGAAATTCCTGTTGGAATCCAGTTCGAAAGATGTAATTTTGCCCGTATCGTCTTTCTTTAATTTCTTAAATTTATACGGACCCGAGCCGATTGGCTTCAGATTAAAATCAGAAAGCGCGAAATTTACCGGCTTAACATCTTGCCAGACGTGCTGCGGAAGAATGTTGAGGGTTAAATTGTTGAGGAATTGGGCATACTTGTTTTTTAGTTTCAGTATCACTGTATGTTTGTCTGCGATCTCAACATCAACGCCTTGCCAATTTATTCTTTGCAAGCTTCCATAATCGGGATTTTGGGCCGTTTGGATGGTGAACACGACATCATCGGCGGTTATGGGAGCGCCGTCATGCCACTTTGCGTTTTCCTTCAGATATATAGTGTAATTCAGACCATCACCGGATATTTCATAGGACTTGGCAAGGTCCGGAACAAGCTTTCCTTCCCTGTTGTATTTCATCAGACCGGAATAGACCAAACTGACCAAATCGCGGTCAACGTCATTGTTTTGGGACAGGAGCGGATTTATGTAATGCGGTTCGCCGACCATTCCTTCGCTGAAAGAACCGCCGTAATCAGGCACGGCTTTGGTGTAGTGATAAAAAACAGTGAACGGCAGTGATATTAAAGAACCGGCGAAGATAAGCAAAAAAATTATAATTAAATACCTTTCTTTTTGGGAAAGAACCTTTGGCAGTAATCTTATTTTGGCGGTGCCGATGTTTTTTAAGACAGTTTCTTTGATACCTTCTCTCCGCCGGCTGGCGGATGGTTTTTCCTTATCATCTGATTTCAAACCAAAGAAGTCGTCTAATTGGCTATCATCTTTGAACATATATTTTAGGCAAAAAATACTCTGGCGACGGAAATGCCGAGAAATAGAACGGCTAAAACTATTGTAGTCCAAAAAATTATTTTCTCTGCGCCGCGCTTCGTGCTGTATTCCAAAGACCCGCCTCCGAAAGTTGAGGACAGCCCTGTTCCGCGCTGTTGAAGCAAAATGGCGGCTATAAGCAATAAGGATAATCCGATTTGGGCATAGGTTAATATTTGTGCGGTGTTCATTTTATATTACGGCTTTTTTAGTGGCTGATACGGCCAGATTTATTATGGTAATTATGACGACGGCGTATAAAAGCGTTGCCGTGTCTTTGATTGATACGAAGTCAAATATATAATCAACTGTCCATAAAAGCAACCCGTTGATGACTAAAGTGAAAAGTCCGAGAGTCAGGATTATAATGGGCATGGATATCATTTTCAGCACCGGCTTGACGGTAAGATTCAACAGTCCCAAGAATGCGCCGGCCAACAGATATTCTTTCCAGCTTCCATTCACGACAAAGCCCGGAACGAAGTAGTAAGCCGCATAAAGAGCCAGTGAATTGCCGAATATTCTGATTATAAAACCAATCATACTATGGTTATAACGATAGCATCAAAAGGATTAAAATTCAACCATTGACACCTGCCTGCCTGCCGGCAGGCAACCTCCATGCATGCGGAGGGAGACGCCTTTTTAAAAATTGATTAATTTTGTAAAAAGTGTCTCCCTCCGCTGGTTGTTTGGTTAAATAGATGACAACTGGCAATAGAGATTCAAACTCTCTTGGAATAAGGTGTCATAGAATTCTTCTTTTGACCATAAAACACAACCGTGCTAATATAGACGATAATCTCTGTTCTTTTCCAAGGAGATTTCATGAAGCAAGGACTATCATCAAAACGTAAAATCGTAAGAACTTTAGAAGCAGGAATAGTATTAGAGAAAGACATTGTTTTTCCTGCTAGATTGAGTGCTTCATTTGTTCTTGGGGGATGGTCGAGGATAGCAAATAATAAGAAAGAGTTTCGTGAGTTGCTAAAGACGGGGTTAGAACTTTCTCCCATATCCGAGGTTTTGATAAAATGGAAAGAGTAAATTCATGTATTGCCGTCTGGTTAGTCCAGCGGTTTTTTTGTTTGACCTTTTCTTATCAATTGTCATTTAGCTACCAAAACAACCGGCGAAGGGTGTGCCCTTTTATAAAATTGCAAGATTTTAGAAAAGGGGCACCCCGCAGCATGCATAGAGGTTGTGTGAACCTATCTTAGATATTTTCTGTGCAGTTTTCTGTAATATCCAATCGCGAAGCGATGGGCTTCGCTATCAATGGCAAGGAGGAGGTTTCTGTCGGCGGGGGAGAGTTTGGTTAGGGGAACGGTTCGCCATCCGCCCGAATTGGCGGAGGCGGATTTTCTGCCCGGGACAATCAGCTGGTGGCCCATGTGGCGCTCGTTTTTGGAAATACCGATAATTTGAATTTTGATGGCCAGTTTTTTGAGTGTTTTAACTGCCGCACTAACCTGACCCTTGCCCCCGTCAATAAGTATCAAGTCCGGGAACGGCCATTCTTCGTGCCGGAAACGCCGTTCAAGTATTTCGCGTAGCATTGCCGTGTCGTCGGGAGTTTGTTTGGTATAAATCTTAAACTTTCTGTAAAAATTCTTATCCGGCTGGCCGTGAACGAATGTAACCATGGAGCCGGTGGCATGGGCGCCTTGAATATTGGAAACATCGTAACCTTCTATACGGACTATTGGTTTTTGCAATTTTAGCAAAGATTCCAATCCGGAATGTTGGGTTTTTAAAATGTCGGAGCTTTTTATTATTCTGGAATTCTCGAATATTTTTTCCAATTTTGTTATTTTGTCGCGCAACTCTATGGCTTTTCCAAAGTCGTCTTTTTTAGCGGCATTGCCGGCCTCTTTCCCGAGTTCTTTTACGAAAGAATTCTTTTTCCCGTTCAATATTTCCCTGACAGCATTTATGTTGTCTGCGTATGCTTTTTTGTCTTTGCTTGAAGTTCCTGATTTTAAACAGCAAAATCCCAAACACTTTCCAATGTGGTAATTAAGACAGCGGTTGTGATGAAGCTGTTTACAGGTGCAATATGGAAAAACCGAGCGCAGAAAACGCAGGGTTGTTTTTAAAGCGCCCCCGTCAGTAAAAGGACCTATGAAATGTGTATTAAACAAACGAGGGGTGGCCCGAGTGGGGACCCCGGTCGCGTGGAGGTCTAGCAAGACCGAACCCGTCCGGGGTGATGAGGGGCAGGCCCCCGAAGTCCGTGTTTGATGAGTGATAAAAATCTTTGGGAAATTTTCATTACTGAAGCCGACATAAAAATACTGTTTGTCATCCCGCATCACGATATTGAACTGCGGGCGATATTTTTTTATCAATTGTGATTCAAGTATTAATGCCTCAATATCCGATTGAGTAGAAATAAATTTCAACGTTTGAGACAACCCCACCATTTTTTTAATTCTAAAATCTTTCGTTTTTAAATACGAACCAAGCCGGATTTTTAAATTGGAGGCCTTGCCTATGTACAAATATTTTTTGGCATCCTTGAATATGTAAATTCCCGGGTTGGACGGTAGTTTCGGTATGTATTTTTTGAGCGCGGCTTGATTCATTCAGGTCAATATTATACAATATTTTCAGTAATTTGAAAAGCGAGAATCTCATGAGAAAAACTTTTTTGGCTATTCTGCTGTTTTTTATTTTTGGGTGCGAATCTCCAAAAGAAAATACCGGCGCTAAAGCTCTTCATAAAACCTATCCGTGTCCGCAGAGCTTTAAGACAGATGTCGCCTGGATAGTTCTTGAGTGGAACGGCAAACCGGAATATGGCGGTTATGGCTCCGGTTTTATTATCAACAAAGAAAAAGGAGCGTTTTTTACCAACAAACATGTTAGCGACACATTCGACGCTTTAGGCAGGGGAAGCCACAAAATACTTTTTAATTGCGGGATATATGACGCCGAGATAGTTAAAACGGCTTTGTTTGCCGATGTCGCGTTGGTGCGGATAACGGGCTTGTTTGATTCTTCCGGTTTTCCCGATCCTGCTCCGTTTGCCGGAGAAAAGACCAAGGTTGGCGACAAAATTGTTGTAGAAGGTTTCCATGTCCATCCGTATTGGGTGCGCAAAGCGGACGAAGATGCGGGTTACAAATTTTCTGTTATTCCCATTTTCCGGGATTACTACAATTTAGGCACCAAAAATCTTGATAAGGAACAAGAAGTCGTGTTTGAGACACTGGAAGCGGTTGTCGTCGCGGTTGATGAAAAAATTAAAGTTGAAGGCCAGGGTTCGGGAATTATGCAGAGTCTCAGAGAAAACATGAATCTTTATATAAAAATAAAAACCACGAAAGACCACAAATTTCCGTTCAGCGGTTTAAGCGGAACAGTGGTCAGGAATGAAAAAGGTGAAACAATCGGTATCTTCACTGCCGGACCGCAACTTGAGTATGATCCCGAGACAAAAGAAGACCTGCCGGACGGTTCTTTTTTGGCGGAACGGGTTTTTAAAACAGCCTTTCTTACGCCCATAGAATCGGCAGAAAACTTAAGACTGTATTTGAATGAACGCTAATCCCTCACCCTTCAGAAAGGTGAGGGGTTTTTATTTGACTTGTTTCGGCATTTTCTTTATTCTTTTTAACAACGCACGTTGAAAATTAAGAGGTAGATTATGCCGCTGACAAATCCCGACGAAGGAAGAATGTTGCTTAGGGAAGTGGAAAAACAGCCCAACAAATTTGTGTTTGGAGTCAAAGGGGCAATTTTTAATACCGTGCTGGCTTTGGTTACTCCGATAGCGCGTGACGGCGACCTTGGAAAGGAATATGCGCAAGCTCACACATATTTGCTTGATCTGCCCGGCCGAGGCAAAACCGCCATTCTTAAATATCTCTCCGCCGCTATAACGGCGAAACTGGGCCGCATTGACGGCAGAGCTGACACTTTGCCGTCTGACCTGACCGGCTATGAACATGTTGACAGGTTTACCGGCACCAGGACTCTTTTGAAAGGGCCTTTGCATAGCAATATTTTCTTTGACGACGAAATTAACAGGACCCCGCCCAAGGGGCAGTCGCCGATGCTTGGCGGAATGGAGGGCGGATATGTGATTATGAACGTTACCAACATTAAAACGGGAGAATTAGAAGCCAAACGATTTCCGCTCTATCCGATATCGGATGACCCAAACGAAACGAGGATGTTTTTTATTTGTCTTGCCACAGCCAACCCCATTGAATTTGAGGGCACTTATCCGCTCTCGGAAGCTCAAAAAGAGCGGTTCACTTATGGGATTAGAATGGGTCTTCCAGACAGGGAAAATGAAATGATGATCCGGCCGTGGAATGTTGCCGGAAAAAAAGTAGAAACAGTTATGGACCTGGCCACTCTTTTGGACATCCAAGATATGGTAAAACAGATCCGACTTTCTCAAGCGGCTGAAGAATATGTGATGCGTCTTATCGAAAATTCGCGGCCCTATTCTCAAGATCTGGAAGAGTGGAGCAAGATAAAGCCCCGTAAAGCGACACGAGAACTGGTTGATTTTATAAACCGGTACGTCATATCCGGCTGTTCGCCCAGAAGGAATTTTCACATAGTGGGAGCGGCTCAAGCGTTTGCGTTTATGCGCGGTGAAAATGAAACAGCTACGGTTGATGATGTCAGGGCGATTGCGCCGATTACCATGGAGCACGTTATTTTGCTTCAACCGAGAGCGGAAGGTGATGATATAACGCCCCGAAAATTAGTTCAAAAAATAATTGATGAAACTATTCTGCCATGAAACTTTTTGCTTTCAACGAAGTTCTGTCCGCCCTAACTCATATAAGAGGCGGTCTTCCCGCAACAAGACTGTCAACGCGAGTGCGTCTTGCTGAACACAGAAGTGTTTTTTTTGGACAGGGAGATTTTCATGATATTCAAGAGTATAATCCCGAACGGGATCTTCCCGGTCAGATTATACCTTATTTAGTCGGACCGGATGATGAAATTTATTCCAGAAAATGCGTTGAACACCATGAGATCAAAGCTGTCTTTTTAATCGATCTAAGCTCTTCAATTGATGCGGGAATTAATTTTATCAAGAGGCGGTTGCTTCTTGAAACGATCGGTTATATCGGCCTGACGGGCGCTCGCTACCAAGATCCGATAGGATTGGCGGGATTTACCGACAGGATTGTTCTTAATTTGCCGGCGCGATGCGGCCAGAATAATTTTACCCATCTTTTAAGAACGGTATATAGTTTTTTGGCAGAACGGGATCCTGACGACAAAAAAACGTCCAGACAAAAAACCGATTTTTTCTCCGCTCTTGATTTTATCAGGCGTTCTTTCAATCAGCGCTGTTTTATTCCGGTAGTGTCTGATTTTGTCGGCTTTGAGGACGTAGTTTCATCGTCTCTTTTGAGAGCCGTTGCTTCAAAGCATGAACTGGTGTTTGTGTTTCTGGATGATCCGCAGGAATTTGTTTCAGCGGGCGGCATCGGATACATAAGAAGGCAAAGTATTGAAGGCGGCAGACCGCGCGTTGTTTCAAGGTCCAAGTTGGCCGAGGACGAACAAAACATAAGAGCCGAAAGAACGGAGTTAAGGAGAGAATTAAAAGGATTGAAGATCCAATCCGTTGTTGTGGAATATAACAAACACTTTAATCGCCTATTCAGATTTTTTGAAAAAAGACGTAAGACGCGAATAAGCCGCCAATAGAGGCGGTTTTTTGTTGACAATAACAATTTTATTCCTTATCTTTGTCGTCATAAGTTCCTTTTCAACTTAAGGCGAACCATGAGATATAAGGCCGTTTCTCTGGCAATTGCCGTTCTGTTAACTGCGACTCCGAGCTACGCTCAGCAAAAGTCATACATCGTTGTTGAAACGCCACAGACAGCCGAGCCGACCACGGTTATTACCGGTCAGCCATTTATGCAGACCTACGTGGTAAGGTTTATTGATCTGACAGATTATAATGAAGAGATAATCGTTCAAGAAGAATTGCTGAACAATTTTAAAACACTCGGCGATTTTGAAGTTCTGGATTTCCACATTGACAAGCAGACAAAAGAGAGAGAGTTTTTGGAGCATATTTGGAATTTGCGTCTTACTCTTTCCATCGTGAATCCTAAAAAGGGCGCTTATTTCATTCCTCCCATAACAATTCCGTGGAAACACAAGAAAGCGGGGCAAAAAGAAGACGACCCGTCAATTTTGACAAACTACGATTTTAAAACAGACGAAGTTCACATCAATTACGTTACCACCATCCCCGAAAAAGAACCTAATTTTGAGATTCGGGACGGAATGAATCTCGGCACTTTTAAAGATCAGGTCTGGTTCTGGCGGGCCGCCGCATGGTTTTTAAGAATTGCCCCCCTTGTGTTCTTGCTGATTGTTTTTGCGGCATTGAGACGGTTTTCCCGTAAAGAATCCAAAACCGAATACACAGAAACAGACAGCAAGATTGAGGTTGGCGAGGCGATAAAAAATCATTCAACACTTAGGGTTTGGCTCGGTCTTCATAAGAGCATCAGACGTTTTGAGCATTGCCAAACCAACAGTTCCGGCCAGATAAGCGATTGTTTAAAAGCCGAAGCGGAAATTGTGTCGGCCATTAAGGATTACTTAAGAATTAAAGCCCTGCGGTTAAGCGTAGGCAATACGCCCCTGAGCATGGCGGAACATATTTCCGAGAACATAGATCAGTATTCAACCAAGAAAGACGCTCTGCTTCAATTAGCCCGTAAGGCCGTCGTATATCAAGCCGACATTGAGAAGGGCAAGGACGGTTACTTCAGAAGCCCTCTCGTTGAAGCTAAGGAATTGCGCCTCATTCTCGGCCAATTAAGATTGTATCGCCGGGCGATTCCGCTTATTAGAAACAGTTTTCTTAAGGCCGGAAACCGGTTCAGGAGACGGCAGCAATGATGAGACCCCCTTCTTTTGATGAAATTCTGTTTATTATTAAAAACGGCTGGCATGACCTTATAAATACTGATTTTGATCAGCTGAAATATTCAGCGGTTGATTTTGCCGTCAAGGTCGGAATGGTGGCGGCAATGATTGTTTTGTTGAAATTGACCTGGATCTTGCTCTGTAAAATATTCGGTTGGCATAAATACTCCCGAACAGATTCCGGCCACACCGTTTCTCGCGACAGCGAGAGAGGATTTCTGGCCGGATTTTTTTTGATTTTGCCGAAGATCGCCTTGCTGGCGCCGTTAACGGCAATTCTGTTTGCTGTTGCTGATCCTTTTCTCGCGACCATCAAAGAAGAAAAAAAATACGTGGAAGTCAAAACCATAGTTAAACTTCGCGATGCATCCGGTTCAATGGGGTACAAGTTTAAACAGAGCGGTAAAAGCAAGGGCGAAATTGCCATGAATGCCGATCTTAAGTTTTTAGAGATGAGGCGCGGCAAGAATGATCGGATCGCTTTTTGGCTTTTCAGCGACGACCCGTACCCCGTTCAGGAAGATTTTATTATGGACGAGGAGTTGTCTTATCTTAAGGCCTATGACGCGCCTTGGGAAATTGGAGGCGGGAATCTTGATTCTTGGACGGAAGAACAGTGGCAGGCATATTCAATGCCGAGTTTCAGATACCTTCAGGTGGACGGACAGGGCGGAACCCAGCTGTCCAAGACGATGAAAGCGGTTATCCGGCTGTTTGACGATGATGAAGAAAAACAGAAAAAAGCGCCCTATTTCAAAAACGGAGGCCGGTCGGTGTTAATTGTAACCGATGCGGCGATAGCCGATTTTAACGCAGTTGCAGCCGATCTTAAAGAGTTAAACAAAAGAAAGATAACCCCGTATATTATTTTTATTGATGAGTCAGAGGGAGAGCAGAATCCGGGCCAGCTGGCCAATATACCGGAATTGCTAAAAGAGGTAATGTTTATTGGCGGCAAGTTTTTTCCTGTTTCCGATGAAAAAGCCATTGAAAACGCTTACCGGGAGATTGACAAATTAGAAATGGGAAAAGTTGAAATAGAAAAAAAGGTATTCAAAATCCCCGCATTTCACAAGTTTATTTTCTTGACGATTATTTGTTTGATGATTGCGGTCATTGTCGGACTGTCGGCAGAATTATTGTCCTATCCCTAACCGCGCGCCAACGCGGTTTTTTATTGACATTAAAGGCGATTAGTTATTATATAAACGATATCAGACCTTTTAAAACACAGGATGAACAAAATGAGTAAAAAAACCGGACGGAAGTCGGGATTTTGGCTCGGTCTTTGTTTTGTTTTCGCTGTTTTGTCTTTCGTCGTTTCATTTCCGGCTTCGGGTCTAAGCGTTTTTTACGGCCATCTCAATTCATTTAGTTACGGAGTCAGAAATTATGACCGAGATGAAGTCGAAAAAGGACTCAAAAATCTTGAGAATGATTACAATGTTTTTTCCGGTTGGAAATTACGGTATTTTGCCGATCGCTGGCTTTTCGACAAGATGTATCGTTATGAAGCCGCGGTTTCTATCGTGAACGAGGACTACGAAAAAGCAGAAGAGACCCTAAAAGACCACGGAGATGATTACTATGCTTCTTATATGCTGGGTATTGCCAAATTCAAGACCTTGCGCCCGGCTTTTCAGCAGGCGACGGCCAAAAAAGATAAAGAACAAATGGCCGCGATCCTTGTTTTGGTTTTAAAAGAAGTAAGTCCCGATTTTGAAAAGTGCGTTAAAGAAGGTCCCGGTCCGGCCGATAATTTTAATTGCTCGTTTGACTATGACCTGACCAGCAATCCCGAATCCGCTTTAAAAGCGTTAATGAGCCAGAAACCGGTGCCGCAGTATGTTCTCGGCATTCCGGGCGGCAAAAATCCAAATGACGGAGAGCCGGAGAAAAAAGGACCGCCTCGATTAAATCCGAATGAAAAAAAAGACAGCGGTCAAGGCGGATCCCAGAAGGTGGGATAATGGCAGGACAGGATATTGTTCGGTATTGGAACGACCTTTATTTCGCAGAACCGGACAACCTCCAGCTTCTTTGGGTGGTTGCCGCAGTATTCATGTTGGGAATTTTTGTCTGGCTGTTAAAATTATGGCATAAGCCGGCAAGAACACCCGGTTCGAGGTATCCTTTATTGGGGACGATGAAGTTTTGGTTCGCGCTGACAGTTTCGTTGTTTCTGTGCATAATTGCTTACGCGCAACCCTTTATCGCCAAAGGATCGGTTGTTATAAAACGAGGCAATGTTGAAGTTGCCTTTATTGTTGATTATTCCGCGTCCATGTTTCTCAAAGACACCGGCTTGGCCAGAATTGATATTGCCGGCAGAGAGATAATGAAGACGGTAACAAGCGAGATAATTAAAAAAGGCGACAGAGCGGCCGTTTTCATCTTCGGCAAGATTGCTTCGCCGAGAATTTATTTGACGCGGGACTTGAACGGTTTTGCCACCGAGGCTGATAAAATAGGACGGCCGAAGACGCTGCTTTTTAACGATCTCTACTGGGGTTCTGCCATCGGCACCACTTTTCGCAGGGTCTATCAGGCGCTGGACAGGCAGGATATGATCGCCGAACTTGGCAAAGAATCGGAAAGTTGGCGGCCTCGGTTCAGGCGGGACAGGGTGGTTTTTATCTTGAGCGACGGCGATTTCTTTAACTACGGCGATAATGAAGAAACAAAATTAAGGGCGGAATCAGAGATTAAAAATTTGAACGATGCGTTAGTGGAATTTAGAAAAAGAGGCCTGCCGGTTTACGCGGTAGGCATAGGTACGCGATCCGGCGCGCAGCTGATTGATATTTTTCAGGACTATAAAAGGGACGATGAATATGATCCGGTGCTCGAAGAAGAATTAAAGGAACAGTTTTCGCGGCTCAATGTCTCTAATTTAAATATTTTGGCGGCTGCTACGGGAGGACGAGTGTTTACGATTGAACACTCGAATGACGATGCCGGCGGGTTTATCAAGTCGGCGCTTGACCGGCATAGAAGCACGTTTGTGGAACCGGTTGCCGAGCAGGAAAAACAAGAATTGTGGTCCTACGCCCTTTTGACGGCTTTGGCCGTATTTTTGGGAGGAATGGCAATTACCAAGTTTTAGCTCAGCGTCTTTGGACTTAAGCCCGGGACGAGGGGCTTTTTTATTTTAACTATAAACTATAAACTATATCTATAAACTTTTTATGACCTACTTCCGAGACTCAATTTTAGCGACCCTTGTTTATTACGACACTCTTGATTTCCCGTTGACCATGTTTGAAGTATATAAGTATTTGATAAACCCCGCGCGATTAGACAAAAATGCCAAAAGTTCGGTTTTTAAAATTGAAGCGTCAGATATCGCCGTTGAGCTGGACAATATGGCAAAGGCGGAACTTATAAGACACAAGAACGGTTTTTATTTTTTGCCGGACCGGGATTTTTTGTACGAGTTGAGAATAGAGAAGGAAAAAATAGCCGCTCAAAAGTGGAAGAAATTTTTGAGGATAGCAAAATGGTTCCAGGCCGTGCCTTATTTACGGGCAATATTGGCTTCCGGTTCTTTGGCCATCAACAACACGGTACACGAAAGCGATTTCGACGTTCTGGCGGTGGTCAAAGACGGCCGTCTCTACACCGCCAGGATATTTTTATCTTTAGCCGCCTCTTTTTTCGGGGCCCGCAGAACCAGATACGATAAAAGCGCGCCTGATAAATTCTGTTTCAACCATTACATCACCGACGGAAACATGAACATAAGACACGAGAGCTTGTATAACGCCCAGACCTACGCCAATCTCAAACCGGTTCTGGCAAGAAACGGCGCATTAAGCAAGTTTTATAACGAGAATATGTGGTTGAACGAATATATTTACGGTTTCAAGCCGGCGGAAGAATTCGTTCTAAGAAAAGTTTCTTCAAATCCCGCACTCCTTGGCATCGGCGGTCTGGGGGAATTTATTTTGAACTCTCCTTTGGGAAACAAGCTTGAGAGTTGGGCCAAGAGGTATCAGCAGAAAAGAATAAAGGAAAACCCGATGACACATGAATCAGGGGGCAGGGTTGTTTTTAACGATAATGAACTGGAGTTTCATCCCCGTTCTTTTGAATCTTTTGCCGTCAGTAAATATAATTGGAATTTGAAAAAATTAGGTATTGTTCCTTTTGCCGAAGAAAAAGATTCAGGACTTCTTGTATAGTTTTCTTAATTTATTTATACTTGCCGCAGACTCTTTCGGTTCTTTGAAAAGAGGACGAAATGACCCATTCGACAAGGCTCAGGGTCATCCTGAGCAAAGCCGAACGGACGAAAGTTTTATTGCGACTTCTCTCCTTTTTTATCCTATTCATTTTTTTCTCCGGCAACGCTTGGGCGAGTACCCCCAAGATTCTCCTGCTCAAAGATTTGGAGCCGGGCACCAAAGCTATCGGTTTTTCCGTTTTCAAGGGCGTTGAACCCCAGCCGTTTGATGTTGTTCTTGGTGAACCGATTGACCAGGCGGGCAATAGTTTTATTTTGGTCAGAATATCCGGCGGACCCATGGATACGCCGCTTGAAAAGATCGGCGCCATACACGGCATGAGCGGCAGCCCCATATTTACCGGCTGCATCAATAAAAAACTTTCAGAGACAGAGCAATACGATTTCTGTATTTCTCAAGCGATTCTTGAGGGAAATAGCGTTTTTCTGGCCGGAGCATTAAGCTATGCCGTCGGTTCTTTCATTGAAGGAGGCCCGAATGCTTTGATTACCCCGGCGGAATATATGCTTGGAGCGAGGGTCAACAGTTATGCGGCCGCGTCCAGTTTTTCCAACGGATCGCCTAATAAAATAAATATCGGAGGAAGAGAGTTTGCCAACTTGATGCTTTTTCCGAAAATGGAAGATTTGGCCGTTACCGCAAATCCCGCCGGCCGCTGTCAGGAATCAATAAAAAGCGATATCAAGCCCGGTTCGATGGTCACCGTCTTTTTTGCCACGGGCGCCGTAAATGTAGGCGGTTCCGGCACGGTGATTTGGCGGGATGACGATAAGATGTATATTTTCGGCCATCCGCTAATGGGTACCGGCATGGTCAACTATCCTTTTGTCCAGATTTCTGTGGCAGACACCTTGCAAACTCCGCTTAACGCTCAAAAACTGCCGGGCTGCCATCTTGATGCCAAAGGCGCGATGCTCGTTGACGGCGCATTCGAGATGGCCGGCGTGGTGGGCAGGACTGCGCCCATGCTTCCGTATCAGGTCGATGTCCGTCTTGGCAACAGCGGCGCGGTTCTTTACGAAGAGATTGCGGCAAGTCCCATGGCTGCCGCAATCATAAAACAACTTCCGGTCATTTGGGCCGAGCAGTCGTTGGGCGATTTGAGCCATTACTCCCTGTTTTATCAAGCGCGGATAACCATAACG
Source organism: Candidatus Yanofskybacteria bacterium RIFCSPHIGHO2_01_FULL_43_32 (assembly GCA_001794125.1). Classification (GTDB taxonomy): domain Bacteria; phylum Patescibacteriota; class Minisyncoccia; order 2-02-FULL-40-12; family GWA2-44-9; genus 2-01-FULL-41-26. The sequence continues at coordinate 55,799 of MGJF01000004.1, forward strand.
GATCAGCCGGAGATCTTCGTCAAGAATTTTGTTCCGGCCCAGGTTTACAAGAATCCGTTCGAAGAGGTGTTTAACAGGGTTTACGGTCCTATCGAAGACTTGAGAAAAAGCGAATTTAACTACGGTCTGGAAAGCGTCAAAGTGCGGCTTGATTTTGTAAAAGAATTCCGATTGTGGACCGCAAAAAGATCTTTTTTATCTCCGGAAAAGCCAAGCTCCGGCGATACTGTCTATGTGAACGTCGTTCTGGAGGAATACTTCAGTTCCGTCACGAAGCAAATAAGCATTCCGATTAAAATTCCCGAGGACTTCACGGACCAAGCGAGTTCCGGAATTACCCCAAACCTTACCATTCACGTTCAGGGAGGCAGTAAGTTCACCGATAAGAGAGAACGGCCGGAAGTAAATTCTATCGAGGATTTGATCAGACAGCTTAATAACTCGATGAATTACAAGAACAATGTTCTTTATGTTCAGCGGGTAATGTCCGGAAACAAGGCTGAACAGGAAGATGACATGGCCAAAGCCAAAGCGGCGGTTAAACCGGCCGGGAAATGGGTTGATGTCGAAAGGGATGATTTGAAACAGCTTCCGCGCGCAGACAAAAACAATGTCGCCTTGACCGTTTCATCGGAATTGAACGATTTCATCGATCTTAATTTGACTTTCAATCTGCAAGTTCAGCCGAAAAAAGACGCGACTGACGAAGACAAAAAAGAAACTAAAAAGAGAAAGCGATTTTTGTTCTTTTAATAAAACTTTACCCCTAAGGAGGGGTATTTTTTATGACTGTTGACCCCGCCGTTGGGAAGCCCTATTATTTTTAGCATGCACTTCGTATACATTTTAAGACTTAGCAATGACCAACTATACATCGGTTTTACTCGAGATTTGAAAAAGCGCTTAAAGGAACATGAATCTGGAAAAGTATTTACTACAAAGAAGTATTTACCGCTCGAATTGATATACTATGAGTGTTATAGCGCCTTTCTTGATGCTAAAAACAGAGAGTCTAAAATCAAGCAATTTGGCAGTACTTACTCTCAACTAAAGAAACGCATAATCCATAGTATTGGGGCTTCCCAACGGCGGGGTTGACATTATTCCGTTTTCGATTAAAATAACGGTCAGAGAATCTAACTCCAAAACCATGGTTAAAATCACACCACTTTCAGACCACGTATTAATCGAACCCCTAAAAGAAGAAAAGAAAAAAGGGGGTATTATTTTGCCCGAGACGGTTGATAAAGAGAGGCAAGAGAAGGGTAAAGTTATCGCCGTCGGTCCGGGCAAGATTAAAGACGGCAAAAGAACGTCCTTAGAGGTTAGAAAAGGCGACGTGGTTTTATTTACAAAATACGGACCTAATGAAATTAAAGTAGACGGCAAAGAATATTTAATCGCTAAAGAAGAAGACATTCTTGCGATTATAAAATAATCGCGCAAAATCCAAATAATAAAATCCAAATTACAAAAATGCCTAAACAAATATATTATAAAGAAGAAGCCCGGGAGGCCCTCAAAAGAGGAGTAGACAAGGTGGCCAACGCGGTAAAAGTTACTCTCGGACCCAAGGGAAGAAATGTTGTTTTAGACAAAGGTTTTGGCTCGCCCGTAATAACCAAAGACGGCGTTACAGTAGCCAAAGAAATAGAGCTTAAAGACAAGTTTGAGAACATCGGCGCAGAACTTGTTAAAGAGGTTGCTTCAAAGACTAATGATGTCGCCGGCGACGGCACAACCACGGCCACTATTTTGGCTCAGGCAATTTTGGCCGAAGGTTTTTCAGCTGTTAATTCGGGAGCTAATCCAATGGCGTTAAGGAAAGGAATGGACAGCGCTCTGGAATCGGTTATCAAATCTTTAAACGGCAGAAAGAAAAAAGTTACGAAAGAAAATATCAAGGAAGTTGCGTCAATTTCGGCAAACGATGAAGAGATAGGCCAGCTTATCGCGGACGTATTTAATGAGGTTGGAAAGGACGGAGTGGTAACCGTTGAAGAGTCCCAATCCACTGAGATGTCAAAAGAAATAGTTGAAGGCATGCAATTTGATAAAGGTTATTCGTCTGCGTATATGGTGACGAATGCCGAAAGAATGGAATCTGTTCATGATGACCCGCTTATTTTAATAACCGACAAGAAAATATCTTCCATTCAGGAGATTGTTCCTTTGCTTGAAAAATTATCCAAGACCGGCAAAAGGTCTTTGGTTATAATTGCCGAGGATGTTGAAGGAGATGCATTGGCGACCTTAGTGGTAAACAAGTTAAGAGGCACTTTTAACAGCTTGGCGGTCAAAGCCCCCGGATTTGGCGACAGGAAAAAAGAAATGCTTGAAGATTTGGCCGTCATAACCGGCGGACAGGTCATTGCCGAAGAAAAAGGAATGAAATTGGAGGCTGTTGATTTGGATATGCTCGGCCGGGCAAGGAGGGTCGTGTCTTCAAAAGACTCAACCACCATTGTCGGCGGGAAAGGAAAGCCGGCGGATTTAGCAAAAAGAGTTGCTCAACTCAAGAATCAAATCTCCAAAACAACTTCCGACTTTGATAAAGAAAAACTTCAGGAAAGACTGGCTAAATTATCAGGCGGAGTCGCGGTAATTAAAGTCGGCGCCCAGACAGAAACCGAACTCAAGGAAAAGAAATTCAGGATCGATGACGCGGTGGCCGCCACCCGCGCAGCGCTGGAGGAAGGAATAGTGGCCGGCGGAGGAGTTGCGCTGTTTGACGTGCTTAGGGATTTTAATAAAAAAACCGCCGAGTCCATAAAAACAAAACAGGCAGACAATAAAAATATATTAAATTCAGGCATCATTATGGACGACTTTTCCAAAGGAGCGGCCATTATCAAAAACATCCTTTCTCTGCCTATAAGAGCTATCGCGGAAAATTCCGGCGAGAATTCCGACAGAGTTATCCGTGAAATATCGAAGAAAGATCTCGGCTGGGGATACAACGCTTCCAACGGCGAATACGGCGATATGTTTGAGATGGGAATCATTGACCCGCTAAAGGTGGTCAAGACGGCTCTGGTTAATGCCATATCCGTGGCGTCTACGATTCTCACGACCGAAGCGGTAATTACAGATATTCCTGAAGAAAATCCTTCGGCTGGCTCAGGACGAGGCGGCGGTATGCCCCCGATGGGAGGAATGGGCGACTATTAATCAAAAAGAGCGGGAACACCGCTCTTTTTGATTTTTTGTGATTTGTGATTGAATATATTTTTGTTAACATCAAAGCAAGTAATTAGGCGGTCAGCAAGTTATAATGAATACTAAATTTATATTTGTAGCCGGAGGAGTCATGTCGGGGATAGGGAAAGGTGTCACAATTGCTTCTACGGCGAGGATACTCAAGGACTACGGGTTCAAGGTCACAGCGGTAAAAATAGACCCATATCTGAATGTAGACGCGGGCACAATGAATCCCACTGAACACGGTGAGGTTTTTGTAACGGATGACGGACTTGAAACAGACCAAGACATAGGAAACTATGAAAGATTTTTAGACCAGGATATTTTGAGGGACAATTATATGACCACCGGTTCGGTCTATCAGGCGGTTATAAACCGTGAAAGAAATCTTGGCTACAAAGGCAAATGCGTTGAAATAATTCCTCATATCACAAACGAAGTGCGGGACAGGCTGTTAAAAGTGGCAAAAAAGAACAAAGCTGATTTTGTTCTGGTTGAAATCGGCGGAACCGTTGGCGAATATCAGAACTCCACTTTTCTTGAAGCGGCGAGAATAATGAAACTTGAAATGCCAAGACAGGTCTTATTTATGCTCGTCAGTTATTTTCCGATACCAAAGATGGTCGGAGAGATGAAAACCAAACCGACCCAGCATGCTGTCCGGACCATGAACTCCGCGGGTATCCAGCCGGATATCATTATTGCCCGCTCTTCCATGCCGCTTGATGATGTAAGGAAAAGAAAGGTTTCCGTTTTCTGCAATATGGATTATCGGGATATTATTTCCGCTCCCGACATCGAGGGTTCAATATATGAGATTCCCGTAAACTTTGAAAAAGACAATATTGGCAGAAGGATTTTGAAAAAATTCAATCTTGCTCCGAATCAAAAAAATTTCCGGAAATGGAACAATCTTGTAGCCAGTATCAAAAGTTCCAAGATGCCGGTCAAGATCGGCATTGTCGGCAAATATTTCGGCACGGGAGATTTTATACTGCCCGATTCTTATCTTTCGGTAATTGAAGCCGTAAAGCATGCTTCCTGGTCATTGGGAAGAAAGCCGGAAATAACCTGGCTTGACGCCGAATCATACGAGAAATCCGCCAGCTGGCGGACCAAAGCTGTTGAAGAATTAAAAAACTGCCACGGAGTCATTGTTCCGGGAGGATTCGGCAAGAGGGGAATAGAAGGAAAAATAAAAGCCATTAATTATTTAAGAAAAAACAATATTCCATTTCTCGGTCTTTGCTACGGCTTGCAGTTGGCCACGATAGAATTTGCCAGAAATGTGTGCGGCCTGCCCGATGCTCACACCACAGAAATAAATCCCAAAACCTCAAATCCGGTGATTTGCACGATGGCCGAACAGGTTGAAAAAATAAAAGAAAAAAATATGGGCGGTTCAATGCGTCTGGGAGCCTGCGATTGCAGGCTCCATCCGGAAAGCTTGTCGAGGAAATTATACGGAACAGACAAGGTTTCCGAACGCCACCGCCATCGCTATGAAGTGAATAATAATTTTAGAAAACAACTGGAAGCCGAAGGCCTCTTGGTCGCGGGAGTAAACCCGAAACAAAACTTAGTGGAGATAATAGAACTTCCGAAGCATAAATTTTTTGTCGGCACGCAATTCCATCCGGAATTCAAATCCCGGCCGTTAAGCCCCCACCCGTTATTTAAAGGATTTATTCAGGCGGCGATAAGATAAATTTCGGCTCTGGAAAAATAGGCTCTAAAATGCTATATTTTGCGATATCGGGAGGCGTCGCATAGTGGTCTAGTGCGCTCGCTTGTCCCGATTTTTACAAAATTGGATTTTGATAAAAATCGAGGATCCTCGATAGTTCTATTTTCTCTGGCGCGGAGGGGTCGCATAGTGGTTTAGTGCACCGCCTTGGAAAGGCGGCATGTCCGAAAGGGCATCGCGAGTTCGAATCTCGCCCCCTCCGCACTGTAGAAAATGAATTATCGGGAGAAAGGCGGCAGGCTCGAAAGGTACCGCTGGTTCGAATCCAGCCGCCTCCACCAAAATTGATTTGCCGAAGAAGTTGCCTCGGGGCTTCGCCCCTCGGCATTGGTTTCCGCCAAGAAATTCCAAGGGGT
>MGJF01000005.1 GCA_001794125.1 Candidatus Yanofskybacteria bacterium RIFCSPHIGHO2_01_FULL_43_32
GAAACTCCTTGGCTAATTCCCTAGAACGTATAAGATGCCTAAAATACTCGCTTGTACTGGCGAATTTTCCCTTTTTTACATCCCTCTCGACCATTTTGGCCATTGCTTCCGGCAATGAAATGTTAATAATGTTTCTCATGTATTACATATTATTACAGCCTGATATCTTTGTCAACATCATTTAAAAATGTTATTCTGTCAAGATAATTAACGCCCTCGTAGCTTAATGGATAAAGCAGGCCCGTCCTAAGGGCAAGATGGGGGTCCGATTCCCTCCGAGGGCATAAAATCAATGCCTTTACCCGAAGAAGTCAAAAAAATAATAAAGAAACTTCGAGACTCCGGTTTTCAAGGCTATGCCGTAGGCGGATGCGTCCGAGATTTATTATTGGGCAAGGAGCCTAAAGATTGGGACATCACCACCAATGCCAAGCCGGAAGAAATACAAAAATTGTTTCCTGAAAATGTTTACGAGAACACTTTCGGCACAGTGGCAATTAAGACGGGTTCGGAAAAACCTGAACTTGCGTTAATTGAGATTACGCCATATCGCATTGAAGGAAAATACACCGACAAACGCCATCCTGACAGTATTAAATTCGCCGATAAGCTCGAAGACGACCTCTCGCGGCGCGATTTTACGGTCAACGCAATGGCAATGGATGCAGACGGCAAAGTGGTAGATCTTTTTGACGGCCAGAAAGATTTAAAATCAAAAGTTATAAGAACGGTAGGAGGGCCGGAAGAAAGGTTTGGTGAAGACGCCTTGAGATTATTAAGAGCTGTAAGATTTGCCACGGTCCTTGGTTTTAAGATAGAGAAAAAAACCATTGAAGCTGTGATTAAAAATGCCGACTGGCTGATTGCCATCTCCAAAGAAAGAGTAAGGGATGAATTTGTAAAAATCCTAAATTCCGAAAATGCTTACGATGGTATTATGCTTCTTTATGAAACAGAGTTGCTTAAACACATAGTTCCGGAACTGCTGGAAGGAGTAGGTGTCGGCCAGAATCTTCATCACATCTATACCGTTTGGGAGCATAATACCTTGGCCTTAAAGTATGCGGCCGGTAAAAATTATTCTTTGGAGGTCCGCCTCGGCTCGCTGTTCCACGACATCGGCAAGCCCCAAACCAAGAGGGGGGAGGGGAAATATTCTACGTTTTACGGGCATGATGTTGTCGGAGCTAAAATAACCGCCGGGATAATGGGCCGGCTAAAATTTTCCAAAGAAACCGCCGAAAAAGTAATAAAATTGGTCCGCTATCATCTTTTCTACTATAATGTCGGCGAAGTAACCGAGTCGTCGGTCAGGCGTTTATTGGCCAATGTCGGCCCTGAAAACATCAATGACCTGATTAAAGTCCGTGAAGCGGACAGGATTGGCTCGGGCAGGCCCAAAGCCGTGCCCTATAAATTAAGACACATGCAGTATATTATAGACAAGGTTTCCCATGACCCGATTTCCGTAAAAATGTTGAAGATCGGCGGGGAAGAGGTAATGAAGGAGCTTGATGCCAAACCGGGACCGAAAATCGGATTAATCTTAAATTGCCTCTTGGCTGATGTAATAGACAATCCGACAAAAAACACAAAAGAATATCTTGAAAAAAGAATTCATGAGCTTGATAAAAAATCGCCGGAAGAATTAAAAAAATCATTGGAAAAAATAGAAAAAGCCGTCCAGGAAGAGGAGAAAGGAAGAATGAAAAAATATTATGTCTAAATTTCAGGCTGTAGTGTAACGGTAACACGCACCGTTCGGGTCGGTGAGATTCCGGGTTCAAATCCCGGCAGCCTGACAAAAAAATTCTTGTGGACCCGGCGGTAATCGAAACCGCGTCCCGGCAATGCGAATGCCGTATATTGCCACTATACGACGGGCCCGTTTTAATCCAATAATTCTATCAAAAATGGACAGTATTTTCCAGAGTTTAAACGAAAAACAGATAGAAGCCGTCAAAGCAATTGACGGCCCTGTTTTAGTTATTTCCGGTCCGGGTTCAGGTAAAACCAGATGTCTGACCCATCGGGTGGCCTATTTAATTTCTCAAGGAATAAGACCCGATAACATTTTAGCCATAACCTTCACCAACAAAGCGGCAAATGAGATGAAAGAAAGAACTGGCAAATTGCTTAAACAAAAAGAAAAATTTGGCCAGCCGATAATAGGCACTTTTCATTCGGTTTGTCTAAGAATATTAAGGAGAGAAATTCCTCTTCTGGGTTATAAATCAAGTTTTTCAATTTTTGATTCTAACGATCAGCTAAGCTTGGTAAAGAGAGTAATGACCGGTCTGGAAATAGACTCCAAAAAATATAACCCGCATTTAATTTTAAACAAAATATCCAAACTAAAAACCGACCTGATTTTCCCCGAGAATTATAACCCCACGGAATTCTTCACAAAAATTGTTTCCCGGGTCTATAGTAATTATCAGGCCGAATTAAAAAAAATGAACGGCCTGGATTTTAATGATTTGATCATTTTGACGGTTAAGATATTCAAACAAAATCCGGATATTCTGGAAAAATACCAAAATTATTGGAAATATATCCTTGTAGACGAATATCAGGACACAAGTCACGACCAATATACTCTGGTAAAACTTCTTTCGGCCAAGAACAGAAACATTTTTGCTATAGGCGATGATGCCCAGTCAATCTACGCTTTCCGCGACGCCGACATCCGGAATATTCTTAACTTCCAGAAAGATTACCCTGATGCAAAAATTGTTTTCCTTGAACAGAACTATCGCTCCACTAAAAATATTTTAGCCGCGGCTCAAAATATAATCTCCAATAACCAGACACAGGTTCCGAAAGAATTGTGGACCGAGAACGTGAAGGGGGAGAAAATTCACATTAAAGAAACCCTGAACGAAAGGGCCGAAGCTGAATTTATGGTTGATAAGATGGACCAGCTAATGGAGTCGGGCTACAAAATTAAGGATTTTACAATTCTGTACCGCACTCATGCCCAATCGAGAGCTATTGAAGAAGCGCTTATTACCAGGGGGTTCCCGTATCAAATCGTGGGCGGAATCAGATTCTATGAAAGAAAAGAAATAAAAGACATCCTGGCCTACTTGCGATTCATGGTCAACCCGGCCGATTTGATAAGTTTTGAAAGAATTTACAATGTTCCCACAAGGGGGATAGGGGAAACAACTTTTAACAAAATTGTTGCAATTAACGAAAAGGATCTGATTCAATCGATTGGAACGCTGGCCAAAGAAAAAGGCGACACCAAGCAGGCCAAATCTTTAGCCGAATTTAAAAAACTCCTGACCGACTTATCCGAAAAGAAGGACGAGAAGAGTCTGACTTCGGTTATAAAATATGTGGTAAAAAGAGTCGGCTATGAAGATTATCTTAAAGCTTTGGTTGCAAAAAAAGAACTGTACGATAACACTGCGGATAAGATGGAAAATCTGAAGGAACTTTTAACTGTAGCCAGAAAATATGACATGCTCAAAGGAGAAGAGGGGATAGAAAAGTTTCTGGAAGAAATAACATTACTTCAGGAGACTGACAAGCTTAAGGATTCGGCCGACAAAATAACTCTTATGACAATTCATTCTTCCAAAGGCCTGGAGTTTCCTGTTGTTTTTATAGCCGGAATGGAAGAGGGGCTTTTCCCGCACAGCCGGGCCACGTTGGCGCCGTTGGAACTGGAAGAAGAGAGACGGCTTTGTTATGTAGCCATTACCCGGGCCAAGGACAGACTGATTCTAACTCACGCTAAATATCGAACAATCTTCGGAACAACCCAACATAACCTTCCCTCAAGATTTATTAACGAAATGCCCCAGGACGTTTTACAAATCCAGCCCCTCTTTGAAAACAACTACTTCGAAGACGAAGTAGTTGAATACTAACTTTCCATAAGCCTTGCTTATGGAAAGTTAGTAGAATATACTCACGAGCATGGGAATACGTAAAATCATTATAGCAGAAGATGAATATTATCACTTCTACAACCGAGGCAACAGCAAGCAAGCTATTTTTCTTGACAGTAAAGATTATGATCGTTTTATAAAACTCTTATTTATCTGTAATTCCAGAAAAAACGTCAGTTTTAGGGTTGACATAGTCGAGAAAGGAATAGATGTTTGGGATTTTAATCGAGAAGATCCGCTTGTTTCCATCTGTTCTTGGGTTTTAATGCCAAATCATTTTCACTTATACATAAAAGCTCTAAGTAACAACGGGCCAGCTTTGTTTATGTTAAAAATCGGCACCGCATATGCAAAATATTTTAATGCTAAATATAATCGCACCGGATCTTTATTTGAAGGAAAATTCAAATCGGTGCACGTGGAAAATGATATGCAAGCTAGATACCTTTTTTCTTACATTCATTTGAATCCAGTAAAAATAATCCAGCCCACATGGAAAGAAGAGGGGATTAAGGACAAAAAAGCAGCCATCAAATTTGTCGAAAACTATAGATACTCCAGCTTTAAGGATTGGGCGGGGTCTGAAAGAAAAGAGTCATTAATCCTTAACAAACAAGAATTATATAATATTCTCCCCACAAACTTCTCACCGAGAGATGATGTGTTTCATTGGTTAGCTGAAGGTTCCACAAGCAAGGCTTATGGAGAAGATAATGAAACATGAAACTATTCCCAAAAAAATCATTGGGGCAAAATTTTCTTATAAATCAAGGCATTTTGGATAAAATAATCCAGGCCGTCGAGGTCGAACCGGAAGATATTATTATTGAGGTCGGGCCCGGAACTGGAAATTTAACAGAAAAACTTGCAAAAAAAGCTGATCAAGTCATAGCAATTGAAAAAGATAGACGATTAATTGAGCTACTTAAAGAAAAATTCAAAGATTCTAATATTGAAATAGTGGAGGGTGATGCCCTGGAAGTAGATATTGGAAATCTACTCCTTTCTTCCATAAGCCTTGCTTATGGAAGAAAGGTAAATTATAAAGTGGTGGGGAATATTCCATATTATATTACTTCAAACCTGCTCCGAACCATATTTGAAAAATGGCCCAAGCCGAAATTAATAGTTCTGACGGTTCAAAAAGAAGTGGCCAAAAGAATCGTGGCCAAACCGCCCGACATGAACCTGTTGGCATTATCTGTCCAATTTTATTCCAGTCCTGAAATAATCGGTTATGTTTCCAAGGGCAGTTTCCGGCCGATGCCAAAAGTTGATTCGGCAATAATCAAACTCACACCACACGCCACGCAACACGCAATAGAGGAAACAGAAAGGTTTTTCAAATTAATAAAAGCCGGCTTTTCCGGAAAGAGGAAGCAGTTAATAAATAATTTGGTTAAAAATTTTGGTATAATGAGAGAGAACCTGCTCAAGATATTCGAAAAAACGGGTCTCGAGCCCGATATTCGGGCGGAAAACCTTTCATTGAACCAATGGATAGAGTTATCAAAATTTATGGAAAAATAGCCCGTCTGCGCCCTTCCGGTTTCTGGCCAGGTTTTATTGTCGGATTAATTTATTTCTCTTACATATTCAGGTGGTATTGGCCGCTATATCCGCTTACTAATTTTGGCATTGAGAGCAATGTTCTTTCTGTTGTCTTTATATTATTCATGTTTTCCTTGAGTATAGCCGGAACAGCTTTATTCTGGGGCTTATTTTCTTTTTTTATACTCAAGGCAACGAAAAAAAGTTCCACTTTTTGGATTCCTTTAATAGCCGCTGGCACTTTTGTGTTTGCTGAATACGCGAAAGCCTGGGGATTTGGGCTTCTGTGGCTTGGCAATGGAAGCCTGCTCGGCCCACACTGGACCTTAGGAAATCCTGCTTATCTTTTTGTCTCTTGGCCGTTTATTTTAAGAATTTCTTCTGTTTGGGGAATTTACGGAATAGATTTTTTGTTGATATGGACGATAAGCATTGTTTACCTTTTAGCCACCGGTAAATATACAGCCAGTTCAAGAATTTTTCTATTAAATCTCGGGTTAATAATTTTTATATTTTTTATAACAATCGGACTTTCCACAAAAAGTAATGAAATACTGACGCCAAACACAATAAAAATTTCCCTAATACAAACCGATGACCCTGCAAAATTTAAATTCTCCGCGGATGAAGTGCTCGATAATTACGCTAAAAAAATAAGAATGCTAAAAGAGACGGCAGGTGCGGTTGACGGGGGAATCGTTATCTTTCCGGAAAGCTCAAATTTTTCAAAGACCTTGCTTAGTTTTTTAGACAATAATTCCGCAAAAAATTATTTTAACAGACTCTCTGATAAAGAGTTTGTTATTATAGACCATAACATATTGCAGGACCAGGAAGGTTACAAGTCAAAAACCTTGTTTATTAATTCCAAAAACGGGGTTTCCGGATTTTATGATAAACAGTTATTAACGCCCGCCGGAGAATACCTGCCCTACATTTTAAAATTGTTTTTTTTCGCCTTGAGAAAAAGTGTGCCCATCGGAGAAAACTATGAGTTGAAAGCAGGAACACACTCTGAATTACTGAATTATGACAATTTACCAATAAAGATTCTCGTATGCTCGGATGTCGTTTCTCCGGGCATATCATCTAAGAACCAATATGGTTTATTGGTATTTCTCCAAAACTTGAGCGGATTTAAGGGTAGCAAGACGATAGAATCTCAATTCTTGTCTATGTTGAGATTTAGAGCGGCTGAAAACGGGAAATATGCCGTTTTGGCCTCCAATTTTGCCCGTTCTTATGTCATAGACAATAGTGGAAATATCGTAAAATCAACGGATTCCAGCGGCTACCAGATATTAACAGCTGACGTTGTGCCCAACAAAGAACGTACGTGGTATAATAAGTTAGGTGATTTGCCAATTTTATTGTTGTCTTTGGCTATTTTCGGCTTAGGACTAAAAAATCTTAGAAATGCCAAACAAGATTAAAATATTTTTCGGTTTTCTGGCAGTAATTGCCCTGTTTTCGGTTTACAGCGTTTTCAATTCCTTAAGCGGTAAATCCGCTCCTTTTGCGGCTATCGGCATACAAAATACCTTGCCAAGCCCCGATACTGACGCCGACCATGACGGACTGACTAATCGAGAGGAATCCTACTGGAACACTGACTTTCAAAATCCTGACACCGACGGCGATGGTTTTAAGGACGGAGAAGAGGTGGTGTCGGGGCATGACCCTTTAAAACCCGGACCAAATGATCTTTTAGCCAATTCCGCAAATTTAACGGAAAAAATACAAAACTTAGTCGTTGGAGGTATTTATTCTACGGATTTAAAACCCGATAACAAAAATTTTGATTCATCTATTGGAAACATATCCGCTGTAATCGTTGACGACTTTTACCAATCTCAATCATTCCAAAAACCTCAAATAACCTTGACAAACAATTCCAAAGAAAACCAAGAATTATATCTAAAAAATACCGCGCAAATAATAAAGCAACTTCTTCTGGCGCCCAATAATAATATCAGCGCCAAAGCCACCGGCGACCAATATATTGTTCTTCTTTCGGGATTAAAAAACAACTTCAAAGACGCTTACCGAGATTTGGCCCAAATGTCCGTTCCTAATGGTTGGCAGGAAATACACTATAACCTGTTAGACATAGTCAACCGGTCAACGGTGAATTATGAATCCTTAGGCTCTTACCAGACCGACCCCTACAGATCCTATATCGCTCTTGAAGATATTAAGAATATGGATAGCGATATAAAAGAACTGATAAAGCAGGTTAATTCACGCATTACCCAAAACCATTTAAACCCTGATGACAACTTCTACAAACTCTTAAATCAGCTTTTCAAATAATGTTCAGAAAACTAACTATCGTTATTATTGTTATCGGGCTTGCCTGGAACTTGTTTGTTTATGCCCCAAAAACAAAAGCCGCGGCAGTAGTCCATGATCCTCTCAATGCAATAATTAACGGAGTAACCGCTGGCTCCTCCACATCCTTGGCGGTCAAGGAGTATGTTCTTGATACCATAGCCCGAGCTATCGCCAGAAGTTTATTAAACGTCGCTGTCTCCGGAATAATTAACAAAATTCAGACCGGCGGGAGGGACGGGGGGCCGGCTTTTGTTCAAAATTGGAGAAATTTCCAGACCGACGCCCAATATCGCGGAGAAAATGTATTCAGAAGCATATTGGCCTCAACAACGCTATGCAATTACACATCTGTAGGCATTAAGAGTCTTTTCGGAGCAAACCAAAGAGTATCTTCCACAGGACAAAATCTGCGTGTAAATAATTTTGATCCTTTCTCTTTGAGAGCGGCATGCACCATGCCTTCAAATTTCAATCTTACCAATTATCAAAACGACTTTGCAGGAAATGGCGGTTGGAATGCCTGGTCAAGAATGCTTGAACCTCAAAATAATTATTACGGCCTCTTATTTGGCTCACTTGATGAGGCGGCCAGACAAAGGGCACTTGAAGAATCGGGGGATATGAACGAAGCATTAGCCGGCAGTGGATATACCTCAATTAGGGACAAGAATTGTACCGGTACAGGAGCAGGGGCTAAATGCGTTTTTATGGGTAAAATTTTTACACCCGGAGACCTGCTCGGCAAGAGCGCAGCCAGTACCATAGACAGTGACTTGGGATGGCTTGTTTCGTCAGACGAACTAAGCGAAGTAATTATTGCTCTTGGCTCCGCAATTACAAACAGGATAATAAATTTAGCAACATCTAATTCTTCAAATGATTATAGAAACGCTCCCAGAGCCGACACTTCGAGTTCTGACGGATATCTTGCGTGTATTAACGCCTGCCCGGCAGCCAATGACCTTACTTGTCAAACTAACTGTGCAAGTGCTTGGGGTTATAATACACCGCAAGCAAGTTCCACGCCCCCTAATGAACCCCCGCCACCTGAAGAAGAACCGGATTCACTGCTTTCAGACATACAAGCCGAACGGGGAAATTATGGCACTCCGATGAGTCCGGTACAACTTTCAGCCCTTCTTAATGCCGTGGCGTGGAGAAACCAAGCAGTCGGATGGGGACTCTTAAGCAAGCCCAGCGGTAATAATTGTCCTTCTGCTTCGGGTCCAATTTCTTGTGATATATTATTCCATAGGCCAAGCGGATTACATTATGATGTTCTGTCTGATTCAGAAAATACGGCAGCTCCGACATGGAATTTAGTTGGTCCAATGGATATTTCACGCTGGATCGCGCCAATTCAGCCATAAAAATGTCAAGAAATTTTAAAAAATACCGGAAATATTACTTAGCAATATTGTTTGCGGTTATTTTAGTTTTACTGCCGATTCATCCGGCTAAGGCTGGCTGGCTGGCAGAGTGGACCATTGAACACACCTTCGGTTATGTTCTTTTTATTGTCATGTCGGTTGCCGGAAAAATGATTGGAGCTCTGGCGACACTCCTGAACTGGGCAATCCATATACCAGTATATCCCGATGGTGGAATAGCTGTTATAGACAAGAGTTGGGAAATAATGAGAAATTTTGCCAATATGTTTTTTATCGTTGCTCTCATCATGATGGCGTTTGCAACCATCTTTGATGTTCTTCCCGGAGCGGCAAAATACAACGCCCGAGCGCTGTTCGGCAGATTCCTGCTAACGGCTCTGCTCATAAATTTCAGTTTGGTTCTTGGAGTTCTTGTTATTCAGGGCACCCAAGTTTTAAGCAATACATTCCTCGTAGCCATAGGTGATATGGCTAATCGATTGGGGCAAGACCTTAATCCCTCGCAATTATTACCCAGCCAAAGTTCTGTCACGGCCGCCGTTTCGTTAGATGCTGTAGTCTTTGGAACCTTGGCAACTCTAATTTTTAGCATAATTTTAATATTCACTTATCTTTTCAGTATTCTTACAGCTTTAATATTTGTTTTTATAAGAATACCAATCTTATGGGCTCTGTTAATTGTTTCACCGATGGCTTGGATAATGAATGTTTTTCCGGCCGGGGAAGGGACATTCAAAAAATGGTGGGCCATATTTTTCGGTTGGAATATGTTTCTGCCCATCTATCTTTTCTTCCTATATTTCGGCCTTTATTTTTTGAGCAATCAGAGAAATATAATCCAGAGCATTGCTTCCGAAGTCTCTCAAGCCAAAATAAGCGAATCCCTTCCATTCAGCTTGCAGTTGGTATTTTTCTACGTCATGACCGCGATTTTTATGATTGGCGGAACGATAGTGGCGATGAAGGCCTCCATGTTCTCCGGAACCGGAGTGGTTGGAATTGCCAAGTGGTCTCGGGGGATTGCGGCGAAAAGATTAGGGTTGACTGGAGCAAATCAGGCTTGGCAAGAAAAGAGAAAAGAAATTGAGGGAGGAGAAGGGCGACTGGGTAGAATATTTGGTGGACCACCTGCAGGGCTTGAAACGTCCAGAAGATTACTGGGTGTTCAAGGTGCCGGCGATATAAAACCTCAAAAAGAGTTCTTAGCAAAGATGGACAAGGAGGCAGCAGTCCTACGGGATCAAGAAACTACCGGCAAAATTATCGTGGACAACACTTTTAAAGCCTCCGCGCTTAGACAAGGCGCTAACACAGCAAAAGGAGCGGCCATGCGTTCGATATTATACGAAAGAGGAATGATTGATGCTACTGAATTTGATCGGGATATGGCCGAATGGACACAAAAAAATCCATTCCTTGCACAAAGAATGTCAGAACAGGCTAAGAAAGGTAAATACAAAAAAGTTCCAGGAAAACAATTGAATGACATGTACACAGCCCAGGCAGGCAGTACATATGAGAAATATAGAACCCCAGGTGCTACAGCCAGTC
The DNA here is from genome assembly GCA_001794125.1 of Candidatus Yanofskybacteria bacterium RIFCSPHIGHO2_01_FULL_43_32. GTDB lineage: Bacteria > Patescibacteriota > Minisyncoccia > 2-02-FULL-40-12 > GWA2-44-9 > 2-01-FULL-41-26. Next base: position 10,730 of record MGJF01000005.1, read on the forward strand.
GCAAAGAATGGTTTAGTTTTGCAGCCGAAGATGATGATTCATTAAAAACCATGGACACAAATAACATAGCTACAGGTGTAGGTTTACATGGCGGCAAAGACAGTAATGACGGTAAAGAGAAACTCAAAACAGTCGCCAAAAAAAGGCCTGATGTCGTTGCTGAATACAAATTAAAAGAAGACGGTCTAACCACAACGCCCCTACAACTATCACGCTATATATTTAAAGAAATCAAAAACAAGAGTCCCATAGATCTTAGCAAAATGCTTGATGCAACATGGGCAAACCCATCCTTCCAAGATGCTCTTAGCAGAAAAGCGTCACTACTTCAAAGAATACAACCTTCGCAACCCGCTCGTCCAGGCAAAAAAGCTGTTCCAGGAGGAGGAGACACCTTCAAATCTGGACTTAAGAAGGCGGTTCAAAATAATCCCCGCAAACTTAAAATTGCAAGAACTATATAGCCATGGATAATCAAGATAACCTGTTCGACACAATTGATAATGATGAAAGTTCCTACTCCTCTTTGAGTACGGAACAGGACAATAGCATGGACATTTACAGCCCTTTTGATGTTGATGCAGAAGAGTGGAGCAACGATGATTATAAATGGAGTGAATTCGTTGGTAGGATTGGCCGATTACCTGCTTCTGCACAAGATGTCTTGTTTGACTCCAATGCAGCCTATTCCATCAAAGACATCGCCTCAAACCATGAGCTAACCGAGGACCAGATAAAAAATCTTTCTAGGGTAGTGAGGGATACAATATTGGGGGATTTGGTTTTGGGGGAAATGAGTTCTAATATTGCTACCAAACTAAACCTTTCAAATGACATAGCATCCGCCATAGCAAATTCAATTATTTCCGAACTATTCAAAGTCGCACCTCAAAACAAAACGATCCCAAAGGAACTGCCACCCAGACCACCTGTACTCCCCAACAGACCTAACCTAAAAATAGAACCAGATGTAAGCAGGGGAAATGTAGTGGATTTAAGAAATAAATAAAAAAAGCGTAATATTACGCTTTTTTGCTTTTTGGGCCAAAAAATAAGTCCTTAGCCCCTTGTTTGCTTTCTTCTCTGGCATTTACCAGACTCCTGTGTGCCTTGTTACTCTTCACGAAACTAATCAAGAAAAAGATGGCATCCCTATCTTCGTCATTGTTTATTCCGTAAGACTGACAATAAGCTATGGCACCCGATATTTCTATCCAAATAGAAGCTCCTGAAATATGGCCATCAAGAAAATGAGTAGTACCTATTAGCCCTTTACAAATTTTGTTCTCAATAGGTCTTGAAAACTCTAATGTATTCACCTCAAAGTATGAGTCTCGAGTTGAACTAGCCACCCATTCAGGACCCAATCTCGTAATCACCACCACGACCTCTTGCAATTCACTCAAGACTCGAGCCCGGTTTTTATCCCTTGTAAGTTTCAATAACTCCTGGGACTTTTGAAAACCTAAAGTGTTCCGAGCACATTGAACCTCTACTAACCTTCGGGCCTCTCGATCTTTTCGAATTTCTCTGGCTTCTCGAATTCTGTCTATCAACCAGAATATCCCCATCGCACTCTCCTTGATTTCTGTTATAATTGTTATAGAGCAATTGTGCATATTATACGCTAAATTAGGATTTCGTCAATGCGTTTCCAATTACCACAATTCATAGAGACGGAGGTAAAAATTGTCGGGCCGTTCACGCTCCAGCAGTTCTTATGGGTTGCCGGGGGAGCAGCTTTTACGTTTTTGCTTTATACTTTAGTTAAGGGCGTCCTGTTCTTTGTTTTAGCGCTACCGATACTCGGAATTTTTCTTGCTTTTGCTTTTATCAAAATAGACGGCGTTCCATTGATAGTTTATGCCAGCTATAGCTTATCCTATTTCACGAATCCCAAGAAATACATTTTCAAGAAAGAGGACGAGGGGCTAAAGAATTATATTAAATAATATGGCTGTTCAATCCACCAAACAATTAGTAGAAGTAGCGAATATTGTCGATAACGTCGTTTTGCTGAAAAACGGCTCTTTGAGGTCCGTAATAGAAGTTTCGGCGACTAATTTTGAACTCCGCTCGGAAGGGGAGCAAGTAGCCATTCTCCAAAATTTCCAGCGTTTTGTAAATTCTATAGATTTTCCGCTTCAGATAGTGATACATTCAAGGAAGCTGAACATAGACGAATATTTGAAATTGATTGACCAGTCCTCGGCCTCACTGACAAATGAATTGCTGAAAATACAAGCCTCGGAGTATTCCAAATTCATTAAGGAGCTTTCGGATCTTTCCAACATTATGTCCAAAAAGTTTTATATTGTCGTTCCTTTCTATGTTTTTGAAACACCGACAACTTCCGGAATAACCCAGAGTTTAAAAAGCATATTTAAACCCTCAACGGTCGTGAAAGAGCTTACATCCGAACAGTTGGAAACCTACAGGAGCCAACTCCTCCAGAGAACGGAACTGATCTTCGATGGTTTGGTTGGGATGGGACTTAGGGCAAAAACACTGGAGAAGGATGACCTGATGAATCTTTTTTACGGACTGTATAACCCCGGAAACAAAATAGCTCAACAACAATGAACGGACAACCAAAAAATTTAGACGAACTGTTTGCCCCATCAGCCTTCAGTGTTTCGCCTAATTACTTCCAAATAGGCGATAGATACGCCCGCACAATATTTCTTGCGACTTATCCGCGCTACCTCCAGACCAACTGGTTCTCGCCGATAATCAATCTTGACCGGGTATTTGATATTTCTATTTTTATACTGCCCAAAAACACGGCCACCGTACTGAAACAATTAAGAGACCAGCTAGCCCGGCTTGAATCACAGGCCATGGAAGAGGCCTCCAAAGGCAAGGTTCGCGATCCAGTGCTCGAAACCGGCATTCAGGACATTGAAACATTGAGGGACAAGCTTCAGCAGGGGACGGATAAGTTCTTTGAACTTGGGGTTTACATCACCATTTACGAAAACAGTGTAAAAGAATTGGATGAGACGGGGAACAAAATAAAGGGTCTTCTGGAATATCAATTAGTCTTCCCAAAACCCGCCATTTTCAGAATGAACGACGGTTTCAATTCGACCCTGCCCATCAACGATGACCGGCTCAATGTCCACACATCCCTGAACACAGAGCCCCTTTCTTCTTTATTTCCGTTTGTTTCTTTCGACCTGACCTCCGATTCTGGAATTCTTTACGGCATAAACACCCACAATAATTCTCTCGTACTTTTTGACCGGTTCAACCTGGAAAATGCAAATGCCGTTGTTTTTGGAAAATCCGGAGGAGGCAAAAGTTATACCGTAAAACTGGAAATACTGCGAAGTCTTCTTTTTGGAACCCAGGTTTTGATAGTTGACCCGGAAAACGAATATAAATACCTCTCGGATACTATCGGGGGGTCTTCAATAAAAATTTCCATCAATTCCGACCAGCATATCAATCCGTTCGATTTGCCTGTTCCCAAACCCGACGAATCATCAGCGGATGTCTTTAAGTCGCATATTCTGGATCTGACGGGGCTTTTAAGGCTTATCCTTGGGGAATTGACCCCCGAAGAAGCGGCCATACTGGACGAGGCGCTGATCCAGACCTACGCCATCAAGGACATAACCCCGGAAGCAGACTTCACAAAGTCCTCTCCTCCTTTGCTTTCCGACCTCCAAAGCATACTTGAAGGACTGACCGGGGCGGAATCAATGGCAATAAGGCTGAAAAAATACACCCAAGGAACCTTCGCGGGATTTTTGAACAAACCGACCAATGTTTCTTTGGACAACCAAATTATTGTGTTCAGTATCAGAGAGATGGAAGAAGAGTTGCGGCCGATAGCCATGTATCTGATATTAAATTTTCTCTGGGTAACCATCAGAAGGACGTTGAAAAAGAGAATCTTGGTGGTTGACGAAGCCTGGTGGCTTATGAAATATGAGTTAGGAGCAAACTTCCTTTCCAATATCGCCAAGAGGGCCAGAAAATACTACGCCGGACTTACAACAATATCCCAGGACATACCCGACTTTTTAGCATCGCCCCAAGGAAAAACCATTCTAAGCAATTCTTCCATTCAAGTTTTGATGAAACAGTCGCCCTCGTCTATTGAAGTGGTCAAAACGACATTCAACCTTACCGACGCCGAGAAATATTATCTGTTGGAAGCGCGCGTAGGTTTCGGATTATTTTTCTTAGGACAAAACCACATCGGCATCCGTGTCGTCGCTTCTTATGCCGAAGACCAGATAATCACATCCGATCCGCGGCAACTGCTTGAAATAGAAAAGGCAAAAGAAGAGTGGGCGAAGTTAAGGGGATAACCAACAACTGATAACTATGGGATACGAATCAGAAGAAAAAAAAGAAGCGCAAGAGACACCATATAAATCTTGGATTTTAGACCCAAAATCGATTCGAAACCAGCAACAAAACTACGAGACTGAAGAAAAATATGCGGAACAATTGGCCGCAGATCAGGAACGCTATCAAACAGAGCAGCAGCTTATTGATTTTCATAATGAAGGCATCCGATATGGACATCCGTCTTATACCAAATATGCCATAGTTTCCTTGCTTGGATTAATAACTGAAAGTACTGACTTTTTAGACTTGATTGGTATTGGCATGGTAATCAGTAAGCCAGTTTCTTTATTTCTTACATTTGTCATTTTCTTAATTTTTTGGTTAACGAACACGAGGCAAAAGGGGGCCGATAACTATGTCGGCAAAGCAGAAAAAGTAGTTGAAGCGATTACGGCTAATCTTGCTCACATTGAAAGACGGGCGTTCCAGGCAGCTAAAATAGCAAGGCGTTTCGGAGCAACTCGTTTTGCCGCTCGCATTAGAGTTAGTTCCCGCCTTATAAGACGTAACCCCTTGTTTAAATTTGCGGTAGCGGGAGCGGCCAACCTTATCCCCTTTTTAGCCGTGTTCCCGTGGGTTTTGCTGGGTATTTACCTTAGCTATCGAGACGAAAAAAAATCTTACCAAAACGCCAGGGAAACAGCCACAGAAATAGCTGAACAGATTCCCGAATTACAAAATACGTAGTAGAATAAGGATAAGAAATGAGTCAAAAATTTTTAATCACCCTAACTGTTGTATCCATATCTTTAACCGCTTTTTTGTCGGGATATTTGATAAGCCGGACGGACTTCCACAGAAACCCAAGTTCAGATTCTACTGGAAATATTCTGGATAAATTCAGTGATACATTCGGGTCTGCTGACCTCAGTATTTCGTCGCCTTCGCTCCTCAACAATGGAAACTTAAGGCTCCTAAGCCCCCGAGGAGCAATATCTCCTGCCATATCCCAAGGAAAAGACAGCGTTATTTATTATGAAAAAGATACTGGAAAGGTTTTTGAGGTTACCCTGGGGGGCTTGAGTGAAAAATCTATTTCTGATACCCCCTTAGCTAACTTAATAAAAACAATCTGGGCACCTTCAAAAAAAGAAGTTGTATCTCTTTTCTATTATCCGCGTGGAAGCCATTACAAATACTTCAGTTATAAAACAAAGATTTCCGCAGATTTAGGAACGAACATTAAATCCTTATCCTTTTCTCCGGATGGAAGCCAGATAGCTTATTTCGGAAGAAAGGAGGACTCACAAGGTATATTCATATCCCAACCCGACGGCAGTTCTTTCAAAAACATACTGCCAAGCCGGCTGGAAAGTGCCGAGGTCTATTGGCCCTCGGACGATTTCTTGGCTTTCAAAACAGAAGTCATGAATGGATCCGAAATTTATAGCTTATCCGAAGACGGAGAAATTAAAAAAATATTAGACTCAAGAGACGGGCTTGAGGTCAAATGGTCCAAAGACGGGTCTAAATTATTGTTTTCTCAAAAATTAGAGTCAGGAATTGGTTTATTCCATAAAGATATCGCTTCCGGAACCGAGACACCCTTAAACACATCCACCTCGGCATCAAAATGCGATTGGGGCATAGATGGAAAAACAGTTGTCTGCGGAGTGCCTCGGTCCTCGGCATCCGGAGAAGATTTTTACGAAATCAGCCTAGATGGAGCTAAGAAACTGCTTTCTTCACCAACCTCCAAAATAAATACTTCAGAACTCTTTCTTTCCGGTCTGGACGACTACATAGTGATTCTCAATAGTTTGGACAATAAACTCTATGTTTTAAAAAAGTAGTAATTCAGTGTCTGAAATAAGCGAAGCCCTTATAACACCAAGGAGGAGACCCCGTCCCCATTTGAGGCTATTTGGTTTCGTCAGGTAACACAATACTAAAATTAACTGATAATTTGCTTATTTAATAAATTTTAGCCGGAAAATCCCCGCCAGCTGGCGGGGAGGAACGGTTGCTGAAATTTATTAAGCAAATTGAGAGCTAATTTTAGTATTTGTCTGGCGAAGATCCAAAGGACGTAACCAATAGGCCAGCAAATGGGGGCGGGGTTGAGCGATGTCTATGGATAGGGTTTGATGACTATCCTTCTTTGCGGTTCGTCTCCGATGCTCTCAGTGGCCACATCGGGATAAGATGCCAATTCCATATGAACGATTCGTCTCTCATAAGCCGACATAGGAGCAAGAACTTCCGCTTTTTGGGTATTCCTTACCCGGGACACCGCTTGTTTGGCCGAGTCAACAACAAGAGAAGCCCGTGATTTCTTATAGTCATTAACATCTACGACAATATTCCGGTTATCATTGTTCTTTAAAAGCACGGCTCTGACTAAATGCTCGAAGGATTTAAGATTCTGCCCGTTCTTACCGATAATAAACCTGACATCATCAGGAGTATACACAGAGACTATCATTGCCCTTGATCCGGGACCGCTTTCTTCCTGTATTTCCACCTGACAATCAAGGTTCATAAAACCGACGATCTTTTTGACCATTGCGGTTATTCTATCCTTATTTTGCCCGGTTATGTTATCCACGATATTTAATGTATAGCTGTTCCAAGATTGAAAAAACTGTAGTTGTTATCCAGTATAATACCAGACCTGCCGGTAAATTCCAGCCAATAATTATTATCATAACCGGAAAAAAATACAACATCTGGCTGTTTAAAGCCGCCATTTCTTTATTGGGATTCGAGTCTTGGTTCTGTGCCTTGGTCGCCCATGCCTGAATAAACTGCGCCGCTCCGGCCAATATTGCCAAAAGGGGCATCTTGGAGGTTGTATCTATAAAGCCAAATGATATTTTGTTGACTACTCCGGGATTTGAAACGAACCCGTAAAGCATGTTCAAGTTTTCCGGTTTCAGCCCCGCGATAAAAGCCTGGTACAGCGCTATCAATATCGGTAGCTGGATTAGAAGGGGCAGGCATCCGGCCAAGGGATTGATATTATTCTCCTTGTAAAGTTTCATCGTTTCCGCCGATTGAGCGGACTTATCGCCTTTAAATTTTTGCTTGATTTCCTGTATTTTGGGGTTCAGTTGGTTCAAGGCTTTTTGAGACCTGACCGTTCGGATGGACAAAGGAAAGAACATTATCCTTATGAGAGTTGTCAGAACGATTATCGCCAAGCCAAAATCATGCCCCGGTAAAATATCGTAAAGAAAAACGACTGCATTAAACAGTGGGCGATATAAAATTTCATTAAATAGTGTTCCCATATTATGCTTCGTCTATGCCAGGCTTCGAAAAAGGATTGCACCTTAAAACCCTGCCGACGGCTTTTAACGTCCCCCTTCCGGTTCCGTATTTGGAAACGGCATCAAGAGCGTAATCGGAACATGTGGGATAGAACCGGCAAGCAGAATTAAACGACCCGAAAGGGCTGCCGGCCCAAAAAGGGGATATTGCCTTTTTATAGAATCTTATTAATTTGATTATTATCTTTTTGGTTATCATCGTATTTTTTTGATTACCTCCAGAAAATCTTTAACAATGTCTTCTTTGTGCGCGGCGGTTATTTTACCGGCCGCAAATACAACAATATCATGGCCGCCTAAATCACTTATCCTGCCCCCGACAGCTTCCGAAAGAATTCTTCTTATCTTGTTTCTTTCAACCGCTTTTTTGGCAACCTTGGCCGATACCACAAAACCGAACCGGGGCGCGCCTAATTCATTGTTTTTGTGTTTAATAAACAAAAAGCTGCCCTTAACAGCTTTCCCTTTTTTAAAAACATCCTCGAAGTCGCGTTTCTTCTTCAGCCGGTTTTTTTTATTCAGGGACATTTATACAGTTAGGCTACGCCTGCCCTTTCTTCTTCGTCTGGTTATAACGTTCCTCCCGGACTTGGTCTGCATCCTTCCAAGAAAGCCGTGTTTTACTTTTCTTTTCTTCTTTTTTGGCCTATATAAGGTAGATTTCATAAGTCTTAGTTTACTACTTTCTTAATTTTTGGTCAATTTTAAATTTTCAAATCACTTTTAAAGCTTGTCAATATTGTGTTAATATTTTCCACTTGTTATACACACTATATCAACTGATTTCTTATCCCGCTAAAATTTTATCGAGGTATAATAAAACGTATGACCAACGAAGAACTCTGGAAAGCGGTATTGGGCGAGATGGAATTGTCTTTAACCAAGGCTAATTTCACTACCTGGTTTAGAAACACCACAATATTGTCCAAGGACAAAAATGCCGTCGTTGTCAGTGTGCCTAACGGTTTTATCAAAGAGTGGCTTGAAAATAAATTCAACAAAAAAATCCTCCAGTCCATCAGAAACCTCACTCCGGAAATAAGAGAAATTAAATACGCGATTGGCCGTCCCAAATTGGAACTCGTGAAACAAGACCTATCCAGAATAAACTTAGATACCGAATTAGAGGCTAAAGCCGAGTCGGATCTGGACAAGGACTTGGATAAAGCCACCAATCTTAATCGAAAATATTCTTTTGAATCTTTTGTTGTCGGCTCTAATAATGAGCTGGCTTACGCCGCCGCTTCAGCCGTAACCAAGAATCTCGGCCGGCTTTATAATCCCTTATTTCTTTACGGCGGAGTGGGGCTGGGCAAGACCCATCTTCTTCAGGCTATCGGCAACAAAATATCGTCTGAAAATCGGGACAGAAAGGTTTATTACATCCCCGCGGAAAGATTTACAGCCGAAATTGTTGAGGCAATCCGAAACAAAAACATAGAAGAACTGAAAAACCAATACGCAAAACTTGACCTGCTCATGATTGACGATGTTCAGTTTATCGCCGGAAAAGAGAAGACCCAGGATATTTTCTTTTCAACTTTCAACGAACTCTACGGCAAAAATAAACAAATAATTCTTTCATCAGACCGTCCTCCCCAGACAATTCCGGCTCTTGAAGAGCGTTTACGTTCACGTTTTCAGGGCGGTATGGTAGCCGATGTGGGTCTTCCCGATTTTGAAACAAGATTAGCAATATTAAAATTAAAAGCCGCTGAAAGGAATTATGACCTTAATTTGGAAATTCTTAGTTATATAGCCACTCACATCCAAAAGAACGTCAGGGAGCTGGAAGGAGCTTTAAACAGGGTGGTGGCTTTCGGCCAGATCTATAATCGGGTTCCAGACCTAAAAGAAGTGAAAAACATTCTTAATACTTATCTAAGCACTCCCTACAGAAAGACCTCTCCTCAAACAATTCTTAAGTCTGTTGCCGACTTTTACAGTATTTCCTTAACTGACCTGGTAAAAAGAAGTCGCAAAAAAGAGATAGTCCGGCCCAGACAAATAGCGATGTTTCTGCTTAGAGAGGAGACTAAGCTTTCTTTTCCCGAAATAGGGCAAAAATTAGGCGGCCGAGACCACTCAACGGTAATTCACGCTTGTGAAAAAATTAAGAGTGAGGTTTCCGTAGATGAGCCCTTAAAACAAGAGTTGATTTTAATAAAAGAGCGTGTTTATAATTCATTTGATAAGTAGTCCTTCAATTCGTTCAGGACTATACTGAACCTGTTGAAGTATAGTTGATAAAGTTTAAGGAATAAAAATTATCCCGTTTATATCCTTAGGTAATCAATCTTTTATTAACACTTCAATAAAAATAAATCAGTTTCATTTTCATAGGGTTTGTTTAATAAAACACAGTAAGCAGAAAATGTTTTCCACATTTCCACAGCATTAATGATAGTAATAATATTTTTAATTAATAATTACTGAGGTATGAAAATCACCGTTAACCAAAAAAATTTAAAAAAAGCCCTTAATTTGGTCGAGAAGATCGTTTCCAAGAACACATCTCTTCCTATTTTGAATAATATTCTTCTTAAAACCGAGAATGGACGGCTTAAAGTGTCAGCCACGAACCTTGAGATAGGAATAAATTATATTATAGGCGCAAAAATAGAAGAAGTGGGACAAATAGCCGTACCGGCGAGGATAATCTCCGATTTTATAGGAAATATAGTAGACGATAAAGTTTCTCTTACAACTAAAAATAATATTTTAAACGTAAATTCGGAAAGATATAAGACCCAGATATTAGGATTTGACGCCAAAGATTTCCCGATAATACCAAAAATAAAATCCACACCCTTAGCTGTTATTCCGGCCAAACTGCTTAGAAATTCTCTCATGACGGTTTTGGACTCGGTGGCGATATCTGAAACAAGGCCGGAATTGGCGGGAGTATTTATGGATTTTAATAACGACAAGATTGTCTTTGCGGCCACCGATAGTTTTAGGCTTACCGAAAAAAGCGTAGATTTTAAAAATATTGAAAAACAGTCCTTTATTATTCCCCGGAATACAGTTGTGGAATTGATAAGAATTGCCGGTGATTTGGAAGGGGATATGGTTTTCAGTACCAGCGACAATCAAATCTCTTTCTTTAATGACGATTTTGAGATGGTATCAAGGATTGTAGACGGGAATTATCCGGATTATAAAAAAGTAATTCCTGAAAAATGCATATCCAGGGTATTGATAAAGAAAGATGAACTTGACAAGACTATACGGATAGCCGGCTTATTCTCATCAAATATATCGGATATCAGGATTAATTGCTTGGAAGGCAAGATGGCTGTTTTAGCCAAAAATTCCGACAAAGGAGAAATAGAAACTCTTATTGACGCATCCCTTAAAAACCAGCCGTTCGAAGTCTCTTTGAATTTTCACTACCTTCTTGACGGCCTGAAAATATTGGATACGGAAAAAATTATCATGGAATTTACCGGGCAAGGAAGTCCTTTGGTTATAAGGCCGAATGACGACAAAAAAGACGTGGTTTACCTCATTATGCCACTAAGAAATTAAACAGAATTATGTTCAGACCTATTGGAGGGGCGTTGGATAAAAAAAAAGAGAACCTCATTAAGACGGAAGAAAAAAACTCCGAAATAAGCCGGGTTTTTGATGAGTTTTTAAATAAACACTTTGCCGAGTATAAGAATTTATTTAGATGGGAGGCCTCCTACAATCCTAAAGACGGTAAGGTTATTATCAATACCGGCAGTAAATTAATAGCCGGAGAGTTAAGTTTAAAAATAAAAGAGCTGTCGAAGCTCTTAAAAGAAGCAAATCTAAAAGCAACTCAAATAGTTATTGCGTAAGAGGTAGAGCGTAGATTTTATTTACAGCCCATTCCCAGTTAGCGAACTGCGAATCAAGATTTGGATCTGTCGGTATCGGACCCAGGGGATTGCGCTTGTCTATATAGAAAAGTATTTCATGATATTCGGGAAATGAACTGCCGTCCCGCAGATAAGCATAGTTGCCGTTTAACATCACTTTATCGGCGGTTACCGGGTCAGGATTGGCAAATTTCTCGTTGGGCATGGCGCTTAAGGCCTTAGCCATGAATTCATGCCACATTGGGCCGGAAGCGCTTATTCCGGCTCCTTCTTTGGTCATGGAATCATTAAAGTTGTTATTTCCCGTCCATACACCGGTAACCAAAGAAGGGGCGTATCCTACCACCCAGGCGTCTTTATTGTCTTGAGTGGTTCCGGTCTTGGCGGCCACGTCGCGTCCGGGGATATACAAAGAACTTGAATATCCGAATACCGGAGCTCGCGCCGAATTGTCGGAAAGCATGTTGTTGATGAGGCGGGCTATTTGAGGGTCAAGAACCCGTTCGGGTTTATTTTCTTTTTCCTCCAAAATCTGACCGTTCGAAGATTCAACTTTCTGAATAAAAGACCATGGGCTTCGCATGCCTTCATTCGCAAAAACTCCATAAGCGGAAACTAAATCAACAAGTTTGACCTCCGCTCCTCCTAAAACAAGAGACAAGCCGAAACGCGATTTATCGCCCAAGGTCGTGATGCCCATCTTTTCGGCAAGTTCCATTGTGTCGTTGACTCCCGCCAAATAGAGCACCTTAACTGAAGGAACGTTTAAAGATTGCGCCAAGCTCTGGCGGAATGTAACCGGTCCGCGATATCTCCCGTCATAATTCTGGGGATGATAACAATCTACCCCATAGGAGTCTTTTTCTTGAGAACTATCCGGTTCACAGTTTGGGTTAAATTCCGTCTTAAGATCAAAAACGACCGTGTCGTCAGGGTAGCCTTTTTCCAAGGCGGCGGCATAGGCAAAAGGCTTGAAAGCGGAACCGGGCTGCCTGTTTGGAGCTATCGCGACGTTAAAATTTCCTTCGTCGGCAACGTTATAGTAGTCCTTAGAACCGACTAAAGCCAAGAGGTCGCCAGTCTTGGGATCTATCGCCACCAAAGAGGCATTCGTTGCTTTATATTTTTCCTTGTTTATCTCCGCGTATTTTTTGACGGTTTCTTGCGCTAAGGTTTGAAGGCTGGAATCCAAAGTGGTAATAACTTTGAATCCGCCGCTTTCAGCCGCATTCTCACCGTATTTTGAAGCCAAGTATTCTTTTACCATAATGACAAAATGCATAGGACGCTGGTTATCTCCGATTTCTTTCTGGATATTGATGAATTCTATTTTTTGAGCCAAAGCTTTTTGATATTCGACGTTGGAGATGAAACCGAGGGTTTCCATTCGCGATAGAACAGAATTTTTTCTGGCCAACAGCTCATTGACGTGATTGCCAAAGGGGGAGTAGTAGCTTGGAGCTTTTGTAACAGAAGCAATTGTTGCCGCTTCGGCTATGGTCAATTGAGAAGCTTTTTTACCGAAGAATGCCTTAGCCGCTGCTTCGATGCCGTAAGCGTTGGAACCGTAGGGGATCTGATTCAGATACATCCAGAATATCTGGTCTTTAGAAAACTTTCTCTCAATTTCAATGGCCAAGACAGCCTCTTTTATTTTTCTGGAGATTGTCCGCTCATCGCTTAACAGGGCTTTCTTAATCAGTTGTTGAGTAATAGTGGAGCCACCCTGGGAAACGTCCAAATTTATAATATCCTTAAAAAACGCCCTTGCGATACCTTTCAGGTCCAGTCCTTTATGATTATAAAAATCGCTGTCCTCGGAAGCTAACGTGGCTTCCTTGACCGTATCGGGTATTTGTTCCCAAGGTATGACGGTTCTTTTTTCTTCGCCATGAATATCGTAAAGAAGAATCTCGCCGGTACGGTCGTATATTTTAGTTGACTCGCCGACTTTTCTTGCGGCAATCGATTCCGGATCGGGCAAGGTTCTCTGAAGATATAAAAAGAAGGAAAAAAGCAGAATCGCCCCGATTACAAAGAACCACAAAAAAAGCATTGATAATGCCTTCAAGGTTTTGGAGAAACGGGACTTTCTTGTCGATTCAATCATTAATATTATTGTGCCACAAAAGGCGCGTATTAACAAGAGTATGGAAATATAATATTTAAATGATAGAATTGAGATACCTATGTTTGGTAAAAAAATAATAACAGAAGAAGGAAAAATAAAACAACTGCTCACCAGAGGGGTTCAGGAGGTTATAGATGTCGATCATTTAAAGAAGCGTCTTTTAAGCGGAGAAAAACTCAGAGTAAAACTGGGGATAGATCCCACCAGCCCCGATATTCACATCGGCCGCGCAGCGGTTCTCTGGAAATTAAGAGAATTTCAAGACCTCGGCCATATCGCGGTTTTTATTGTGGGCGATTTTACGGGTTTGGTCGGAGATGCGTCGGATAAAGAATCCGAACGGCCGATGTTAACAGAAACCCAAATTAAGGCCAACATGAAAACTTATACGGAGCAGGCGTTTAAAATTTTGGATTCCAAAAAAACAGAAGTTTATCATAACTCTACGTGGCTTAGAAAGTTGGGTTTTATGGAATTGTCTAAAATGGCCAATCTTTTTGGGCTTCACGAATTTGAATCAAGAGAAGTTATCGCCAGGCGTATGAAAGCCGGCAAGAGAGTGTCCTATCATGAATTGCTGTACCCATTAATGCAGGGCTACGATTCGGTAGCCGTGAAGGCGGACGTAGAGTTAGGAGGAGTCGACCAAAGATTTAATCTACTAACCGGTCGCACTCTGCAAAAATTTTACGGGCAAGAACCACAAGATATTATGACGATGGAATATTTAGTCGGGTCGGATGGCCGGAAAATGAGTTCTTCTTGGGGTAATGTCGTTAATATCACCGATAAACCAAATAATATGTTCGGCAAAGTAATGAGTATTCATGATGATCTGATGCCTCAATATTTTGAATTAGCGACACGATTATCTGCGGAGGAAATTGAAAAGATCGGGGATATGCTTAAAAAAGAAAGTCCGAAAAATATAAAGATTCGTTTGGCTGAAGAAATAGTAAGAATGTATCACGGAGAAAGAGAAGCCAAAAAAGCCAGAGACGAATGGGAAAAAGTATTTTCAAAAAAGGAGCTTCCCGAAGACATTGAAGAAGCTCCGGGAGATGGAATGAAACTTATAGATTTCATGACGGAACACGCTCTTGCGGGTTCTTCTTCGGAAGCCAAAAGATTATTGGATCAGGGAGCGGTTAGTATAAATGATGAAGTGTCCAAAGAGTGGGGCCGTATCCTTAAAAAGGGGGATGTTGTCCGGGTTGGTCCGAGGAAGTTTCTCAAAGTATCTTAATAATCAACAGCTCATCCGCCGGCCGGCGGATGAGCTGTTGATTATTATACTACCAAGTTGATACCTCCTCTTCTTCTTCATCTCCCTCTCCCTCTTCATCCTCTTCCTCATCACCATCATCTTCCTCATCGTCCAAATCCTCCTCCTCATTATCTTCTTCTTTGTCATCTGCTTCATCTGCCCTTAAAACCGACTCCTCCATAGAGGCGAACTCGCTATTTAACATAATAGCCCGGTCATGTTTTATTTGTATGTTTAGTCTCCGGAAGAGGGCTACTAAGCGATACAAACGAGACATTTATTAAATTTATATTAGATATCTACGTAATTTTATTACTCACTCCGCAAATTGCAATAGCTAAAGCATCGGCGGCGTCATCGGGCCTGATTTCTTCTTTTATACCCAGTATCAATCGAACCATTTTTTGAACCTGATTTTTATCGGCCCTGCCATATCCAGAAAGTGCCTGCTTTATCTGCATGGGGGTAAATTCAAAAATTTCTAAATTATGATTGGCGAGAGTCAGCATTATAACTCCGCGCATTTCTCCGACCGGCATGACGGTTTTTTGGTTTTTAAAAAAGAAAAGCTTTTCCACAACCGCGACCTCAGGTTTGTATTTAGTGATCAGTTTTGAGAGTTCTTTTGCTGTCTTTTTGTAATCAAACAGCTTATCTTTGCCGGTGTTTTTGATTATTCCGAAATCCAAGGCCTCAAAGCGGTTGCCTTCATTTTTAATGATTCCGAAACCGATTTGTGTAGTGCCCGGGTCTATACCGAGAATGATCATAACAAGGTTTCTTTTGTGGGCAAGCCGAGATGTTTTAGTCCGCCCGTGGTTATAATTCTGCCCTTCGGGGTTCTTGAGAGAAAACCCATCTGCATCAGGTATGGCTCATAGACATCTTCAATCGTTCCTTCCTCTTCCGAGATGGCCGCCGCTATTGATTTTAATCCAACAGGTCCGCCGTCAAACTTTTCAGCAATAGCCAAGAGTATCTTCCTGTCGGTCTCTTCAAGGCCTTTATGGTCGATTTCCAGCAGCTTGAGACTCTCTGTGGCTAAAGTCTCGTTCACATAATCCTTGTCCTTCATTTGAGCGTAATCTCGGACCCTTTTTAACAGGCGGTTAGCCACGCGGGGAGTAAATCTGGATGAGGCGGCCACTATTTTTATCGCCGGTTTGTCTATTTTTATATCCAGCAAATTGGCGGAACGGCCGATTATTTTTTCAATATCCTCGTCTTTATAGAAATCCAAACGGAAATTTGCTCCGAATCTTGACCGGAAAGGCGCCGAGAGCAGAGATATTTTGGTAGTCGCGGCTATCAGGGTGAATCTCGGCAGGTCTATCTGAAGGGTTTTTGCCGAATTACCCTTGCCGATGACGATATCAAGCTTGAAGTTCTCCATTGCCGGATAGATGACCTCTTCCACCATTTTGTTAAGCCGATGGACCTCGTCTATAAACAAGACATCTCCGTCGTTAAGACCGGTCAAAATTGAACCGACATCGCCAGCTTTTTCCAAAGCTGTACCCGAAGTTATCTTTATGCTTGCTCCCAGTTCTTTGGCGATAAGATAGGCAAGAGTGGTTTTTCCCAAGCCGGACGGGCCGTGCAGAAGAAGATGTTCGATAGGTTCTTTTCTTTTTTTTGCCGCCCCGATTACCACTTTAAGGTTCTCTTTTATCCTGTTTTGGCCGATATACTCCTCGAAAGTTTTGGGCCTTAAAGCCTGATCAAGCAATTGGTCTTCAGGAACCGGTTTTGGGGTTATAGAATTGGGCTTGACATTCATAGTGATTTGAACTAAAATATGGGGACTAATCCGCCAGCCGGCGGAAAGGACCTTTATAATCTGTAGGCAATTGGGTCGGAGTATTTTAATACACAGGTCCAATCGGGATATTATCTAGTTCGGACAGCTTGGTTTCGACTGGGCTACTCCTCGGAATTATCCTGCCCCGCGTTTTGTAAATTCGGGCATTTGCCTACAGATTATAAGGGTCCTTTAACCTAAAATTCTCTCTATCTCTTCAATCGAGGTGATTCCGCTCAATAATTTCAAATAAGCATCCTGCAACATGGTCACCATGCCTTCTTTTTCGGCTAATTCTTTAACGTCGGAAATAGCGGGCGATTTTAAAATAAGCCTCTCCATTTCTTTGCTGATTGAGAATGCTTCGTAAACTCCGATCCTTCCTTTGTAGCCCAGTTCGTTGCATTCTTTACAGCCTTTTCCCGGAAAATAAATTTTTAACGAGGAGTCCAGTTTGGGCAGTTTAAAGCGGTCTTTTATCGGCGACAAGTTTTTTTGTATTTTCTCCAAAGCTTCCGGCTCAATCTTATCCTGTCTTTTGCAATTAAGGCAAAGCTTTCTTATTAATCGTTGAGCCATGGCCATGTTAATGGCAGGAGCGATTATCTGGGGTTGGATGCCCAAGTCAACGAGCCGGGGGATGGTTCCGGCCGAATCGTTGGTGTGAATGGTAGACAAAACCAGATGTCCAGTAAGAGCTGCTTGGAGGGCAATGTCGGCCGTTTCCTCGTCTCGTATCTCTCCCACAAGAATTATATCCGGATCCTGTCTGACAATTGCCCTTAAACCATTGGCGAAGCCGTAGCCCTTTTTAGTGTCAACCTGGGTCTGAGAGATGCCCTGTACGTGGTATTCAATCGGGTCTTCGATGGTAATTATTTTTGTGCCGGATGAATTTAAATACTGAACAAAAGAATATAAGCTGGTGGTCTTACCGGAACCGGTAGGGCCGGTAGTAAGAATGGCGCCGGTGGCCCGGTCCAACTGTTCCTTTACTATTTTCAAAAGATCCTCCCTCATTCCGAGATCTTCAAGTTTTGTCTTGATGGTTCGGGGGTCCAATAAACGCATAACGATAGCTTCTCCGAATTCGCTGGGGAGAACGGAAACCCTTACCTCAATATCAACGGTCTTTTGCCTGATGGTGAACCTGCCGTCTTGGGGAGAACTGTGAATATTGAGCTTGAGTTTAGATAATACTTTGATACGGTTCAGAATCTTCTCGTATGAAGATTTTTCCAGAACAGTAACGTCATTCAAAACCCCGTCGAATCTGTAACGGAGACGGGTTCTTTCAGCTTCCGGTTCAAAGTGAATATCGGAAGCGCCTATTTTAAGAGCTCCGGCAATTAATGTTTCAAGCATCCTGGTGGCCGAAATTTTAGTGACTTTGTCTTTCAGGTCCCCGATGTTTTTTATTTCATCCTGTATTTTGTTAAGCTCTTCTTCTTTTATCTCTATCGCTCCGACCTCGAAAAGCTCCTGTGACTGGGCGAATTTATACCGGCTTAAGATACCTTCAAGAACAGAAGGGGAAGTAACGACGGGGTTAATAGTAAACCCCTTTGTTTTGAGCGCTTCCATGGTTTTTTGAGTATTTGAATTTTCCGGGTTGGTGATGGCTACTGTCAGCTTGTTTCCCGATTTGTAGATTATGGCCAAACTTGAGGAGCGAGCGGTATCTTCGTCTATTGTAACCAAGGCCTCATTATCAATAGGAGCCGACTTTAAATCTGAAAATGGCAGATCAAATTTTTTAGCCAAAGCCACGGAATCTTCTTCGGTTCTTTTGAGCTGAATTTCAGACAGCTTCTTCTCCAATTCCTCCTCTTTTTTGTTTAGGGTTGGCATATTGTATGTATTCCCATCTTAACATTTCGTATCTCTCGATTTATGAACAAGTATGGAGCCAACATAGCGAACCCACTTCTTTTGTAAAGATAAATTTGTGGATAAGGTGCTTATCGCCCTGTCGGTTTCTGCGAGGTTGACTTTGTTTCAGGAATCTGATAATATGGCTGTATAAAGATTGATTACTACTGAATGTCCGCCGATGGCGGTCATTTGTTTAATAATCTCAACAAAACTGAATATGGATACAAAACAATTCGTGTCGGCAATCAAACAAATCTCCGAAGAAAAAGGCATATCGGAAGCAAGCGTTTTGGAAACGATAGAGGCGGCTATTGCGGCCGCCTATAAGAGAGACTATGGCAAAAAGGGTCAGATAATCAAAGCTAAGCTTGATACCGAAAGCGGTGATCTTGTTATGACCCAGATTCACTACGTTGTCGAAGGCGCTGATGAAGAAGGTTATTTAACCGGAACTTTGCCGACTAAAGTAATGGAAGAAAAACCCGATCCTCAAGATTACGATTCACGCAGGGAAAGAAGAAAAGAAGAGGATGCCGTTGTCGGAGAAAATGACATAATTAAGATTAAATATAATCCCGAAAAGCACATTTTGCTGGAAGAAGCCAAAAAGAAAAATAAAAAAATTAAAGTAGGAGATGAAATTACAACTAAACTTGAAACACATACAGATTTTGGCCGCATTGCCGCTCAAACCGCAAAACAGGTGATTATTCAGCGGCTCCGCGAGGCGGAAAGAGAGGCCATATTTTCCGAATTCAAAGGGAGGGAAGGAGAAATAATCAGCGGTGTTGTTCAGAGAAAAGAAGGCCAGCTGGTCTTTATCGATCTTGGAAAAACAAACGGCTTGCTGATTCCTGCCGAGCAAATACCGACAGATAATTACAGAATAAGCCAGAGATTCCGGTTTATGATCTTAAAGGTTGAAGAAACTCCCCGCGGACCGGTAGTTCTGCTTTCCCGTTCCCATCCCAAACTTGTGTTGGGGTTGTTCAGGGTTGAAGTTCCCGAAATAGACAGCGGTTCCGTAGAGGTTAAAGCAATTGCCAGAGAAGCAGGTTCCAGAACCAAAATAGCGGTTATGTCCAAAGAAGAAGGGGTAGACCCGATCGGTTCATTGGTCGGACAGAAAGGGGTTCGCGTTCAGACGGTTATAAACGAATTGTCCGGAGAAAAAATAGATATTATTTTGTGGAGCGAAAAAGCAAAAGATTTTATATCCAATTCGTTCTCTCCGGCGAAGGTTTCGGATGTTGTAATTATTGATGAACCCAGGCGGCACGCTTTAGTTGAAGTTTCGGATGACCAATTTTCCCTTGCCATCGGAAAGAGGGGGCAAAATGTCCGTTTGGCGGCCAAACTGACCGGATGGAAGATAGATGTCCGTTCCCCCAAGGAAGATTTAAGCCATAAAGAAATTGAAGATGAACCACACTCTTAAAAAAATTGACCAAGATCAGGCGGAATTAGTCGTTGAGCTGGCCAAAGACGATCTCAAAGCATACATAGACAGAACCGAGTCCGAACTCGGTAGAGATTTGCAATTGGACGGATTCAGAAAAGGAAAAGCTCCGAAAGATTTGTTAAAAAATAATCTTGACGCAAAACAGGTTCTTGAATCCGCATTAGACCTGGCCATGAAAGACAGTTTGGCCAAGACCATAGAGAAAGAAAAGCTGGACGTTCTGAACGTTTCCGGACTCGAGATTAAAGAAAACACCCCGGACAAGCTTGTTTATAGAGTTGTACTCACTCTTTTTCCGGAAATTAAGATCCGGGATTTTTCTGAATTCAAAGTAGTCAGACGCGATATTAAAGTAGATCAGAAAGATATAGACAACACCCTCGAAACGATAAAAACCTCGAGGAGTATATTGCGCGATAAAGAAGGAACGGTTCAAAACGGCGACAGGGTGGAAGTTGATTTTGAGGTCAGACATAACGGGCAAATGTTGGAAGGCGGAATAAGCAAAAACCACCCCTTAATAATCGGGGGCAAGAATTTCATGCCCGGTTTTGAGGATAATCTTTTGGAAATGAACAAAGACGAGGAAAAAACTTTTTCGCTGGTCGCCCCGAATGATTATTATGTGAAGAAGATCGCCGGCCAAAAATTGGATTTTACCGTAAGGGTTAATAATATCAAGTCAGTGGAACTGCCCAAAATTGACGATGAGTTTGTTAAGAATTTAGGCGGTTTTCAGAATCTGAATCAGTTGATGGGCAGCATTAAAGAAGGAATAACGGAGGAAAAAAAACTTAAAGAAAAACAAAGAGTCCGTCTGGAAATCATTAATCACATCATAAAAAATTCCAGCGCGGCAATACCGGAATTTCTCGCAAACCAGCAGTTGGATTCCATGATGAGCAATTTAGACAAGGATTTGCATACCAAAGGAATGGAGTTGGGCCTGTATTTAGCGCAGATGGGCAAAACCCAGGATGATTTGAGAAAAGAATGGCGCAACGAAGCGGAAAAACAGGTAAAAATAGTCATGGTCCTGCACAAGATAGCCAAAGATAACAAAATCTCGGCTTCACGCGAAGAGGTGGATGAGGCCTTGAGCGCCGCTGTCCAGTCAGTGATAATGAAAGGGGAAGCAGATAAGGCAAATCTGGATATGGAAAGTCTTCGCGATAATATTTCCAGCCACATTATAAATGAAAAAGTATTCGATTTTTTGGAGAAGACATGCTCTGTTTAAAGGTTAAAACACAAAAGCCCCTTACGGGGCTTTTGTGTTTTAACCATAGGTCCGATATCCTCTTGCGGCGAATAGTCTCTTTATTATAATAAAGAAGTAAGGGTTACCCCTTGGGGTAACTTTTAGTGTCGCAAAGGAAACGCAACCTTCAGTAACGGTATCTATACTATACACTATTGAAGTCTAATTGTCAAGCATGTTCCAATCCTTAAGATATTCCAATATAGCCCTCCGTCTTAGCTTAGCTGTCGTATTTTTTTGGTTTGGCATAGACAAATTTTTCCACCCGGAGTATTGGGTCAATGCCTGGGTTCCTCAATCAATATCTTTGTTTGCGGCAGATTTCAAGATCCGGCCGATAGACATCATTTACGTATCAGGTGTCTTTGAGATTCTTGTCGGAACCAGTTTGGCAACGAATATTTTTATTGTCCTATTCTCTTCATTAGCCGTTTTGTTTTTGGGCGGCATAATATTTTTCAACGGTTTCAGTGAAATTCTTATAAGAGATATAGGATTGATGGGGGCGTTATTGTCTTTAATTTTTTGGCCCCGGCAGAGATACCACCAGTAGAAAAAACATCTAAATCGTGCTAATATTAATCAACAGCCAAGAGCTGTTTTTTAATGAAAAATATCTATATGGACAATGCGGCTGCGGCTCCGACAGAATCGAGAGTCCGGAAAGAAGCGGATAGGGGAATGAAAATATGCGGCAACCCTTCTTCTTTTAACGATTCCGGACGAAAGGCCGCCAATGAATTAACCGGGGCGCGCCTGAAAGTAGCCCGGTTTTTAGGCGCCCATCCGGAGGAGATTATTTTTGCCGGTTCCGGTTCGGAGGCGAATAACCTTGCAATTTTTGGTGTTGCAAAAGTAAACCAAAAATTGCAAATCTTAAATTCTAAGCCCCATATTATCACCACGAAAATAGAGCATCCCTCTGTGCTTGAGCCGATAAAACAACTGGAGAAAAATGGTTTTGAGGTTACTTATCTTTCAGCAGACAGGGAAGGGTTTATAGACCCCGAAGAATTTCTAAACGCCTTACGTCCGGAGACTGTTTTGGTTTCTGTTATGTACGCTAATAACGAGATTGGAACGATAGAGCCGGTAAATAAAATAGGAAAAATAATCGGGTCATTCAGAAAGAAAGGGGCCATGTTCCCGCTTTTCCATGTTGATGCCTGCCAAGCGGCGGGATATTTGAATATGAACGTTAACAGTCTTCAGTCCGACCTCCTTACCTTTAACGGCTCAAAAATAGGCGGACCCGGAGGTGTAGGTGTTTTATACTTAAGACGAGGAACCGAAATATCCCCCCTTATTTTAGGAGGGGGGCAGGAAAGAGGATTGAGGGCGGGGACTGAGAATCTGCCGGCGATATTGGGCTTGGCTAAGGCGATTGAATTGATCGATATCAAAGAATCGGCCAGGCTTATAAAATTGAGAGATTTCTTTATTAACAAAATCAGAGAGATGGATCCCGGTATAAAATTAAACGGTCCGACGAGAAAAGACCGGCTTCCGAACAATATAAACATATCTATTCCGGGTTTGGACAGCGAAAATCTTCTTTTGGAGCTTGATAAGCATGGTATCCACGCCGGCAGCGGTTCGGCCTGCACATCTCGTGCTGTTGAGCCGTCTCATGTATTGAAAGCCATCGGAGCAGACAAAAAGTACTTATTGGGCGCCTTGAGATTCTCAATGGGCAAAGAAACGACAAAAAATGATATAGATTATGTATTGAAAATACTCCCGAAGATAATTTCAGACCTGAAGAAGAGGTATAAAATAATTGAAAAAACCTGAATTTATGGTAAAATATCTTCAAGCATTGCCCCTATAGCTCAATGGATAGAGCGACACCCTTCGAAGGTGGAGATCTGGGTTCAACTCCTGGTGGGGGCATAATAAAGACATGCGCCCGTAGCTCAGTTGGTAGAGCTGCTCCCTCTTAAGGAGAAGGTCGTTGGTTCGAATCCAACCGGGCGCACCA
Organism: Candidatus Yanofskybacteria bacterium RIFCSPHIGHO2_01_FULL_43_32; assembly: GCA_001794125.1. GTDB lineage: Bacteria > Patescibacteriota > Minisyncoccia > 2-02-FULL-40-12 > GWA2-44-9 > 2-01-FULL-41-26. The sequence goes on from MGJF01000005.1 coordinate 33,993, forward strand.
GTAGTAACTTGTTCGGAATTAGAAATATGGAGCGATTTTGCGGAAGCCAAAATCGCGCTTTGATTTTCGCCAA
>MGJF01000006.1 GCA_001794125.1 Candidatus Yanofskybacteria bacterium RIFCSPHIGHO2_01_FULL_43_32
GGAGGGGTGGCTGACGGGACTTGTCCCGTCAGCCCTTTTTTGTTTCTGTGGCAACAGAACAAACTTGCTTAAATTTGAAAAACTTGATACTCTATAGGCCATGCTAAAAATCAGATTATCAAGGATAGGAAAGCGGGGACAGGCCTATTTTAGGGTTGTTGTCGTTGAGCATACCAAAAAACCAAGGGGCGAGTATTTGGAACTTTTGGGTACATATAATCCTCATGAAAAAGTTCTTAAGGTTAAGAAAGACAGAATTGATTATTGGATATCAAAAGGCGCTCAAGCATCACCGACAGTCAATAACCTGCTTGTAAATCATAAGGTCTGGGACAAACCCAAGGTCCAAAGCTGGAAACCAAAGGCAAAACCTAAAGCAGAGGCTCCGGTGTCAAAGGCAGCGGCTCCGAAAACGGAAGCTCCCAAAGAAGAACTAAAGGAAGAGCCGGTTCCAGTAGAAGTACAACTAGAAGTACAACCAGAACCAGTCGTAAATTAAAGAGTCCCGATGTCGGAACTCTTTTTGCGCTTGCCAATTTGAATACGGTTCAATAGGATAATCAGGTGAAGACAATTCAGGTTGATCTGAACAAGAATTACTCCAATGTTATCCGTGAGGCGGTGAATGTTTTAAATTACGGCGGAACTATTGTTTATCCCACGGACACTTTATACGGACTGGGGGCAAACGTTCTGAATGAAATTGCCGTCAAAAAAGTTTTCAGGATAAAAGAGAGAAGTTTTTCCAAACCCCTGCCGATGATTGTGAGAAATCATGTGTGGGTTAAAGAACTGGCAGAAGTAAAACCGCGTCACGAGGAAATAATGAAAAAGGTCTGGCCGGGCAAGGTAACGGTTGTTTTGTTTAAAAAAGAAATTGTCCCCGGCATCCTTACGGCCGAATTCAATTCCGTCGGGATAAGGATTCCCGACTATGTATTTACTGATAAGCTTTTAGGCAAATTCGGCTATCCCTTGACCTCAACTTCGGCTAATATTTCCGGACAGGAACCGACAAATGATATTAATAAGATTGTCGAAATTTTTTCCAAATCAACTGAAAAGCCGGACCTGATAATTGATGCCGGAATTCTGCCCAAGTCGGAACCGTCCATGATTATCGACCTGACAGGCGATAAGCCTAAAGTTCTCCGAATAAGCCCGACAAAACCGGAAAAATTGTTAGAGCTGCTTGAATTGGGTGGGAAATAATTTACAATTAAACAATGAAACTGGTAACTCTTTGTTTGTTGATTAAAGACAATAAGGTGCTTCTCGCCATGAAGAAGAGGGGTTTTGGGACGGGTAAAATAAACGGTATTGGCGGCAAAGTAGAAGAAGGCGAGACCATTGAAGCGGCTGCCTCAAGAGAGGTGGGTGAGGAGATTGGTGTAGTTATAGATCCGGCCAAAATGGAAAAGGTGGGCAATGTTAAGTTCTATTTTCGGGACAAGCCTGAATGGGATCAGGATATGCACGTATTTCTGGTCAAAGACTGGCAAGGTGAACCGAAAGAGTCAGAAGAGATGATTCCCAAATGGTACTCACACGGTGACATACCTTTCGACGTCATGTGGGCCGATGACAAACACTGGTTGCCGATTGTTTTAGCGGGCAAGAAGGTCGAAGGTAAGTTTCATTTCATAAACGAAGGCGCACAAATCGATGGATTTGATATTAGAGAGGTTTAATGTAGGGGGATTCAGGCTGATAAACAATCTGGCCGGACATAATGTGTGGCTGGATTGGTTTATGATTTTTGCAGCCGACAAGATGGGTTATCTTTTGATTGTGTCCGTGCTTATTTTATTCTGGAAAAAGGACTATTTTAAAAGGATTGTTTTTGTTTCTCTGGGCTCGGCAATTGTCGCCAGGTTTATGTTCGTATCCATGTTCAGATATTTAATTTATTCACCTCGTCCCTTTTTAGTTCTTGAGCGCGTGAACGTATTAATGAATCATCAATTTGAATCATCATTCCCTTCCGGCCACGCCTCATTTTACTTTGCCTTGGCGATGGGTGTTTACTTAAGTAATAAAAACCCCGCACCAAGCTTTTCCACTGACCGCCAATATGATAGGGGGTGGAGTTGGTGCGGGGCAAGAGCTGGTTGGATTTATTTCATCTTAGCCGGACTAATGGGGTTTGCCCGTATTTTCGTAAGCGTTCACTGGCCCTTGGATATCTTGGCGGGAGCTGTGTTGGGTGTTACTACGGCGGTAACGGTCAGTTATTTATTTAATTGGTTAAAACAAAAAATGTCCCGGAGGACATTTATGGGCTAACTGCCCCAATTTCTTTTTTCCCAATCATCCAGCAGTTCGCCCAGATATTTTCTGACCGGCCTGTCTACCGTAAATGCGGCCAGCAATTTTTGTTCTATCGCGCTAAAGATCCGGTTCTCTTTGCCTCTTCTTTCCAACTCTTCTTTAAGAAGTTTTGTCTTTTCTTTACCGAGTGTCCCCAACAGGAATTTGTAAATCCAAACATCCAACTTGCCCTGATTAATTGGAGCCATGTTTCCTCCTCCGGTAAAAAACCGGAATAACAATACCACAGCTTATCAACTTAAGCAAGAGAAATTTATTTTGTGCCCGAGGTGGGAGTTGAACCCACAAGTCCGTAAGGACGTACGATTTTGAGTCGTATGCGTATGCCAATTCCGCCACTCGGGCAATACTGACATATCTTATCATAATTTAACTCACTTTTCAATTGCATTTTTAGATAAAAATATTAGAATAAGATTATGGCTCGCATCATCAGTATTTGTAATCAAAAAGGCGGAGTTGGGAAAACCACCACCTCGACGAATTTGTCGGCCTATTTAGCTGCTCAAGGAAAATATGTTCTTCTTGTTGACCTGGACTCGCAGGCAAATGCTACTGTTGGTCTGGGTGTGCATATCGCCGAAAACGGATCCAATGTTTATCATTCTTTGATAAGCGACCTTAATCCAAGTTTAGTAATCAAAAAAACATCCTTGTTCGGATTTGATATTTTGCCGGCGGCCCAAAGCTTGGCCGGAGCGACCGTGGAGCTTGTTTCAATGGAATCGCGGGAACTACGCTTGAAAAAAGTTCTTGACTCACTAAGGAACAATTATGATTATATTATCATTGACTGTCCGCCTTCTCTTGGGCTCTTGACGGTAAACGCTTTGGCCGCATCAGAGAGAGTTGTTATTCCCGTTCAATGCGAGTATTACGCCCTTGAAGGTTTGGGCCAGCTTTTGAAAACAATTGAACTGGTAAGAGGCGGGCTTAACGCGGATTTGCAAGTGTTGGGAGTGTTGCTTACAATGTATGATAGAAGGAATCAGTTATCAAACCAGGTCTTGAACGAGGTTTCCAAAAATTTTCCGGGCAGGGTCTTCAACGCCGTTATTCCGAGAACAGTGTCTTTGGCCGAATCGCCGAGCTTCGGAAAAACAATTTTACAGTTTGATCCCGATTCAAAAGCCGCCAGAGCTTACAGGCAGTTGGCGGAAGAGGTAATTAGGCTAAATTAGGTCATAATATGAAAAAATTATTTGGTTTAGGAAAAGGGCTGGGATCTTTAATCCCATCCAATATGGAATCTACTAACACCAATAAAAAGGAAAATGTTTTTTATGTTGAAATTAATAAGATTAAAGCCAACCCCGACCAGCCCCGGCGTGATTTTGACGAAGAAGGAATAAAAGAGCTTTCAAAGTCAGTAAGAAAATACGGCGTTCTTCAGCCGTTGCTTGTTACTAAAGTTGAGACGGAGACCCCAAAGGGACTGGACGTTTCTTACCAGCTTATTGCCGGAGAAAGAAGATTGAGGGCGTCCCAAGTTGCCGGATTGCCCCAAGTGCCGGTTATTATAAGAGACGAGTTTGAACACAAGCAGGACAGGCTTGAGGTTGCTTTGATAGAAAACGTCCAGAGGAAAGACCTTAATCCCGTTGAAGAAGCGGAAGCCTATGACCGGCTGGCCAAAGAATTCGGGCTGACCCAAAAAGAAATTGCCGATAAGGTTTCCAAATCAAGAGAAGTAGTTGCCAATGCTGTAAGGTTATTGAATCTGCCCAAGGACATTAGGGATGCGGTGAGAACCGATAGATTATCGCGCGCCCACGCCAAGGCATTGCTTGCTTTTAGCGACGAGACCAAGCAAAGGGAAGTTTACAACCAAATTTTGGCCGGTGGGGTTTCTTCAAAAGAGGTTGAAAGTATGGCATCATCGGCCAAACCGAAAACTTCTCGACAAGCTAAGGGCAAGAAAAATAGTAAATTCATTGAACTTGAAAAGAATCTCGGGGAAACTTTGAGCGCTCCCGTTCTCATCCAAAGCGCGAATCCGCCGGCTGGCGGAGGAGGTAAAATAGTTATTAGATTTGCTACTCTGGAGGACCTCAACAAAATCGCGAAGTCAATTATTGACTAACTGCTCAACCCTGCCCATTTCCGACCTGTTGGATTACGGCCTCCGGCCTTCTTCGGACAAATGCTTAAATTAAATCTCAATTTGCTTAACAAATTTTAGCATCCGTTCCTCCCCGCCAGCTGGCGGGGATTTTCCGGCTAAAATTTGTTTAATAAGCAAATTATCAATCAATTTAAGCATTGTGTTCCCCTCGAAACCAAACGGTCTTAAAATGGCCGGGGTTTCGCTCTTTGTCTGTATCTCCTCGTGGACGTTAGAACCTTTTGATGGTTAAATTAAGATATGGATATTATTAAATTTTTTAGATCTCTAAATCCAGATGATTGGTCCAAAAAAGTAACAGAAAGATGGACTGTCAAAGATGTACTATCTCACTTAATCGGTTGGGACAGAGAAGTTGTTATTGAATTAAGAAATACATTTCAAAAAGAAACGGAGCCTTCGAAATGCCGAGAGACAAGAAAGATTTGCCGCCGGAGCAAATCTATTCTGGTTCGAGGAAGGCATGTGTCCTGAGCGATAATTGTGAAATGGAGGCGGAGCTTACTTCTTGCGGTCTGACCAGGAAGCGCTTAACAGACGGACGCTATGTCCGTTTTTTGTTTTTAAGTTGGAACAGTCGGCAACGTGAACGGAGACGCCGCGGTTGACGGTCATGTAGCCTTTTATTTTGTGTTCAACGGTGGGGTTGCAGCACTTAGCCAGTTTGTACAAAAGCCCTTTATGCCCCTGAATTATAGGTTCACCTGCCTTAGGAACTACCACCTCAACCTTTTTTGTTTGTTTTATTTTTTCTTTCTTGTCCTCCGAAGCTTTAGCGAAGGAGGATTCTTTTTGCTCCAGCTCATTAAAGAATGATTTTATTTTTTTTCTTGCTTCGGCTGTCTTAACAATTTTCAGCCAGTCAAAAGACGGTTTTTTGTCCTTGCCTTTTATAATTTCCACCACATCCCCGTTTTTTAGTTCATGATGGAGGGGGACTATTTTGCCGTTTATTTTGGCGCCGCGAGTCATATTGCCTAAATCAGTATGAATGGCATAAGCGAAATCAATAGGCGTGGCGCCGTCAGGAAGGTCTTTGACCTCGCCCTTCGGCGTAAAAGCAAATATTCTGTGCTTGAAAAAATCTATTTTTAAATTGGATAGTCCCTCGCCGGGAGCTACTTCCTTTAGGAAGTTTTTGAGCTGATTGACCCACTGAACCTCTTTGACATTGGCCATAATGCCTTTTTTCTTGCCTCCTTCGCTGTAAGCCCAATGGGCGGCGATACCGTTTTCGGCGTATTCGTGCATGTTTGCGGTCCTTATTTGTATCTCAACGACCCTGCCTTTCTCGCAGAAAATTGTTGTGTGGAGGGACTGGTAGCCGTTCGGCTTGGGTAGGGCGATATAGTCCTTTATCAGGCCCGGGAGGGGTTTATAAAATTTATGGATTACTCCGAGCGCTTCATAACACGACTTTATATCAGGAACTATGATGCGCATTGCCACCAAATCGAATATTTTATCTACATCCATTTCTTTTCGGAGCATCTTGCCATACAAACTGTAATAATGTTTGGCTCGTGAGTTCATCTCTAAAATTGGAATACCGGCATCTGTCAGGTGCCTTTTTATGACCGGTTTGGTCCTGTCCGTGTATTTTATCCGGTCGGCATATTTTTCTTTTACCCCTTTTATGAGCCGGGAATATTCAAGGGGATAGATATAAGGAAAGGCCATATCTTCAAGTTGGCCCTTCAAACGTCCCATGCCTAAGCGGGCGGCAATCGGGGCGTAGATCTCTAATGTTTCAAGGGCAATTTTTCTTTGGCTGGCCGCGTCTTTATGTTTCAATGTTTCCATGTTGTGATAACGGTCGGCTAACTTGATTAGAATTACCCTGATATCTTCAGCCATGGCGAAGAACATCTTTTTAAGAGAGTTTAAGTGGTCGGTATTGCCTTTCTTTTCGTTAGTCCGCCATCCGCCCAAACTGGCGGAGGCGGATTCGGTGTATTCGATTTTGCTTAGTTTGGTCACGCCTTCAACGAGAAAGGCGATATCTTTGCCGAATTCTTTCTCTAAATCTTTGTAGGTGACCAAAGTGTCTTCAATTGTATCATGCAGAATTCCGGCGATGATTGTGGCTGAATCCATTCCCAGCTCCGACAAAAAGTAAGCCACATGAAGAGGGTGGCTTAAATATTCTTCTCCTGATAACCGCTTCTGTCCCGCATGAGCCGATTTTGCCAATTCAAAAGCCTTCTCTATGAGTTTCCTGTCGGACTCCTTATAAGCCGGATTCCCAAGTATTTTTTCCAAAATTGACGTCATAATGTAAGTAATGTAGTCTTTTCTGTCTTAATTTTCAACGGCTCACATATGTGAGCCGTTGTTGTTTGATGGTTTGTTCGGGTGTGTGAACTATTCTTTCTTTTTTCTTCCTCGCCTTCCCGCCTTCTTTTCTTCTTTAAATATCTCAAGAGCGCGGGGGAGGGCGATGGTGTAAACATCATCACCGGAGATTTTTTTAAGCGAGCGGAAGTCGCCGTCATGCACGACATACGGGCCGAAGCGTCCGATGTTGGCGACAATGTCTTTTCCTGTTTCGGGATGGACGCCGAGGATGCGGGGCAAACTCAAATATTTGAGCGCATCTTTTAGGGTAACTGTTGAGGGGTCTTTGTCTTTCGGGATGCTTGAGCGCGGCGGTTTAGGGTTTTCTTTAGTTTTTTCTCCCAACTGAACATACGGACCGAAACGGCCTTCCATAACAAAGATAGGCAGGCCGGTTTTTTCGTCTGTTCCGACAGGTTTGTTTGGTTCAACTACCGAGCCGTCAATCCGGCGCGCGCCGGCGCAATCCGGGTAGCGTTCACAACTCATAAATTTTCCGCCCCGGCCGAGCTTGATTATCATGGAGCTGCCGCAAACAGGACATTTGAATTCTTTGGGCGCGGGGCCTAAGTTGGTCAGCTTATCTATTTTTTCTTTTGCTTTGACGTCTTTGTGAAACGGCGTATAGAAATCCTGAAGGGTTTTAACGTACTCTCTTTTTCCGGCGGCGATATCATCAAGCTCATCTTCCATTTCGGCGGTGAAAGTGTCGTTGATGTAACTCGTGAAATTTTCTTCAAGAAATGAACTGACGACCTCGCCGGTGTCGGTGGGCTTCAACGCCCGGCCCTCTTTCTCCACATATTTGCGGTCATACAAGGTTTTAATTATAGAAGCGTAAGTGGAAGGTCTTCCAATGCCGCGTTTTTCCAACTCTTTCACAAGGCCGGCTTCTGAATAACGGGGGAGAGGCTCCGTGTGTTTTTCTTCGCTCACGATATCTTTAAGGGTCAAGGCTTCATTTGTGTCAATTTTGGGCAATTCTACATCTTCGCCTCGTGCGCGTGTGTCGCAGGCAAGCCAGCCGTCGAACATGACCCGTGAGCCGGTGGCGGAAAAGTCGGGCAATTCAGCTTCCTTAGTAGCCGCGGTAATCTTTGTGCGCACAAGCTTGGCATCGGCCATTTGCGAGGCAATCGTCCGCTCCCGGATAAGGCGGTAGAGTTTTTTCTGATCTTCGTTGTGTCCGGCATTTTCGCGGTAAGCGTCAGTCGGGCGGATTGCCTCGTGCGCCTCCTGGGCATTCTTGCTTTTAGTCTTGTAAGCGCGCGGTTCCGCATATTGTTTGCTATAGGTTTTTTCAATAAGGCCTAAAATTTGTCCCTGCGCGGAAGCGGCTAAGTTAACGCTGTCGGTGCGCATATATGTAATAAAACCTTGCTCATAAAGTTTTTGGGCGATACCCATTGTCCGGGACGGCGCAAAACCGAGACGTGAACTTGCCGCTTGCTGGAGAGTTGAGGTCGTGAACGGCGGCCGGGGCGAGCGTTTAATTTCGCTTTCAGTAATATCTTTGACAAACCAGGATCCGACCCTGCTTTTTTTAAGAATATCCTCGGCAATTTTAACGTCTTCGGGCTGTTCTTCGCAGGTGACTCGGAAAACTGTTTTGTTGTTTCCGAACACATCGGCGGTAATAATATAATATGTTTCACTCTTGAAAGAACGGATCTCGCGTTCACGCTCAACGATAATACGAAGCGCCGGCGACTGGACTCGTCCGGCGGACAGCCCATAGCGAACTTTTTTCCAAATCAGGCCGGAAAGATCATAGCCCACAAGGCGGTCAAGAACCCGGCGCGCCTCCTGCGCTTTTACAAGTTCCGGATCAATTTTGCGCGGGTGTCCCAACGCTTCTTTTATTGCTTCCTTGGTGATCTCGTGGAAGACGATTCGTTTGGGATTTTTTAAACCGAGCACTTCCGATATGTGCCACGCGATGGATTCTCCTTCCCGGTCCGGGTCGGTGGCGAGGTAAATTTCGTCGGATTTTTCGGCAATATTTTTCAGGTCTTCCAGAATATCTTTTTTGCCGGGAGATATCTCATAGTGTGGAATGAATCCGCCCTTGATGTCTATGGCCTTTTTGTTGCTTTTCGGCAAATCCCGCACATGACCGACGGAAGCGCGGACGGAAAAACCACCCCCTAAAAACTTGGAGATGGTTTTGGATTTGGTTGGCGACTCAACAATAACTAAATTCATTTTAAATTTTTCTGTATTTTCCGTTGCCCAGATGTTTTATGATGCCGCGTATTTCGAGCATGGATAAAGATACGGAGATTGCCGACGTTTCCATGCCGGACCTTCTTATTATATCGTCCACAAACAGAATGCCGTGTTCATCAAGCAGATTGACAATTTTTTTCTCCGTCGGGTTTTGGGTTAAGACCATCTTTTTATTTTCGGAAAATAATTGTAAATTTTCGTGATACTCATTAATGATATCATAAGCGTTCACAACAAGCTTGGCCCCGTTCTGAATTAAAGCGTTGGGACCGGCGGATTTTGGGGACAGAACGCTTCCCGGCACCGCAAAAACATCGCGATTCTGGTCGAGAGCGCACTTAGCGGTGATAAGCGCTCCGCTTTTTTCATCTGCCTCTATAACCAAAACCCCCAAAGACAATCCGCTGATTATTCTGTCTCTTGCGGCAAAATTGGACGCGAAAATAGTTTCCCTTTCCGAATATTCAGAAACCAAAAGGCCGTCGTTTTTGAGTATGCTTTGAGCTAAGGCAAAGTTGGTTCTGGGTCCGATATTTTTGTCGCCAACTCCGCCTCCGAGGACAGCTATAGTCTTGCCTCCGCAATCCAATGTTGCTTGGTGTGCTACCGCATCTATTCCGAGAGCCAAGCCGCTCACAATGGTAAAACCGTTGTTGGCAAGATCTCTGACTATTTGTTGGGCAGTTTCCTTTCCGTAGCTTGTCAGCTTTCTGGTTCCTACGACGGCAAAGCAGCTGCTGTTCAGCAGAGAAATGTTTCCCCGGCAATAAAGTTGCTTGGGGGAATCATGTATTTGAGACAAAAGCTTGGAGAAACTTTCTTTCCCGAAATCAACTTGTACAATTGGCCAATTCATCAATATTCAGATTAAGCGAGTTTGAGTAATCGGTCAAATAATGTTATTTTATCATCTATGTTTCAGTCGTTAAGATTTAGAAATTTTATATTATGTATTTATCCGTAATTATTCCCGCCTATAACGAAGAAAAACACATCAGGAAAACCGTTGAATCGATTTATCAATATCTTTCCGGCAAAAACCTGGAGCATGAGATTTTGGTTGTTACCGACGGCTCAAGGGACAAGACTGACGATATTGTCGGTTCAATGCTTTCCGCCGTTCCGGCACTTCAGTTGTTGAGCTATGAACGGAACAGGGGAAAAGGATTTGCCGTTCGTCAGGGCATGCTCAAGGCCAAGGGAGAATACCGGCTTTTTACCGATGCCGATAACGCAACCTCCATAGACCACATTGAAAAAATGATGCCCCACTTTAACCGGGGTTATGATGTTGTTATCGGCTCAATAGCCATAAAAGGCAGTACTGTTGCCGGCGGTTCGGAACCGGTTTGGAGAAGACTGTTCGGGAAAATGGGCAACTTGTTCATACAAGCGGTAGCCGTGCCGGGTATCAGCGACACTCAAAGAGGTTTTAAAATAATTACCGCAGAAGCGGCCAATAAAATTTTCCCCAAGACGACCATCGACCGCTGGGGGTTTGACATTGAAATGCTGGCTTTGGCGAGGAAGTTCGGGTATAAAATAAAAGAAGTTCCCGTTATGTGGAAGAATGATCCCAATTCTCACGTTAAACTGAATGCTTACTTTCAAGTTTTGATGGAAACGGTTAAAATTAGATGGAACTTAATGACGGGAAAATACAATGCTAAATGAATTCAGACGGAACCTTGTGTCGGGAGAATGGGTTTTATTTGCCACGGGCCGGGCAAAACATCCTCCGTCACCGGAAGAAGACAGGCAATATACGGCAAAGGAAACCTGTCCCTTTGAGGATTTAAAGAAATCCGGAAATACACCGGTTTGGTTTTACCCCGACGAGAATAACTGGCGCATAGCCGTATATGAAAATAAATTTCCCGCGGTCGGTCAGGGTATGCATGTGGACAGCCAGACTCAGGGGCCTTTTGAAATTCAAGAATCAGTAGGGACTCACAACCTTTTCATTTATAAAGATCACGAAAGGCGTCTTAGCGATTTTTCCGTTGACGAAATCGTTGAGGTGATAAGAATTTATAAGCGCAGATACAAGGAAATTCAGGACGCGGAAAGTATGGCGCGCTATATTCTGATTTTTCACAATTCCGGCAAAGAGGCTGGGGCAAGCGTTTATCATCCGCATAGCCAGATAATTTCAACTCCCATACTGCCTCCGGACGTTGCAAAGAGTGTCAGCGGATCATACAGGTTTTTTGAAGAACACAAAAAAAACGTATATGACGTGCTTTTAAAATGGGAAATGGAATCCGGGGACAGAATTATCTGCCAGAACGATAAGTTTGTCGCCTTCTGTCCGTTTGTTTCCAAGTATCCTTATGAGGTAAGAATTTTCATGAAAAACGCCCAACCCCATTTTGAACAATTGCCGGATGATTTTGATGATGAATTGGCCGAGGTGCTTCTTACGGCGCTTAAAAAAATCAAGAAGGCTTTGAATGACCCCGATTTTAACATGCTTATCCACACGGCTCCGACAGAACCGACGCATACCCATGATTACTACTGTTGGCATATTGAGATCTTGCCGAAGACAAAAATTACCGGAGGATTTGAGCTTGGAACCGGTGTAGATATTAACGTCGTTGATCCGGATGAAGCGGCTGAAAAATTAAGAAACGCCGAGGTCTAATCAATCTTTATGATTAATATTATTACTCAAATAAGCGAATTCGCATTGAATATTATTGGAAGAACCGGTTATGCCGGCGTTTTTCTTTTGTCGGCTCTTGAAAGCGCTGCGATACCGATACCTTCCGAGGTGGTTGTTCCGTTTTCGGGATTTTTGGCCGTGTCAGGAAGATTCAATATCTGGCTGATTATTTTAGCGGCTACGGCTGCCAACCTTGCGGGATCTGTAATTTTATTCTGGATAGGCCGAAGCGGAGGCAGGTGGTTTCTGGAACGCTACGGTAAATATGTTTTGATTCACAAGCGTGATCTGGAGAAGGGAGACCGGTGGTTTTCTCGTTATGGAAATAAGGCGATTTTTTGGTCAAGAATGCTTCCTGTCGTCAGGACATTTATTTCATTGCCGGCCGGAGTTTCCGGAATTAATTTTTCAAAATTCTGCTTCCTTACTTTTTTGGGGTCTTTGCCCTGGAATGCCGCTTTAGCTGTAATCGGCTATAAAGCCGGCGAGAACTGGAATATTTTACACGCTTATTTTAGGAAAGCCGATATGTTTATTGCGGCATCAGTTGTATTAGCTGTCGGATGGTATGTATGGAAACACCTAAAAAATAAAAATGCCTAAAAAATTTATTGTCGCTAACTGTCCCGATTTTAATCAAAATTAATTTTTCCATGTACCACACTTACATTCTTAAATCTTTAAAAACAAAGAAGTTTTACATAGGATATTCAGAAAATCTTGAGGAAAGAATTAAATTACATAATCAGGGTGCCGTTAAAGCAACAAAAAATAAAGGACCCTGGAAGATGGTGTACTCGGAGAAGTTTTATAATTCCAGGGAAGCAGTTCATAGAGAAAAGCAAATTAAATCCTGGAAGAATAGGAATTCTGTGGAAAAATTAATTTTGAAGTAAAATCGAGGATCCTCGATTTGTCAACTACGCTTTGCGTAGGACAAATCGGGAGAAAATATATCCATGGACAAAAAATACATAGTTGCGAATTGGAAAATGAATCCACAAACCTGGGCCGAAGCCGAGCAGATTTTGGATTTTGTTGACGATTATCTGGGCTCTCTCGGTGAGTCAAAAGAATTTTCTTTGATTTTTTGCCCGCCGTTTGTTTTTTTGGAAGAAGCGGGCAAGGTTTTAAAAACATCACACTTTGAACACGAGGCATTCTTGGGCGCGCAGGACATTTTTTGGGAAGATACGGGGGCTGACACCGGAGAAATTTCCGGGCCGATGCTGAATAAACTCGGAGCGGAATATGTTATCGTCGGCCACTCCGAAAGAAGATGGAAATTGGGCGAGCCGGACGAGACGGTGAATAAAAAACTTAAAGCCATTCTCCGTAACGCAATGGTGCCCATCGTGTGCGTGGGGGAGAGGGTTAGAGACGGTAATTTTAAAGAATTTTTGAAAGAACAAGTGGAAAAAACTTTTGCCGGATTGACTCCTGACGATATCGGAAAATGCATTATCGCTTATGAACCCGTCTGGGCCATCAGTTCAAATCCGGGAGCGCGTCCCGATACCCCGGAAAGTGCCATTGAATCAATTCACATGATCAGAGAAGTTTTAATTGGAAATTGGAAATTGGAAATTGGAAATTTGCCGAAGGTATTATATGGCGGTTCCGTAACTTCTAAAAACGCAGCCGACTTTATCGGACAAAAAGAAATAGACGGGATTCTGGTCGGAGGCGCCAGCGTGAACAAAGATGAGTTTGTTAAGATTTTAAGCCAAATTTGAGTTCTGACTTCTGTCTCTGGTTTGACGAAATACCCATTTTGTGATATAATGCAACCATAGTCAGGGTACGGCAAGACATTCAGCTTTGCCCAACCCCCAAACAACCGAATAACCAAGGAGTAAGCCATGAAGATCAACTTTGCGAAGCTGTTTGTCCTCATCGCCGTCAGCATGTTCGTCGGAGCCTGCGACAAGATCAAGTCGCCGAGCGGACCGACCGACCCGCCTCCGGATCCTGTGGACATCACCGGCGACTGGACCGGCACGGCCACTCTTGTCAGCTGTGTCCACGATGTGCCGGAGGATTCTCATCCGCCGATGGCCGATTTCCCCTGCAGGAAGTCCGGAACCGTGTCTGCTGTCGATCTTCACATAGCCAGCGGCAGCGCCAGGCACTTCCTCACTCTGGACGTTTTTGGGCAGAGGACAGAGGAAATGTTTCTTTCCGTAAGCGGAGACGGAGAGATCAGGTTCAACACCACTATCCTGGTGATGATTAGGGGCAATAATTGGGGTTTCAACCGTAACGCCAGGGTGGAGGGCACGGCAAGAGTTTCCGGCTCATCCCTCTCGGGGAGCTTCACTGTCGTGTTCACTCCTCTGGCTGGTTCAGACGAAAAGGGGACTGTCACCGAAAGGCGGGAGTTCTCCGCGACTCGTCGCAGCTAATCTTCGCCGGCCTTCAAGCCCGATACCGTTTTTCACCGGTATCGGGCTTGTTTTTTTTTACTTAATCCTCTAACCGGGGTCGAACTTTGGTGAAAGGGCTTGAATCGGCGATTTTCTTTCAGAAAATCTGAAGCCTGATACCAATTCTGATAAGGTTTTTATTAAAACTCTCGCTTAAATTAAAGAAAACGGCTAAATTGTGGTAATATTGAATTTATGAAAACAATTCGGGGAATAACCGATTTAAAAGACAAAAAAATTTTATTAAGAGCTGATTTTGACATTCCGGTTTCCGACGGGGGGCAGATAGAAGAATCATTTCGTATCAAAAGACAGAAAGAAACACTTGATTATTTGGTCGGCCATGGCGCCAAAGTAGTTATGGTTGCCCATATTTCCGACCAATCCGTCAGCCAGTCATTTGCCGGGCTTGTTCCGCAACTCCACATGCTTCTGGGTTACGAAATTAATTTTCTCAAAACTGTGGCGGAGATTGGAGCATATTTGGAAAATTACCTGCCTGCCGGCAGGCAGGTGCCACCGGCGCTGTTAGATAATATCCGCCAGAATCCTGGTGAAGAAAAAAATGACCCGGAATTTGCGAAGCAGTTAGCACAGGGCTTCGATTTGTATATCAACAACGCCTTTGCTGTCTGTCATCGTAATCATGCATCAGTTTCGGCGGTTGCAGGATTATTGCCAAGTTATGCCGGATTTTTGGTTGAGGAAGAAATTGCCAAGCTTCAGAGTGTTATTGATTCTCCAAAAAACGGAAAACTTCTGATAATGGGCGGCGCCAAAGCATCAACAAAGATACCGGTAATAAAAAACTTTTTGGATAAAGCGGATAAAATACTGATAGGCGGAGTAATCGCCAACGATATTTTGAAAACAAAAGGGCAAGAGGTGGAGGATTCTGTCGTCGACGAAAATGCCCCAGAACTGCTGGCGGGTTTAGATTTAAATAATCCGCAGCTGATAATGCCTAAGGATTTCAATATTTCCGGCAAAAAGATTTTGGATATCGGCCCGGAAGCAATAAAGGAATTCTCCGGAATAATCAAAAATTCTAAAATGATAATTTGGAACGGACCGATGGGTTTGTTTGAAAATGATGACTTTGCCGAAGGTACGCGGGCTATTGCCAAAGCTGTTGCGGAATCTTCCGCCAAAAAGATTATTGGCGGCGGAGACACCGTTTCTGCGGTTGATAAATTCGGATTTGGTGGCAGGTTTGATTTTGTCTCAACCGGAGGAGGAGCGATGTTGGCGTTTTTAGCAGGCGAAAAGTTGCCTGGCATAGAAGTGCTGGGATATTATGGCGGTTAAATTTTTATGAAAGATATCGTTATAATTTATCATGGTGAATGTACGGACGGATTTGGAGGAGCCTGGTCGGCGTGGAAAAAATTTGGCGAAACAGCCGATTATTTTGGTATTAACCATGGCGACAATCCACCCGAAGGTCTTACGGGCAAGGAGATTTATTTTATTGATTTTGTTTTTCCCATGCCAGTGATGGAAAACTTAAAACGAAGCAATAAGAAAATAACAATTATTGACCATCACAAAACAGCCATGGACACGATAGAACTTGCCGACAGTAAATCATTTGACATAGATCATTCGGGAGCTGTCTTAGCTTGGCAATATTTTCATCCGGACAAAGAACCCCCAAATCTGCTTAAATTCATAGAAGATAGAGATATCTGGCGTTGGGCGAGGGATGGTTCCAAAGAAATCCTTACTTACTTTGATCTTTTTGACCTAAATTTTAATGTTTGGGACAATATTATAGAAAAATTTGATAATGACGAAATCACAAGAAAAGAATTTCATCAGAACGGAGAACTGCTTATGCGCCAATGGAATAATTTATGCGATAAGGTAATAGCTGAAGACGCGATACTGGTTGATTTTGAGGGACATCGGATCTATTCTGTTAACGTTTCTTCTGTGTTTAGCAGTGACTTGGGTAATTTACTTAGTAAAAAATTGCCTCCTATGGCAATAGCATGGCATCAAAGCAATGACGGTAATTTCAGGGTTTCATTAAGATCCGACGGAACTTTGGATGTTTCGGAAATCGCCAAGAAATACGGCGGAGGAGGCCACAAGGCGGCAGCAGGATTTAGAATTATGGCAGGCCAATCTTTTCCCTGGAAAATAATTAAAGAAAATGAAAAATAAAATAACAATTCATACTGACGGGGGAGCAAGAGGCAATCCTGGCCCGGCGGCTATTGGTGTGGTCGTAGAGGGGCCGACGGGAAAGAAGGAGTACGGTGAATATATCGGCGAGACCACCAACAATGAAGCAGAATATCGGGCGGTGATTTTTGCCCTTAAGAAAGCCAAGCAATTAATCGGTTCGGATAAATGTCGTGAGGGTGTGGTCGAGTTTTTTCTGGACAGCGAACTTGTGGTAAAACAACTGAACAAAGAGTATAAACTTAAAGATAAAAATATTCAGAACTTTTTTATTGAAATCTGGAATCTTACTTTTGACTTCGGCGGAGTCTCCTTCCGTTATGTTCCCAGAGAAGAAAACCGGGAAGCGGACAGAATAGTTAATCAAGTGCTGGATAGGGAAGGGAACAAACTATTGTAAATCAAAAATCCCCGAACGGGGATTTTTGATACCTTGCAAACAATAAGCCGAATTCTGTCGAGAATAGTCATTTATCTAGGCCTGCCATTGCTGACAGGCTCAAGCGGCCTACTTGTACTCGCCGATGGGGCGAGTTTGGCCTTGCGCTCCAGTAAGGATTTAGCCGTTTCACTCCCAACCTTTAACCCCGGCTGGGACTAAGCTATAACTCCTGATGAATCAAGAATTTTGGGTTTAGCTTCCTTGTCCTTTCGGACGAAGACGTCTCTGTTCGCACCTCTTGCATCACTGCAGACGGGGATTACCCGCTACCGTTTTAAATCACTTTCGTGAAGTAAGTGTTCGGACTTTCCTCCCATTTAAGGGCGACTATTTAGTTTGCAAGGTATATATAGTATATCAAAAAATTGGGCCAAAGTCAAAAAATTGAAATTTAGGGCTAATTGTGCTACTTTTCGCCAACAGAGATTCCGCTACGATTTACTCCGTAAATCTGCGAAACCTTATCCGAAAATGAAAAAGGCGGATTTATTTTTCAATGTTCTGCGCCTGCCGATGGATTTCCTGATGCTTTTGGCGGCGGGGGCAACTACATATGTATTCAGAACTGAAATTTTACGGACTTTCAAACCCGTGTTTTTTGAGTTTAATCTCCCCCTTGACAGGTATCTTTATTTGGTGGTTTTTGTTTCGATTTTGTTTATTGTTTTATATACGATTTCCGGGCTTTATTCAATGAAAGTAAGGATGGGCATCACGGAAGAGTTTTTAAAGGTATTGGTATCGTCTTCCGCGACGGTGATGACCGTTATTGTGTATATTTTCTTAAGACAGGAACTTTTTAATTCAAGATTCTTGGTCTTGGGAGGGTGGTTTTTCGCGGTCTTATTTGTTTTTATGGGAAGGATGTTGGTAAGGTATCTCCAGGTGTTTTTTGTGTCTAAATATGATTTTGGCGTTCACAAGATAATGATTGTGGGTAATGAACAGGCCGCTGCCAACATTATAGATGACATAACTAAAAAGCCGTCTTCCGGTTATAGAATAGTAAAACATCTTTTAAAACTTGAAATTGAGGAGATTAGATCTTCAGCCAGAAGCCCCGGGGTGGACGAGGTTGTTTTGACCAACCATGATTATCCGGCCGATAAAATAGTGGAACTTATTGATTTTTGCAACGAGAATCATCTTGTCTTCAAATTTGTTCCCAATCTAAGCCAGACGCTGACCGCTAATTACGAAGTGGATGTTATAAACGGGATGCCGTTAATAGAGCTAAAGAGAACCGCTCTTGACGGGTGGGGCAAGGTCATTAAGAGGGTTCTGGATGTATTTGCCGGAAGCTTGGGATTGATAATTTTTTCACCTTTGATGGGTATTGTCTCCTTTGCGATTAAATGGGAAACGGAAGGTCCTGTTTTTGCCAGATTGAAACGGGTCAGCAAAAATAAAGAATTTGACCTCCTAAAATTCAGGGGAATGATAAAGAATGCCGAGGAGTTAAAACCTTATCTTGCGGTTTTCAATGAAAGACGGGATGGGCCGCTTTTTAAAATAAAAAACGACCCGAGAATTACCGGAGTGGGGCGTTTTATAAGAAGATACCGCCTTGATGAAATACCCCAATTTTGGAATATTTTAAAAGGCGACATGAGTTTGGTCGGCCCCCGGCCTCATCAACCCGATGAGATTAAAAAATACGAAAAACACCACAAAAGAGTTCTTGCCATTAAGGCCGGCGCTACGGGTCTGGCTCAAGTTTCAGGTTCATCGGACTTGCCTTTTGATCAGGAGGTGGCTCTGGATACTTTTTATATTGAGAACTGGTCTTTGTTTGCTGATTTTAAAATAATTTTGAAAACCCTGGTTAAGATTTTTACAGACAGATCTGCCACATAACAAGTTTTAATGAAAATAGCTTTTGTTCACGAGTACCTGAATCAGTTCGGGGGAGCCGAAAGAATGCTTCAAGTTTTGTGCGCTTTATATCCGAGAGCTCCTATCTACACGCTTTTATACGACAGAGACGCAACAGGAGGCGTATTTGACGGACGAGTCATAAAAACGTCCTTTTTGCAGAATCTACCTTTTACCAAAAAGCATCACAGAATTTTCCCTCTTCTGATGCCCTTAGCCGTAGAGCAGTTCGATTTTTCCGACTACGACCTGGTTCTTTCCGTATCAGCTTCGTTTGCGAAGGGGATCATTTCCAAACCCCGCACCAAACATATTTGCTACTGCCTCACCCCGCCCAGATTTTTATGGGACAACAGCCAAAAATTTGTTGAAGAGTTCGGCTATCCTAAATTGGTAAAGAAATTTCTTCCTCCGTTTATAACGTATTTAAGAATTTGGGACAAAGAAGCGGCTTTAAGAGTCGATGAATTTTGGTCTATATCCGGTTTTATCCAAGATCGCGTCAAAAAATACTATTCAAAAGATTCCAAGGTGATTTATCCTCCCGTGAATGCGGGTAATTTCCGTGTATCCGATAAAATAAGCGACTATTTTTTCATGGCCGGCCGGCTGGTTTCGTATAAAAGATTTGATTTGGCCGTTAAAGTATTCAACAAGAACGGATTGCCTCTAAAAATCGCGGGCATTGGACCGGAATTTAAGAAATTAAAGAGTATTGCCGGAAAAAATATAGAATTTCTCGGCTTGGTTTCCGATGAAAAACTTGCCAATCTTTATTCGCGCGCGCAAGCATGCATTTTCCCGCAAGAAGAGGATTTTGGGATTGTTCCCTTGGAATCAATGGCATCGGGCAGGCCCGTTATCGCTTACCGGGCGGGAGGAGTGGCGGAAACGGTAGCGGAAAACGAAACGGGGATATTTTTTAATGAACAAAATCCGGAATCGCTTCAGGCGGCCATAGAAAAATTCCACGATCTGGATTTTAAGCCGGAAGATTGCCGGAAACAGGCAGAAAAATTTGATGTCGGAATCTTCAGAGACAAATTTTCTAAATTAATAGGTGAAGCGGAAACGGGCAGTAAGAAAATATGACCATCGGCATAGATATCAGGGTTTTGGGATCGGACACGAAAAGCGGGGTTCAGGAGTACACGGAGAACTTGCTTGCCCGCCTGCTCCCGCTAAACAAGAATATAAAATTTAAATTGTTTCACTCTTCGTTCAGAAATGATTTAAAAAAATACGAATGGATGAAACTTCCGAATGTTGAAGTGTTCAGTTTCCGTATGCCCAACAAATTATTATTCGGTTTGGCGGGATTTTTTAACCGTCCCCGCATAGACAGGCTTATCGGGGGAGCGGATGTGTTTTTCTCGCCCCATTTTCTTTTGGCTCCTTTATCCCCGGACTGCAAAAGAGTTACCACTTTTCACGATCTTTCTTATCTTTGTTTTAAAGAATTTTTTTCATGGAAAAGAA
This sequence comes from Candidatus Yanofskybacteria bacterium RIFCSPHIGHO2_01_FULL_43_32, assembly GCA_001794125.1. GTDB lineage: Bacteria > Patescibacteriota > Minisyncoccia > 2-02-FULL-40-12 > GWA2-44-9 > 2-01-FULL-41-26. The sequence continues at coordinate 20,103 of MGJF01000006.1, forward strand.
ATGTCTGGCATAAGTTTCAGATACGGCTTTCAGGCAAGCCGGAATTGTCAGACAGGATTATTGCCGTATCCCAGTCGACAAAAAAAGACCTGACAGAAAAATATGGTCTTCCTTCCGGCAAGATTGCAATAATTTATTCCGGGATTTCTGATCTAATGTTTAGGCCGGCAAAAGAGAACTTAGAATCATTCAGAAGAGAGAATAACCTCCCCGATCAATTTATCTTGTTTCTCGGTAAACTTGAGCCGCGTAAAAACATCGTTGGTTTGATAAAAGCTTTTAATTTTTTGAAAAGTTCCAATGAGTTTGAAAATCTGAATTTGGTCATTGCCGGCGAGCCGGGGTGGCTTTACAAAAATATTTACCGCGAAGCGGATGCCTCTCCACATAAAGACAGAATAATTTTTAAAAATTATATCAAAGACGAGGACAGAAAATTTTATTATTCTCTTGCCTCCGTGTTTGTCTACCCTTCTTTTTTTGAAGGATTCGGTTTTCCGCCTTTGGAAGCAATGGCTTGCGGAACTCCCGTCGTGGCCTCTTTTAATTCGTCTTTGCCGGAAGTGGTCGGAGAGGGGGGCGTTCTTGTTGATCCGCACGGGGTTGTGGATATCTCAATGGCTGTCAAAAGCATTCTTGTTGATTCCGGATTAAAGAAACTATTGGTCAAAAAAGGACTTGAAAGAGTCCAAAATTTTACTTGGAATAAATGCGCCCAAGAAACTCTCGAGGTGCTTATTAGTGTCTAAAACGTCCCATACTTTATTAATGTTTATGTAGTATAAATAACAAATGTTGAAGTTCAAATGTCAAATTAAATCCAAAGTCCGAAAGATTAATTATGGGGCGGCCTTTTCACTCTCTTGCGGCTATTGTATAATTAACATGGAGCTTTTGTTTCATTCATGACATGCCCGGTTGTTTCGGGGTCCAAACCCGGAACTTCTTTATCGGCGCCTCCGTTTCCAGCGGAAATAGCGTCTATTAACTTAGGTCGTGAATTGGCGGCGATGGTTCCCTCAATTTTGTCCACTTCGAAGCAACAAAATCGAGAGTCCTTGTTTTCTAAATCCAGCCATGGCGGGGAAGAAACCGGGACATCTGTTCTTTTACTTCCTTCGCGAATTATTCCTTCGATTGCGGGGGGAAACATAGTTCTTTGTAAAAACGAGGGTTCCTTAAGCGCAGATCGCGGAGAAGGTTCACGGTTGGGCGGGGACCCAAACGAAGTTTGGGACGCCCTAGAACCGGGAATCTCTGTCCCGGAAAGGATAAACCCCTCACCTTTCGGAAAGGTGAGGGGTAAATGCCATCCGGACACAATGTTAACAGTCTCGGGTGGCATTTATTTTCACATAATTTTTTGTTCAGGTTGTAATTAGATATTAATGACCAAGGGAAAATATAAAGTAACGACCGCAATGTTCGATATCAGGCCCGTAGATGATTCGGGGAACATTGATTTTTCAAAAATTTCCAGCCTCCGGTCGGTCCTTAATTTAGGAAGGAGGTTTAGGATAAACAAAAACGGAGGACTGGCGTCCGCAATTAAATATCCGATATTCAAAAAAAAGAAAGCAGCGGATGATAAAAAAACTCAATCTCCAATCGAAGAATTTGAGTCGTTTTTAAATAAAGAGTCGGATGCCAGAATGGAACTGGCAATTATCGGAGCCGAATTTCGCGGAGAAAAATATTCCAAACCCAGATATAAACCGATAACCGCAACCAAATTTAATGAAACTGAAAGAGGAGAGATTGTTCCGATTTTAGCAACAACGGCTGAGTTGGCTGAAGAAAATTATAAAAACACCCTCGCTCAAATAAATCTGCGCATACCCGCAAGAGTCCAAGCGGGTCTTGTGGGCGAGCCTAAAAAAATAGACGCCTTCAGTCTGGGGCTTCTTACCCTGAAAACGCCGCAAGAAACTCAAGCAACAAACGAGCTTGATATGTGGGTGGAAGATTTTTCTAAAAAGTCTTCCGATGTTTTATCAAAAAAATTCAAACTCCCAAAGATAAAAATATTCAAGTTTAGCCGGGTCTTGTTTTTGACCGTGGGTCTCGGCCTGATATCGTTCACGGTTTTTGGCCATTACGGCATAAGCATCAGAAATCAGCTGATTGTAGAGAGCAACTCGGCAGTCGCAAATCTTGAGAGCGCGGGGGAGAATATAAAAAACATGGATTTTGTTTCCGCTTCGGGTAATTTTGCGCAGGCTTATCGGGAATTTTCTAAGGCGGGAGACAATATGAATTTTATGGGAGCCGGTATAAGTTCTTTGCTTTCCGATCTGCCGGGAGCGGGGAAGCTGAAATCTGCAAAAAATCTGGTTGAAGCCGGCAAGCTGATGGCTAATGCCGGACAGGCCATGTCCGATGCCATGGGCGAAATAGCTAAAACCAATTTAATCTTAAATCCCCTAAGTCCGACATCGGGGAGCGATATTTCAATAGGACAGATATCCTCGTCTTTAAAAAAGGCCCTGACGCTTTCCAAGAAAAATTTAGGAAAGGCCAAACAGCTTCTTGCCGACATTGACGATTCAAGCATACCCGAAGACAAAAAAGAGAGTTTTGAAGAATTTAAATCAAAACTTCCTCTTTTTGAAAAACTCGTCAATGACTCGGTGGACTATTCTAAGTTTTTGGAGGATTTTATCGGAACGAAAGGAACCAAAAAATATTTGATATTGTTTCAGAACCCTTCGGAATTGAGGCCCACCGGCGGATTTCCGGGAACTTACGGAGTGGTTTCATTCAAGGACGGGAAACTTCAGGATTTTAAGGTTGACGATGTTTACAATCTGGACGGCCAGCTTCAGGAACTTATCATTCCGCCGGTCCAGCTTCAGCATATCACTCCGAATTGGGGCATGAGAGATGCAAATTGGTTTGTTGATTTTCCGGCATCGGCGAGAAAAATAACATCTTTTTTCAAAAAAGAATCCGGTTCTGATGTTGACGGAGTGATTACTTTCAGCCCCAAAATTGTGGCTAAGATATTAGATATTGTCGGTCCCGTTGAAATGCCGGAATACGGTCTTATTCTCGATTCAAAAAATCTGTTTCCCGCTCTTCAGGACGAAGTAGAGTATAAAGGAGACCGCAAACAGCCCAAGAAGATAATTATGGACCTCGCGCCTCGTATGCTGGAAAAGCTATACTTGGCTGATTCTGGCAAATGGCTGGATGTGTTTAACTTATTGGTATCCAGTATGGAACAAAAAGATATTATCATGTATTTCAGGGATCTTAATCTGGAGAGTTTTTCGGCGGACAAGGGTTTTTCCGGTCAAGTTAACAATACCAACTCTGATTATCTTATGGTCACTTTCAGTAATGTGAAAGGGTCAAAAACAGACATGGTAACGGACTCATCCCTGAAAGTGCAAACTACAAACGAAAGCGGGGATATAAAACATAAGGTTTCAATAACCCGCACGCACAAGGGAGGTAATAGCGAGTACGGATTCTATAACAAGCAAAACCCGACCTATGTCAGAGTTTTGGTTCCGGATAACGCTGAATTTTCCGGTCTGACCGGCAATTCAAGACCAAATTTTAAGCCTTTGATTGACTATGCCAATTCGGGGTTCAAAAAAGACGAGGATCTGGCTAAATTCGAGGAAGAAAGTTACACCGACAAAGAAACCGGCGTGACCATCTATAAAGAAGCGGGCAAAACCGAATATGGTTTCTGGATGATAATAAATCCGGGCGAGACGAAAACGGTGGACTTGGAATACACGGTTCCCTCATCCGGCGAGAATTATCAATTCTATGTTCAAAAACAGCCCGGTTTGGATATCAATGATTTTAAATTTTATCTGGATAATAAACTCTACTTTGGTGGACGGTTGGATAAGGATATGGTAATTAGTCCGAGATGACCGCTCCGCCTCATCACTTCTCATCACGGTTCCTCGTCTCATCATCCGCTTCAGTATGATTGGTATGTATTTACCAAAATAACAGGTAACCCACGCTTGCCTCCTCGCTTGAAGCTCGGCGCCCGACCTATTATTTTGGAATACATATTCAATCAACTTCAGCTCCTGATTCGCCTCGTCAAAGTGATTCGAAATGATGAGGCTGCGCTGATTTTGTCAAGATTCTTTATGGACGCCATGACTAACGGTTGGTAAAATGATTTCATGATTAAATTACTAAGATTATACATAATGTGCGGTCTAGCGTTTTCCGGAAAAAGCACCATGGCGAGAAAACTCACTGATCATACAGAAAGCAAGTTGATTGCCTTTGATAAATTGTGGGTAGAGAAAGATAAAGATAAATCAGTGCCAAAAAATTCAGAAGGGTGGAGGTATATCAGGGATACGGCTCAAAAAGAAATTCTCGCTTCTCTTAAGGCGGGCATTTCTGTAGTTTATGATGACAACAATCCAAGAAAGGAACACAGAGAAGAATTGAGAAGGGTGGCAAGAGAAGCAGGAGCCGAGGCCGTAGTTGTTTATTTGGACACTCCTCTGAGTGTTATCAGAAATAGAGAAGAAACCAACAGAACCTCACAGAATAGACATGATGTGGAACCAGAGAATTTTGATAAAGTAATGCAAGATTTTGAAGTTCCGACAGCAGATGAAAATACTGCAGTTTTTACACCAGAAACTAACATTGAAGATTTTTTTAAAAAGCTTATCTACTAACAAGCGCAGCCCTATCGCTTTTGTGCCACTTTGATAAATCGGCTGACTTTTAAAGCGACCAGCCATATACCCACAGAGAGAACTTGCGCAGGCGTTTCGGCTTGGTTCTTCGAAACGCCGAGCATGTAGATAGTCAGCGATCGCTGGAATCGCTGAACTATCGGTCGAGTCGGGGGTATGTGGCTGGGAGCGAATCAGAAAAATGATGGGGTGGAGCTAATGTTATAATATATTGTATCTATGATACTGACCCGACAATCTAAGACATTGCTGGGGGCGAGCGTGATGCTCGCCTTTTTGGGTTTGTTCTCCCGTGTTCTGGGAGTCTTGAGAGATAGGATTTTAGCTTCTCATTTCGGGGCTTCGGATCTGTTGGACGTTTACTATGTTTCTTTTAATATCCCTGATTTTATTTTCAATCTTCTGGTTGTTGGAGCGGTGGCTTCGGCTTTCATTCCTGTTTTCGTAGAATATCAAGCGAAAAAAGATGGCGGAGAATGGAACCTTGCCAATAATTTTCTTAACACTCTGATTACCGTTATGACTGTTACGGCCGGAGTCATGTTTATTTTCACTCCGGGCCTTATTAATATTATTGCCCCGGGGTTTTCTTCCGAGAAAAAAGAACTGGCAGTTCTTTTTACGAGGATTATGCTTTTCAGTCCGATAATTTTTTCAATAAGCGTTGTTATCGGTTCGATTCTCCAAGTTTTTCACCGGTTTTTGGCATATGCCCTTGCTCCGATAATGTACAATCTGGGGATAATTTTCGGCGCCATATTTTTTGTGCCCAAATTCGGTCCGCTTGGTTTGGCCGAGGGCGTAGTGTTGGGCGCTTTGTTCCACCTTCTTGTTCAGTTGCCGGCATTGAAAGGCACTGGTTTTAAGTGGAAAAAAGTATGGAATTTTGGTGATTCGGGGATGAGAAAAATACTTAAACTGATGGTTCCGAGAACTATCGGCGTAGCGGTCATTCAAATAAATTTTATAATTCTCAATGCCTTATCGAGCAGGATCTCTCCCGGAAGCGTGACCGTCATTAATCTTGCCAATAATTTCCAATACCTCCCCATTTCGTTGGTGGGCATATCTACCGCTGTTGCTTCGTTTCCGACTCTTTCCCGTCAAGCACTTGAAGGGGATAAAACGGAATTTACGGAAAGAATAAGCAGAACCCTGCGCCGGATATTATTCATTGTGTTACCGCTCTCATTTCTGATGATATATTTGAGAACGGATCTGATAAGAATTGTGCTTGGTTCCGGATTGTTCAGATCCGGAGATATCGAACTGACCGGAAACGTTTTGGGATTTTTTATGGTCGGTGTCTTTGCCCAAAGCATCATTCCTTTTTTGGCCAGGTCTTTTTACGCTATGCAAAATACCCGTATTCCTGTTGTGGCCAGCATTGCCGGAGTAGCGGCTAACATTTTCTTTGCCTGGTATTTTTCCCCGAGTCTTAATATTTTTGCCCTGCCCATGGCTTTCTCGCTGGCCGGCATCCTGAACGCGGTAATCCTGTCGGCTTTCTTAAAATATAATTTACGGACTCTTTCTTTGAAAGAACTCGGCGTTTATTCAGTGAAGCTGTTATATATCTGCGCGGTAATGATTCTTGTCATAATCTTAACCGATATATTCGTAAATTTTGACGTAAATTTCACGGGAAGCTTGTATCAGATAATCACACTATCGCTTGTCGGAATCTTGACTTTTGCTGTTTTTTCAAGTATCTTAGACATTAAAGAAGCAGAAATTTGGAAGGCCTGGAGGAAGTTTGTGTCAGGATAGCTCAAGTTTTCCGAGTGTCGGAAGTAGGCATTCGGTTTTTGTTTAGAACCTAAAATGAATATAAGAAACTTCTGCATAATTGCCCATATTGATCACGGAAAGTCGACTCTTGCCGACCGTTTTTTAGAATTGACCAAAACGGTGGAGAAAAGAAAAATGCATGAGCAGTATTTGGACACGATGGAACTGGAAAGAGAAAGGGGAATCACCATCAAGCTCCAGCCGGTTAAAATGTCTTACGAATCGGGAGGGCAAAAATACATTTTGAACCTGATAGACACTCCCGGGCATGTTGATTTTTCTTACGAAGTGTCACGTTCTTTGGCCGCCGTTGAGGGGGCGATACTGCTCGTAGACGCCTCTAAAGGGGTCCAAGCTCAAACCTTGGCCAATCTGCATTTAGCCCAACAGCAGGGCCTGAAAATAATTCCCGTTTTAAATAAGATTGATTTGCCCAACGCAAGGACTGAACAGGTAAAAGAAGAGTTGTCATATCTGCTGGCCGTTGAACCCGAAGATATTTTGGAGGTTTCCGCCAAAAACGGGACTAATGTAGAAAAAGTTCTGGAAAGAATCATCAAAATTGTTCCGCCTCCTAAAATTTCTGACAGCGCCAACCTTAAAGCTCTTATCTTTGATTCCACATTTGATGCCTATAAGGGCGTCATTGCCTATATCAGAGTTTTTGAGGGTTCAATAAAAAAGGGAGACAAAATATCGGCTTTTGCCGCCAAGGCAAAAGCCGATGTTCTGGAAGCGGGCTATTTCTCGCCCAACCTTATCGCCTCGGATGGCGGCATGTCTTCGGGAGAGATTGGCTATATCGCGACCGGATTGAAAGATCCGGGGCAAATTAGAGTCGGAGACACGATTACCAATTACCATTTACCGATTTCCAATTTTCAATCCTTGCCGGGATACAAAGAGCCGCGCCCGATGGTTTTTGCGAGCTTTTTTCCGGAAAACAATGATGACTACGATATTTTAAAAGACGCTTTAGGCAAGCTTAAATTGACCGATGCTTCTTTGGTTTATGAACCGGAATCATCGGCGGGATTGGGCCGGGGATTCCGCCTCGGTTTTTTGGGCATGCTTCATGTGGAGATAATATCCGAGCGGCTGAAAAGGGAATTCGGACTTTCGTTGATAATTTCTTCTCCTTCCGTGGAATATGCCGTGAAAATGCAAAATGGCGAAGAGTTTAAAATACGCTCGGCCTCAATGCTTCCCGATTTTTCCGGAATAAAAGAAATTTCCGAGCCGATAGTTTACCTTGAGGTGCTTACGCCGACTCTTTATATGGGCAGCGTTATGGAATTGATATCTACTCTTAGAAATGTGTATAAAGGAACGGATTATCTGGGCAAGGAAACGGCTTTATTGAAATATGAAATGCCCTTGTCGGAAGTTATAACCGATTTTTATGACAAACTTAAAAGCGTTTCTTCCGGCTATGCCTCTATGAGCTATGAACCAAAAAATATGCAGGAAGGCGATCTGGTCCGGCTTGATATTCTGATTGCCAAAGATCTTGTGGAACCATTTTCAAGAATAGTTCCAAAAGAAAAAGCTTACCAGGAGGGCCGGGCTATGGTTACAAAATTGAAAGAAGTGGTTCCGCCGCAGATGTTCGAGGTTTCCATCCAGGCGGCAATCGGCGGCAAGGTCATTGCCGCCGAATCAATCCGGGCAAAACGAAAAGACGTTACCCAGCACATGTACGGCGGAGATATAACCCGCAGGATGAAATTGTGGAAAAAACAAAAACGGGGCAAAGAGCGCATGAAAGAAACCGGCCGAGTCAACCTGCCCCAGGATGTTTTCTTGAAGATGCTTAAACGCTGATAGTTCACACAACCTCCATGCATGACTGCGGGGTGCCCTTTTCTAAAATCTTGCTAATTTTAGAAAAGGGCACGCCCTCCGCCGGTTGCTCCAGTATCTAAATGACGATTGGCAATAAGAAGTCAAACTATTTTAAAAACAGAAAACCCATTGAGTATCTTTACAAGTTTTTGAATTTCCAAGCCCAGCCCCATCGCTTTTATGTCACTTTGACGAGACAAACATGAACGAAAGTAAGAACACAGCCCGGCATCTTATTGAAGCCCGTCCGAACAGGCGGGCTTGGTGTCCATGCCATAGTTCGCGAGAGAAGCTATTCAAGGTTTGGGCTTTCCGTCAGATGAGTTAAGCTATGCTAAATACAAAGCATAATACGGCAGGCTGGACCCGCCGTCGTGAGGACAAGTGGAGATTGCCGCTGGAGCAATCGAAACGGGCTGAAATAAGGTGTCGGGCGGAGCGAGATTTGATATACTTAATAAAATGCCGGGATAAGGAGGAATCCGACCATTGATATAACGACTAATAAAGAAATAAGTACCCAGATGATTCTAATTGTTTTTCTGCTTAGCATGGGTTTATAGTATCATGAAATTACTAAACTCAAAAATTTTTACCGCTCTGATTGTTATCATTGCTTTGTGGCTTGCCCTTTCTTCGGTGAAGCTGGCTTCACAAAGAGCCGCAGTCGATAAAGACGTTAGTGGTGTCGAAACCAAGATAAGGGAAGTTCAGGATGATACCGACTATCTCAATAAATTTTTGGCCTACTTTCAAACTCCGGCTTTCCTTGAAAAAGAAGCCCGTTTGAAGTTAAATTATAAAGCCCAAGGAGAGGAAGTGGTTTTTATATATAAAGACAAGAATTTCAAAAAAGAGCCCGATTCGACAAACCTGGAAGAATTATTGGCAGGAATGCCCAATTATAAAAAGTGGGGGCTCTATTTGTTGGGGTATTAAAGAATATCTCGCCTTTGCGAGCTATCGGGCCTGCCCGCCGAAGCTCGCTCCGGCGGGCGAAAGCGGGATTCGTATAGTGGCAATACGCGACCTTCCCAAGGTTGAGACACGGGTCCGATTCCCGTATCCCGCTCAAAACGCTTTGCGGTTTTGATTGTGTTTACACTATCTTTAAGCGGAGTATAATTAAAAGATAAATTAACTTTAAATAATGAAAATCACAATAACCTTATTTTTAATCAGTTTAACGATATTTCCCGTTATGGGGCTTGCTCAAACTTCAAATACTCAAACCCCGCTTCCCGCAGACGTTATTTCTCCGAAAACAACCGCCGTCTCGCCGATACCCATAAAATGCGGAGTGAATACTTTTATCGTTAACAATGAGTGCGGCATTGGCGCATTCAAAAATGTCCACGTTCAATGTTATGACGGTTATGAAACCGCTTTGGGGAGCGATGAGACTTCGTGCAAATCTTCTGAAACGTGGCAACAATACGCAAAAGAAGTATGCGCAAACCGTTGTTCAACCGGAAAAGAGCCAAATATTATTCCAAAACCGACGACAACTTCGCGGCCGGCGCCGCTGTCTCCGCCGACGGCAATAAATAAACCGGTTGCCGTGTCGGTAAACCGTTGCGATGAAGTGGCGCGGTGGGAAAATAAAATCATCTATTATAAAAAACTTAGCGGTTTAAGCGATGCCGATCTGAAGAAAAACGGTTTTTCGCGGGAAGAAATTGAAAAAATCCTGCAAGACCTTTTACTCGGCCTCGATAAAATAAAAGCGCAGTGCGGTAATCAAACGGGAACAATTGCCGCGCCGGGAAGCGCGACAACGGGTTCGGTGTCTGTTGCGGAAACAATAAAGCCCGTGGTTGTTGAATCAGGACAAGAAATCAGCGTTTATTATAAAGCCAAGCTTGAAAAAGCCGCTTCCGCAAAAGGGGAAGAAAAACAAACAGAAGAACTTAAAACATTAAAAGATGAAATAGACGGGCTTATTGCCAACCTTATAAAAAGCAGAAAAGAACTGGAAACAAGCGAATTGAACGCTTTGGTAAAAGAAGTAAAAGTAAGCCGGGGAGAAATTAAAGCCGATAATATAACAGTTGAAACTACGGATAAAAAAATGCTTGTCAATATTGGAGACAGGCCGGTGAGCATTGAACCCACGGCAAGCCAAGTACTCATTCGGGATAAGGGATTGGAAGTGAAAACAGGTGAAGTTGTGATTAAAGAAAATGTATTGAATGTGGGCGGCGTTGAGGTGAAGATGTCCGCAAGCGAAGTTGCGGAAAAGCTTAATTTTGCGCCGAAAACAGTTGAATTAAAAGAAGAAAACGCGAAAGCGGTTTATAGCATGAAAATTGAAGAACGACGCAAGCTGTTCGGGTTTATTCCGTTAAATATCCGGAAGACCATAGCCGCAGACGCCGGAAACGGCCAAATATTGACGGAACGTCTTCCTTGGTATAATTTCCTGACGACAAAGTAACGGATTATTCCGGGATTTGGTTTTAAAACGCGTTGTAAAAAGCGCGTTTTTTTGTTATTATATTTATGGTTTTATGCCGGAGTAGCTCAGTTGGTAGAGCAGCACTTTCGTAAAGTGAAGGTCGCGAGTTCGACTCTCGCCTCCGGCTCCAGTAATAAAATAGAGTCCAAACGGACTCTATGGACTATATACCGACGATTTTCCTGATTTCTTCTCCTTCCAGAACCTCTCTTTCTATTAATGTAGCGGCTAAGCGCTCAACGACTTCTTTGCGTTCCGCAACGGCCGTTCCGGCTGTTTTATAGGCCTTATCAACCAACGACTTTATCGCTTGGTCTATTTGCTGTGCCGTCGCTTCAGAACAGTTATATGATTTTTCAGTAAGCTGTTTGCCTAAGAACGGATTTTCCGATTTTGATGCTACAAAGTTCAACGGACCTAGTTCGGACATTCCCCACTCACAGACCATTTGATAGGCAATCTCGGTTGCTCTTTCAATATCATTTTTGGCGCCGGTTGTCTGCTGGCCGAGGATGATTTCTTCGGCGCATCGTCCGCCCATCAGTATGGCCAACTGACTCTCCAAGTATTCTCTTGAATAATTATGCCGGTCTTCCGCCGGAAGCTGTTGGGTCAGACCTAAAGCCATGCCTCTGGGTATCACGGTCACTTTGTGAAGCGGATCTGCTTTAGGCACAAACAAAGAAACCAACGCATGACCGGCTTCGTGAACGGCGGTTGTCCTTTTTTCCTCGTCTGAAATAACAAGCGACTTGCGTTCAGTTCCCATTATTATTTTATCTTTGGCAAACTCGAGGTCCTGCCGGTCAATTGCCTGTCTATTGTGTCTTGCGGCATTAAGGGCCGCCTCGTTGACCAGATTGGCTAGATCGGCGCCGCATAATCCCGGTGTTCCTTTGGCTATGTCGAACAGGTTTGTTCCTTCAGCCAAGGGCACCTTTTTGGCGTGTATCTTGAGGATATTTTCCCGGCCTTTTACGTCGGGCCTGTCTACCACCACCGTTCTGTCGAATCGCCCGGGTCTTAAAAGAGCCGGATCAAGCACGTCAGGACGGTTTGTTGCCGCGATGAGAATTACCCCTTCATTAGCTTCAAATCCATCCATTTCCACCAAGAGTTGATTCAATGTTTGTTCTCTTTCATCGTGTCCGCCGCCGATACCCGCGCCCCTATGCCGGCCGACGGCGTCTATTTCGTCTATGAATATGATACAGGGCGCGTTCTTCTTGCCCTGCTCGAAAAGGTCTCTTACTCTGGATGCTCCCACGCCGACGAACATTTCCACGAAGTCGGAACCGGAAATGAAAAAGAACGGCACGGCCGCCTCGCCGGCGACCGCTTTGGCAAGAAGAGTTTTGCCGGATCCGGGCGGGCCCGCTAACAGAACCCCTTTGGGCAAGCGTCCTCCCAATTTTTGAAATTTCTGCGGGTCTTTAAGAAATTCGACCGTCTCTTGCAGTTCTGATTTTGCTTCTTCAACGCCCGCGACGTCTTTGAACGTCACTTTCTTTTCGCTTTGAGCAAGTTTGACACCGGACTTGCCAAACGATGTCATGTTCTTTTCTCCACCCCGCATACGATTTATAAAGAACAGCCAAAAAACGACAATAAGCAGAATAGGCCCCCACATAAACAGCATACTTATCCAAGGACTGACTGTTTCCTCTTCGGCGTTGACCGCTATGCCTTTTTGAATCAGTTGATTGACTAACCCCTCATACTGGTTTGGCGCGTATGTTTGGAATCGGCCGCCTGAAGCTGTTTGACCAGAAATATTGTTTCCGGTGATGGTCACGCTGACGATCTTACCCCCGTCCGCTTGACGGATAAATTCGCTGAAACCAACCTTTTGGCCGGATTGCGAGGGATTATTCCAAACAAACAGAAAAGAAATAACAAATAAACCCAAAAATAACCAGCCAAATGTTCTGAATAAAGACTTCTTTTTCACAGACCCCTCTATTTATCAAGGATCAACTTTATAATGACTTAACCATAAATGTTTGAAAAAGCCAAGTATGGCTGTTATAATGGATAGGTGGATTATGCGAAAAACAAGGCTCTTTTATATGTGTATTCTGGAGCCGGAGGCGTGGACGCTCAAGATTGGGCGTCAATGCTTTTAAGAATGTATCAGCGATATGCCCAGAATAAGGACTGGGGATTTATAGTTCTTAGTCAATCTTTTGGAGAACAGAAAGGCATTAAGAATGCGGTTTGCGAGATAACCGGCGAGAATACATATGACATTTTAAAGGGAGAGTCGGGTGTTCACCGTCTTGTAAGAATATCGCCGTTTTCAGCCAAGGGATTACGGCATACTTCATTTGCTTTGATTGAAGTTTTGCCGGAGATGGTAAGTCGCGACCTGAAGATAAATCCGAATGACTTGAGGATAGACACTTTCCGTTCGTCAGGGCCGGGCGGACAGAACGTGAACAAATTGGAGACCGCCGTAAGAATAACTCATATCCCCACCGGAATTATGGTTGCCGTCCAGTCGGAAAGGTCCCAGGGCCAGAATAAAGAAAAAGCCATGCAGGTGCTTATTTCTCGCCTTGCCCGGAAAATGGAGGAGGCGAAAACAAAAGAACTTTCCGAATTGAAGTCCGAAAGGCGCGAGATAGAGTGGGGAAGCCAGATCAGGTCTTATGTTCTGAATCCCTATCAAATGGTTAAAGACCATAGGACCGGAATCAAGTCATCCCAGCCGGATAAAATTCTGGACGGCGATTTGGATAAATTCATTAAAACTGAAAAAGATGATCGAGTTTAAAGATGTTTCTACAATTTATGACAACGATGAGAGCATAGAGATACTGAACGGTGTAAATTTGCATATTAAAGACGGAGAATTTGTTTCTATCATCGGACCGGCCGGAGCGGGCAAATCAACCTTGCTCCGTCTTTTGACCCGCGAGATATCTCCGCACAGAGGAGAGGTTATTTTGGACGGAGTCAATCTGGCCGAGGTTCCTTCCAAAGCCATTCCACTGCTTCGCAGGAAGATAGGGACCGTGTATCAGGATTTCAAGCTTCTTTCCGCCAAAACCGCTTTTGAGAATGTGGCCTTTGCCATGGAGGTATGCGGCGCCGACAGAGGAGAAATAGAGAGCGATGTTCCCAAGATTTTGGGGATAGTCGGTTTGGGAGACAAACTCAAAAGCTTCCCTCATCAACTGTCAGGAGGCGAAAAACAGAGATTGGCGATTGCCAGAGCTTTGATACACAGGCCGAGGATAATATTGGCTGACGAGCCGACAGGAAATCTGGACTTGGTGAACAGTTACGATGTGGTAAAATTATTAATGAAGATAAACGAACTGGGCACGACGGTCATATTAGCCACTCACAACAGAGAAGTGGTAAATGCCATCGGCAAGCGTGTTATAAGCATAGAAAAGGGTAAAATAGTCCGGGATCAAGTGGAAAACGGTAAGTATGTAATTTAATGGAAAATTTCCAAGAAACAGCAAAAAGAGTTTTTAACGTAGGATGGACCAATTTCAAAAGGAACACCTATTTGAGCATGGGCACTACGGGAGTTATGATTTTGGTTCTGTTTTTATTTTCCGGATTGATGTCTCTAAATTATCTCGCATCGCAAATCGTATCGGGCCTGGAGGAAAAAGTGGATGTAAGCGTCTATTTTAAGAATGACGCGTCCGAAGAGGAAATAAACAAAGTTAAAAGCGACCTTGAGTTACTGGGTACCGTAAAGAAGGTTGAATATGTTTCAAAAGACCAAGCTTTGAATGAATTTAAAGAAAGGCACGCCGGAGACACCCTGATTCAGGATTCTTTGGCGGAATTGGACGACAATCCCTTGCAGGCCTCATTGAACGTAAAAGCAGACGATTCCTCGCAGTATGCTTCTATTGTTACCTTTCTTGAAGGAAATAAATTCAGAAGTTTGGTTGATAAGATAAATTTTTATGAGAACGAGCAGGTCATCAAGAGAGTCCTGGCTATCTCGGGAGGTCTCCGGAACTGGGGGTTTTTACTTACAATGGTTTTGGCGTTGATTGCCGTTCTGGTAACTTTCAATACGGTCCGGCTCACTATTTACAGCCAAAAGCAGGAGATAGAGATAATGCGTTTGGTCGGCGGTTCCAATTGGCATATCAAAGCGCCATATCTCGTTGAAGGCGGAATGTATGGAGCTTTGGCGGCGGGAATCGTGGCGGTAATATTCTATCCCGCGATTTTTTTCATTTCGCCCAAAGTTGAAAGTCTGATGCCCGGGGTCAGTTTGATAAGCTATTTTGTTTCAAATATTTTTCAGTTTGTGCCCCTCATATTTTTTATCGGAATTTTGCTCGGCGTGACATCGAGCTTTGTGGCCATCCGCCGATTTCTCAAAATCTAATTATAACTTTTGCGTGCGCCTGGCCTATTTAATTAAGGCCTACGGCGCACCCTTCGGGCTTGACCGATTTCTTCGTTAAATCCTCCGCTTGCTCCTCACCATACGTTAAGTATGGCTCCTCGCAATGCTCGGATTTGCCTTGAACTCGGTACAAGCGCAGAAAGTTCTAATTCGATACGGATCTGGCCAAGCCGGTTGAGTTCTAAACCCTACTCGTAAAACCATTGAAAAAATGATTTTTTTGTTGTAGAGTTTAGGTGTTTTTAAAAACACTTTTTGATTAATTCTTGCCTGAACTGCGGGGTCGTCTAACGGTAGGACATCGCCCTCTGGAGGCGAGTATCTTGGTTCGAATCCAGGCCCCGCAGTTCAGTTCGGAATTTATCAATGTGAGAATCCAGGCCCCGCAGTTCAGTTAGAAATTTGAGATTGAGAGAGTTCATTTTCTTCAGGTATAGCAACATTATTTTCATGTTCTGACCCCCTTTTCATCAGAGCCAGTAGAAGTGAAGTAAAGATACCTTCTACCGTTAAGAACGGTTCGTAAGTATTAATAAAGAGTTTCTGGTCTTTCAGGGCTGATAAAACATAAACAGTTTAAACAAGCATGAAAAAACCACTCGGCATATTTTTTATCGTTGTCGGCCTCTTGATTTTAATCACCCCATTTACACCCGGGTCTATCTTGCTGATTATCGGAATTGATATGGTCTTTGGCAATCGCTGGCCGTGGTGGAAAAAAACAAAGAATGATTTGCGTAAGTTCTGGAGAGGATTCTTGAAATGAAAAAACTCAAAATATTTCTCTATCATCTGCTGGTCTTTATTCTCGGTTCGGCCGGTATCGTTGTCTATGTTTTCTCTCGTTTGGCTTCTCCTTCAAGCGGAGCGGGTTTGGGCGGGATAATTGTCATGCCGGCAATAATTACCGTTTATATAGCAGCTTTTGGATTCCTTTGCACTATTTCTTTTGTCACATGGCTTTTAATCGTATATTTCCGTAGCCGGAATAAATAGACAAATTAGACATCAAAAATACTCACAGTGATTGGTAAACTTTTTATGCTCAATCAGCCGAATTCTCCTAAAATTGTGACCGGAAACGACTGAAAAATATAATAATTACAGCAAAAATATCGGGGCTATTTTCGGACCATCTCCAAAATAAGGCAGACAAGGCCTAAAAACAGGCAATTCAGACAAAACCTCAAATAATGGCTGTGGATAAGGGTATTTTCAAGGTCTATTGAACTGTGTTAATGTATTAGTGGTAAACAAGTAGCATGGTTCATATCAAAAATAACAATCCTAAAGATTTTGCAATTGAGCTCCGAAAAGGAGGATATTCGTATTCAGAGATCAAGAAATTTTGTCCGGTACCGAAATCCACTCTTTCCTACTGGTTTCGAGACATAAAATTGTCGGAACCACAGCTGACAAGATTAAAAAAAAAGCGGATTGAAGCGGCCCAAAAAGGTTCCAAGGCAAGAATTTTAAAAACTTCCAAAGCGATTGAAGAAATCCAAAAAACATCGGCAAAAGATGTCGGTAAAATCTCCAAAAGAGAATTATGGCTGATGGGGGTTATTTTATATTGGAGAGAAAGGTTGTTAAATAAAAATGACAGCGACCTTAAAAAGGGAATCCGGTTCACAAGCTCTGATCCGTATCTGATAAAATTATTTCTGAAGTGGCTTAGCGATATCGGGGGGATTAAAAACGAAGAAATCAATTTTGATATTTTTATGCCGGAAGATAAAAAACGTTCGCTCAACGAATTCGTAGACTACTGGGCCGGTGTTACCGGTTTTACGAAAGGCAACTTTTCGCGCTATTACTTACAGAAAGTTAAGGCAAAAAAGCCCAAAAGAAATAGTAAAAAATCTGTCCACGGGTTATTAAGGGTTAGAGTTAAAGCAAGTTCAATGTTGGCCAGACAAATCTCGGGATGGATAAATGGAATTAATGAAATATTGCTGGGATAAGATAAAAAAGCCGGATTTAGGTCAAAAATACCAATGAGGGATTAACTTGATTGAGATTATTAAACAATTATAAACATTAATAAATTTCCTTAATAAAGCTTCGCCCCTTATAATATAAAGTATAATAAATAATGGGGCCCTGATTGAAATAAGTTGAAATAAATATTTAAGTATATTACAATAATAATATGAATAAATTTACATGGATAATTTTAGGAGTGATTGCGGTTCTGGTTTTATATTCGTGGTCTTTATACAACGGCTTGGTTAAGGCGGATGAAAACATTACGGGCCAATGGGCTCAAGTTGAAACTCAATACCAAAGACGATTTGATCTAATACCGAATCTGATTAATTCGGTGAAGGGAATTATGAATCAGGAGAAGCAGATATTCGGTGATCTGGCCGATGCCAGAACCCGATACGCCGGAGCCGAAAACGTAGACGATAAAGTCAAAGCCGCTAATAACATGGAGAGTTCTTTCGGCAGGCTGGTTGTTGTTATGGAAAACTATCCCCAGCTTCGTTCGTCGGAAACTGTCCTTACTTTAATGGCTCAGCTTGAAGGCGCGGAAAACAGAATAAGCGTGGAAAGAAGCAGGTTCAATGATGCAATAAAATCTTTCAATACAACAATAAAAAGATTTCCGGTAAATATTTTTGTCCGTTTTTACGGATTTAACGAAAGGCCTTATTTTGAATCTCAACCCGGAACAGAAAAGGTTCCAGGGGTTAACTTTTAACCAGTTCTCAATTTTGTATGTTCCGGATGCTTAAACTATTAAGCGGTGTCTTTCTTTTAATTCCTTTCGTTGTTTTCGCTTATCAGAATCCCGGCATTCCAACCGGTTTTGTTAATGATTTTGCGGAGATGCTCACGGCAGAGCAAAGGCAATCGTTAGAAAAGAAGATTAATGATTTTGAAAAAACTACCGGCAACGAGCTGTCGGTGGTTACCGTTTCCGGTCTTGGCGGAGACACTATTGAAAATTTTGCGGTAAAGCTTTTCGAGGACTGGGGAATCGGAAAGAAGAATAAGGACAATGGTGTTCTGCTTCTTATCGCTCGCGATGAAAGACAGTTCAGGATTGAAGTCGGGTATGGTTTGGAAGGAGCCCTTACCGACGCCCGAAGTTTTTGGATAACCCAAAACATTTTGAGACCCGCTTTTCAGAAAGGAGATTATTACGGAGGCATCAGCGACGGAGTGGGCAGTATCATCTCAATAACAAAAGGAGAATTCAAGCCGGATACAAACTCAACCGGCAACGGCAAATTCAATGTTAATTCTGTTTTCTTGCTTCTTTGGGTGTTGTGGATATTTTTTGTGTGGATAGGAAGTATTTTGGCCCGTTCCAAATCTTGGTGGGGCGGGGGAATTGCCGGCGGAGTAATCGCTTTGATTGTCGGCCTTGTTTTTACCTCGGTATCGGGTTTTGTTTCGGCTTTAATTTTAATACCTTTGGGCCTCTGGCTCGATTATACTGTTTCCAGAAGATATACTGTCATTAAAGAAGCCAGCCAGCCGTTACCTTGGTGGATAGGAGGCCGGGGCGGTTCGGGATTCGGCGGCGGAGGATTCGGCGGTTTCGGAGGCGGCCGTTCCGGCGGAGGCGGTTCATCCGGAAGCTGGTAATTTAACGGAACCGGCATGACAGAACCGCTTGACAGGGTTTTGTTTACAAAAAATTTTATATCCGCCGCAACACATCAGACCCCACCTCAATAATATCTTTCTGACGCGTTGCGAGATGTTTAATCAATCCCGCAAGGCGGGACGAGGAAGCTGTAGCTGTCGCTACTGCGACGAGGATAAACGAAGCGGGGTGATAAAATCTCCGCAACCCGAGGGGATACGGCCAATCTTGTCCATCACTCTGCGGCGCTCCTCCTCGGAGTAGAATAACTACACCTTCGTCGTCGCTTCTTGTGCTGACCAAGATTGACCAGTATCGCGGCGAAAGATATTATTGAGGTGGGGTCTTAAGTTCTTTAAATTTAAATCAGGACACGGACATGAACCAAAAACATCTGCAGCGTCTCATTGGGGCGATGTATGCCGTTCAGGATTTTCCCGTTCTTGATGCATACGGCAGCAAAATTTTTGGAAGACCTGTCCGGGGAACATGGAAACTATTCCGGCACATCGTCAGAACCGCGGTTGCCGATGTCTGGCAATGGAGTTCTTGTAAAGAATTGGCAAGCTACCCAAAAGAAGCGGAGGTTCCCGTTTTTGAAGAATTTGCCACTCTCATGCTCCATGAAGCAACGCACGGCTGGTGTTATTTCCTGAAAAACGATCCGTCGCCGCAGGATTATCCGACCGGCATTGATGAGGAGCGGGTTTGTTGGGATGTCAGTAAGCTGGCATGCGAAATGCTTGGCATCCCTTATCAGAAGGAGCTGGCTGACCTGTCTTATCAATTCTATCATTCCATGCGGGCCGGCGACACGGAAGAGGTTGAAAGTATTTTGGAAAAATTGCCGTCCCACCTCCGGTCATAGGATGGGATTATTGTCTTATTTTACCAAACCCGGCGGCGGTTTCCGGCCGTAATAAAATCCTCTTAAGGGGATTTTATTTTTGTAAATTCCATGTTGGCCGCAGAATCATCACTTGCGCCCATTCTTTGTTTTTATTAGAATGTAGTTAATAATTACATGAAACACATCAGTGAATTTATCGATAAACATGTTGACTTTAATTTTGCTTTGGCAATTATCGCGATTTTGGGAACCGCAGGATCTTTATACCTGCAATTCAGCGAGGCCAATACTGAATTTGATACTCTCAACGCTTCAATGCATACTGTAATCAGGGGTCAGGAAAGAGGGGTTTTGAGGGAAAACGCATCCATCAATAACGAACTTGATGAACTGGGAAAATCATTGGACATGTTGATTTTAAAATAAAAATAGTTGATGATTAGAAACATGAATAAGCTCATTATTTCTTCGATATTGGCCGGCGTTTTGTTTGTCGGTTCTTTGGCTTTGGCTGAAGACAATGTCCCCATAGCAACAAATGTTCCCAAGTCGTCATCCGTGAGAGCCAAAATGCAGGAACAAAAAGACCGGCTCAAACAGGAAGTTAAAAACGCAAGAACCCAGCTTAAAAACACGACAGAGGCCGTGAGGGAAGATATTAAAAAAAGCAGAGAAGAATTTAACGATTCGGTCAAAGCAAAAAGAGCGGAATTGGACGACAAAATAAAGGTTAAAAGAGAAGAGCTTAAAACTCGCCTGCAAAAAATAAAAGATGAGCGAAAAAAGCAAACCGTAGAAAACATTGACCGGCGGATGGATGCTTTAAATGATAAAATAGTGCGGCACCTTTCCGGTGTGCTGGACAAACTCGGAGAAATGCTGGTTAGGATAAGCGAAAGAGCCGATAAAGCGTCTGTCGAAAGAGGACTTGATGTTTCGGCGGTTCGTTCGGCGATAGATAAGGCCAATACCGCCATTGCTTCTGCCCGTTCAGCCGTAGAAACCCAATCCGGAAAAACATATACAATTAATATTACCGTCGAAAACGCTTTGAAAGCTGATGTCGGCAAAGCCCGCCAAGCTCTCGGCGCCGATTTGGCTAAAGCAAGAGATGCGGTTAAAAACGCCCATTCAGCGGTCAAAGACGCGGCAGTGGCATTGGCTCAGCTTGTCGTGAAACCGAAGGTTTCACCATCGCCGTCTGTATCGCCCTTGGTTTCACCGACTCCGACCCCAACTCAATAGATTTTTAAATTAAACAAACATGGAAAACACGCAAAACAATATGGCGAGCTATCCTTCGGGAGATAATAAAAAAACAGTTTTAATTACTGTTATAGTTGGAGCAGTGGTATTGGGCGCTTTAGTGTGGTGGATTAAGCAGGTTCCACAACAAGCTCAAACAAGTCCGACGCCTGATGCCGAAACTGCCGCAATTAATCAGGATATTAACAGTATTGACGTGGGAGATTTGAATTCTGAATTTAATTCGATAGACCAAGAATTGCAGGGACTTTAAGATTAAAATGATGAGGCGCCGTCCTTTGGACGGCGCCTTTTGCGTCGGATCGACCGGTCAGAACCAGCCGTGTATCCGACACTCGGCCAGTGGATCGAAGAGTCCTCGCCGGCGAGTGTGCGTGTTGTCTCTGCAGTTAGGGCACAATGGATACATGCGCATGTCATATTTGGCAATAATTGCCAAAATGAACAGGCATGCCAACGAGAACGTGAGATACTCGATAACGAATTTAATGAACTCCATCCCCACCTCCTTTTGGTATTATATACCTAAAATACCAAAAAGTCAAGTTTCCGTTGAAGTCTTTTTTGATTTGAAAAAAACTGATAATCTAAGGGAATGGCCATTAAGCCTAAAAAAGCCATAAAACCCAACAGACCGTCCTGGGACGAATATTTTCTTGAAATAGCAAAAGTAGTTGCCCAGCGTTCGACTTGCGACCGCGCCAATGTCGGAGCGGTGATCGCAAGAAACAAGGTAATTTTATCCACCGGATATAACGGCGCCCCGCGAGGTTTGCCCCACTGCGATGATGTTGGCCATGAGATTGTTGACGGCCATTGCGTAAGAACTATTCATGCTGAAGCAAATGCCATCGCTCAAGCGGCCCGCAATGGAGCGGCCATTGAAGGGGCAACCATATATCTGACGATCTCTCCCTGCTATGACTGTTTTAAGATGATGATTAACGGAGGCATAAAAGAAGTGATTTACAAAGAATTTTATATGTCCCGCTACGGTCTTTCCAAAGCGGTTTTAGATTTATCCAAAAAAACCGGAGTTAAGATTACAGCATATAAAAAATGATCATAGATGATTTTAAGAAAGTTGAATTGAAGATTGCTAATGTGATTTCGGCCGAGAGAGTGGAAGGTTCGGAGAAACTTCTTAAATTAGAAGTTGGTCTTGGAGAAGAAAAACGCCAGATAATCGCCGGTATAGGCAAGGTCTATGAACCGGAAACCTTAATCGGCAAACAAATAGTCGTTGTTGCCAATCTTGAACCCCGCTTTTTGATGGGACTTGAAAGCCGGGGCATGGTTTTGGCCGCAAATGCCGAATCTGGTCCGGTGCTTCTGGTTCCCGACAGAGAAATTGTTCCCGGTACGGAAATAAGGTAAAATTTATTTAACATGTCAGACCAAATCAACAAAAATTTACCTCGCGACGTTTTTCTTTATTTGCTGTCCATTATTACCTTAGTCGCCAGCACGATCAGTTTTGGGGTGTTGGTTTTTCAATATATAAATATTTATTTCCCGGATATCATTTATGATTATTATGTATCCGCCTCCTCATATTTTTCTCCTATCAGACAATCTTTGGCGACCCTGATAGTTATTTTCCCGGTTTACTTTTTTGTTTTAAGATTTCTCGCCAAAGACGTTGATGAAAATCCGGAGAAGAGGGATTTGAAGATAAGAAAATGGCTTTTGTATTTCACGGTTTTTGTGGCGGCCTTGGTTATAATAGGGGATCTGGTTGCTTTAATAAATACTTATCTGAACGGAGAATTGACCACGCGGTTTATATTAAAAGTTTTGACGATATTCTTTATAGCCGGTTCCGTATTTTCCTATTATTTTTCTGAATTACGGGAATTGAGGACTAAAGGCAAAAAGAGTTTGAACTGGATAAGTGTATATAAATGGGTCGTGGTTGCCGTAGTAATTTTAGCCGTCGGGTTCGGATTTTACGTTGCTGGCTCGCCGGCGAACCAGAGGATGATTAGATTTGATGAAAGAAGGGTTAACGACCTTTCGGCGCTCCAGAACCAGATTATTAATTATTGGCAAAAGAAGAATGAATTGCCGCAGAATCTTAGCCAAATGGCAAACGATATTTTGGGGATAGTGATTCCGGGAGACCCCAAGACAGGCACGCCTTACGAATATAGGGTTCTGGGTAATTTAAAATTTGAGCTTTGCGCCACATTTGAAAATTCAAACCTTGATCAAAAAGCCGCTGGACCAAAAACCGCTCTCAGAGAACAGTTGATATATCCATATTCCGGAGGCGAAATGCAGACATGGCAGCACAATGCCGAAAGAACGTGTTTTAACAGGACTATAGACCCAGACCTCTTTAAGGTTGAAATTTCCAAACCTCTTTGATAGAATTAAGGTCAGATAATTAACCCATTTTATCAATTTAGCGGAGCGGATTTTAGCCAAATCCGAGACGCGAGTCTGCAGATGTAGATGATTCTACTTCAAGGACGAGCAACAAAGGATTTGGTCTAAAATCAGCCCGCCCGCTGCGGGAAACAAGGAATAGACCGATTCCATTGTCTCTCCTCCTCAATATAGAACAATCTATATCTTCGTCGTCGTTCCTCGGACTCGGTCTATTCTTTAGCTTCTAAAATGATAAAATGGATTAAATATCTGACCAACATGAATACAAAAACAGTTTTCGCGTTTACGTTAATAGTAATTTGTTTCGGTGTTGTGGCGTTTGTTTTTTACAGAAAAAGCAACGATGCCGACGATGTGTCAAAGCTTGGTTTAAATCCGGCGGCCAGCGCTACGCCGTTGCCGACCCCGACACCGACACCTAAGGGTAATAATATAATAAAAATGGACAATGGATTAGAAATTCAAGACTTGAAAGTGGGCACCGGCCCGGAAGCCAAGGCGGGAGACACCATATCGGTAAATTATACCGGTTTTTTGGAAAACGGCACTGTCTTTGACGCATCTGTCAAACATGGCGGACCGGCGACTTTCCAAATCGGAGTCGGCCAGCTTATCAAAGGCTGGGATATCGGTATTCCGGGGATGAAAGTTGGCGGCAAGCGCAAACTCATCGTACCCCCTTCGCTCGGCTATGGTTCTCAAAATGTGGGCAACGGATTAATTCCTCCCAACTCAACGTTAACTTTTGAAGTTGAACTCTTGGCGATTCAGACGCCTAAATAGTTTTCTTGAACTTGGATTAGCTTATTTTTAAAAGTTATCTTTTATAATTTTTTGTTATAATTAAACAATGGAAGAATGGGTAAGACAATATACCCATTTTATCAATTTAGCGGAGCGGATTTTAGCCAAATCCGAGACGCGAGTCTGCAGATGTAGATGATTCTACTTCAAGGACGAGCAACA
>MGJF01000007.1 GCA_001794125.1 Candidatus Yanofskybacteria bacterium RIFCSPHIGHO2_01_FULL_43_32
AAGAAAAGTGTTGAGAGATATCAAAACCGGATATATGAAAAATTGGACGATGAAGCAAAAATAAAAATTCTTAAAATCGCCAGGAATGATATTTCAAACATTCTTAGCGCGATGAAGCCAACAAAAAACAAAATCGTACTCTACAGAAATGTAAAAATTGACGATGTCCCGCTCCATTACAATATTAATGACATAGTAGAGTTTAAAATTATTTCATCAACATCTACCGTTCCGTCCGACCCAGATTACGACTTTTATAGACATGAAATAACTATTCCAAAAAACGGATTTATTTTAGAACTTGACCAATTTGATAGCTTTGTCCGAAATGAAGACGGCGAAATTCTTCTGCCACCGATGAAATGCAAGGTAAAAAATACGCGCAATAATAATAACGAAAATTGTAGGGGAATAATTGAGTTAGAATACCTGGAAAAACTACCTATTAATATTTAAACATAGACTCCGAAGAAGTAATCCGACCCGCGTGCATCAAATAAGACCTCAAAACTGTTCTAAAATACCCTTACGGTGGTGCCTCACCACCTTGGTACTTAACCCACATGGCCCGCCAAAATTCAAAATCCGAATTCTCGCCAAAAACAAAAACTGCTTTAATGGCAGTTTTTGTTGATTTTATCTGCCCAAATTGCTAACATTTAATGGTAATGAAGTGGTATGTTCTGGTTATTTTTTTAATCATGGGACTGTCTGTCGCGGGACTTTTAACTATTTCTTTTAATTTCAATCCCTACCAATCGGGAATTCAAGTAAAATATTTATTTTTTGCATCGCTTTTTATGGTTTTGTGGGGATTCAGCACATTGGCGCTGAACAGATTCAAACTCAAAATGGACTGGCCGGATTTCTACAAGTCGTTTAAAATAGGCTTAATCATTTCTTTGGCCGGTTGTTTACTAATTTTCATAGTCAGACATGTCAGATATTAAAATAAAATCCGAAGAAGAGGAAAATCTCAAACTGCAATTGGAAAATTGCCACGATGCAGAATCAGAGCGCATGAAACGTTACTTAGTTATGCCCGATTTAACGCGGACAAAGGAAAGTCCTTTGGCGGAAATGGTTGACCGGATTACCGAGATTGAGAGTTTTGCGGATTTTGACCACATTGAGGTTCCCGAGATCGTGCCGGCTGATGTAAGTTTTGATCTGTTTAATTTCTCGCCCGAACATCCGGCCCGTTCAAAATCGGACACTTATTATGTAGACGGTAAACACATTCTCCGCACCCATACTACCGTAATGTGGTATTACTATCTTCAAAATGAAAAAGTTAAAGAAAGAATCGCAAAACAGGAACCGGTCGGTTCGCTAAGCTGGGGCAAGGTTTATCGCAAAGATGAGATAGACCGTTTCCACATGAATGTTTTTCATCAGATGGACGGCTGGTACCTTGTGCCAAAAAGCCAAAAGGTAATCACCGTTGATGACCTTCAGAAAGTTCTGGCCGATATCGCCCAAGCCGTATTCGGTAAAAATGTAAAATACAGATTCAACACGGACACCTTTCCGTATACGGACCCGTCAATTGAGATGGAAATAGATGTAAGCAACCCCGCCCAAAGTAATTCCGCTGACCGCCATTCAGAAAGGGGGCGGACTTTGAGCGGGGCGAGGTGGGTGGAAGTTTTGGGTGCCGGAGTGGTGAGGGGAAGTGTGTTAAAAAATTTGGAAGTTGACCCCGATATTTATAACGGCTGGGCTTTCGGTTTCGGTTTGGAAAGATTGGCTATTGTGAGTATGGAGTTGCCGGACATCCGGTTGCTGTGGTCAAAAGATGAACGGGTTAAGCGTCAATTAAAACTCGGCAACAAATTCAAAGAAGTTTCAAAGTATCCGCCGATAACGAGAGACATATCCTTTATTGTAAAAAATGACTTTGTTCCAAATAACTATTTTGATTTGATAAGGGACTTGGGCGGAGACTTGGTGGAGCAGGTGGAATTATTAGACAAATATGAGAATGCCGAAAAATTCGGCAAGGACAAGATAAGCTACACTTACCGCATTGTATACCGTTCCAACGAAAGGACGTTGACGACGGACGAAATAGATCCGATTCAGGATAAAATCTACGATGAAACTGCGAAGCAATTTGGGGCGGAGTTAAGATAGGGTGGTAAAATTTAAGTAAAACTACTAAAAAGAGATAACCCTTAGGGTTTTTTGTTTATAAAATTTTGTAGTTGTGGAATCAAAACAGTTGCATGGCCTCTGCCGTATACAATAAAGATGCTCTTACCCTCACTCCAGGCGTCTTGGATGTTATTTAAAATATAATCATTGCGAATCTGTGTCCGAGCCGCCACAATCTTGTTTATCTTTAATTTGGTGGTTCGCGGGTCAGTAATACTATCAAGAAATTGTCTATCTTCAAGATTTTGGCTTCCAAATAATTTTGCGTGCTGTTCAAGAAGCCACTTATTGTCCGGGGTGAACCCGTAGATTTTACTGAAATTAGCTTCTCGCTTCAGGGTACGTTCAATTGCCTCCTGAAAAGTGGTAGACGGATTAGTTCGTCGGAACCATGCCCCTAAATTTTGTACGATCAATGTGTAGACAACTTCATCAGGATCAAATTTCTCAGACAATGATTGTCTCTGTTGAGTATCATCAGGTTCCGGACATTGTATGGGAACGCCTGCTGTTTGGGCTAAATTTTGCCCAGCGCCAACCTCGCCCCTCTGTTTCACTGCTTCATCAAAAACTGACGGAGTTTCTCTGGGGACACCCTCAATAAAAACAATTTTCTTGCGGCCTTCTGTGGCCTCAATAAATTCAGACCAAAATTTACGCAGTAAAATGAATTGTTCGTCTTGGGGGTTATTGTCATGACGGGCGGCAAAGAAAAATAAGACCTGCCCATTTAAGGTTGGACCAAGTTTTAAAGTTTGGCTGGTTTGCTGATTTTCGGACATGTGATTTTAATAAAACACTAGGCCTTAACTTCGCTTAAGATTGACAGGGGATATTGGGTGCCTGAGAGATACTTTTGCAGGGCGGTCCAATGGGGCGGGTAAACATCCTGCTCTTTGAGGTTTTCAAGTTCTGAATGGGAAAACCATTGCAGTTGTTTTACTTCGCCTTTCCGGAGCTCTTCTTTGCCTCCTGTCAGTTCGGCTGTGATGAAAAAGCGCATGTTGTGTTCATCTGGGCGTTTTTGATTAAAGAAGTCCTCAATGAGCAGGATGTTTGTAGGGTTAATTTCCAGACCAATTTCCTCTTTCACTTCCCGGGAAGCTGCAGCCAAAATCAACTCTTTTTCCTCAACGTGGCCGCCGGGAAATTTCCAACCCGGCTGACCCTCTTCGTCTTGGGTCATTGCGATTTTATCCCGGGATTTAATGACACAATATATTTTGATGAATGTTGAATCTTTCATAATTTAACCTTAATATAACAATAGGTGAAAATCAATCAGTTATCATGGTTCAAAAGAGGAAGACCCGTTTATTGGAGTAAATTAATGAAGTTTTGTTAATACTATTTTATACAATCTGTGCTTCTTTCCTATCCCTCTCCATCCGTTGGGTTTATAGTATCATCTATACTTACCACTGGGTACAAAAAGAAACTGATATTAAGTTATCAGTAGATACAAACAAAGAATGTTTATTTATTCTCATCCCCGTATTGGCAGAAGTTGGCAGGATAGAAAAAACTGTCGAATATTTCATAGGTACCTTTAGTCGCGATGTAAATATTAAATTGGTTTTAATTACATCTGAGAGTGAATATTTATATTACCCAAAGACACAAAACACCATATTCGCAGCCAAAGAATTGGCAAAAAGACATAATGACAAGGTAATACATTGTCATTACCCAAAAACTAACGGTAGGATGTCACATCAGTTGAACTGGGGCATTAAAAACCTGGGCGAGTCAATAACCGGCGATAGCTTGATTGCGATATATAATGCCGACTCAAAACCACACCCCGAAACATTTAAATGGATTCTGTTTAAGAGAAGCTTAGACCCAGACTTAAATGTTTTTCAGCAACATGGTGATTACACAAAAAATATAAATTCAAAAACCAATAGTATTATTCTTTCGGCCGCCCTCTGGCAAAATAGATGGGCAATAGGATTCGAGTTGTTTAAAGCAATCCGATCTGTCAAGTCTTATAAAAATAATTTTTTTCGGCCACTAAATTACTTAATAGGTCATGGTTTAATAATATCAAAATCGGTCTATGATAAATCGGTCGGTTTTTCAGAGATATTTCATAATGAGGACGCTATCCTTGGCCTGGAACTATCATTTATCAAAGAAAAAATTACCCCACTTCCTTATTTTGATATATCAGACACACCGGATACGATCCCATCTTTATATAGGCAAAAGATCCATTGGTTTTTGGGTCCTTCTCAATCGTTTAATTATTTTAAATATTTAAGTAAAAAGTACAGGGGATACTCCTTAAAAGAAAGAACAGTTCTTCTTTTCCAGGCATTTAAACTTTTTCTACATGCAATCTATTGGATATTCGGTCCGGTTTTTATGTTTTTTATTATTTTATATCCAATAGGGGCCAAAAATATCAGCCTACTTGCTATTTCCTATTCAATATTCTTTTTATATTTTACTTTGCCAAACTTTCTGGCGTTAAACCTTTATGAGCCAAAAAAGACTAAAAGACAAACCCTTAATCTGATATACTCTTTTTTGGGAGGGGGCCTTATTTGCTATTTTCTTCATGGTCTCTCTGCCATTTCTTCTATTTTTCTAACAATTAAATACTTATTTATGGGTAAACAAATTGCCAAGGGCAAGACCATGATGAAAAAGAGTGAAAATCTTTGATTTTAAAAAGAAAACACGCGAAGGGGTCTGAATCAATTTCCACACACAAACAATCCAGTTGGCATTATCGGCAGAGAAGATTCCTTCAATATTTCAAAACTTTCTCTTGTGTTTTTTTCTTAAGTTGATAGAATGAACCTACTATGTCTAAAAATATTGTTTCAGTTGGGGTAAGAGTTCTAATTCGTAAAGGGGACAGCCTTTTATTGGCACAGCCAAAAGGGGCCGATTTCCATTTCTTTCCCGGAGGTGGTTTGGAATTTAATGAAACAGCAGAAGATGCTGTCGCACGAGAACTCAGAGAAGAGTTGGGCATGAAGCTCAAGGGTTGTATTTTCATTGGTACCAACGAGAATAGGTTTGCCGATAAAAGTGGCAATCATCACGGTATTGATTTAATGTTTGCTGTCAAAGTGGATCGAGCACACATTAATAGCAAAGAGAAACACATCACGTTTTCCTTCATTAAAATTAGCGAATTGTCTAAAGCTAAAATTTTACCCAAAACCCTCAAAAAAAACGTAATCAAATGGCTTCGAGATAAAAAAACTTTTTGGGGGAATGGCTAATCGTCTCTGATTAGGGTAGTCTTATATTTATTCTTGAATTTCCTCCCCACCTCTCTATAAAAGTCACTCTCGGTTAATTTTTTGAGGGGTTCTTGTAGTTTCCGTTTGTATAAAGATAGATTTCTTTTGAACTCCCATCTTCTTTTACTGGTATCGGTTTCTCGTTTTTTTACATGAAAGGCAGAGGATGACAGAAGTGGAATCAAAAATACCCCGCTTTTTATAAGCTTATAGCCCAGATGAGTATCTTCCATTCCCCAACCCCTGAAGTCCATATCAAATCCACCAACTTCGGTTATGGCAGACCTTCTTAGGGCCACGTTTCCTGTTAAGAACATGGATGGTAGGTCCCAAACCCCAATGGTTTCGGGAAAATTAAAATTTTTAAAAAAATTGGTATCTTCTATCAATCGGTAGGTTTTATTGAAGTTTTCTACTCTGATTTCAGGTCTAGTTTTGTGCCACGATATGGGGACGTACTTACTGTAACGGAAGTCTTTTCGATAGTCCGGGTTAATTTTTTTAAAATTCTTGGATAAATTCTCAATGGAAATAAGGGGGTCGGTGCTTAATATGGTTTGATTAAAGCCTATTGTCGCTATTTTATTACATAAACCTTGTCGCAAGACGTGGCTTATTAACCAAAACTTATTTGGAATAATATCGGCATCAAGAAATATTATGATTTTGCCCTTAGATAGCAAGAGGCCTAGATTGCGAGCTGCAGAGCGACCTTGGTTTATAGCGAACCTAGCTATAGTGGTTTTGAATAATTTTGAACCCTTTCTTATAATATCGAAGAGCTGGTTGTAGTCTCTGGATCCATCATCTACAATTACTATTTCAATGTTCTTGTGCAAACCATCCGGGATTTTTTGCTCTTGAAGTGCCACCAAAACCTTTCTTAAACTATCGGGATTATTATACACAGGAATTATGATGCTAACTTTTTTATTAATTTTTTGAACGCTTAAATGGCCCTTGATAATTTTTAGGCCAGTTTTTTTAAAAAAATATTGTTCGGCTCCTAAATAGTTGTTTGAATGGATTCTCATCTTTTATGGTTTAGTTTCTCAAGGGCCGAATCGAGGCGATAAATGGTTCTTGTAGGTAACTTTTTACTATTATTTTTGACTTTTTGAATTGCCCGATTAAGTATCGCCATGTTTTCTGTTGGATCTGAAATTCGTTTGGCACTTTTATCTAGCAAAGTGCGCAGTATGACTAACAAATTGGAGTTATTCAACGGCATTTCTCTTTTAATTTTTTTATAGGTATCGCCCCATTCAATTCCTGTTTTTCTAATTTTCTGATCATGTGAATATAGGCCAAATTTATTATATACCGCCGCCCCATTGATAAATGCATATAAATCTCTGCGGGGATGATTAACGGTGATGTAATTTAGTGCCCGGACTGTGTTGACGTTTGAATTTTTGAAAGAATCCGGCCCGGTTGCTCGTAAAAATGAAATTTTAGAACCGATTGCATAATCTTCACCAAGACTTAAACCGTCGAACCCACCTATCTCGCAATAAACACTTGGTCTCAAAAATAAACCAGTACCATATGTGAAGATTCTATTCCACATAAAGTTATATTTTGGTACACCACTGTTTCGATATTTTCTGGACTGCCATTCGTTGCGGACCTCATCGTATATCGCAGAAAAGATGTAAAAAAGATTGTTTCTGTATATGCCTTTTGGTAGCCTGGTCATTTTTCCTTGAATGGCGTCAATTTTAGCATTGCCCCGCATAACTTTATACGCTTTTGAAAAGATTCTCAGGTCAACTTCGAGTATGTCGGCATCAAAGCTAACAAAAATAGAATCCGCTAAGTTTATATCGGAATCTTCAGCTTTTAAAATAACGAGGTCGTGTAAGATTTTGCGACAATATCCTACATTAGAACGCTTATTCGGAAAGGAGTAATTAATAACAAATATGTCCTGAAATTGTTTTTTTTGTTTGAATTGACGAACCAACTGTGGTGTTTCTGTGTCAGGTTTTCGGAGACAATAGTTGTTTAGTATGATAACCACCACATTATTGTTCCAAAAACGCAAAGCATCTGAATTTTTAGGAAGAAGGGCTTCCAACGTTTGCAAAATAAAATTAGCTTCGTAAAAAGCGGGAATTAAAACGAATATTGTCTTGTGTGGATTAATTTGGGGTATTTGCCCCCCTATATTTTTTAGCAGCTCCAGGTGCTTTTTCGGTTGTATGGCTAAGTATTTTGTGAAAATATCCCCAGTTTTTAGTGTCAACTTTGCCCTAGCTTCTTTATAGTTTTGATATATTTTTCTGTCTAAGGAAGATATCTTCATTTGTGGTGTCTTGGTCATTAAAAAAATCGTCTTTCCGTTTTGTAAAGTAGTCACTAACAAATTGATTTCTATTCAATTTAACTAGCTGAACATTGTGCGGGTACTTATTTGCTACTAAACTCAAAGCTTCACGAAACCTAAGATAAAATCGACGCAAGTTAACATCGGGGGGTATCATTTGGTTTTTGGGGTAATGCGACATGTCTTCAAGGAAGTTTTTATATGTACGATAAAAACAATACACCTTATTTCTTTTTAGAAAATCACTGGTCTCAGTGCTATTCCAAATGATTTTCCACACCTTGTTATTCATTGCATAGTTGTAAGCAAAAGAAGCAATGAGGCAACGTTCTAAAATGACCCTTTTCTTTTTGGTGGTAAACCTGAGCATGTTAGACAAATGAGAAATAGCATAATAAAAATTTAAATCAACAGGGCTAAGGGCTAAACCACTCTCCTTATTGTGATCTGGTTCTAGAATGAAGAGCCACCCCCCTAACTCCATTTTCTTACAAAAAGTTGATTTGCCAACTCGCCAGAAACCATCGAGGATAATTTTGTTTGGTTTTAAGTTCATGATGTTTTCGTGTTTTTTAAATTAAAGCCGCACTCTTTCAAAGATTTAGTGCGGCCAGTATTTGGTTGTGAACCACAAGCTCAGAAGCATGACCATCAATTATTACACCGTTTTTAGTACTGGCCAGTTTTTTATAAAGTCTGACGGAAGCTCTATAAGTTACTATGTTTTCATAGTTTTCGTCGTCGCGATTTCTCAGTGCAATTCTTTTGTTGGCTTTGGCCATACTGACCTGCAAGTATATAATTATATCAGGCCTCGCATCAGTGAAGATCATTTTTTCAACTTCTTGATACAGGCAAGTATGGCCGCTTTTGATTAGCCCGTACATTTGTTGAAATAACAAGAATGACTCTATGTAGCGATCGGTAATTGCAATTTTTCCCTGCTTTTGAAGTTCTATGAGTTTCTCAGCCTGATTTCGATAAAATGAAAAGAAAAGAAAGTTAGTAGAAATCAGACTATTTTTCTTAATCAATTTAGCGAAGCGATTGCGAGTCTTCTTGTCGACTGGCTTTACAATTACCGCAGAGGCACCAGTATTAATAAGGTGCCGCATTAGCAGCCTACATTGGGTAGATTTACCAGCGCCATTTACGCCAATAATTGAGATAATCATTACGGTCCCTTTCAAGGTACAATTTATTGTATTATCAAACAATCATTGTAATTTGTCAAGTATATGTTCATGACCCTACATGTTCTATGTGAGTTGGAAATTTAGTAAAATAAGGGTTGATTTACAATCAGTAAAATGCTATAATTTACATAAGATAAACATCCCGCAAAAGCGGGATACTCGTTTGAAATAGATATAAAACATGGCTAAAAAAGAAGAAAAAAAACAGGCTGTCTCTTCTGCAGGCGCTTCGTATACGGCCAAGGATATTCAGGTTTTGGAGGGTTTGGAGCCCGTCCGCAAAAGGCCGGGTATGTATATCGGTTCTACCGGCGTTGAAGGGCTGCACCACTTGATATGGGAGGTTTTTGATAACTCTTTGGATGAAGCGATGGCCGGTTATGCCCACGCCATTGAAGTCGTATTGATGCCGGACAGCAAGGTCCGCGTTTCCGACGATGGCCGGGGCATTCCGACCGACATCCATCCCAAATTGAAAAAGTCGGCTCTTGAATTGGCGGCCACGACACTGCATGCCGGAGGTAAGTTTGAACAGGGCGCTTACAAAGTTTCCGGCGGTCTCCACGGCGTCGGTTTGTCGGTGGTCAACGCGCTCTCAACCTGGATGCGGGCCGAAGTGCACCGCAAGCCGGATATTTTTGCCCAGGAATATAAAGTGGGCAAGCCGACCGGGCCGGTTAAGAAAGTTGGTACCACCAAAAAAACAGGCACTATCGTCACGTTCCAACCCGACCCTTCAATTTTTAAGGACCTCAATTTTGACCTTACAACGATTCTGAATCACCTTCGCCAGCAGGCGTATCTGACCAAAGGCGTTAAGGTTACGGTCAAAGATGAACGGGAAAAGATTGCCCGGGATTATACCTTTTATTTTGAAGGCGGAATTGTTTCATATGTGGAATTTTTAAACCGTACCGAAGAAGTAAAGCACAAGACGGTGTTTTATGTCGCCAAAGAACAGGATAATATTTTTGTCGAGGTTGCCATGCAGTACGTGGATGAAATATCCGGCAAGGAATTAAGTTTTGCCAATAATGTTCATACCACTGAAGGCGGTATGCATCTGACCGGTTTTAAATCTGCCATTACTCGGACCCTGAACGACTATGCGCGCAAGAACGCTTTTCTTAAAGAAAAAGACGATAACCTTTCCGGAGACGATGTCAGAGAAGGTTTAACCTCGATTATCTCCGTTAAACTAAAAGACCCGCAGTTTGAAGGACAAACAAAAGCCAAACTTGGAACTCCCGATGCCAGAACGGCTGTTGAAAATGTCATTAACGCGGAATTGGCGGATTGGCTGGAAAGAAATCCTTTGGATGCCAGACAAATTTTGGAAAAGGTCCTCTTGGCCTCAAAGGCCCGCCTTGCGGCCAAAGCCGCCCGGGAAACCGTTTTAAGAAAAGGCGCTCTGGAGGGCATGACTTTGCCCGGTAAATTAGCCGACTGTTCAAGCCGCGACCCGTCCGAATCGGAATTGTTTATTGTTGAAGGAGACAGCGCCGGCGGCTCATCCAAACAGGGCCGCGACAGGAGAACACAGGCCATTCTTCCTTTGAGGGGCAAGGTTCTTAATGTTGAAAAAGCCCGCATTGACAAAATGCTGGCTCATCAAGAGATCAGGGCCCTGATAATTGCCATGGGTACGGCAATTTCGGAAGAATTTGATCTGGAAAAACTCCGCTATCATAAAATAGTTATTATGACCGATGCCGATACCGACGGTTCGCATATCAGAACTTTGCTTTTGACCCTGTTCTACAGATATTTCCCGCAGCTGATTGATAAGGGACATCTTTATATCGCCCAGCCGCCCCTTTATAGGATTCAAAAGGGAAGTAAAATAGAATATGCCTATAACGACAAGGACAAGGAAAAAATTCTTGAGGGTTTGAGAAAAATTGTTGCCGATGGGCAGGCGGGAAAACTAAAAACTAAAAATTCTAAACCAAAAACCTCAGATAATGAATGGGAAGTTACTCCCGTTGAAGGAGTCAATGAAATAGTAGACGAACCCCCCTTCGCTAAAGCTTCGGAGGATGAAACAAAAATAGCCGGAGTCGCGATTCAGCGCTACAAGGGTTTGGGAGAAATGAACCCCGAACAATTATGGGAAACAACCCTCGATCCTTCCAATCGCGTTTTACTTCAGGTTACCGTGAAGGATGCCCAGGAAGCCGACAGGGTCTTCGATGTTTTGATGGGCTCGGAAGTTCTGCCCCGCAAAAAATTCATTCAAACCCACGCTAAGTCCGTAACTAATTTAGACATATAATGTCCAAAGGCCAACAATTCGAAATTCCTCCAAAATCTAACGAACCTCGAAATATAGAGGCTGTCTTGGAAAAAGGAGAAATAAAAAGCGTGAAAGAGCTTGAGGGTTACGGGGATATGCAGTTAGTGGGAATTCAGGGCGGCGGCGACGCTCTTTTCAGGCCCAATCAGGAGACCGCTTCTGTTTTTGAGAATACCGGAAAGGAGGCCATGGCATCTGAATTGGAGGAAATGGCCTTTAAGGTAGACGAGGCGCTGGGATTTGGATTAGTTCCTCCGGTCGCCGCCAGAACGGTGAATGGCGTGGAGGGATATTTGCAACAATTTATAAACGATTCCCAGGTTGCCGGATTATTGGAGTGGCGGGTAATCGTAAAACCGGAAGAACTGGCCAAGGCGGCTGTTTTTGATTATCTTTTGGATGTAAGAGACAGAAGGGGAGACAGTTTTTTAATTAATCCGAAGATTGGAAAGATATGGTTGACAGGCCATGACTACTGGATGTTTTGGAATGAAAACGCGCGCTCGGATATTTTACGGGAGGCGCAAGTCCGGGGTCTTAATTGCCTAACTCCCGAAACACGATCGGCATTGGAACGATTTTTGCCTTGCATTGATTCTTTGACTGTCGAAGCCAAAAAAGAAGTGGCAACAATACTGAAAAAAGCCCAAGAGCGGGCCCAATTAATATTAAGCGAAGGTCAAATACCAGCATGATAGAACTTCATTACGTGGAACTATTTGAAATAGACCGTAATGAGCAACAGAAAAAGATTGCCACTTTTAGATTATTGGATGAAGATGGCAGTGTTGTTGAAATTGAAGGCGATCACCACCATCCGATTATAGAAGGTGTTATGGGAGAAGGAATATTTGATTACAAATACGCCCGGCCGGGAAAGTTGTATCCTTATGACGGAATGAATTTTCTTGAAAATCTTAAATATCATTTCAGGTCAGGGTATTTACTGGCTACGGATGTTGAAAAACAGGTTATTGACAATTAGCGCAATAACCTGCTATTATCAGTAATATAAATTGCCCGACGGGCATTTTAAAATACTTTAATTACAGAGTCCTATTCGCCACCGCGTTTCCCCAAAGGGACCCTCGCAGGCGACAAGGTAATCCTCCGAGCATGGACAAAATCATCCAATTTCTAAAAGAAGTAAGAGTGGAATTGGCAAAAGTAAGCTGGCCGACAAGGAACCAGACGGTTCTTTATACCCTGGTTGTGATAGGTATCAGCGTTTTTATGGCCGTGTTTTTAGGATTAATGGATTTCGGTTATAAGTTTATGATCGATAAGTTTTTGTTATAATATGCCAAAACAAGTCAAAACAGAGGAAAGGCACTGGTATGCCATTCATACCTATTCGGGCTACGAAGACAATGTTGCCCGCAATTTAAAACAAAGGGTGGAATCTTTAGGTTTTGAAAATAAGATTTTCAACGTTCTTGTGCCGAAAGAAAAAAAGATAAGGATCAGGGGCGGGAAACGCGAAACAATCGAAGAAAAATTATATGCCGGTTATGTGCTTGTGGAAATGATTGTTGACGACGCTTCCTGGTATGTCGTCAGAAATACCCCCAACGTTACTGGTTTTATAGGGGCGGGAACGATACCAACCCCTTTGGCGGCTGCCGAAGTGGATATTTTAATGAAGAGGATGGGTGTCCAGGAGCCCAAGTTCAAGATTGACATTGCCGTTGATGATAGGGTAAAAATAACCGACGGGCCTTTCAAGGACTTTGACGGCAAGATTTCAGAGGTTGATGCCGAAAAAGGCAGAGTTAAAGTTTTAGTTACCATTTTCGGAAGAGAAACCCCGGTGGAACTGGACTTTTTGCAAATAAAGAAGCTTTAATCACATGGCAAAAAAGATTAAGACAATTGTAAAACTGCAGGTTGAAGGAGGCCGGGCCACCCCGGCTCCTCCGGTCGGAACAGCTCTCGGTCCCCACGGAATCAATCTCCAGCAGTTTGTGCTGCAATTCAACGAAGCGACGAAAGATAAAATGGGGCAAGTTACTCCCGTAGAGATTACCATCTTTGAAGACAGGACATTTGAATTCAAACTCAAAACCCCTCCCGCGGCATATTTATTGAGGGTTGCGGCCGGATTGGAGAAGGGTTCAGGTGTGCCCAATAAGGAAAAAGTCGGCAAGGTTACCAAGGCCCAGGTTAAACAGATTGCCGAGCAGAAAATGATTGACCTGAATGCCAATGACGTTGAAGGCGCTATTAAAATCATCGAAGGCACTGCCCGCTCTATGGGGATAGAAGTGAAGTAAACTCGAATAAATCAACGGCTCATCCGCCAGCTGGCGGATGAGCCGTTGATTTATGTTGTCCACAATTGCCATACTAATTTTTTGGGAGTAAAATTCTAACACCCATAGAACCTTTAAAACGGGTGAACGATGATTGCCAATCCCTATGCCGGAAAATTCATCACCTTTGAAGGTATTGATGCTTCCGGGAAGAGCGGTCAATTTACCAGACTGAAGACATGGCTTCAGGCCTATCACGAGAAGCAATTCCGGAAGACGTTTTTCACCAAAGAACCGGATATTGAACACAAGTCCGGCAGAGAAATTTACGACTTGCTTTTGGGAAGACATCCGGCCTTGAAAATAGAAGACCTTCATCCTTTCGAGATGCAGAGCCGTTATTTCCGAAACCGCGTCTGGCATTATCGCGCGAGAGTTATTCCGAACCTTGCCAAAGAATTCCATGTTATTTCCGACCGGGGTGTGGCCTCTCTTTGTTTCGGGGTTTCTTCTCCGGCGGAGTTTAAACCGCTTATCGGCATAGAGGAACAGGCTTTTCTTGGAGCGGATGTTCCGTTCCTGTGGCCGGACGCCATATTGATATACGACGTTCCGGCCGACGCGGCACGGGAACGCCTGCTGGCTCAAGGCAAAGAGCTCGACGCTTTTGAGAGGGACATGAGTTTTCAAATGAGAGTACGCGATAATTATCTGACATTCGCTGGGGAGTATTCGAACTGTCATGTCATTGACGGTTCCGGCCAGCCGGAGGAAGTGTTTGCCAAGACCAAAGGGGTTGTGGCGCCGATTTTAGGATTATAAGAGGATTTTTATCCTCTTTTTTTGTTTTTTATAAAATGCTACTATCTCTAAACCAGTTATTTAAAATAGAGGTAAAAGATGTCCGAAGTGATTGCTCTTGCCGGCTGGCCACCCGAGGTTTTAGCATATGCGTATGCAATGTATTCCCGCTCAGCCCTTTCTATCAGAGAGAGTATGTTAAAAATAACCGACGAAAAAGCTACGGGATTCTTGGATACTTTCTATTTTAAATATGGGCATAAGTCTATTGCCGATAATGCCCATATTCCCTTAGCCGTTGAGAATGTTTCCGAGATTACTGCTTTTGAACTTGAAGACGAACAGCTTTGGGACGGTCAGGAAAGGTCAACTCGCTATCAGAAGTTCAATAAGCCGGGTGCTTATCTAATTCCAGAAATAATCAAGAACACTCCGCAAGAAAGAAAATATTGTGTTATCGCGGATTTTCTTCTTGATAAATACGGCGATTACAGTTCTTTTTGTTTTGAGTATTTGGCAAAGAAATATTCTAAACCCCCGGAAATGAAAAACGACGATTATGAGAGAACATTAAAGGCCAGAGCTTTTGACGTGGCTCGCTACTGGCTTTTTAACGGAATTCTTACGTCGGTAGGCCAGATTACAAGCGCCAGAACGCTTGAAGATCAAATTTGCCGTCTTATGGCAACAGAATATTTGGAAACTGTTTATGTGGCCAACCAAATGAAGGAAGCATGCCTGTCGAAACCGTTTTGTCCGGACGGTAAAGACGAACCGCCGGTTGCTCCGACGCTGGTCAAGCATGTTAGTCCGAATGGATACGCAACTCGTATTAGGGAGCTGATGAAAAAGGTGATGCGTGATGACTTGCGTAATTTCATGTACCCCGATGCTTATAATAATTACACAAGACATGTCAGATTAGCCCATCCTTTTAGAAGTATTCAGCATGAAATAGTGGCCGGATTGGTTTATGAAACCACCAATCTGACGTTGAGAAATATCCAGAGTTTTATTAATAAGATGGAAATTGAAAACATGAATTGGGTTATAAGCCAAGTTCTCGACTTGAGAGAAAAACATGATACGTTGCCTCGGGCTTTTGCGGCAGGATATGGAATCCAGTTTGATATCTGTATGGATATTGGCGGAAGACGAGATTTGCATCGACATCGAAATTGTATCCAGATACATCAAAAGTTTACCGTTGATCGCGGTTTTGATGTGCCGGAGCTTGTAAAAGAAGCGGGTAAATCGGAAGATTTTTCTAAAAATATGGAGCATGTTGCTTTGAGAGTCAATCAGTTAAAACATGCGATAGGAAATAATGCTGATTATTTAATTCCGTTTGCTTTTAGAACCGGAACGCTTTATAAAATGGATTACCGCCAAGCTGAATATATGACCGTCCTTAGATCAACACCTCAAGGCCATTTTTCATATCGGGAAGTGGCGGTTGAAATGGACAAGCAGTTAAGAGAATTGATTCCCGTCTTAGAAAGACATTCAAGAATAACGCCTTTTGAAAATGAGGACATATTCAAAAGATAAGCCCGAATAGGGCTTTTTTTATTGCAAAAATCGTGATAAATTTAGACATATGTATAAGCCGGTTATAGGGTTAGAAATTCATGCGGAACTGAAAACCAAGACCAAAATGTTCTGCAATTCTCTTAACGATCCTGATGAAAAGCATCCGAATATTAATGTTTGCCCGATATGTCTTGCGCACCCGGGAACATTGCCGGTTATTAATATAGAAGCGGTCAAAAAAGTAATCATGGCCGGACTCGCGTTGAACTGCAAAATTGCCGAAGATACATTTTTTGAAAGAAAGAACTATTTTTACCCGGACTTGCCGAAGGGTTATCAGATAACCCAATATCAGAAACCTCTTTGCGAAGGCGGGCACTTGGATATTGCCGGTAAAAAAATAAAAATAACCAGAATTCATCTTGAGGAAGATGCAGGCCGGCTTTATCACATTGAAGGCAAGGACTATTCTCTGGTTGATTATAACCGCGCCGGAGTGCCGTTAATGGAACTTGTAACTGAACCGGATTTTGAGACCGGTCAGGAGGTTAAAAAATTCGCCGAAGAACTGCGGTTGATTTTAAAATATCTTGGCGCGTCGGATGCCGATATGGAAAAAGGCCTTATGAGGGTTGAGGTAAACATATCATTGACTGGCGACGATGGCCCTTCGACTTTGCTCAGGGCGAGCAAGCTCGGAACTAAAGTTGAAATAAAAAACTTAAATTCAATTAAATTTGCGGCTGACGCCGTTGATTATGAAATAAAAAGGCAAACCGAACTTCTTGATGCCGGGAAAAAAGTGGTCCAAGAAACAAGAGGCTGGGACGAGAACAAAAAAGCCACATTTAGCCAGCGTTCCAAAGAAGAAGCCCATGACTATAGATATTTCCCGGAACCAGATCTGCCACCTCTTAAATTTACTCTGGCCCAGATTGAATTAATTAAGGACGGATTAGTAGAGTTGCCGTCACAAAGGCGCGTCCGATTTGCCCGATACGGTCTTAATGATACTCAAATTGAGATTTTTACGGTGGCGCGTCATCTTGGCGACTATTATGAACACGTGGCTACGGAGCTCGATTCTGTAGCTAAG
Organism: Candidatus Yanofskybacteria bacterium RIFCSPHIGHO2_01_FULL_43_32; assembly: GCA_001794125.1. GTDB lineage: Bacteria > Patescibacteriota > Minisyncoccia > 2-02-FULL-40-12 > GWA2-44-9 > 2-01-FULL-41-26. The sequence goes on from MGJF01000007.1 coordinate 16,924, forward strand.
GACTTCCATATCAAAAAAAGGTTGAAAGGTGAATTTCCGAACGAACCTCATCTGGGGAGACGGCTTCACGAACTTTCAGCTAATTATATTATTACTGAATTCCCAGTACTGATGAGCGCAAAAGGATTGGAAATCGACGATCTTGAAGGGTTTAAGATTTCATCGGAAGCTTTTGCGGAGTTAATGGTTTTGATATTCCACAAAGAACTTTCCTCAACCGGCGCAAAAGCGGTTCTTAAAGAAATGGCGGAAACCGGTTTGCATCCTGAACAGATAATGAAAGAAAAGAATCTGGGACAGATGTCCGATGCAAGCGAACTGGAGACAACAGTGGATAAAGCAGTTGCAAATAATGAGCAAGCGGTAGAGGATTATAAAAAAGGCAAAGAGGCTTCGCTTAAGTTTTTAATTGGCATAGTAATGCGGGATTCAAAAGGCAGGGCCAACCCGCAAATGGTCGAAGAAATATTAAAGAATAAATTAAAATAAATATGGACATGATAAAGAAATTTTTCGCAAAATTAATGAATTTTACGGAGCAGAAGGAGAATTTCGCAAAAAGCGCGTTCAGAGCCGACCAGAAGGAACAGGAGAGAATGGCGCGGGAACGTCATGAACAAATCATGGCTGAACGCGAACATAAGTATGTTTCCGAGCGAACGGTGCCGTCGGAAGGAGAGATACTCGGTCCCAGCGAATCAAAACCCGAAGAGGTTAAATAAATTCCTCAATTAATTTCGTGGCTTCTTTTTGTCCGCCAGCCGGCGGATTAATCCCCTCGACTTCGCTCGGGACAAGCCAGTGAATCTCTTTATTTCTTTTGAACCAGGTCATCTGGCGTTTTGAGTACTTTACAATGGCTTTGTAGAGGCCATTTTTCATTTCGGTTAAGCTTATTTTACCGGACAAGTATTCGCTTACCCATCTATACTCAAGGCCGAAATCGTACAAACGCTTTTTACTTACGCCCCGAGCCAATAAACTCTTAACTTCTTTTACCATCCCTTGTTTCAACCTTGTTTCCAGTCTGGATTTTATCTTTCTTTCTAAGTTTTTTGGTTTTAGTCCCAACCACAAGGTGTTATATTTGGCGCCCAGTGTTTCGTATTTGGTATTTAGGGCGGGAACTTTGCCCATTGCCTCTATTATTTCAAGCGCTCTGATGAGACGCCTCTTGTTTTTGGGGTCAATTATTCTTGTGCGCCGAGGGTCGAGAACCGAGAGTCGGGAAAATAGTTGTTCCGCTGACTGTTTCGCAAGTTCCGCTCGCAATTTTTTATTGGGAGGTATTTTAGGAACATCTATATTTCGGACAAGGGCGTCAATATAAAATCCCGTACCACCCACGATAAACGGAATTTTGTTTTTATCTAAAATGTCTTTGACGGCTTTTTCTCCGAATTTTTTAAAGTCTGAAACAGTAAATCCTCCGGCTGGCGGATTTTTTGGATTGGCTACGTCAAGCAGGTAGTGTTTTACCGATCGCTGTTCTTTTCGGGTAATTTTACCCGTTCCGATGTCCATTCCGCGATAAACCTGTCTGGAATCGGCCGATATAATTTCACCGCCGAATTTTCGAGCCAAAAAGATGCCCAAATTGGATTTTCCGGACGCAGTCGGGCCGACAATGACCACTATTTTTTTCCGCCATCCGCCAACTGGCGGAGGCGATTGATTTTTTGGCATTTTTGCGGTATATTATACGATATCTTCCTTTTTTAGGAAAGGGCGTGGTCTTTGAAAGAAAATAGCAGTAAATGGCCCCTTAGGATCATTATGGCAATGTCAATTTTGAATGCCGATGCCATATTAATCGGACTGATATATTTTAATATAGTGAGTCCGTTTAATGCGTTTTTGGTCGCTTTTTTTATCAGTGTGCCCGAAATACCGTTATGGTATTGGACCCTAAGCAAACTGTATCTAAACTATGTAATTCCAACCGCTGAAGAGGTTGTAGAAAATGCGACAAAAGGGGGATATTTTTATTGGGACATCGAATACTGGGTTGAAAAATTTAAGTCGGTGCGTAATCCCGTCTCATGGCACATGAAGATTGTGTTGAGGGTGATAAAATTATTGGGATATTATGGTTTGTTCATAATTTCTTCAGAACCGTTTCCGTTTGGCAGGACCCTGACTATTATGAGTTGCGTTGTGACCCGGTCTCGGCTTGGCCTTATACCCATCAGTTTGGGCAATATAGTCCATTTATACGGAGCGTCTGTTTTGTGGAGCGCTATATTCCAATAAATTTCAAAAGCCCCCGAAGGGCTTTTTAAGTTTATGTTTTGAAAGATATTTCCTCCTTAATTTTTTTCAAAAAATCTTTAATTTCCATCTGGCCAATATCTCCCTTGCCTCTTTTTCTGACCGCCACGGATTCGGCCCCAATTTCTTTGTCGCCGATTATCAGCAAGTAGGGGATTTTTTGCATTTCGGCTTCTCTGATTTTTTTACCCAACGTCTCATTGTTTTTATTTATTTCTACGCGGACGCCTTCGGTCTTTAATTCTCTGTATACTTTTTCGGCCCAATCGTTCTGTTTGTCGGATATGGGCAAAATTGCGGCCTGAACAGGGGAAAGCCATAAAGGCAATGCTCCGCCGGTATGTTCAAGCAAGACACCTATAAATCTTTCAAATGAACCGAAAATAGCCCGATGTATGACCCATGGCATTTTTCTTTGGCCATTTTCATCGGTGTAAAAAGCGTCAAACTGTTTTGGGAGCATTACCAAATCTAATTGGGCTGTACCCATCTGCCAGTCGCGATTTTGGGAGTCTTGAAGGTGCGCCTCTATTTTGGGGCCATAAAACGCCCCCTCACCGTCAGCAATTGTGTATTTAACCCCGGCGCTTTCTAATGCGTTCTTTAATGCTTTTTCTGCCGCATCCCATTCATCCTTATTTCCCAAGGCCTCTTTGGGGCGGGTGGCCAGCACATAGGCGGTCTCAAAACCGAACATATCGTAGAAATTTTTAATCGTGTTAATTATGCTGACGACTTCTTTTTCAACTTGGTCAGGCGCAAGATAGATGTGAGCATCATCCATCGTGATTTGTCTTACCCTAAATAAACCGCCCAAAGTACCGGAGAGTTCGTTTCTGTTTAGGCGTCCAATTTCTGCCAATCGTAAAGGTAAGTCGCGATAACTTCTTGTTTGTGAACTGTAAACATATGTTGATTCCGGACAATTCATCGGTTTTATCACCAGTACCTCGTTTTTATCCCGAGGATTGGCAAAATAGAACATGTTTTCCCGGTAATGATCCCAATGGCCGGACTTAACAAAAACTTCTTTTTTCACTAAAATCGGCGTTGAAATCTCAAGATAGTTTTCTTTGTCGTTAGTTTCTCTGGCAAGTTTTTCAAGTTCTTTGAAAATTATCATGCCCTTAGGGTGCCAAAACGGCGCTCCGGGGGCGATTTCATGGAAACTAAAAAGATCCAATGCTTGGCCGATATCACGGTGGTCTTGTTTTGTGGTTTCCTCAGGTGTTGGCATATAATATTCAGAATATCAGATAAATTTGGCAAGTGAAAGAACTTGACACTTAATTAATAAAGTTCCATTGTTAATTTAAGCGTAAAAAGGGAGGTCTTTGTATGGTCAAGGTGTTCTTTTGGACTGAAGAAGGAGAATCTCAATCCGTAAACCTTTCACCGAAAATAAATCAGCTGCTCGATATCAGGGCTCGTAGCTCCGGGAAAAGAGGAGTTGATATTTTACGAGAAGTTTTGGAATTATTTGGCCAGATTACCGAAGCCAATCTGATAGGATATCTTGATATTCAGTCGGCCAAACCCAATTAATCCGCCTTCGGGCGGTCTTTGTTTTTAGAAAGTAAACTTGCGCGGGCGGCCAAATTTTTAAGTACTTGCCACAAGCGGCCTTACTTCGTCGCAGAGAAATTTGAGAGAACCGTCGCGGTCGTTTACTTTGCCGCGGGCGACAATGACGGTATTTTCTTTCCAGGCCTCGGGGTTTTTTTCATAGACGTTCGGGAAGACCACCATCTCTATTTTTGACGCCAAATCTTCGACATTGGCGAATATCATCGGCCGGCCGGTCTTGGTGACTATTTTCTGGGTCTTGGTTATCATGCCGCCTATTTTAACCGAACCGTTTGTATTTGTCGTGATGTTTTTTATCGGGACAACATTTTCCAGTTTTAATTGGGCTTGATAGCTGTTTAAAGGATGATCGGAAATAAATAATCCTAAAAGTTCTTTTTCCCAAATTAACTTTTCCCACGGTTTTGCCGGTTCAGCGGAGGAAAGACGCAATGCCGGGAGTTCTGCGTTGTCGGCGTTGCCGAACAAGCTTACTTGTCCGAAGGACGATTGTTTTTGCTTATCTTTGGCATAAGAAAGCAAGTTTTCCATATTTACCAGCAACATATTCCTGTCGCCGAATTTATCAAGGGCTCCGCAGCGGATAAGCGACTCAACTGATTTTTTATTCAGGTCTTTATTGTGAATTCTTGTCACAAAATCTTCAATATCTTTGTAATTTCCGCCGGCTTCCCGTTCGATGATGATAGCATCAGCAATATTCTCGCCCAGATTTTTAATTGTCAGAAGACCGAAGCGAATCTGATCTTTGTCGCCCTGAGTTTTATCGAACGGGTCGCCTTTTATGATCGTGAAGTCTTTGAAGGAGCTGTTGATGTCCGGCGGTAAAACCGGAATATTCATTCGCTGGCATTCGGCGATGAACTCGGATATTTTTTCCGTATCGCCGGCTTCCGCCGTGAGCACGGCGCACATATATTCCGCCGGAAAGTTGGCTTTCATGTACGCCGTCTGATAGGCGACGCGGCCGTAACAGGCGGCGTGGGCCTTGTTAAAACCGTAGCCCTGGAACGGCTCAAACAAATTCCAGATCTGCTCCGCCTGGCCTTTGGTCATTGAACTGTGGGTCTGGCAGCCCTGAACGAAAATTTCGTGCTGTTTTGCCATTTCAGCCGGTATTTTTTTCCCTACCGCTTTGCGGAATTTATCGACCGATTCCCAATTATATCCGGCCAATTCCATGGCCGTGAACAAAAGATCGTCCTGATAAACTAAAATGCCGTACGATTTGTCAAGGAATTTTTCCGCTTTCGGATGGAAATATTTAATTGAATTGCGGCCGTGTTTTCTGGCGATATACTCCGGTATATTGTTTATCGGTCCGGGACGATACAGCGCAACCATGGCGTTAATGTCGTGGACAGTGGTCGGTTTTAATTCCATAAGATATTTGGTCATGCCGGACCCGTTTAATTGAAAAAGTCCTTCGGTCTCGCCTTTGGCAAGCATCGCAAACGTTTTTTTGTCGTCAAAGGGAATTTTCTCAATATCTATATCAATGTTGCGGTGCTTTTTAACTAAACTTACGGCATTTTCAAGAATTGCCAAGTTTCTGATACCTAAAAAGTCCAATTTAGTAAGCCCGATGCCGTCTTCGCCGACGGTGTACATGTCGTATTGGGTGATAAGATTGTCTTCTCCTTTCGGATCAAATTGAATCGGAACATATTCAATTAAAGGTTTTGGAGCTATCACTACGCCGGCCGCATGGACCGAAACATGGCGGACGGTTCCTTCCAGTTTTTTGGCAATGTCGATTATTTGGCGGGCTTCCAGATTCCGTTCGTAAAGTTCTTTCAGACCGGGTTCAATCTCCATCGCGCGCTTGAGAGTCATCGGGAATCCCTGCGAACCCATGGGAATAAGTTTGGCTATGCGGTCGCCGACCTCATAGGCTTTTCCTGTTGCCCTGGCTACGTCCCGGACCGCTCCTCTGGCCAGCATTGTGCCGAATGTCCCGATCTGCGCCACCTTGTCGGAGCCGTATTTCTTTTTGGCGTATTCAATCACTTCCTGTCTTCTGTTGTCGGCAAAATCCATATCTATATCCGGAGCTGAAGGGCGGAACGGATTCAAGAATCGTTCAAACGGAAGCTGGAACTCTATGGGATTGACATTGGTGATGCCCGAGAGAAAGGCCACGATTGAACCGGCGACCGAACCCCGGACGGTCGTATAGATCTTTGATTCGCGCGCGAACCGGATCAGGTCCGCGACGACAAGGAAGTAGGGGGCGTAATTTTTCTTTTCGATGATATCAAGCTCATAACGCCGCCGCTTTTCAGTTTCAGGATTTTTGTCCAAACCATATTCCCGCGCTCCTTGCCTGGTCAGATCATCAAGCATCTGGTCGGCTGTTTTGCCGGGTTCAAGGACGAAGTCCGGAAAAATGAATTTACCCAAAGTCAGATTGACACTGCATCTCTCGGCGATCTTTTCGGTGTTCTCGACGGCTTCCGGAATGTCTTTGAACAATTCAAGCGCTTCTTCGGTTGAAATGAAATGGTATTGTCCTTTACCGGAAAATATGGCGGTATCCCCGATGTCGGTATTTGTGGAAATGGCAACCAATGTTTTGTGGGCCAAGGCGTCATCGGGGCGCAGGTAGTGTGAATCCTGGGTGGCGACCAATGGAATATTCAGCTTGCGGGAAAATTCAACAAGGGTATTTTTCCAATCCTGAAAAAAATCTACGTCGGGATGGTGCATAATTTCCAGGTAATAATTTTCCGGGCCGAAGATGGATTGATATTCCCGGATGACCTCTTCGGCCTTTTCTTTATTTCCTGATTGAATGGCTCGCCCAAGTTCACTGCCCGGACAGCCGGAAAGCGCGATTAATCCCTCGGCATGAGCGCGAAGCAGGTCTTTGTCCACACGGGGTTTGTAATAGTATCCTTCCAGATGAGCGGCAGTCGTAAGCTTGATGAGGTTTTGATAACCGGTGTTGTCTTTGGCTAAAAGAGTAAGATGATAACGCTTGTTATCAATGTGAGGTTCTTTTTGAAATCGGGTGCGATTGGCAACATACGCTTCAACTCCGATAATTGGTTTGATGCCGTTTTTTACGCATGCCGTGTAAAAATCGATTGCGCCGTACATTACTCCGTGATCCGTCAATCCGATTGCGGTCATGCCGTGTTCTTTGGCCAGCTTCACCATATCGTCAACCTTGGACATGCCGTCAAGCAAAGAATAATGGCTATGTGTATGTAGGTGTATAAATTTTGACATATTAAAAACTTGTGCTTGCCCCGCACCAATTCCGCCCCTTCTTTTGGTGGTCGGCGGAAAAAATTGGTGCGGGGTGGAGGTGCGTAAACTTCATGTTTTAAGTTTAATTCTTAATGTGCCAATGAGCAATTAGGAAAAAATGTGGACAAGTGTTTAAAAGCAAAGGACATGTGCCTTCAGAGAAGGACTCGGAGGCATTATTTGCTTGGTTCTTAAATAATGCCGAGAGACAAGAAAGATTTGCCACCGGAGCAAATCTATTCCGGTTCGAGGAAGGCATGTGTCCTGAGCGGTGATTTGGGATGAAGGCGGAGCGAAACGCGGTTTGCATAATTTTTAAATTCATGTTAATATTTTCAGACAAATGGCTGTACCACGTCACCACATGGCAAAGGGCAAGCAGCTCCGAAGAAGGAGCCACCTTGCGTTAAAACCAAAGAATTTGGCGAAGTGTTCGCATTGCGGGAAAATGATTATGCCTCACATCGTTTGCAAATTCTGCGGATATTACAAAGGCACAGAAGCGGTGAATGTTCTTGCCAGGGAATTGAAGAAACGCGAGAAGAAAATACAGTCGCAAAAATAACACAGCCGTCGGGGGCCTGCCCCTCCTCACCCCAGAGATGCTCGACTTCTGTCTGCGCGTCACTGAGGTTCCCAGTCGGGCCACCCCTCGGTTGATATTTCACAATTGGCCAGCCGTCATTTATCAAGATCAGTAGCGATGCAGTCACTCTACGAGTGGGATTTTCGTGGCAGAAAACAGGAAAATCTGCCTGGAATAATAGACAGAAATGTAAAAGAATTTGCCGCCGGTCTCGAAGATACGACCTTTGTTTCCCAGTTAGTGGATGGCGTGATGAAGCATCTCTCCGAATTGGACAAGATAATAGAGAAAGCCGCGCCCCAGTGGCCTTTGGAGCAAATAGCCGTTGTGGACAGAAACGTCCTTCGTCTGGGTCTTTATGAATTGCTTTTTGGAAACAGGGAAGAGGTTCCGCCCAAGGTTGCCATCAACGAATCGATAGAATTGGCCAAATCGTTCGGAGGGGATTCTTCCGGCAAATTTGTCAACGGCGTTTTGGGGACGGTTTATAGGGAAATAGGAGAACCGGGAAAGGACGATGCACCGAAAAAGAAGGACAAAGAAAACGAAGAAGAACCAAAACAAGAAGAAAACAATAATTAATTTTTAATTTTCAGTTTTCAATTTTCATTGAATGTATCAATTTTTCAATTTTAAAACATTGAATCATTGAAAATTTGTTGTAAATTGTAAATTGTAAATTGTAAATTTGACTCAATGCATGACAAACTCTCTGAACTTGAATCAAAAATAAACTTCAAGTTTGAGAATAAAGGCCTACTCTTACAGGCTTTGACTCATCGCTCGTATCTCAACGAGAATCCGAAATGGGGTCAGGATCACAATGAGCGTCTGGAATTTCTCGGCGATGCCGTTCTGGAATTGGTTGTTACGGAGTACTTGTATAAAACTTACCCTAATCCGGAGGGGGAACTGACTAATTGGCGGGCCGCTTTGGTAAACGCTGTTACGCTTTCCAAAATCACTTCAGAATTTGATTTAAACAACTACATTCTTTTATCAAAAGGCGAGGCAAGAGATACCGGCCGGGCCCGTCAGTACATCTTGGCCAACGCGATGGAGTCGCTCATCGGGGCAATTTATCTTGACCAAGGGTATGACGCTTCCGAAAAGTTTATAAATAAATTTATCTTGAAAGAACTGCCCGGAATTATAGAAAATCAGCTCTATAGAGACGCCAAAAGCTTGTTTCAGGAAAAAGCCCAGGAAAAAGTCGGCATTACTCCAGTCTATGAGGTTTTGAAAGAATGGGGCCCTGACCATGCCCGCAATTTTCAGGTCGGCGTGTTCTTGGAAAAAGAGATGGTCGGCGAAGGCGACGGCCCTTCAAAACAGGAGGCCCAGCAGGTAGCGGCTTCTGATGCCCTTAAGAAGAAGGGGTGGTAAAAACATAGGAATATTAACATAAACCGCCCTTTCAGGGCGGTTTATGTTAGATTGACTTTTCCCACGAAAAAGAGTATAATTAAAGCATAGTCAGGGTACGGCAAGACATTCAGCTTTGCCCAACCCCCAAAC
>MGJF01000008.1 GCA_001794125.1 Candidatus Yanofskybacteria bacterium RIFCSPHIGHO2_01_FULL_43_32
CTCCCTTTGGCAGTAATAATTCAACAAACAATATGATGAATTTTGGATTCGGACCTTTTGGCGGTTTCGGCTGGATTTTTATGACCCTCTGGTGGGTCTTGATAATCGCTGGCATCGTCGCGCTTATCAAATGGCTCACAAGCCAATCGCGCGGCAATCACGAGAAATCCGCACTTGAGGTTTTGAAAGAACGATACGCCAAAGGCGAGATTGATAAAAAAGAATTTGAGGAGAAGAAAAAGGACTTGGTTTAGAATGTGCCGCCAAAGGAAAACTTGAAATCGTTCTTTTCGTTCCGATTCAAGGGAGCAATCCCCGCCGTTTTATAATATCTCCTAAAAACGGCGGAGAGTTGTGCGCGAACAGGAGGGTGGGTTAAGTACATACAGATTTGTTTGTGCCTTAGCACAATCCATATTCTTTGAGTTACCACGACCAGTAAACGAAGCCACAAAGGTTTCAAGCTACCACTAAACATGGAGAGGAAGCGCCTCGTCTCGCCGCAAGGACGGAGAAATGAACAACTCCAAAGAACCACAAATGATATAATGCAAATGTTCATTTCGTAGTCTGTAGCGGCGAAGCAAAACCAAAAATTTCCTTTCCATTTTTTGTCGGCTCCCCCCACACCCCCCGCCGAAGAAAAGAAGAAAGGTAAGGAAAATTTTTGGTTTTTGCTTCCGCGACCGAAGGGAGCGGACGAGGCGCGCATCATTGGTCATCAGGGTTCAGCTCGAAATGCAGTCGAACTTTGTTCAATACACACCGCAGTCAACATTTTTTATCGAGGGATCGAGAGGCCTCGATAAAATTAAAAAGCCCGATTGTTTTCGGGCTACTCGGCAATTAGGCCAAACTCTTGCTTAAGTCTTTCTGTCAAGTTAATTATTTCTGCTTTGCATTCCAGGCATACTTTCATATGTCTCGCAGCATCTTCGGAGGTTTTAAATCTTTTTCCTATTCTTCTACCTACACACATCTTTACAAGGCTCAAGAGAAGGTTCTCTCGCAGGAAGTTAAAATGTTTTTCTAATCCTCGATACAAATGAGGCGATGGTTCTGGCAATCCAAGCCCTCTGACCCTTACGAACTCTTCAATTAATTGTCCAGGAAAACCAAGTTCTCGAAGTTCTTCTCTAAACTTTTCGATATTAGCAGGTCTATTTTCTTTTTGTCCAGTCACGCAAACCCCTTATTTAAAGTACCCTGATTAACGAAAATATTACTATAAATCCATCTATTTATCAAACCCAGACCCCGACTGAGACACCTCAAACCGTCCTCTGGAAAGACCTCAAAAAGCCTAATAACACCTCTGAACGGTCAGTTCTAGGCCGTGACACACCGCCAAAATTGATATTTTATCGTAAGCGGTAACAATTTGTGCTTCAAAAGCTCTGGAAATGCTTCTTAAAAAGTGCTAATATTGAGATATGGAGAATCAGATAATAGCCAAACGCTATAGAGTTGAACTGTCGTCGGTCAAAAATCTCCTGTTCAAGTTCCTTTTGATTTGGACCGGAATTCTGCTTGTATTAAGCTGGGTGGATTTTTTCTCGAAATACAAGCTTTCGGAAGCGATGGTGACAAGTTATATCATACTTTTGGGCGTTTACATTGTTCATAAAGAAACATCGCGCTGGACCGGTGTAAAAATGGGAATAAAGCCGGGAGAAATGTTTGTTTATGTATGGTGGATTTCTCTCTTGTCTATGCTCCTGATAGGATTCTTTGCGCATCGGGAAGTGTCCCCCGCCGTACAATTCCTTGCTTATGAAGTTTTGGGGGCATTTCTTCTTAGCGAAATATCGAAAGGAGTCAACGCTTACAAAATAACCGGCGGCAATCTTGAGTAAATTGGTTAGATAAAATTCGCCCAAAACGCAACTTGCTGTAAATCAGAATCTTTGATAACGTGGAAGCATGGCTGAGCGGTATTCATATTTTCAACGAGTATCTCTCCCCAGGGGAAAGCAGAGTGAATTAATTAATCTTGTAATAAAGAGGTTAAATATAAAAACCCCTGCCTTGGCCAAATCTTTGAAAATCCATATCCGAACTTTAAGCGATTGGAGGCGAGAAAAATATACCATGTCTCTGCCCGCCTTAAAGATTGTATGCAAAAAACTTGGAACAAAAATGCCTCATTATGTACGGATTAAAGAACCTTTTTGGTATACGGGGCTTGGCGCTAAAAGGGGGTGGGCCACCGTACTAAGAAAATATGGACGCGTACCGGTTAACGAGAAGTACCGAAAAGAAAAGTGGCATGAATGGTGGAATAAAAAAGGAAAATTCAATGAAAATAAATATTTTGTAACAAGATATATAAAAAAACCGAAACAAGACCATGGGCTTGCAGAGTTCGTGGGCATTTTGCTCGGAGATGGTTGTATCACCAAAAGACAAGTTTCAATTACTCTAAATAAACGTGACGACAAAGAATATGCCCACTACGTATCTGGCTTATCAAAGCGACTTTTTGGAATAGCACCTTCGTTTTATAATCAGGGGTCTGTTTGGGACTTAACGATATCCAGAACTAAACTTGTAAAATTTCTCATTGACAATGGACTTTTCATTGGAAACAAGGTGAAGCAGCAGCTCGGAGTTCCACAATGGATTCAAGAAGACGATAGGTTGTCAAAATATTGTATCAGAGGGCTTATCGATACAGATGGTTCTTTCTACATCGAAAAACATCCGTACAAAAATAAGGTATACTGTAATTGTGTAATTAATTTCACAAATCGTTCAATTCCCCTATTAGAATTTGTAAGGACTAAATTACAACAATTTGGATTTAATGCAAAAAAAAGAAATCGATTTAATGTTTGTTTAGGTAAAGAAGAACAAGTATCCCGTTATTTTAAAGAAATTGGATCATCAAATCCAAAACATTACAACAAACATAGAAGATTTATGGAAGAAAAATATGGAGGAGTACCGAAGCGGTCATAACGGGACGGTCTTGAAAACCGTTTGCTCCGAAAGGGGCCCGTGGGTTCGAATCCCACCTCCTCCGCCAATGACCCGAATTATTGATTTAAGAAAAAAGGCTGAAAAAAAAGAAATGGCGCCAATTAAGACGGAGTCTTTTGGGGTTGAATCCGAGAAACCTAAAAAAATCGAAGAAGCCCCGGCAACGACAATTGCGGGAAAGCCTGTTGAGATAACCAGAAAGATAGAGTGGGAGGCGCCGTCGTTTTACTACAACCCCCAGAAAAAATATCTCACTTTGATTGTAATCGGTTTATTCTGCGGAGCCGGAGCAATGTTCTTCTACCGCATGGATACCTTGACCGCCATTTTCCTTATTCTTTCTTCTTTGGTAATTGTCCTTTACGCCAATAAAAAACCGACCCTGTCCAAAATTGTTGTAAGCCATGCCGGCGTAACGATAGACGACCACGCTTATTACTATAAAGATTTAAAATCATTTTGGCTGGACTACGAACCAAACAGTCCGAAAGAATTAAGTTTAGAAGCCAGAAAATGGTATATGCCGTATGTTAAAGTTTCTGTCGAAAATCAAAACCCGGTAGAGATACGGTCGCTAATGATAAACTTCGTTGCTGAAAGAGAGCATGAAAAATCGCTGGTAGACCTCATAAGCAGGAAAATAGGATTGTAATCCCCTCGTCGTTCAATGGATAGGACGGAACTTTGCGGAAGTTCTGATGTAGGTTCGATTCCTACCGAGGGGACATTAGATTTTAAAAGCACCCCGACTTGTCGGGGTGCTTTTAAAATTAGCCGGTAAGTGTTAAAATATCGGCACTTCAACAAGTTCAGTGTAAACCACATGACAGACCTCTCCCTACCTATCGAAAAACTAAAAAGCGTAGGACCAAGAAACACTCCCCGCCTCGCTAAACTCGGCATAAATACCGTAAGAGATCTTCTGTGGCATTTCCCCGCGCGTTATGAGGACTACAGCCGGGTTGTCTCTATCTCGGAAATTGAGCCCGGCCAAAAAGTAAACATCCAGGGGGAAGTTTTAAAAATGAGCAACCGGATGATATTTCCTAAAAGAATGTCTATAACCAACGCTTTGGTGGGAGACGAAACCGGAGCCGTAAAAGTTGTCTGGTTCAATCAGCCCTTCATTGCAAACAGTTTGAAAGAAGGAACCTTGGTCAGTTTGGCTGGGAAAGCCAACTTAGATAAGCACGGGCTGTACCTTTCCAGTCCGACTTATGAAAAGATAACCACCGATGAGTATTCTTTTACTCCGCCAGCCGGCGGACTTACTCATACCGGAGGATTAATTCCGGTTTATCCCGAGACGGAAGGCGTCACTTCAAAATATCTGCGCTTTCTTATCAAACCGCTTTTAAAGGACATGGAAGCTCCGGACCCGTTACCGGACGAGATAATTAAAAAACACAACTTTCTTTCTTTAAGCGAAGCTATTAATAAAATCCATTATCCCGCCGATAACCGGGAAGCAGAAACCGCAAAAGAACGTCTCGCTTTTGACGACTTATTATTATTCCAGTTAAAAGCTCTTCTTGAGCGCAGAAAGCTTAATCAGCTAAAATCGGTCCGGGTTAAATTCGACAAAGATCTTATTCAGGATTTTATCTCCCGTCTGCCCTTTGAACTGACCAGAGACCAAAAAGTAGCGGCTTGGGAAATCTTAAAAGACCTTGAAAAAACATATCCCATGAACCGGCTCATGGAAGGAGACGTCGGCAGCGGCAAAACCGTCGTGGCTCTTATTGGAGCGGTTCAGGTTGCCAAAAACGGAAATCAGTCGGTGTTCATGGCTCCGACGGAGGTTTTGGCAAATCAGCACTTCAGAACAATATCGGAATTATTGGGCAATAATTTTTTGAATATCGGCCTCCTGACCGGTTCCGAGGCCAGATTTAATAGCCAAAAGGTAGAAAAAATTAATCTGAAAAACAAAATAGCCCGAGGCGAGGTGGATATTATAATCGGAACCCATGCTGTGATACAAAAAGATATTAATTTTAAAAACCTCGCCTTTGTAGTTTTAGACGAACAACACAGATTTGGAGTAGCCCAGCGAGCCGCATTAGTTAAGCCTTCGTCCCGAGCTCAGGCCGAGGGGAATAAAGAGATCGTACCTCATCTTTTATCCATGACCGCCACCCCTATCCCCCGCACTTTATCCTTAACCATCTACGGTGACCTTGATATTTCCATAATCAAAGAGAAGCCGAAAAACCGGCAAAAGATTATCACAAAAACAATTTCTCCTCTCCAGAGAAAGGCTGCTTACAAATTTATCCGAAATGAAGTAAATTCGGGCCGGCAGGTTTTTGTCATCTGCCCGCGTATTGAACTCGCCGACCCGACCAAAGAAGTCAGGGGTAAAAACGGCCAGTCCAAGATGAATGTTCTCTGGGCCGAAGCGAAAGCGGTTCAGGAAGAATATAAAAAACTATCAGAGGAAGTATTTCCGGATTTGAAAGTGGCAATGCTTCACGGCAAAATGAAGCCGAAAGAAAAAACCGAAATTATGAATAATTTTAAAGACAAGAAGTATGGGATTTTGGTTTCAACTTCGGTTGTTGAGGTTGGCGTTGATATACAAAACGCCACAATCATGATGGTAGAAAATTCTGAAAGATTCGGTTTAGCCCAATTGCATCAATTCCGGGGTCGGGTCGGAAGAGGAGAATACCAATCATATTGTCTGCTTTTTTCTTCAACCCCCGATAAAAATATAAACCAGAGATTAAAAGCCCTCGTTGACTGCGACGATGGGTTTGAGCTGGCAGAAAAAGACATGACCATCCGAGGACCCGGAGAATTTTTCGGAGTTAAACAATCAGGCCTTCCCGACTTAGCCATGGCCTCGTTGGCCAATGTAGAATTAATCAAAAGAGCCAGACTCGAGGCCCGGCTGCTGTTAAAAGATGACTCCGACTTGAGCAATCACCGTCTTCTGAAAGAAAAACTGGACAGTTTTCAGCGCCTTACTCATTTTGAATAAATAAAAATCCGGCATTGCGCCGGCTTATTCTTCAAATCTGTTTCCAAGAAGATCGCATATCCACACATTTCCCTTTTTATACATCTTACCTTCGCATTGCGTACAATCCCTGTACGGGACGCCTTCTGAATTAAATTTGATAACAGGAACAACCTTAGGCGGATTGATTTTCTCTTTTTCGCCGCTGGTTTTAGAAGAAACTAATTTCTGGAAAAAATTCCTTAGGGACATGAGGACATCTCCCCCATCTCTTTCTTACCGATTATATTACATTTTAAAATCAATTCAATGGGCAACAAACTCCGACCTGTTCCTAACCTTGGGCGTGACCCAAAAGCCCATATACTTGCCCAGCATGAGGCGGGTCTGGGCTTCCAATGCCGGGATGGAACCGAGAAATATTGTAGTTGCGGGAAACAATACCCACTGAACCAGCATCCAAAAATATTTAAATTTGCCGTACTTTAACGGACGGGGCGGAAGTAAAATAATAGACAGGACGGCCGAGGAAATCAGCCCGAGCATTGAAAGAGTCATTATTATCCTGGTTAAGTAAGGAAGATTAAAAGAAAGAACGGTTCTATTGAATTCGGGCCCGCCCAGAAATATCGGCAGCCAGCCCAAGACAAAGATAAGCAAAGCGTTCGTTGCCCAGGAGTGGTTTCCTTCAATAACCATGAACCCGTAATGCCATTTTTTAAAAAGCGGAATGGCTTTGTTTTTCATAAACCCGAACATGAAATAAGGTATATTTTCGACTCCGTAAGCCCAGCGCCTTTGCTGTTTGTAAATATTTTTCAAAGTCTGAACATTGGTCGACGCAACATTGGCATCCATGGATACCGGATAAAATAACGGCGCAACCTTGTAATCGCCGTCATACCGCAAAAAACATTGCCAAAATATGCGGGAGTCCTCCGAAACCATGTTCTTCTGCCAAAAACCGACATCAACCAAGGCCTGAAACGGCATTGAATGCGATGAGAATGTCGTGGCGGTTTCCGACTTTTCCTGTTTCACGGTGTGCCAGAATGTTGCCGCAAAAGCAACCACTCTCGCGAATGACGGCGCCTCCCAAATATTATTTACATATAAAGGTATCGGCTGATATGAAACCCGCAGAGGATTTTCTGTCGTAAGAAAAGCATGAGTCAAAACTCCCAAATACTCCGGAAAAACAACGGTATCGATATCAAAGTTAGATACAAGAATGCGGTTATACGGAATCCGGCGGGCATCAATAATGGATTCTCTAACTATCTTGGCGGCATAAGCGGTATTGGAACCCTTGCCCGGAATCTCATCCGGAAGATCGGCGGGATGCATTATGGAAACAAGGTCTAAAAAAGCGTTTTTATAATTTTTTTCCGCTTCTCGGACAACTTCCCGGGTTTCTTTGCCGCCTCTGGCCTCCCAGCAAATAACCACTATCATTTTTGACTTGGGATAATTTGTTTTTAAAAGACTTTCCATCGTAGAAGCAATAATGGAATAATCTTCTTTGTAAATGGGAAGAAAAACAAGGTGGTAAATATCCTGCCAAGATTTCAATCCTTGCGGTTTGTAGTCTGCAGTTTTTAACTTATTGAGCTCGTCAATCCAGTTTATGGTCAAGTTTTTTTTCAATTTGTTGTAAGAAACCCGAAGATGCAGAGACAGGTACGCAGTCTTGATGAGCCAATAAACATCGAAGGCAATTATAAATATCGCCATTAAAAACGGCGTCCAAAATGACAATAAAACCACTAAAAACAAAGTGGACCAGGCCAAAAATCCCGGCGCTATTTCTAATGTCCGGTATAAACGGCGGTCTTTTTTGTCGAATAATTCTCCGGCCCGGCCAATATGAAGATAGTCGTGCATTTAAGTCAAAGTTTATGCTAAGTTGGGTCTTTTAGCAACAAAAAACCCCGCTTAGCGGGGGGGTCTAAGGAAATACTATTTCCAGGACCTGGTCGATTGTTTCCACAAAATGGAATCGAAGCTTTTGTTTTACCGATATCGGCACATCATGGAGATTTCTTTCGTTATCCTTCGGCATAACAATTTCTTCTATCCCCGCTCTTTCGGCGGCTACGATCTTTTCTCTGATTCCGCCAACGGGAAGAACTCTTGCCTTGTTGTCTATTTCACCGGTCATAGCCAAATTTTGCTTTACTAATTTACCGGTCACTTCCGAATATAAAGCGGAGAAGATGGTAATGCCGGCTGATGGGCCGTCTTTTGGAACAGCTCCTTCCGGTATGTGCAGGTGAATTGCGTTGTTTTTCAACTTATCAGCCAATTCCGGATTGGTTTCTCTCAAGATATTTCTCAAGCGAGTTAAAGCCAGCTTGTCAGATTCTTTCATCACATCGCCCTGCATACCGGTCAGGTCAAGAACTTTCTTGCCGTCTAATCTGTCATAGAACTCCGCCTGAACATAAAGAATGTCGCCGCCGACAGGAGTCCATGCAAGCCCGATGGCTTCCCCGATTGTGGTCGGTCTGGCCCTGTCTTTAGAGAACCTGTACGGTCCGAGGTACTCGTGAATATTTTGTTCGGTCATTTCAAATTTGGTGACCGGATTTTCTTCATTTCTTGATTTCAGATATGCGCGGCATATTTTCCTTAAAATTTTTCCGAGAGTTCTTTCGAGGTTCCTGACTCCCGCTTCGTGAGTATAACCCCGGATAATCTTCGAAATAAGCTCATCTTTCCACACAACCTCAATGTCGTTTTGGACAAGGCCCAGATCTTGCATCAATCGGGGGATCAGGTGCCTCTTGGCAATCTCAATTTTTTCTACTTCCAAATATCCCGGCAGACGAGTGATATCCATTCTGTCCCTGAGAGCCGGATGGATTGTATCTTCCTGATTTGCTGTGGCGATAAACAGGACTTTTGAAAGGTCAAACCCGCAAGCCACCCAATGATCCTTAAAGGAATTGTTCTGTTCGGGGTCAAAAACTTCAAGCATTGCCGCGGAAGGATCTCCGCTGGTAGACATGTGCCCCAATTTATCAATCTCGTCCACTACAAATAATGGATTCCTGACTCCGCACCGCTTCATCAGCTTCATAATCTCTCCGGGTTCAGCGCCAATATAAGTTATGGCATGGCCCCTGATCTGGCTCTCGTCTCTGATGCCGCCCAAGGACATCCTGATATACTTCCTGTTCAATGCCTTAGCCACGGATTTGGCTAAAGAGGTCTTCCCCACTCCGGGAGGCCCGATAAGACAAATTATGGACCCTTTGCCGTTTGGATTGAGCAGTCGCGGAGCAACCTGGTCGCAGATAGAATCTTTCTCATTGGCAAGGCCATAGTGGTCTTCGTCAAGAACCTGCGCTACTTTGGTAATATCGCTCTCTTGAACCGTTTCTTCCTTCCAGGGAA
Source organism: Candidatus Yanofskybacteria bacterium RIFCSPHIGHO2_01_FULL_43_32 (assembly GCA_001794125.1). GTDB lineage: Bacteria > Patescibacteriota > Minisyncoccia > 2-02-FULL-40-12 > GWA2-44-9 > 2-01-FULL-41-26. The sequence continues at coordinate 9,347 of MGJF01000008.1, forward strand.
GATTGAGAATAAAATCAACTCGCCGCATATACTTGGGCCACTCATAAGTGTTCCTCTGCGGATCCCCGAAAGATTTCAATTTTTCGAGGTCCTCCATTACCATATCTTTAGCATCTTCGCTCATAGAATCCCGGATTGTCTTGAATTTATCCCACCTCTTTTTGACATCGCCGTGGGCGCCATTAACAAATTCGTCGCCGATTTGGTCTTTTGCGCCTTGAACTTGAGCAAGCTTTGCCGTTCCCCGACGCCTGTCATCTTTGGCTAAATTTCGTTTTTGAATCTCTAAAAGCCTCAATCTTTCCTTCAGTTTCTTAATGCACATTTCGATTCTTTCCGGCAAGCTCAAGCTTTCAAGAAACGGCTGTTTGTCTTTCTGGAACAAATCCGGAACGGAGCTCAAGACCATCCAAATAAATCTGTCTATCGCGTCTTTGTCTCCCCAATCGGTATTCTCGAATTCATCAACAACGTTTTCCATTATTCTGTGGTCAAAATCGTACTCGCCTCTGGCTCTTATCATAAACCCGACGAGAAGGTCTCTGATTTTTATCATATCGGCCACAACATGCTGATTGGATTGGATAAAGTATTCATCATGGTTTTCGTCTTCGATCTTTTTGACCGTCACCACCCAAAAACCCGAATCCTGACCTTGAATTCTTTTAAGACTAAGCATCTCGGCCCTAAAGAAACCCCTTAGAATAATTACCGGATTTGTCGGATCCGCTTCTGCTCCCGCGATTACGCCAATCTTATAATATTTGTCCGGAGACTCTTTTATTCTCGGATCTGACATTACCGCAAAAAGAAAGGGGCTCTGGCCGGCTCTAATGGCCCCCAAAAGCTGTTGGGAGGATGGGTGCTGATCCAAAAATACGCGAGATGCCGTATTCGGCAATACCATAATGCTCGGAGCAAGATTAATTAAAAAATGCTGAACCGGAAGCATGATTTGCTGGTTGGGCTGCATTTCCTTTGTCTCCTGATTGGTAACGAACTTGCCGATAGTATACGGATTATGTAGGGAAAATCAAGACCAGATAACCAATAGTTCATTAATTCAAAACAAACAAAAAAAGAGAATCAGCGAGGTTAACTGTCCCCCCTTTGGAATTGGTGTCCAAGTCAAGCAAGTGGCCGTAAATATTTTTTAACTCAACCGAACTGAATTTACCGGCGCTTTGGTGCGCTTTTCTCGCCACGAACGGATGGAGGCGGGCTTTTTTAGTTATAGAATCCAATGACATTCCCCTGTCGGACAGGTCTTTTACGGCCAACAAATTCCTAAAACCGTAAACAACCATGGTCAGAAGGTAATAGGGGTCCCGGCCGTTTTGTATTTCTTTAAATAAAATTTCATAGGCTTTCGCCTTGTTCTTTCCGGCGATGGCATCGACAAAATCAAAAATGTTTAAGTCCGTTTTTCGGGATCCGAGAAGAGCTACGTCTTCCGTTTTTATCACACCGCCCGCTTTTAGATTACACAGTTTTTCTATCTCATTCGCCAAGTCCCAGCTGTCATTTCCCGCGGTTATGGTCAGTTCTTTTACCGCCGCCGGTTCTATTGAGCATTTTCTTAAAGCAAATTCGCTCTTTATCCATTTAACCAGCTTTTCTCCGTCGAGATATTCAATGTTCCTTGCTACACCGTCTTTTCCGGCCAACAAACTAAAAAGTGCCTTGTTCTTGATTAGTTCTTTTCCGTCTTGGTTCTCAACAAACAAAAGCACTGTGTCTTTTTCTTTCAGAAGATTTTGAGTTTTAATAAGCTCCCCCATCCGGTCTGAGGCGGCTTTATTGGAAAATGTATTTTTAAGAACTATCAATTTCACCTCGCCGAATAAAGAACCGCCCTTAACGGCATCTTCGGCTTTTGCCGTTTCATCAGCGTCAGACAAGTCAAATTTAAAAAAAATTCCGCCCGGATGCTTTTTCCGGTAATTATCCATGACAATTTGGCTATTTTGTTTCAGCCGGTAGCTATCCGAACCATATAAGAAAATAATCATAATGATTGATTATTGCGCGACTATCTCCACCCAAATCTTGCCGGGCGCGAATTTAATTTCCTTTCCCGAATCATCATAAAAATATAATTTACTGTCCGGTTGAGAGGCATCCTTGATCCATTTTCCGTTTATGATGCCGCCATTCTGATAAATTTGAGCCACGCCTTCGCCTTGAACGTTAACGCTTATATATTGTTCTTTCAAGAATTTTGAAGTTGTATTCATTACGATTACAACTCCGGCTTTAACCGTTTGGCCGTTGTCTTTATCAATCTCGGCGCTGTCATTCCTGTATCGGCTGAATAGATTTGTTCCGGATTCATATATCCAGCTTACGGCATGGGGTCCCGGATAATTTATATTTATCCGGTCAGTTAAATTAGACAGATTTTTCTTCGGCTCTTTCTCCTGGTGAGGATACCCCGGGAAACTGTTTTTAAAATCATATTTGAGGTCTTGGGCTTTCTTTGTTAAGAGATTGAGGTCGGTAAACCCGTTGTGAGGCGGACGAATTCCCGCTTTTCTGTAAAAAACTGTGCCTTCATATTTCATGGCGTCAATATTGTCTATGATGTGGCTATTCAGTTTTTCAAGAGCGCCATGCTCTCCGCCCCAATGGGCATATATTGTTTCCAGACCTGCCGCCAAAGGAATAAAGTCGTCCCTGGCCGACCTTACTGAACCGATTTCTTTCGGTTTTTCGCATTGAAAAACAGCCATAAACCTTGTAATTCCAGTTGGATCAACCGGCATTTCAATAACCATATCAGCTTGGCTTATTCCTGAAATAGGCCTGGCTTCGGGGTCGGATGCCAGCATTACCGCCATGGGCCTGACATCGGCACCCGGACAATCGAGTCCGGTAATCGAACTCTTGGGTGTTTGGTCTTTGTTTATAACGCTTATCCCGTTACTGATGACGATGGCCTTATTCCACCAAAATATAAAAATAACAATCAAAACAAGCACGATTGCGCCGGTAATTATCAGTAATTTGTTCAGATTAATTTTAAAAAATTGAAAATTCATTGAAAATTACTTTAAAATTTGATGCTTTGGGCAAAAATGAGCGGAACGGCCGCCGAGTTTTAATCTTTGAATTATACCTCCGTCTTTCTTTTTGCACTTTTTTCCCGTTAATTGATATGCGTTTCTGATGTTTTGAAATCTGCCCTTTTCTCCGGATAGAATGCGATAATCGTCAATGCTTGAGCCCTTATATTTTATCGCTTTTTTTAGTATTCTGACAGTGAAATTAAAAATTTTCCCTAAATCTTCTTTATTAAGATTTTCGGTCCTCGAAAGCGGGTGGATACCGGAAGCCCATAAAATCTCATCGGCATATATGTTTCCTATTCCGGCAATGAAAGCCTGGTCCATCAAAACTTGCTTCAATTTTCCTCTTTTTTTATCAAAAAGTTGTTTAAATCGGATGAAATTTATTTCCAGCGGTTCGGGACCCAGGCCGCTTATTTCTTTCAAATCTTTGACCTTGTCATCGTCCACTAAAATTACTTTCCCAAAACGCCTTAAGTCGGAAAGGGCTAATTGATAATCGTTATTTAACATCAAGACAAAGCGAATATACCCGTTCTGGCGGTCATCCTGAAGAGGGCCGGGGATCTGGCTTATCCAAACCCCTTTTTTATCCGGCGGCTGGCGAATCCATTTTCCATAAAGAAGGTGGCCCGATATTTTTTGGTGTATAAAAATTGTCTTCTTTCCTTCTATATCCATTATAATATACTTCGCGCGACGCCTTACGCTTAGTATTTTTTTATTTTTAACCTGTTTCCTGAAGTTATCAATTCCGCCCGCTTGTTTCACTGTCTTAGGCCAGTCAACCCAAACATCGGTTATTTTCAAACCTATGATTTTTTTTCTCAACTCTCTAACTATTGTTTCTACTTCCGGTAATTCGGGCATCTATATTTTCCTTATTTAAACAAAAAAACCGGCATTTTGCCAGTTATTGGATTGTGATATTTTTGGGTATCCATATAGTTATTTCTGCTTCAAGTTTGGGACCGGAAGAATCTTCGAGATTGAGTTTTGTTTCGTGTTCCACATGCATACCCATATCCTCAATCTCTTTTCTCAATAATTGATATTCTTCGGCTGTTTCTTTATTCAAGTTCGGGTCTCTTAGCCAAGTTGTTTCAATAATCTCTTTCATCCGCTGAGCTATTTCTTCGACTCGGTCTTTATCCGGCTCAAGTTTTGAAAGTGCCATTTTTACTCCTTAAACATCCTGCATCTCTGCCCAATTTTTACCATATTTAGCGTCTACTATCAAGGGCACGTCTAATTTGTGAATATTTTCCATTATATTTTTTATCTTGACCGACCAATCCTTAACCAGCCCGTCTTTCACTTCAAACAAAAGCTCGTCGTGAACATTCAAAAGCAGCTTTACCTTATCTTCGACTTTTTCTCTGTGCATTAAGTCGTGTATATTCGTCATTGATAATTTAATCAAATCCGAAGCCGTTCCCTGAATGGGCATATTGATGGCCATTCTTTCGGCCTGGCTTATTAGCTGGGGCATACCCGAAAATGCTTCGGGCAGATGTCTGCGCCTCCCGAAAATTGTCGTTACATAACCGTCCCGGCGGACTTTGTCTTTCATTTCCTGCATATAGCGGGCAACGCCGGAAAATTCGCGCATATATCTGTCAATAAATTCTTTGGCCTTAGCTCTGTCTGCTCCCGAAGCTCTCTGAAATCCCATGACTCCCATACCGTACAAGATTCCGAAATTCAAAACCTTCGCCTGCCTTCGCATGCCGGCGGCAACCTTGCCGGCCTGAACGCCAAATATCTCGGCGGCGGTCCGTGTATGAATATCCTCTCCCCTTTTAAACGCTTCGATCATTTTTTTATCTTTGGAAATATGAGCCGCGATGCGGAGTTCAAGCTGCGAGTAATCAAAAGAAACTAATTTGTATCCCGGAGATGCGATAAAGACTTTCCTGAATTCCTGGCCGATATCGGTGCGGATGGGAATGTTCTGAAGATTCGGTTCTTCGCTTGAAAGCCGGCCTGTAGCGGTGCCTGTTTGATTAAAGGTCGTGCAAATACGCCCATTTTTATCAACCAAGGCCGGAAAGGGTTCAATGTAGGTAGTCTTTAATTTTTGAAGTTCCCTGTACTTCAATATCAAATCTATTATCGGATGCGCTCCAGACAGTTTTTCCAGCTCCGGCGCCGCAGTAGAGATGGCTCCCTTGCCGGTTTTCTTGAGCTTTCCCGTTATTTTCAGATGCTCAAATAAGATAACCGACATTTGTTGGGGAGAATTGATATTAAATTCCTTACCGGCCAGTTTGTGTATTTTATTTTCCAGTTTGTGCAGTTCTTTCACTGTGGCTTTGGATAATTTGGAGATGGCGTTTAAATCTATCTTTATTCCGCTTAATTCCATTTCCGCAAGAACAATAGAGAGGGGCAGTTCAATTTTTTCGAAAACCCAAAGGGTGTCGGCATACTTAAGTTTGGCAATAAGCTTGTCCCTTAATTCAAGAATAAAACCGGGTCTCTTTTTCGGGTCAGAATCCATGTTTTGCTTAAGTTCGGTGAAGTAAATCTTATCTAAAGAATAATCTCTAAGGTCTGAATTGATTAGATACGCGGCAATTTTTGAATCAAAACTTATTCCCTCGAGGTGAATTCCCTTGCCGAGAAAATATTTAGAAATTATCTTAAAATCGTGGCCTGTTTTGTTTATCTTCTGGTTCTCCAACACTGCCTTGAGGTCTGACCTCAAGGCAGTGTTCTTTAAGAAATAATCAAATGGAATAAAGGAGCATTCTTTAGATTCAAGGGCGAAAACAATGTTTTCTTCAGCCACATCCAGAGCAAAATCTTTTTGTTTCGTTAGCTTGGCAAGCAAATCGATTACGTCTTTATCGGTCTTCAGTTCTTTTACTCTTGGCCCTGTTGTTGCAAGAGGCAAAAATGAGGTTTGCACACCGACCGAACCACCTGTGGTGAGCGGAGTCGAACCATCAATTTCGGATACGCGTTTAAGCAAACTATAAAAACCCATGCTCTGAAAAATACGGGAAATTTCGTCTTTTTTCATTTTCTTCCGCCACTCGGCGTCTTCCAGTTTAAAATCAATGTCTACATCCTTAATTATTGCGGAGAGTTTTCTTGAAAAAAACGCTATTTCTTTATTTTCAATCAGCTTCTGGATTAGTTTTTCGGAGAGAGGCGGCTTTATTTTTGCCTTATCTTTTTTAGAAACGGGAAATTTAAAATCGGAAATTTTTTCATACAAATTATCCAAGCTTCCGAAGGTTTGTATAAGAGCTGACGCCGTCTTCTCCCCTATTCCTGGAACTCCGGGAATATTATCGGACGGATCCCCTTTCAACCCTTTATAATCAACCATCTGTTCCGGTTCAAGGCCATATCGTTTTTTAACCTCGTCTTCATTGTATAAAACAGTATCTGTTACCCCTTTTCTCAACGTCAGAACGACGACCTTATCGCCCTGAACAAGCTGGAGCGTATCCAGGTCTCCGGTGGCGATAATTGTTTGAAGGCCGTCTACTTTTCTGGTCTTCTCGCAAACAGAACCTATCACATCATCGGCTTCAAACCCCGCTTTTTCAAAAATAGGTACCCCGAAAGCCGTAAGAACCTCCTTCACTCTCGGAACTTGTTCGTGCAACCCTTCGGGGGCTTTTTCACGATGAGCTTTATATTCGGCAAATTCTTCGTGGCGGAACGTCGGACCAGCCAAATCAAAAGTAGCCACGATATAGTCGGGCTTTATGTCCTTGATGGCTTTGATCAATACCGCCGTAAAACCATAAACGGCGTTAGTCAAAACGCCTGTCGGAGAAGCCAATGTCTGCGGCAAAGCGTGAAACGCCCTATGAACTAAGGCGTGGCCGTCTATTAAAATCAACTTTTTTGTCATTGCTCGGAGTGGGATTCCCTCCGCCCGCGAGGGCTCCCTTTAGGGAGACGCGTTGGCGGAAAGGGAACTCTGTTGGATTTTGAAATTTGGATTTTCCGCTTATTGCGGCTTATGTGGTCAATATGAACCGTAATGTGTTTCTTGGGAATTATTGCCTTAACTCTTTCTGCCCATTCAATCAGGACAATATTATGCGGCTCGTGGATAATTTCTTTAAATTCCGGGATTTTTAAGTCTTTATGATCTCTTATCCGATAACAGTCCAGATGATATAAATAATTTCCATGCGGAACCTTGTATTTTTTCATCAGAACAAACGTCGGACTTTTTATTTTTGATTTTATGCCAAGAGTTTTAACAAATCCTTTTACGAAAACTGTTTTTCCCGCCCCCAACTCCCCTTCCAATGCCACGACCGTTCCGTTCTTTGTCTTAATAATTTTGCGAGCCAGATCGGCGGCGATTTTTTGAGTTTCTTTTACGTTTTTTGATATAAATTCCATAATAAAAAACTTGGACGTTGAATAATAATTTTTTAAACAAAGAACTCCTCCTCTGTGTCCCCTAAATTATGCAAATGCTTTTTTTAGGGGACATTATTCTTGATCATACTGATTACTTTAGATATATCCCTGTTTTACTGGTAAATTTTTTTCTAAGAAGCAGGTCTTTATCTAAATCATGGGCCACAAAGAAATGTATATAAGGCTCCACTTCAAAAGCTTTTGCTATCACCGCCAATTCTTCCCGGCACTCAAAAGGATGCGTCCAAAGGCTTTTTTGAGCCATGATAAATCCTAATTCTTTCAGCTTGCTTAGCAGGGCTTGTCTTGCATGTTTCTTCGGGCCGGGAATATCAAACGAACAGAATCTCCAGAAACCATCCCATTGATCCGGTTTTTTAACGGTTAGTTCGTCCAAATTATATCTATTAACTAAATTCTTGCCTAAATTGGTAATCTCTACATTATAACTGCCGTTTGGATTTTGTGAAACACTGATTCTTTTTTTGTTTCTTAATCTATCAAGCTCCTTATAAAATTTTCTCCAATTCTTTTTATCAAGTTCCCTTCTGATAGCGCCTATTGCCTTGATTCCAAAATAAGGATTACTGGCAGCCAAAATAGTTGAGCCTCCAATAGCTAAAGCCATAAGAAGTTTGAATGAAAACGATTCTTTAGACCTTGGTCTTGCCATTAAAAAATAATATCATGTCCCCTAAATTATGCAAATGCTTTTTTTAGGGGACATGCGGATAATTTGTCGGTTTGTATGAGATATTTAAAATATTGAAGTTTTTTCATGAAAAAACCCGCTATTTGCGATGGCCCCGATGAACGGGGTTGCAAATAGCGGGTTGGCCGGTGACTGGTCGTCACCGGCCATGACTGCGAAGGAACTCTGTATGACGCCGGTCGAGTTCTTCGGGAGAAAGCTCGGCCGATACCGATGGTACCGGCGCGGAGACTGCCGGCGGTGGCGCCTGCTGGACAATCACCGGAGGGATTACGATTGGCCGCGGATTGACCACAGTCGTCTGGGTCGTTTGCTGGCGGAATCGCCACGACCTTCCCGTCGCGCTCTCGTAAAACCACGGCCATGCGAGGTTGTACAGCAAGATGATAACCGCGAAGATTAACATCCCGATGTACCAACGGCCTTCGACTGGTCCAAATCTCCAACCTTCGTCGGTTCCGACGATGATTGTGCGATTCCCTTGAACCACTCTCGTCTGCGTGTTCAGTCTTGCGGGCATGTGTCCTCCTACTGAACGGCTGGGACAACGATGTCCCAGCCGTTAAAGTCGTTACTGCTGCGAATCTTCGCCGCTTCCTGATCCAATCCGCCGGAGCGGTTCGGAATCAAGAGAACAGCCTTGTAGCCTCTCTCAGGAGCCGGGACCTGCACGCTCTGCCAGGGTTCGATACGAGCGATGAATTGATTACCGTCCCAGAGCTCGACGCGCTTGGATGTTCGGTTGGAAACTCGCCACTCCCCTGCCGTTGAAGGCGGGTTCGAGACGGGTCCCTCCCTTTCCTGCCGATTCGAACGATTGCCGGCCGCCGACGGAATTCCATCGGGGCCGCCGTATCCATCCTGACCTTGCGACGGAGGCATAACAGCGACCGACTGATTCTTGCCTCCCCTACGAGACAAGAGGGCTCCCGCCACCTCGCAAGAAGCGGCGGAAAGAAGCCCGGCACCGACAACCTTCTTCATTCCGGCGTCGAGTAGCGCCGCCAATCCTGACCCACCCAGACCGCAGAAAACAGCGAGTTTATCAGCCGATGAAAGCTGAACCCCGCCCATTCCTCCGGCATACATGGGGTAGCTCGAATAGCGACCGATGTTGCCACCGAGACTACGAAGACACCTGTTGATCGGCGGGCCGACAAAGTAGTCACCCGGACAAGTCATAGCGAGATTGCCCGCCATGACTTGACCCAACGGCCCAGGATAGGGATTGTTCCCCAAGTATCCGCCGGACGCACAGCCGGTGGCCATGAAACCGACGAGAACGACAAACAACGCCGCCGTAAATCTCTTGGTCATTTCTGTCTCCTTATCGTGAAAATTTTGTTAAGATTCAGTCTTAACTGATACCTATATTATATCAGATATTAATAAAAATGTAAATAGCCTTAAATATGGCTTAAAATATAACTTTTTAAACTTAAACATCTATATTTTTAAAATGCCTGATTTTAGCCACCCCTCGCGGCTCGTCCAATCCTATTGAAATTACATCGATTTGCCATTCCTGTTCCGGATCATATTTTTTTTCGGCAAGATATGTCCTTGCGGTACGGACAACTTTGACTATTTTGGAACTATTAGCCCTTAATTCCGGCTCAAAACCGGCAATTATTTTTCTGTTGGCCTTAACTTCCACAAACACCAAAATCCCCTCTTTTGAAGCAACGATATCTATCTCGCCCCAAGTTTTTCTGAAATTTAAATCCAATATGGCGTAGCCCTTTTTTTCTAAATACCGGGCTGCCAAGTTTTCAGCCAAAAAACCCAATTCGGAAGTAGACATTTAAGGAAAATACCATCGAATTATCGTGTTGACAACCAAATTGACTTTTGAGCCTTAAAAATGCTAAACTCAAGAAGTAATTCTCGCAAGAGGATTTTTGCTTTTAGGGACATTTAACTTAAAAAGATTAGTAACCAACTCAAAAAAATCATAGCCCTTTTGCTCAAAAGCCGAAGGGAAGGGTCGTTTTGGCCCAAATTAAAAAGCTTTGCCGAAAGCCGTTTTTTCAATTTTTATGGAACTTTAGCTCTTGTCTTGTTGGTTTTAATATTCAAAGGAGCGAGCAAAGGCCAAGAAACTCTGTTCAAGAATCTGCTCAAAAAGACCATAGAAGAGACCTCGGCATCAGTAATTATCATATCCCAATCCCAGAACCAACTGGCAGACATTAACAGTTTAGCGGCTTTAAGCGGTCAGAATCTCGGCCGGGGAGGAGAAGATTCCAACATTCTTGACCCTTCAACAATTCAAGAAAACTCTGTAATGGCCAGTAATCCTACCGCAACAGACTATATTGAAACCGGCTTTAAGAGTAATCAAATAATGGAATATACCGTTCAGCCAGGAGATTTACTGTCTTTCATCGCCTCTGACTATGGAGTAAGCGTGGATTCTATCATTTGGGCAAATAATTTAGCCAACGCCAATAGTATCAGACCAGACCAAGTTTTGAGAATCCCTCCTGTTTCGGGTGTAATCCATAAGGTTAAGACGGGCGATACCATAGCCTCGATTGCCAAGAAATATGGAGCTCCAATAGATAAAATACTGGCATTTAATGACTTAAAAGAAGGTGAGTCGTTGGATATAAATATGGAAATAATTGTTCCTGATGGTCACATTAATTCTGTTAATGTGGCCAAATCTGGAGCACAATCTGCAGTTGCTAAGAGATTTTCATATCTTCCAGACTTGGGTGACTACTTTATGATTCCGACCCAAGGCCGTATCAGCCAAGGACTTCATGGAAGAAATGGCGTTGATAAGGCCAATTATTGCGGTACGCCTGTTTATGCGGCAGCGGATGGCAGTATTACAACAGCTGACGCCGTTGGATATAACGGCGGATTTGGTCAATTTATTAAAATAGCCCATCCCAATGGCACAGAAACCCTATATTCCCACTTGAGCAAGATTAATGTTGTTCTCGGACAGACTGTCGCTAAGGGCCAATTAATAGGCCTCATGGGCTCCACAGGCCGTTCTACTGGTTGCCATCTCCATTTCGAAGTCCACGGGGCGAGAAATCCTCTTATTAAATACTAAAAACCACCGAAAGGTGGTTTTTTGATAGTTCCGCACGGAACTTCCGCTCAGTTGATATTTTATTTCAAAATAATTCACACAACCTCTATGCATGACTGCAGGGTGTCCCTTTTCTAAAATCTACTAATTTTATAAAAGGGACACGCCTTCCGCCGGTTGTTTAGCTGGTAAGTGATAATTAATAATAAAAGCTCAAACTCATCTGAAACAAAATATCAACCTCACCCATATTTAAAGTCAAAAAAAGAGCCCGCGGGGAGCGGGCTCCGTCGCGGGCGAGTTGGACTAGGCGGTGACGACTGACATCTCTTCCAGCACGATTGCGCTGAATGTGGCGTCTTCACAAGCACGCCGTACCTCATCTCCCACCCCCTTGGTCGGAACAGAGATGTCGTAGTGACCACCTATGTCCTTGGAACCAAGGGTTCGCAGGGCCTTCCCACGCGAGGTCGCAAGGACCACGGCTTTGATGCGAGTAGCCTCCCCGTCGAAAATCGAAAGAACGAAAGCTTTCATAACTATCCTCCTAATAGCTTAATAATACCATATCTTACCTTAAAAGTCAACCATCAAAAAACCGGCCTTAAAAGCCATAATCAACGGCTCACACATGTGAGCCGTTGATTATTCCGTGCCAGAGAGAGTTTGAACCCTTATTGCCAATTGTCACAAAACACCAAAGCAACCGGCGGAGGGTGTGTGCCTTTTTAAAATTTAGCAAATATTTTTAAAAGGTACACACCGCAGTCATGCATGGAAGTTGTGTGAGCTATTCAGAATTTATCCTAACTCATTCAACATTTTCTCATTCATGCGGAGATTTACTGCTTCGGCGACATGTTCTTCTTTGACTGACTCCGAGCCGTCTAAATCGGCGATAGTGCGGGCCAGTTTCTTGGTCTTATGATACGCCCTTAATGACTGGTTTTTTGAATTAATGGCTTGTTTAAGCAGATTCTCAGCTCCTTTCTCCAAAACACAGTATTTATCTATGTTTTTATAGTCAATTTCGGAATTTGCCAGAAGATCTGTATCCTTAAACCTGGCCAGCTGAACTTCTTTAGCTTTGTTTATTTTATCTTTTATTTCCGCCATTTTTTCATCTTTTGAAGGATATACTTGACCTACTGTTTCGCGCGGAACGTTTATCTGAATGTCTATTCTGTCCAACAACGGCCCCGACACTTTCTTTCTGTATTTTAAAACCTGGGTAGGGGAGCAGTAGCAGACGCCTTTCTCCTCGCCAAAATTACCGCAAGGACAGGCATTCATTGCGGCCACCAAAGTAAAGTTAGCCGGTAAAACAACCGAACTTGAAGCCCTGGAAACAGAAATAGTACCTTCTTCCAATGGTTGTCTTAAGCTTTCCAGGACATTTCTTGGAAATTCCGGAAGCTCATCCAGGAACAAAACGCCCCGGTGGGCCAAGCTTATCTCTCCTGGTTTAGGCCAAGTTCCTCCACCAACCATCGCCGGAGCCGATGTTGTGTGATGTGGGCTTCTGAATGGCCTTTTAAACGATAGGGGGGAGTTTTTTATGAGTCCGACTGAACTGTAAATCTTGGCCACTTCAATGGCTTCATCAAAAGACATTTTGGGCAACAATTCAGCTAAGGCTTTAGCCAATAACGTCTTACCTGAACCCGGAGGACCCGACATAAGAATGTTATGAGCGCCGGAGGCGGCAACAATCAGGGCTCTTTTGGCCGTCTCTTGGCCTTTTATGGACATGAGGAGGCCTCCGTCGTCATCTTCCAATGATTCAGACGTCTTCACCCTTTCAGAGGATAATAGCCGCGTATTATTGAGATGATCAAAGACTTCTTTTACGTTCTTGGCTCCAACAATATTAAGGCTCTGGACTATCTGGGCTTCGGCAAGGTTGGAATAGGGGACTACCAGCTCTTTAAAACCCAGCTTTTTAGCCAAAATTGCCGTGGCTAAGACACCGTTGGTATGCTTTAAAGAACCGTCCAAAGAAAGCTCGCCGATAAATAGTTTTCTTGAAGAATCAAACTGCACTTGTTTGGTTTCCATCAAATAACCGACGGCAATCGGGAGATCGTAAGAGGGACCTTCTTTTTTAAGGTCGGCCGGAGCCAAATTTATAATAATTTTCCTGTGTTTTGAGTTGGGAGCCGCCAAAGAGCTGTTTTTAATAGCCGAAGCAATCCGGTCTTTTGATTCTTGGACTGCTTTATCCGGAAGCCCGACAATATTAAAAGCGTGAATACCGGGAGTTGAATCAACTTCCACCTCTATTAGCTGGGCGTCTATGCCGTTTATCGCCGAAGAAAAAAGCCGTATGGACAAAAAATCGCATCGCCCCTCCCACGATAGTTAATCTGATGTTTAGTATGATAATGATTATTTCTTAATAAAGCAAATGAAGAATGGTTCACACAACCTCTATGCATGCTGCGTAGAACCATTTTTAAAAATACTGCTGATTTTAAAAAATGGTTCTACCTCCGCCGGTTGCTTTGGTGTTTTATGTAAATTAGCAATAATAGCTCAAACTCATCTGAAATAAAATATCATCCTCGCTCTGATTCTAATTCCAAACAAAAAAAGACCGTTCTCGGTCAGCGAGCTCTCATTGAGCATCCCAGAATTAATCTCTGCCCCCATGTTTCTTGCATGGGTAAAATTGATAGTCCATAACAACACAACCGCAATCTACCACTCCCGAGCCCAAATCATGAGCATCAAGTGCATGGCGAAGTGCTTTGGAAGAACCGCGAAGCATAACCTTGTTCACAGCACTACCAGCTTCTGGTAAAGAACGGTCGGCATCGTTTCTTCCACAATCATGGCATTTTGAACTCATTAATCCTCCTATTTTTTGTGAAACTCGAGCAATAATACTACCCTAAAGTGTTGTTGTCAATGTTTTACCCCGGCAACAAAAACCGGCCTTTTAAGACATTTTCAACAGCTCACATATGTGAGCCGTTGATTATTCCGTATCAGAGAAAGTTTGACCCTCTATTGCCAAATGCAAGCTAAGTCCCATGCAACCAGCGGAGGGAGACACTTTTTAAAAATTAGCAAACTTTTTCAAAAGGCGTCTCCCTCCGTACGCGTAGAGGTTGTGTCAGCTATTCAGAAACTAACCCCGCACCAATCTTATCCGCTGACCGCCATTCAGAAAGGGGGCGGGATTGGTACGGGATTAAGTTTTTGTAAGCCAATCGTTTCACTCTTGGACAAAAACTTAAAAAGGCGCAGAACGCCCCTAATAAAATATGTAGTGTGGGCTCTGCGCCTTTGTGTCTCTTGCGAGACATGAATTGCCGGCAATCCACGGATGTGTCAGACCACCAGCTAACCCCGCCCTTGAAAAGCACTTGTTATTATTTCTCTAAACAACAAATCTCAATAGGTGGTGCTTTTCAAGAGCGGGGCTAAAGACCTGAACTAATTATATTAAGTTATTGGTGACATATCAATAGCAAAACTGTGGATAAAGTGTCACCATGAATCCATGGTGACACTTTCCCTGTGTCACCATGAAATATTGGCTCTATATCTATAATAAAATGGTCTTAAGCAACACCCCGCCGATGGCGGGGTGTTGCTTAATTTGTCACCTATCCACAGACAGGCAACAGGTGTCATTAAAAATTAACAAGTTTATCGATTACCGCAAAAATTGCTTCTCTTGAGTCAGCAACTACAAAATATGTTTTGCCGTTGAATGCTGAAACTATTGCATAATCTATTGTGTTGTTTGCATAAGGAAAGTTCCTGTACCTGATGCTTGTGTTTCGGTATGAGTTATCAAGGAAACCGGGTTGGTTTTTATTAGCGCTTCCCAAGCCAAACAAGGTCTTTAAATCACTGCTCAAGGTTGTCTCCCACGCAATAGCCGCCTGGGAAACACCTGATGGGTTTTTTAACTCCGCCACGATTACTATTCTGTTAGGCGTCGCAACCCCAACCAGTAGATTGCCATTAGAATCAAACGATTCTTTCTGGCCATATATAAACATGGCCGAATCATTACCAAAATTACTTACTAATTCACCTGGAATTTTTAATGCAAGCTTGGTTACCAAATCGGCAAAACCATATGAAACAGGTGGGGTCTGGGAATCGACAGCTTCTATTGTCTTAAACGCTCCCGAATCGACAACGGCCTTGCCAATATCGGACACAAAAGAAGTCAGCGGGTTTGTTGTTTTAATGCTTACACTTTGTTTCGGAACTCCGTAAAAAATCGAAGTTAGAGTTGGTATGGGAGTTAGAGCTGGTGTCGCTGTCGGAGTAGGCGTAGGGGATTCTGTAACAACTTCCGAGGTCGGCAACTTTAAAATAAAAAACCAATACGCAAATCCCGCCGCTATAGCCACGGCGCCTATCCCGATAAACAGTATATTGCGGTTGCCGCCTTTTTGTTCTCCTTGAGGAACATAGATTTGCGGCGCCGGCTCTGTTACTCCCGTCTTTGGAACAGACGGAACTCCAAATGAAACTTTCGGAATAGGAATAGTAATACCCGGAATATTTTTGGACGGAGCTAACGGCGCTGCCTTTTGAGTTTCGCCGAGTTTAACACTCGGAACTTTGAATTGCGGAGCTGGTATTGTCGGCTTGGTTGGGAGGGGAACTGCCGGTGGAACAGGGACAACTTGCTCAACTTTCCTGGGGACAGGAATTCCTGTCGGCTGTTGGCCTTGTTTAACCTTAGAAATATCTTCATTCATTGTTCTTATGGATGAGTGGTATTCTTTTACTCCGGGGGTCGGAAGAGGAGTGATAGGAGAAGGAATCGAAGATAGCTTGGGGGGAACAGAAAATTGGGGTCGAGGCGTTTCTGGAGGTTTTGGTAAGGGAGGATTAACCACCGCCTTTGGCGGGGCCCCGCTAAAAACGGTGGCCGGAGGGGGAATAACCGGAGGCGTCATCGGAGGTTTCGGGGTTGGAAAAGATGACCTCGGTGCTTGAGGCGCTGATCCGCTAACTGATGGAGGTGTTGCCGGGCTTGTGGAGCTTTTACTTAGTTCCCTGACTAAGTCGTTTATATCCATAGTTTTGGGCTTCTGGTCATCCGCCATATTATAACTTGCTGGCCGCTCTGTCAGCCGCCCTTGGCGGCTTATGACAGTACGCTCTTGGCCAACTTCTTCGTTAAAATCTCCGCTTCTCTTTCACCATAGAAAACTATGGCTCAATCGAATGCTCGATTTTGCCTCGAATTTGCCCAAGCCAGCTG
>MGJF01000009.1 GCA_001794125.1 Candidatus Yanofskybacteria bacterium RIFCSPHIGHO2_01_FULL_43_32
CATCTTATACGTTCTAGGGAATTAGCCAAGGAGTTTCACAAGATGCGAGAAGAATTTCCAAAGGGTTGGACAAAACTTCGTTCTTTACGCGACCTGCGTTAACGACCATGGAATTGTATTATTCGCCTAAGTTTATTAAATCGTATAGCAGGTTACCGAAAAGAATAAAAAGTTTGACAGAACAGAAAGAGAAAATCTTTACTGAAGATTATTTTAATAAGATACTACAGACTCACAAACTGCACGGTGATTTTGTGGGATTTTGGGCATTTTCAGTAAACAGAAACTACCGGATTGTTTTTGATTTTATTGGTAAAAATGTGATAAGGTTTTATGACATCGGCACCCACGATATCTACAAATAAATGGGCCGTTAGCTCAGCTGGTAGAGCGTTTCTATGGCATAGAAAAGGTCACCGGTTCAAATCCGGTACGGTCCACCAAATTATAAAACTCGCCTTAAGGCGAGTTTTATAATTATAGTGCCTGCAATTCTTTGAGAGTTTTTTCGTAGAGGCCGACGGCTCGCTTGGCTTCGGTGTAGCGCAGGAAGTAATTAACGTCATGAACCAAGCGATTTCTTATTTTGTGGGCTTCCCAAAGATTTTGGAGAGTTGTCAGTTGTCCCGGCTGAATGTTCATCAACCGGTCCCCCATCGTATCTCCCGGGAATCCGGCTCCTTTTAACAATTCATCAACCAGTTTGTCTGCTTCAATGACCGCGAATTTCCACTCGGCTTCGCGGGTGGAATTAATATGTCTTTCAATTTCGTCCCAGCGGGCGTTAAGGCCAGATGTGGCCGGTTGCGGCGGCAAAAGCTCTTTGACTAAGTTTACTTTTATGCCGGTTAATCTGTTTGTTTTAATCACCACTATTGCCGTTAAGATTCCGAGCAGAACGCTTACAGCCACGAGAATTAATTTCACGATATTCCAGTTTTGATCCTGTCCGAATCCCGGCAGATAATCCAAAATTTGGGCAAACGTATAATTTCCAATTTTAAAATCAGGAATTCGGTATAAGTTTCCGATAGTACCCTGTATTAAGTTGTTGTCAGAGATTGGCATTACTTTAGTGCTTGTTCAAGCTGGTAAGATACTCTTAAAACAGTTTCTTCGTCAAATGGCCGGCCGATAATTTGAAAGCCGACGGGCAGATTGCTTTTCCGGCCCTTACCGCACGGTAAAGACAAAGCGGGAATACCGGCTAAATTAACGGGTACGGTATAAATATCAGAAAGATATAATGAAAGAGGATCAGATGCCTTCTCCCCTATTTTAAAAGCCGTGCCGGGCGAAGTCGGGCCGACAATGACATCTACTCCGCCGGTCGACAGATTGAATGCGTTGTCAAAATCTTTTTTGATAAGGGCTCTGATCTTCTGAGCCTTTAAATAATAAGCGTCGTAATAACCCGAGGATAAGGCATAAGTTCCGAGCATTATTCTTCTTTTGGGCTCGGCGCCGAATCCTTCCGAGCGGGATTCCGTATATGTATCTAAAAGAGTTTTTGCTTCTTTAGACGAGTGGCCATAGCGGATACCGTCAAATCTGGCTAAATTAGCCGAGGCCTCGCAGGGTACGATTATATAGTAAGCCGCTAAGGCATATTTGGAATGAGGCAATGATATGTCCACTATCTCGCAGCCCATATCTTTAAGTTTGGAAATTGATTCCCGGACTTTTTGATTAACCTCATCTTCAAGACCTTCTCCAAAAAATTCTTTCGGAACGCCGACACGCAGGCCTTTAATATCTTTGGTCAGGTTTTTTGTATAATCAGGCACGATTCCCGGGACTGTTGTGGAATCAAAAATATCATGGCCCGATATGGCTCCCAGAACCAAAGCCGAATCGTAAACATTTTTTGTAATAGGCCCTATCTGGTCGAGGGACGAGGCCAAAGCGACAAGACCATGGCGGGAAACTCTGCCATAGGTGGGTTTGAGCCCCACGACTCCGCATAAACTGGCGGGTTGTCTGATTGAACCGCCGGTATCCGAACCTAACGCAAAAACAGCCAAGTCGGCCGCGACCGCCGCGGCCGATCCGCCGGAACTGCCCCCGGGGACCCGGGTGATGTCATGGGGATTTTTGGTAACGCCATATGCGGAGTTTTCCGTAGAAGAACCCATGGCGAATTCATCCATATTAGTTTTGCCCAAGAATGTCGCTCCAGTTTGGCGCAACTTTTTGATAACGGCAGCGTCATAGGCCGAGATATAATTTTTTAAAATCTTGGAACCGGCGGTAGTTATTGTTCCCTCGATCAGAACATTATCTTTAATTGCACAAGGAACCCCCCACAGCGGCATAGCCGTTGAATTTTCAGTTTCCAATTTATAATTTTCAAATACAGATAAATATGCGTTTAATTTCTTGTTTTCTTTTTTTATCTTGTCCGAATATTTTTTGAAAATTTCTTCAGCGGTAAAATGGCCCTTGGCAAGACCGTCCCGGATGTCTTTGATTGTGTATCCGTTATTCATTCGTCTAAGGTTCTAAATTACGCACATGCATAATTTAGAACCTACATCTTTATTTATTTTTTTCGAAAACAGATCCTACTTTGATAAACCTGTTTTCTTTGCGGGGCGCCTGGCCAATGAGTTTTTCGTTCAGATTCTCATCCATTTTAAATTCCCCTCTCGGTTCGTCTTTGCGAAAAGAATTAACCAATCCGGTTGTCTGGTATAACGGTTCAACTCCTGTCGTATCAATTTCGTTCAGTTTTTCTATATATTCTAAAATTGAAGAGAGGTCTTTTTTAAGACTTTTCTCTTCTTTCTCGCTTATTTTTATTCTCGCCAGATTGGCGATATGTTTTACTTCTTTATCCGTGAGCATAAAAATGTAGTGGGTAGGTAGGGTTTGCAGCCTACCGAACCATGAATTGCGGTTCATGTGCCTTTTCTCAGCCATACCCACGCCCTTAGATTATCATATTGCCAACATTTCCAAAAATTCCTTTTCGTTTACAATTTTAATCCCCAACTTTTCGGCCTCATCATATTTGGAGCCGGGTTCGGAGCCGGTAATGACATAATCGGTGTTTTTAGAAACCGAACCGGAGACATCTCCGCCCAGTTCCCTAATTTTATCTTTGGCCTCGTCCCGGCCCAAGGACTCAAGCGTGCCGGTCAGGACGAATGTTTTGCCGACAAATTTGGCGGATTCTTTAGTTACCTTCTCTTCAATCACACGAATCCCGGCCTTTTTGAATTTAGACAAAATGTTTTTATTGTAAGGTTTTTGAAACCAATCATATATGCTTTGAGCCACCACCGGTCCCACGTCCGGCACATTTTGCAATTCTTCCAAGCCGGCTTCCGCTATACTTTTCAATGTTTTGAACTTTTTAGCCAAAACAAAACCCGTTTCTTCGCCGACATGGTCAATGCCCAAGGAATAAATAAATTTGTTCAAAGCGACTTTCTTTTTTGACCGGATTGCGTCTATGACATTTTCGGCGGACTTGTCGGCAAACCTTTCTAAATTCAGCAGGTCCTCTTTTTTGAGACTGAACAAGTCAGCCGAATCTCGTATTAGTCCGGCAGCCATGAGTTGATCTATTATCCGGGGGCCGATACCTTCCATGTTCAGGGCTTTGCGCGATACGAAGTGATATATTGCCTCTCTTTTTATGGCCGGACAGTCGCGGTTCACACAGCGATAAGCCACTTGTTCCTCTGTTTTTTCGACCGGCTCTCCGCAGGCCGGACATTTTTTGGGCATGTGAAATTCTTTTTCTTTTCCGGTCCTCAATTCCTTCAGGACTTTTTTTACGTCGGGAATTACGTCGCCGGCTCTGCCGACGATGACGGTATCCCCCGTTTTGACCCCAAGGCGTTTTATTTCATCAAGATTATGAAGGGTTGCGCGAGAAACCGTTGTGCCGCCGATCTGAACGGGCCTTAAAACCGCCACAGGAGTCAGGACGCCGGTCCGGCCCACCTGCACAATGATATCTTCAACCACCGTCTCTGATTCTTTGGGTGAAAATTTGTAAGCGATTGCTCCTCGCGGGGCTTTCCCGACCACGCCCAGCCGGTTGAAAATATTGTTGTGATTCAAGATAACCACCACGCCGTCTGTTTCATAATTTAATTTATCCCTCTCCTTTTCCCAATAATCCCGAAATTTATCGACCTCTCTCATATTCGCAGCCGCTTTGTTGTGGGGATTTGTTTTAAAACCGAGCGTCTTTAAAATAAGATGTTCATCTTCGTGAGTCTTTTGTCCGAAGTCGGTAATCAGAGAGTAGGCATAAGAGTCCAAACGGCGCGATGCGGTAACTTTGGGATCAAGTTGTCTTATTGAGCCGGCGGCAAGATTGCGGGGGTTGGCATAAATCTTCAGCCCGGCTTTTTTCTGGGTTTTATTTATTCTTTCAAATTCCTTTCGGGTTATAAAAACCTCGCCCCTTACAACTACATCCTTTTTTTCATTCAAGACAAGAGGTATGGCATCCACTGTTTTGAGGTTTTGGGTGACATCTTCTCCGACAATCCCGTCTCCCCTTGTGGAACCGGTATCCAGCAGGCCATTTTTATAGATGAGTTCTATGGCTAAGCCGTCTATCTTCAATTCGCAGTAATAGCCGTGTTGCTTTGCTCTTGGTAAAATTTTTTCAAATCTTTTCTTCCACTCATTCATGTCGTTCTCGTCAAAAGCGTCATTGAACGAGAGCATCGGCTCGGGGTGATGCACCTTTTTGAATTGTTTGAGCGGTTTGCCGCCTATTCTCTGGGTCGGAGAATCGGAAGTGATAAATTCGGGAAATTTCTGTTCCAGATCAAAAAGCTCTTTTTTGAGCGCGTCCAGGGCTTCGTCCGATATTTCCTGGCGATCCAGAACATGATAAAGATAGCGATGGCGGTTAATCGTTTTTTTGAGCTTGTCTATCCTTTCTTTGGCTTCGCTTTTAGCCATGTTTCGTTGAAAGATGGGCTTATTGTATCAAAATCAAAAAACCCTGAACAGGGCTTTTTGATGTTCTCTTTATTAATCCTCAATCAGATCAAGAGATCTGGTAACCCCGCCATATGTTCCCACCACTCTGTGATTTAATGGAGTTTCTGCCGGAACACATGAAGCCAATCCGGAACCAAAATAAATTACATAGGTTGCGGCGGTTGACATGGTTGGAGCGCTCACCGAAGGCAGCCTTTCTCTTTGTTCGTGGAGACACCATTCCAGGGCGCTGTCGGCGGCGTAGATCGCAGCTGTCGAATTAATAGCTTCACCCGATGTTTTTAAGCGGGGCAAGAATATATTACCCAAAGCTAAAGTTACGGTTAATATAACTCCAAGCATCAAAACCGAGAAAATTAGTATTGAACCTTTTTCTTGATACATATTATTATTAATTATGGAAACGAAAATTCATCCAATACATTTCGGGAAACAACCGTGGTTTGGAGGTCTATTTGCACTACTTCTTTTCCGGTTCTGTTTTGAACCGAGGAAACTATTGATACTCGCGGGCTCCGGTTGTCGTCAGCCAAAGATCCCGATATGCAAAAATTCATTCTGGTGAAATTAACATCAGAACTGCTTACATCAACATAGTTTCCGCCGTTCACGCTTCTTTGGATAATCCCGCCGCTTACTTGATAGACAACGGTACCCTTAAGGGGATGAATCAAAGTGATGGCGGTTGCCGCACAGCTTGGGGATTCTTGGTCAGAAATTCTGCTTACTCTCATATCTCGGGACATCTCCTCTAACACAAGGAGAGCATTGTCTTGAATCTTTTGAACAGCAAAACCGCGTCTTTCCAAACTGACAATTTGTATGAAAATGGCGCTTACAGCCATAGCCATAATCGAAAAAATTAAAGAAGTTACAAGCACCTCAACTACGGTAAAACCCGCTTCTTTCGTTTTTAAATTTAAAATTTTAAATTTAAAATTCTTCATGTTATTTCCAGTCGAATAAATGCGATTCAACCTTAATGTTCTTGGTCCTGTTTCCTCTTTCCGTCCATGTTATGTCGCTTATTATTCTTAACTCCGCGGCGTTTATCTTGGTTATCGTCACAGTCCTTTTAAACACGGTGTCGGTTCCGGAGGAATAATTATATAGACCGGCGCTTACCTTAAGAGGAGGATTAGACCCTAAAGCGATAAGAGTATTTGAGCCCCATTCAATACGGTAGACCCCGTCGGCTAATCCAGCGTCAAAAGGCAGGCTATTATGCCAATTCGCGTCTCTTAGGGCCCGAACGACCTCAACACCTTCTTGGGACAGGTTGGCCGCGATCAGGTTGTTTCGGGCAACAGATGCGGTAGAAGAAATATTGCTGGACAGGACCAACGCCGGCCCCAAAGCGGTCGTTAAAACAACCAAAGCCACCAAAGCTTCAATCAGAGTAAATCCTTTAGAGCTGTTCAATTTTTCCGGACGTGGATACATTTATTATTTTACAATCTTGAGGACACGTTCCTCCAATCTTGCCTATTGTAATATTTATTGACGCGCTTGCGGACGCATTATTTATATAGGTATAGGGGTGAGGGGGTTCCCAAAAAATGTCATTAAAAACGGCTTTAAATTCGACTTTTTCGTTTCCAAAAACCTTGGTTGCAACGGTTGCGTCTCCGTCATCAAGATTTCTGTCAAACGATGAGCAGTCGGCTGAACTCGCATCAGGACCCGCATAAATGGAATATGAGGTCGGGTTGACGTAATGCACTCCGTAGCCGCATCTTATTTTTAATCCCGAGCCGCTGTCATATTTTGTGCTTGCAAGAGCCTTAGACTGGGCAGATCGCAGATCCGCAATAAAAACGCTCCCGCTCTCATTCAGATCCACTCTGGTTCTTTGAAAATTCAGCAGCATAAGAGTGCTGATAATTCCGGTTATTGACGCCACAACCAGAATTTCAATTAAGGTAAAGCCCTTATTCATTTCGTATTTCTATCCGGTCTCTGTTATAAACCGGCTTTTTGTTCAGATCTTTTGCGGCCACTTTTTTGGAATTTAGATAGAAAACGAAATATTTATTATCGACTCCGTTAGTGTGCCCGTCTATTTCCATGATATTTACGTCGCCGGATTTATCGATAGCATAGTTTAATTTTATATTCCCTACCGAAACCGCCGCGTTCAATGCGTCCAACATGGTCATGTCCTTGACCACTTCGCCCTCAAAGAACCTTTTTTCCGTTTCTAAATTTATGACCAATGTGGCCAGACCGGAAGTGTTGCCGTTCGAGAAATCAAAAGACGGTTTAAAGAAAGAAATAATTCCTGCCAGCGCCATCAAAAGTATGATCTGGGCGAAGAGGGGTTTTTTAAAAAATCCGGTCAGTAATTTTTTGTATTTCATTTTGAAAAATAATGATTAGAATTGAAACTCCGGCCAAGAAAGAACCGAAGGGCAAAGCGGTTTTACGACTGGCCTTTCCCAGTATTATTAACCCGATTCCCGTCAAAGCCGCCATCCAAACGGAAAGCGTCATTGACAAAAAACCTAAGGGGTAGCGAAGCGTTAATCCGATCAGAAACAACAGTTTAGCATCTCCAAAGCCGGTCCACACCCCCTTGGAAGCTATATGTATTATAGCAAAAATACCGCCCATAATTAAAGCGGATAATAACAAGACCGTAAATTCAGGCCGCCGGAAAAAATAATCGAATAAAATCGCGATAACAGTCAGAGGCAAAATTATTTTGTCGGGGAGCAGAAAATAAAGATAATCGAAGAAGATTAAAGCGACAAAAGAGACGATTATTAACAGGTAGTAAAAATCTTCCGCTCCAAAGACCGGCTTGGAGACCGTATAAAACAATAAAAAGCAAAACGCGGTAATTAATTCCGCCAAAGGGTAAACTAGAGATATTTTTTCTTTGCAATTTCGGCATCTTCCTCCCAAAAAGACATAACTTAAAACAGGAAACAGATCATACCACTTAAGCCGTTTTAAGCATTTGGGACACTCTGACCGGCCCGTTAAAAACCCACCCCTTTTACCCCTCACCTTTCGGGGATATGCATTACTATGCCCAGCAGGGTTAGTCTCCGCAAAGGTGAGGGGTTTATCCAGACGGAAAATAACCACATTTAAAAAACTGCCAAGACTCAAGCCTATTAAAAAAATAAACAAAGCAACCATGAATTAAGTATAGTATACCAGGAAAATAACAATGGGCACCTTTGCAATTGCAAAGGTGCCCATTGTTAGCAGTTGTTTTTCGTAATTATTGACTCTGACCCTGGTCGTAAACGCAGTCAAGGACACCCGTGGTGCATGTTTCAACAAGTCCGCTGGTGGCTTGCCCCGTCCATCCGGTGGAATCAATGTCAGCGTCGCTTTTTAGGGCGGAGGCGGCTTGTTCAAGTTCAGCCCACATGTGATATTTTGTCAGACCGCTGTAAGCATAGTTATAAGTGTAGTTGCCGGCATTTAAAGGATCTTGTGGACGTTGGGTCATGTATTTGGGAACAAAGAGCGTGTCCAAGGCAGCCCAAGTTGCGACCTGAGGATAAAAACCAAAATCATCAAAATAAAGTTCTGCTGCGGTTCTTGTCTGGCTTATGTCAACAATTCTCTTGGCATCTCTCGCTCTCTGCCTGGCAATGCCTAATTGAAGCAAGAGCAGTGTGGCTAAAATACCGATAATAGCGATGACAACCAACAATTCGACCAATGTGAAACCTTTCGATGAACTCAAGGCGAGTCCTTTTTGATGTCTTTTATTCATAGTTTTAATTTTACCACTTAAGCATTTATTTTAACAAACCATAGTTATCAACATTCTTGGTCTAAGTTACATTGACCAGATTGTATATTGGAAGCAAAATTGCGGATACCAAGATTGCTACGGCTACGCCGAGGATTAATACCAAAATCGGCTCAATAAGCGTGGCAATGCTGTCTATGGTGCTATCCGATTCGGATTTATAAAACTTGGAAATGTGATCGAGCATGAAGTCCAGTTTTCCGGTTTTTTCTCCGATTGCCACCATAGAGGACATAAGAGGGGGAATTTCCTTATATCTGTTCAAGACATCAGATATATTCCCTCCTCCTCTGACACTCTCTTCGGCATCAAGAAGAACTCTCTGATAATTCATATTGCCAACCAAGTCGGAAGTGATGTGAATGGTATCAAGAATAGGTATTCCCGATTTGATCAAAGTAGACAAACTTTCCGATATTCTGGCCAAATACAGATTCCTCACCACCGTTCCCAAAGCGGGCATGTTTATCTTAATATTATCAAACACAGCTTTGCCTCCAGGGGTTTTGACGTATCGCCATCCGAAAAAAACAGACCCGAAAATCAGGCCGGCAAGATAATAAATATAGTTATTTACGAAAGTAGTTACCCAAATAAGCATCCGGGTCGTCAGGGGCAGGTCATTGGCGCCGACATCTTTAAAGATGGCTAATAATTGAGGCAGAACATAAATCACCATAATGCCGGTAACGACGATAAGGGCAAATACCACGAACGCCGGGTAAGCCAGAGCGCCTTTTATTTTGGAATTTATCTCCTGGCTTCTTTCAAGATGATCGGCCAAGTAGAGCAAGGCCTCATGCAGTTTACCGGATATTTCTCCAGATTGAACGAGTTTAATATAAAAGGAAGAGAACAGTTTAGGATGGGCGGATAAAGCGCTTGATAAAGCGGAACCCCCCTCAATCGCATCCGATATCTCGGAAATTGTTTTTCTTAAGGAGGGTTTTTCAAATTGACGGGCTAAAGTTCTCAATCCCTCGGCTAACGGCATATCCGCGTCAATGAGAGTCGAAAGCTGACGGGTAAAAATGACGATGTCTTTATTTGTCGTCTTTTGAAAATATTTATTAAGATCTATTGAAAAAATATCGCCTTCCAGCCTCTCGATGGATAAAATCAAATAACCCTTGCCCTGAAGAGTTTCAACGGCCACATTCTCATCGGGAGCTTCTACTTTTCCTTCGAGTATTTCGCCGCTCTGGGTTTTGATTTTATATTTGAATAACATTATGGTCAGATATTTAACCTTACAACAGGTTTCTTAACTCGGTTTGATTAAGCGAGTAGAATTCCGCTCTTTCCCAGCTTATTTCTTTTCGTCTTACCAGATCCGCCAACGATCTGTCTAAGCTTATCATTCCTATGTCTTGGCTGGTCTCGATTACCATATCCATCTGCTTGGGGCGATTGTCTCTGATCAAGGTTCTGATGGCCGGAGTAGCTATCATAACCTCCACCGCCGGAATAAGGCCGCCTTTTATTCTCGGGATGAGCCGTTGTGAAATTATGCCCGAAACGGTATTGGCGAGCTGATTTCTGATCTGCGATTCCTGGTTGGGCGGAAAACTGTCGATGATTCTTTCAATGGTTTGAGAAGCGCTGTTGGTGTGCAAAGAAGTCAAAACCAAGTGCCCCGTTTCCGCGGCGGTTACCGCCGCGCTCATTGTTTCGTAATCACGCAGTTCTCCCACCATGATGACGTTAACATTCTGTCTGAAGGTTGATCTCAATGCTTTATGGAAAGAAAACGTGTCTTGATAAACCTCTCTTTGGTCGATGATGCTTTTGTCCGGAGAAAAAATATACTCTATCGGATCTTCGATGGTCACGATTTTCTCGGTGCGTTCTTTGTTTATCAGGTCTATTATCGCGGCCAAGGTCGTAGACTTGCCGTGACCGTTTGGTCCCACCACCAAAACGAAACCCTGGGACAGCTTTGAGAATATTTTGGTTATTTGGGGCAGATTAAGTTCGTCAATGGTTTTAACTTCGTTTGGAATCAGCCTCAAAGAAGCGGCCATGCCGCCTTTGGTCTGATAAGCATCCACCCTGAACCGGTTCTTTCCTTCCAATTCATACGAAAAATCCAATTCTTTTTCAGACAGAAAGCGGGCCTTGCGTTCTTCTCCCAAGAGAGTGAAAACCAATCCTTCCAATGTTTCCTTGTCCAAAATCTTTTGATTGCTCAACATTATCAAGCGGCTGTCTATTCTCAATGTCGGATAATGGCCGGGAGACAAATGCAAATCGGTCGCTCCTTGTTGGGCGGTTGTTAAGAGCAATTCTTCTAAATATTGTTTTGGATCGAACATCGGATTAAATGCCTGACATTACGCCGAATCCCCCGCTTGAGCGATCTCAAGCAGTTCTTCTAATGATACTACCCCTCTCAATACTTTCAAAATTCCGTCCTGGAACATGGTAATCATCCCTTGATTCTTCGCTTCCTGGCGAAGAGCCGCCTCCGAAATCTCTCCCAGGATTATTTTCTCAAGCTCGTCGCTCATCTCTAACATTTCAAAAATAGCGACCCTTCCTTTAAACGCTTTGCCTCCGCATTTTTTACACGGGTTTTCTATGTTCGGCTTATATATGGTATAGCCGGATTTGGAAAGATGTTCTTTTTGATAATCCGCCGGCATATCAAGAATGGCTTCGCTTATCATTTTTTCTTCGGCAGTGTTGGTTTTAACTTCAAGTTTGCAATCTTGGCACAATCTTCTCAACAATCTTTGGGCCGCGGCGACATTCAGAGTAGAGGGAATTAAATATTTTTCAACGCCCATATCTATCAAACGGGGTACGACCCCCAAAGCGTCGTTGGTGTGAAGCGTTGAGAGAACGATATGGCCCGTCAAAGCGGCTTGAGTGGCCAAACCGGCCGTTTCTCTGTCTCTTATCTCTCCTACCATTATCACATCCGGATCTTGTCTTAAAATATGGCGCAAGCCGTTGGCAAAAGTGTAGCCAATCTCTTCGTGAACCTGTGATTGATTAACTCCGTCGACAAAATACTCTATCGGATCTTCAAGCGTGACGATATTCACATCTTCGCTGTTCATTTTCTTAAGCATGCCGGCCAAAGTCGTTGATTTACCGGAACCGGTCGGACCGGTTATAAGAATGCTTCCGAAAGGTTTGCCCATCGCTCTTTCCATTACTTCCGCCGATCTGCCGTCCAGTCCCAATTCAGGCAGTTCTACCTTGCCGGTAAGCGGGTCTAAAATACGCATGACGACTTTTTCCCCGTTCTTTGTCGGAAAAGTGGAAACGCGGAAATCAACCCTGCGGCTGCCGAGTTTGGTGGAAAATCTTCCATCCTGGGCCAATCGGGTCTCATCTATTTTTAAATCGGATAGAATTTTAATGCGGGTCACTACGGCAGATTGCAGGGTTTTGGGCAGGGTCAGGGTCGTCATAAGAATGCCGTCGATCCTGAAACGAGTCCTGACGCGGTCTTCAAACGGTTCAATGTGAATATCGGATGCCCGGGACTCGACGGCGTGCCTTACCAAGACGGCCACTATTTTTGATACCGGCGCTTCGGCGGTAATATCTTCAATTGATTTAATAGAACCTCCCTCTTCCTCTTCTTTTCCGCCCTTTTCTTCTTCGGCCAGAGATTCCAGAGCCTTGCCTACTTCACCCGACAGAGTTCGGTAGTTTCTGATAATGGTTTCAAAATCCCGGTAATTTACCAAATACTTTTCCAGTATTAATTTTTTGTCTTCCGCGATGAATTTTAACGCTTCAAGGGCGTCGATAGCTTCGGGATTGATTATCGCCACTTTCAGAACGCCCCCTTCTTTTCCAAAAGGAGCGACTTTGTAAAAGTTAACCACATCTTCGGAAAATTCTTTCAAGACCTCGCGATTGAATTCGTACCCCTCCAGGTCAACCGTCGGCAGGCGGTAAAGCTTGGACTTTATCTCCAAGAGATCGGGATCGGAGACAAGGGCTTTCTCTACGATAATTTGGCCGAAATCTTTATTTTCTTTCTGGGCCAAATCCGAAAAAGCGGCTATATCCTGCGTTGAAATTATATTAAGACGAACAAGTTCGTCTGCGAGATTTTGGGGTATTTTGATTGGCATGGGGCATGAAGCAGGTTAATTAGCTGACCTAAATCGGAGCGAAGAGATCTTTTTTCCCCGTGACTCCGGGATTAACCGGCGATTCTCCGAAAATCTCCAGCGCCTTGTATTTTTTGTTGTCCAATATCGAAAAATCTATTTTTAGATTCTTAAACGTCATAAGATCGTCTCTCCCCGCTATCGGAGGGGGTTCGATGGGAACTCTGGCCGGGACTGCCCATTGGGAATAATAAAAATATCCGGCGGCAAAACCGAAGACTATTATCAGGGACGCTATAAGCATGGTTTGATTGTTTGATTGTTGCGGAGCCATTATTTTAGATAATACGCATTTCCTTTTATGACAAAATTCAAAGTGGAAGTGTTTCCCGAACCGGCCGCGGTATCAATCGAAGCTATGTCCATGAGCCGCAAATTTCTTTCAAGTGATCTCAAAAAACTGGTCAGTCCCGGATAGTTTCCGCTTAAATTCATCTCCAAAGACAAAAGATTATAGGGATTAGCGGCCGTATCGGACGTTTTTTGGCCGATTATGGCGGAACTGAACAGTTGAACGCCGTTTTTAAAGGATACATTGTCAATAGCCGACAAGACCTCGGCGACGCTTTTCTTTGATGGGACGATAGCCGACAATTTGGCGATCTCGGGAATTCTTTTTTGATATTCTTTATTTAAATTCTTGATGTTGGTTATGATAGCGTTTCTTGATTGCAGCAGGTCCTCCCTTTCTTTAATGGCGGCGTCCAAGTCGGAAACCCCGTCATAGAGAGGAAGAGCTAAGGCCCAAAACAAAACCACGGCTATGGCTATCAGTCCCGCTCCGATGTAATTTTTGCTTATCATTCTTTTATAAATTTGGTTTTATCGAATTCTAATTTAATGCTGAACTCCAGTTTACCGTTAGTAAGGACATGAACATTATTGAGGGCGATGTCTTTTATTGAATCATCGGAAACCAAAGCGGCTATTTGCCTGGCAACCACTGTGTAGTTATTAGCCAAGGCCTTGAATTCAAACCTGTTATCGGAAACGGCGGCGGAAAACGATAAAAACTGGACTTGCGGCTGTAATGAATTCTCTATCTTGCTCAACGCCTTTGACCAGACAATATGCGAATCCAGCAAAGTTGATATTAACGACAGTTGTTTGCTCAAAGTCAAAAGATTGGCCTCGATCTTTTTGTCCCTTTCCTTCTCGAGGTTTATTATTTGCGCGTCTAATCCGGTTTTCGTATCTTCCAGCATGCCTTTATAAAAATAAAGACCGCCCGTCAGAACAAGCATTAAAACAAGAACCGCGGTTCCTGCGTAAATAAACCGGTTTTCTCCCGGAACCTTAACCTCAATCTTTCTTCTTGTTTCGGGAAGCAGTTGTAACCCGTTTTGATCAGGCATCTCCTTTTTTATTATAAACCAACTTCTAACTTTTTTATCAACAGACCTTCTGGATCAGACATCCCTCATAGCCAGGCCGGCGGCGATTGAGAATGTATTGGCTAATTCTTGAATAACGGGCTTTAATGATTCCGGGTACATGATTCTGGCGAAAGCATTGGCTCCGTAAACATCCATGTTCAACTTCTGTTTGAAGTAACCGACAAAGCTGGGCATGTTGGTAAGGCCTCCCACAAGCAGAACCCGCGATACCTTTTGATTTTTTAAACCCTCATAATTACTGATGGTTTTTTTGGTTTCAAAAACCATCATGTCTATCAAAGAGACCATGGCTTCATTGACAATATTCTCATCGGCTTTTTCCATGCCCATCTTTCTTTTTAATTCCTCCGCTTTCTCGATGCTTACGTTTAAAGAGCGGGCAATGGATTTTGTTATCTCAAATCCGCCTATTTCATAGTTGTGGCTCACCCTCTCATATCCTTTATTCACGATAACGATCGAAGTGCTGCGCCCCCCGATATTCACTATGGCCGTAGGAGAAAGGTCGTTTCCCAAAAGAGCTCTGATGAGAGCCGTATTTTCCAGTTCAAGAGCTTTTAAATTTAATCCGGCGCCTTTCATTATCCTTCTGTACTTCTCCGTTTCGTCTCTCGGCACGGCAGCCAAGAATACCTGAACGGTGGCGGGCTTGGAAGCCGAACCGGAAGTTCCCGGACCGGCCGGGTTCAAAATATCTATAATAGACCAATCAAGAACGACTTCGCTCAACGGTATGGGAATATATTTTCGCGCTTCAAAGGGCAGGGCCTTGGCCAATTCCTGTTCCGAAAGATAGGGCATTTCAATAATGGTGGTGAAAGTTGAAAAGGATGGAATTGACGCTATCGCGTCCGTTGATTTAATACTGCCCTTTTTAATCAATTCCTTTATGCCCCAGATTATCTCCTGATCCGGCAGTTTTAAAATACTTTGGCCCGTGCCCGGTCCCGATGACTGGACATCCGTGCCCTTCAGTTCAAAAAGACCGTAATTTTTTAAAACAAACCGCCCGCCCGATTTTTCGAGCTCAACTATTTTAATGGCGGCTGTTCCGATATCGATGCCTAATTTGCCTTTTTCTCCGAAAAGATTAAAAATAGCCATGTTATTGATACAAGTATAACATGAAATGAATACTTATTATGCACAGAGGATATACAACTGGTTTTTAGACCTTATTTTTCCGAAAAGGTGCATTGGTTGTAAGAAATTCGGCGACTATGTCTGTCGGGGATGCCTTGGAACAATATCAATCAAGAAAAATTTTGAGTGCGTCGGATGCAAGAGAAATACTCCTTTCGGTCAAACCTGTTTTTTGTGCGCTAAAACCAACTCCGTAGACCAACTACTCATCGCGACTGATTATAAGAATTCTTTGGTTGAAAAAACTATCAAGTTTTTAAAATATAAATTTATCTCCGATTTGGAACGTCCGTTGTCGGTTTTAATAAAAAAATATCTTAAATGGCTGACCTTGGATAAAAAGTTCAATGTCTTTGAGGCCAATCCCCTGTTGATTCCGGTGCCGCTTAACTCGAGGCGTCTAAACTGGCGAGGTTTTAACCAATCCGAATTGTTGGCCAAAGATCTTGCCGGCATATTTCAAATGGAAATGGCCGGCGACGTAATTGAGCGGACGGTTAACATAACTCCGCAGGCGGATATTAAAGAAAAAGAAGAAAGATTGAAAAATTTGAGCGGGATTTTCAAGATTCTGAATAAAGATAAATTGATTGGACGCGAGGTTTTATTGATTGATGATATTTGTACGACAGGCGCGACACTAAACGAATGCGCCAAGGTTTTGAAAGCCAACGGCGCTTTGAAAATAATCGGCCTCGTGGTTGCGAGAGGGTAATTTTTGTGCTAAAATTTAGTGAATTTGGAGGCGTGTCAGAGTGGTCTAATGTACCTCTTTGCTAAAGAGGTGTCCGGGTAAAACTGGACCGGAGGTTCGAATCCTCCCGCCTCCGCATGGCGGATAATAAAAATAAAGAAGTCAAAAATATGAGGCCGCCGGTGGTGGTTGTTTTGGGTCATGTTGACCACGGCAAGACCAAGCTTTTGGATACCATCAGAAAAACAAAAGTTGCCGAGGGAGAATCTGGAGGAATTACCCAGCATATCGGAGCATACCAAACTAATGTCAATGGAAAAATAATTACTTTTCTTGACACGCCGGGCCATGAGGCGTTTACAGCGATCCGCTCCCGCGGAGCAAAAGTGGCCGATATCGCTATTTTGGTTATTGCCGCCGATGAAAGCGTGAAACCCCAGACAAAAGAAGCCATCAAAATAATTAAAGAAGAAAAAATCCCTTTTATCGTCGCCCTCAACAAAATAGATAAAGAGGGAGCCAATGTTCAGAAAGTAAAGCAGGATTTGGCGACGGAGGATGTCTTGGTGGAGGACTGGGGCGGAAAAGTTCCTGTCATAGAGATTTCGGCAAAGACAAACAGGAATATTGATGCCCTTTTGGACATGGTCCTTTTGGTGGCGGAATTGGAAGAATTAAATGAAGATCTCTCATCGCCGTCCCAGGGAATAATTATTGAATCCAATCTTGATAAAAGAAGGGGTTATGTTGCCACCGCACTGGTTAATAAAGGGGTCTTAAGTGCGGGGGATTTTATTGTTGCAGGAACTGTCGTCGGTAAAATAAAATCCATGGAAGATTTTACGGGCAAAGCCACAAAACAGGCAAAGCCCTCGCAGCCGGTTTTGATTACCGGATGGCCGACAGCTCCGGATATAGGCAAAGAATTTGTCGTGGCGCCGGATAAAGATGAAGCGGTCCGGATTGCCGAGGGAAATGTAAACCTCGCTCCCCTCTTCTCGTTCTTTAAGGGTTCCGTCGAAACAGGCGATGAAAATAAAAAGTTTTTGAATTTGGTTTTTAAATCCGATGTTTCCAGTTCTTTGGAAGCGATAGAGGTCTCGCTTAAAGCAATTAAGTCGCAAGAGGTCGGATACCGTGTTATCTCTTACGATATCGGCAATATTTCCGAAGCTGATATTAAGACAGCCATTGCGTCAAAATGTCAGGTAATCGGTTTCAGGGTTGGGACAGAAGAATCGGCCAAAAAATTGGCGGACAAAGAAGGCGTTAAAATATCCAATTTTGAAATTATTTATGAATTAATAGAATACGTCAGAAACGAGATGTCGGAACTCTTGGGAGCCGAGATAAAGAAAAACCAACTCGGAAAATTAAAAGTTTTGGCGGTATTTAAAAAGGATGCGCGGTCCCAGATATTCGGAGGCAGGGTTATATCCGGCAAAGTAGTCAGGGGAGCAATGGGCGATGCCACCCGTCCTTCGCTAAAAGCTTCGGAGGGCGAGGCAAGAAACGACTCAATTGTCGTTTCTGGCAAGATCGGCCAGCTTCAGCACGACAAAGAAGACATGCCGGAAGTAAAAGAAGGCCTTGAAGCGGGTATCAGGTTTGACGCTGTTACCAAAGATTTCCCGGATGTTAAGGTTGGAGATATATTGGATATATACGAGGAAGAGAGGATAAAGAGGTCTATCTAAAAATTGGCGGCGTAGCCAAGTGGTAAGGCGGGAGTCTGCAAAACTCCTATACGGCGGTTCGATTCCGCCCGCCGCCTCCGGTTCTATAAAATGCCGGGATGGTGGAATTGGTATACACGCACGACTTAAAATCGTGTACCGCAAGGTTTGAGGGTTCGAGTCCCTCTCCCGGCACCGTCAACAAAACGCCCTATGGGACGTTTTGTGTTAAACAAAAAATTAAAACTGTGGTATTTTAGAGCAAAGAATTTAAAAGGACCTTAACAATGACAAAGTTTGTCCGGTTGGCAGCTGCTTTTACCGTCTGTTTTTTTGTTGCGGGTCAGAGTTGGGCGCAGACAAAGAGCTTTGAAACTTTAAATCAAAACGTTGAACAAGGCGGCGTGGTTTTGATAAGAATTTTACCTCAATGGCAGGGAACAATGGTGTGTGTTTCGGCTTTTGGCAGACAATACATTCCAAATAAATACGGCCATGTTTTTATTGGTGTTGATGTGAATACGGAGCCAACCGATACACAAGAAATGCCCGATAAATACCGGGCCTATTTGGTGGAATGCGGCCGCGGAGTAAGATTGGATTGGTATTACGATGAAATAACTGTTCTTAAAAAAGATTTTGGGACTCCGTGGTATGCCGGTCCTGTCAAAATGCCCAATAAGGCCGTTCAAGAACGTCGGGCCAAAGATGTGGCCCTGATGCGAGTTGCTTACGATAAAGCAGACAAGTATGACAGCCATGCTTCCGGCGATTTTATTTTCCCGCTAATAAATGTTGAGATTACTGATAATTTTGGAACTCCCCGTTTATACGGCCAGCGGGACAAAAAGACCAAAAAAATAAAAATCCAACAAATCATCTACCACGCCGGAACGGACTTAAGGGCCAGAACCCCCTTGCCGGTTATGGCTATTAATTCGGGAAAAGTTCTTTTGGCTCACTACTTCCCATTAAGTGGCACAGAAGGAAATTTATTGGTTATTGACCATGGTTCCGGAATCCTTTCCCTGTATCTTCATTTGTCTAAATTTAAAGTTAAGGCCGGCGATAAAGTGGAAAAGGGACAAGTTGTCGCTTTTACCGGAGCAACTCCCCGAGGCACCCCGCCGCATCTGCACTTCATGATTAAAGTACACGGCACCAATGTTGACCCGCTGGCATTTATTGGTATAATGAATCAGCACCCATGAAATAAAGAAGGCGTTGCAATGACGAGAGATATTGACGCTGTTTGCATGGTTTGTAAATTAGGCGAAATTGTTCAGGATTTATATCAAGACTACCATTGTAATGTTTGCGGTCTGAAGTATAAATTTTTACCCGCCAAGACATTAGCTCCTCCTAAATCCGATGACTCCATGGTCCAGATCCAGCCGGGGCTATATGTGGCGAGAGAGTCAAAGTCCATATTCAAGAAAAACCGATGAATTTCATCGGCTTTATTTTTTATTATGGAATTTTTTGTGAACTTCACGGAGTTGTTTGTCCGTAACGTGAGTGTAAATTTGGGTGGTCGTGACCGATGAATGGCCGAGCATGGATTGCACCGAGCGGATATCGGCGCCATTGCGGAGGAGGTCGGTGGCGTAGCTGTGGCGGAGTGTGTGCGGTGAAACATTCTTTCCGACTATGCCGGCTTTGATGGCGTATTTTTCAACTATTCTCTGGATGCTTCTGGGTGTGAGACGTAAATCTGAATTCTTAGAAAATGTTTTTATTTTTGGAATTCGTATAAACAATGCCTCATCCACATCGGATCTTTTGCCGATGTATTTTTTTATATCCTCTTTGGCCTCGTCGGACAAAAACACTACCCTAATCTTACTCCCCTTTCCGCGGATGCTTAGCTCGCCGCGGGTGGTGTCTATTTTGTTTCTGTCCAACGAGCAAAGCTCGGAAACACGCATACCGGTGCTGAACAAAGTGCCCAGTACCGCCCTATCGCGTAAGGCATCCAGGTTGTCCCCTTCCGGAGACTTAAGGAGTCGTTCCAACTCATCTGCCTCAAGAAATGTGACTTCTCTATCTTCCTGTTTACCAAGCTCCACTTTTTCCGCCGGAACGGATTTGATGTCTCTTTTGGCCAGATATTTAAGAAAGTTTCTTAAGGCAATAATGTGATAGTTCTGGGTGACTTTTTTGAGCGGGTTGCCCCTGGTATCTTTGAGGCGATTTAAATAAAGACGGTATTGGCGGATTAAATCCTCAGTAACATCTTCTGTGTTTAAAACTTTGGCTTGCCCTGAGCTTTGTCGAAGGGCGAATTGCAAAAATCTGTCCAAATACCGTCCGTAATTTTCCATGGTTTTAGCCGAGCGGTTCTTCTCTATTTCAAGATGTTCTAAGTATTGTATTTTGAGAGTTTTGATGTCCATGTTCTCGGAGTGGTCTCCTGGCCGTGCTTTAGCCGGTCAAGGAACTCTGTCGCATAATTAGTATAACAAAAATAAAAAGAATAGTTCACACAACCTCCATGCATGACTGCGGGGTGTGCCTTTTAAAAATATTGCTAATTTTAAAAAGGCACACCCCCTCCGCCGGTTGCTTAGGACTTAGCTTACATTTGGCGATAAAGGTTCAAACTCTCTCTGACAGATAAAAATCAACGGCTCACATATGTGAGCCGTTGAAATCAAGTGTTTAAGCCAGTGAAACCTGTTAAATTTCAAGAAATCTTAATTCGTCCTCAATCTCTTTAAGCTCCCCCTGAAGTTTAACTTTTCTTCCATTTAACCATTCAATTCTTTGTTCCTTTTCTATGCCATGGGGTCCAGTAACTTTAAAATCTTCACCTTTCTTTTCGACTGTATACGGACCTCGTTTTGGTTTAAATTCTTTTTCCATATGCTTATTATATTTCCAAAGTGACTGGTTAGTCAAGAGCGAACAGCCCATCTCTGATTTTGCCACTTCCGCAGGCAAGAAAATATATGAAAGCGAATTAAGGAATTTATCCAAAATAACGAGGTCGAGCGCCCCGCCAATTGTAAAATGGACGGGGAGGCAAGCGAGGGTTACCTGTTATAGCTGCGAGTGAGGACAAATGTAAGCTTACTTACAGTTTGTCCGAACGAAGCAGATATACAACGTATTTTGGCTTAAATCCTTATTGAGCTAAGTATATTTTAGAAGACGAGGACTGGTGGCCAAAATTAGAGATAGGCTGGGAGCGACGGTTTGCAAATAAATTTTAAATATGGTAATATATCTTAGCGTTATTAGAACATGTTAACTCCAAAAGAAAAATTAAAAGTCATTGAAAAGGTTCAAATTCATGACAAAGATACCGGATCTGCCGAAGCGCAGATTGCTTTGTTTTCTGAAGAAATTGAACAGTTAGCCAAGCATTTAAAGAAACACGGGAAAGACAACTCATCCCGCCTTGGACTGTTAAAAATGGTTTCAAAAAGAAAGCGTCTTTTGGATTACCTGAAAAGAGAAGCTCCCAAAAGACACGTCTCGGTAATGAAGAAATTAGGCCTCAATAAGTAATATGCACAAGATAACTGTACCTCAAAGAAAGAATCACCGGATAGGTGTTTTTGTTGATGTTTCAAATATGTACCATTCGGCGAAGAATCTCTATAAATCACGAGTTAATTTCCGTGAACTTTTGAAGTTGGCGACGGCAAACAGACAGCTGGTTAGGGCCATTGCTTATGTCATCAAGTCGGATACAAAAGAAGAAAAAGCATTTTTCGATGCCTTGGAAAAAGCCGGATATGAATTGAAAAGCAAGGACCTTCAAGTGTTTCCGGGAGGCATGAAAAAGGGCGATTGGGATGTGGCAATTGCGATTGATGCAATTACTCTTTCCAAACTTGTTGACGTAGTGGTGCTCGTTTCAGGAGATGGCGACTATGAGCCGTTGGTGGAATTTCTTAAGTTTAACGGGACAATTGTTGAAGTGGCCGGATTCAAAAGAAGCACCAGTTCAAAACTGATAGACGTCGCCAACAATTTTACGGATCTGGAAGAACTGAAAGATAAAATACTACTGAAGTAAAAAATCCAGCTAAAGCTGGATTTTTGTTTAAGGTCGTGATATATTAAGACCAAGTTAATTAACAACCAACAAAAAACAGTTGAAAGCAGGCAATCGAAATGGGGCAATTTTAGCCATACTTCTTAAATACTTTGAGGCGTGTGGCCAGGATTGTTTTTTTACCCTCCAAAGCTTTCTTTGACCTTCGTAGCTTTAGCGAAGTAGGTAGCTAAGGACGGGCTCACTCTCTTTTGTTGGTTATTTTACATATGGCAGAAGTAAAAACATATAGTATGGACTTTGCGGGTAGACCCCTCAAGGTTGAATTAGGTCGTCTTGGCGGGCAAGCCAACGGTGTTTGCGTTGTCCAATACGGCGAAACAACCGTTATGGTCAATGCCACTATGTCGGCTTTTGAAAAGCCGGTTGATTATCTCCCCCTTCAGGTTGAGTATGAAGAAAAATACTATGCCGCCGGAAAAATTAAGGGCTCAAAATGGATTAAGCGCGACGGCCGGCCGTCGGAAGAAGCCATACTCGCAGGCAGGTTAATTGACCGTCCTCTCCGTCCCCGATTTAATAACAAAATCAGGAATGAAATTCAGGTTGTGGCAACAGTGTTGTCTTTTGACGGCGTTAACGACTCTGATATCCCTGCTCTTTTTGGGGCCTCTTTGGCGTTGATGATATCGGACATTCCTTTTAACGGTCCTATCGCCGGCGTTCGGGTGGGAAGAGTAGATGGAAAACTTGTTCTTAACCCCACATATTCTGAACGAGCTTCCAGTGACTTTGATGTTGTCGTGGCGGGAACGGAAAACAGAATTAACATGATTGAGGCAGGCGCAAAAATAGTTCCCGAAGCTGAAATGGCCGCGGCAATTAAATTCGGTTTCGAATCGTTTAAAAGCCTGACGGATTTTCAATTAAAGATTGCGGGTGAGGTTGGAAAAACAAAGAAACAGCTTGTTATCGCAGAACATGACAAAGAGTTGGTGGATGAAGTCAGACAATTAACCGAAGATAAACTCCGAATCGCTCTCTATTTGCCCGGCAAAGGCAAAAACGAGCTTTACGAAGGAATCGGTAAGATAAAGGCGGAACTTATGGATCATTTTAAAGCGACATATGCCGCGGACCTTACTCTTGCGAAAAAATTAAGCGAAGTCAGTGTTATTTTTGAAGAAGAAATAGACCGAATGGTTCATAAAAACGTTCTTGAAGAAGAAAAGCGTCCGGACGGCAGAAAAATTGACCAGCTTCGCGCTCTTTCGGCCGACACCTCAATTCTTCCTCATACCCACGGTTCAGGGCTTTTCAATCGCGGAACAACGCAGGCCTTATCCATTCTGACGCTTGCTGCGCCGGGCATGGAACAATGGCTTGAAACCATGGAAATAAATCTCACTAAAAAGCGATTCATGCATCATTACAGCTTCCCGCCATATTCAACCGGCGAAGTAAAACGCGTTGGCGCTCTTGGCCGCAGAGAAATCGGGCATGGCTATTTGGCGGAACGCTCACTTGAGCCGATAATTCCCAATAAAGACGAATTTCCTTATACGATTCGCGTGGTATCGGAGATACTCTCTTCCAACGGTTCTTCTTCGATGGCTTCGGTTTGCGGCTCATCGCTCGCCCTGATGGACGGCGGAGTTCCCATTAAATCCCCCGCCGCCGGCATTGCCATGGGTCTGATGCTCGATGAAAAAGGAGAGAAATATAAAATATTGACCGATATTCAGGGACCCGAAGACCATCATGGCGACATGGATTTGAAAGTTGCCGGAACAAAAGACGGCGTAACCGGAATGCAAATGGATGTAAAAGTCGAGGGTATAACGGTTGAGATAGTTGAGAAGACATTGGCGCAAGCCAAGAAAGCCCGCTTGGAGATTTTAGAAGTTATAAATAAAGCAATTAATGCACCGAGAGCTGAATTGTCGGCTCATGCTCCGCGCATCCAAACCGTGAAAATAAATCCGGCTAAGATAGGGGCACTTATCGGTCCGGGAGGCAAGATAATTAACGAAATTATTGAACAAACCGGAGCGGAGATTGATATTGAAGACGACGGCTCGGTGTTTGTGACCTCAATGACTCCGGAAGGAATGAAAAAAGCTTTAGCTCTTATTGCAGAAGTTACTTATGAAGTGAAGCCCGGAGATGAATTTGACGGCACGGTTGTAAGTATCAGAGACTTCGGGGCTTTTGTGGAAATAATGTCCGGCAAAGACGGCATGGTTCACATTTCAGAGATAAGCGACCAAAGGGTTAACAAAATTACCGATGTCCTGAAAATGGGCCAGAAAGTCCATGTCTGGGTCAAAGGTGTTGATGATATGGGGAAGATTTCTCTGACAATGAAAGGAAAAAGATAAAAGCGAAAGCCACATTCCCACGACTCGACCGATAATAAAGCGCCTCCAGCGGGCGCTTTTTATCTACATGCTCGGCATTTCGCAGAACCAAGCCGAAATGCCTCCGCAAGTTCTCCCTGTGGGAATATGGCTTTCGCTTAAAACGGATAGAAATCAACGGCTCACATGTGTGAGCCGTTGATTATGGCTCATCCGCCTCCGCCAGTTGGCGGATGGCGGAGGCGGGTTTTTGACAATATATTGATTACATGCTATCATCGTACAATCTTTAACAACTCGAAAAAGGAGATCGAAATGAAGAATATTATCGTCGTCCTGCTTGTGGGATCACTGGCGTTCAATGCGGTCGCCTGTTCAGCTCCAACAAAGACCATCAATGGGACTACCTATAGTGATTATGGCCTTTTCAATTTAGACGACAAAAACCCGAATATTAAATATGAACCGAATTGGTGGAATGTTGCTATGGGTGTTATCTTCTTCGAAATGATTATCCCCCCAATCTACGTTTTCGGTTTTCACTTGTTTGAACCGGTCGGTCCGAAATCAGCTACCCCCGGAGCTGTCTCCCAATAGTTTCCGTTGCCCTACTTTTTGTGGGGCTTTTTTATTTGGAATCAAAATCAGTTAAAGCGAGGTCTTGTTGGATTTTGAAGTCCGTCCGAACAGGCGGGCTTGGTGTTCATGCCGGAGTTCGTGAGAAAAGCCATTCAAGATTTAGGCTTTCTGTCAGATGAGTAATACAATGTAATAAACTTAATGATACGGCAGGCTGAACCCGCCGTCGTGAGGACAAGTGGAGATTATCGCCGGAATAATCGTAACGGGCTGAAAAATACAATAAGGCCGAGCGAGTGTTTACAACTTATTTTCCCATTGTGTTAAAATAAATTTAATAAACAACGCATCGCGTTTGACTGGGTCTGTGTTTAGTTTAGAACGCAGCTGGCTTGGGCAAATTCGAGGCAAAATCGAGCATTCGATTGAGCCATAGTTTTCTATGGTGAAAGAGAAGCGG
>MGJF01000010.1 GCA_001794125.1 Candidatus Yanofskybacteria bacterium RIFCSPHIGHO2_01_FULL_43_32
AATTTTTATTTTTGCTTCATCGTCCAATTTTTCATATATCCGGTTTTGATATCTCTCAACACTTTTCTTATCAAGCGTTCGTTCGCCACTTTTATGCTCTTTAAGAACACTCTTTGAATCATTATTCACAATTTCGGCAACTTGCCAAAGACGATTCATGTCACCGCAAAGTAAATTATTGACGATTAAATAATCGTTTCTTGTATAGAAAAAAATTGTTTCTTCAAGATCCATATTTATCTTACCTTAGCATATAAAAACAATGCAGTGAAGAGTTGTTTTGATTACATTTCTATTGCATAAATCTCGAACGTTTTGAGGCACTCAAGATGCACAATAAAAGATTGTCGTAGCGGGGTCGACGGGACTCGGTCACAACGGGGACTCGCCTACAACTCTCGCAGTCTTCCGACTGCTCGGTCGCAGGCCCAGCTCGCGATATTTTCCGCCCATTGCGAAAAATATATCGCTGCGCTTTTCGAGTCCCGACAGACGCAAAGCGGTTTGCGTCCTTCACTCCAGCATTAACGGGAAAATAAAACCACCTTAAAAAGTGGCTTTGTTTCCCCGATGCGGGGTCGACGGGACTCGAACCCGCGATCTTCTCCGTGACAGGGAGACGCTTTATCCAGCTAAGCTACGACCCCAGTTGCAGAACTTGAAATGCTTTTTGAAAAGTTTTGTACTTCCTTTCTAAATACATTTCTGCTGGTACATTATCATACAAAAATCGGAAAAGAGCAAGCCCGTCATGATGTGAAAAAACCAATTCGTGTCCACGATTTTTATCATATAAATATCCCCCTCTGCAAATTTTAAAATTCTTTAACAACGAATGAAGTTCTCTTAGAAATTGCTCACTACCTGAAGTAAATCTGGCTTGGAAAACCCATCTTAATTTTCCTCTATCTTTTGCCCAATTCCTTTTAAAATACACGCAACCATCTCCATCAAAGTACCCTCGCACAAAGTCGCTAAAATAATCTACTGGAATTTTTGGAAATTTAATAGTTAAGCTTTTGTTTGGAGTTAAGCCCAATGAAATTAAATCGTCATACAACACTACACTTCCTATTTGAATTCTATATGCCACTTGTTTACTATTAGTTGGTCTCATTCGTCTGCTTATTTTATGACTCGATTTTAATAAATACTTTATTTTTTCTATCAGTTCTAAATCACAACTTGTAAATTCAATGTATCGTCCGCCATTAGAGTGCGGACTCATATTCCCGTCCGCGGTAAAAAACCCTAAAACATATGCCATCTCCGGCGACCATTTTTTGAAAAAATCCTCGTTTTTAGACCTAAAAATAGGCATAGATTATAACTTAATTTTATCAAATTTTAGGTAATAAAAAAGCCCCGCAAATTGCGGGGCTCATCTTTCAAACGATTCTTTTCTTGATGATTCAGTCAGGCGGATAAGATATTTTGAAGGAGCATTACTGAAATCTTTGTGAACTTTCATAAGCGTTTCATGGCCCATGTAGCTTACGGCCGACTGGAGATGTCCGCGGACTCTTTTAATGATGTCGACTACGCTTCCGACATAATCGACCTTAATGGCCTGGCCTTCTGCGGGAGTATTAAATCTTTCTTCAAGACTGTCTTCCCCTTCCGGACCGTCGAAAACAGCTTCCGGAGAAGTCATGCCCCGGTAAATCTTCACTTTTTTCTTGGATGCCGGATCTTCAACAAGCTCTCCCGGTGCCTCATCGGTTCCTGAAAGCATGCCTCCGAGCATAACCGTTGAAGCTCCGCAAAAAATTGCCAGGGCAATATCTTTATCATTCTTAATGCCGCCATCGGCAATGATGGGAATCTCTCCTTTCACTCCGAGATAGGCCTCGCGAATAGCCTGGAGCTGGGGTACTCCGGCTCCGGTTTCCAAACGTGTCCGGCAACCGCGACCGGGGCCAACGCCAACCTTAATCGCATCAACACCCAAATCCATAAGGAATTTGGCACCATCGCGTGAAGCGATATTGCCACAGACCAGCTCAAAATCTTTAAACTTCGCACGGAACTCCCGGACAGCCTTTTGGATGACGTCCGAATCGGCATGAGCGATATCCATCAAGACACAATCGGCTTCGGCGGCAATGAGCGCTTCAGCTCTTTCGATGAAATCCTCTCTGGCTCCTACGGTAGCACCGACAAGCAGACGACCCTTTCTGTCTTTGGTTGAGTAGGGTTTTTGCTTAGCCACCCGCAAATCCTTCATTGTAATGAGGCCGGAGATATTTCTTCCTGGTTTTAGCGCCAGAGGAAGCTTTTCGATTCTATGCTTAAGCATCATCTTTTCAGCGTCCTCAATGGTAATGCCGGGCTGAGCCCAGACAAGTTTACCCAGACAGGACATATACTTTCCTATCATGGCTGAATTATCGCTCCCTGCGGCCAGAAGGTCGCGGTGAGTAAAAATTCCCACCAGAATTCCGCTCCCGGGCGTACTTTCAACAAGAAGTCCGCTGACATTATGAACCTTCATTATTGTCTTAGCCTGCCCAACAGAATGTCTGCGCGAGAGTACCGCCGGCTTCTCAATCACATGAGAATGCTGACGCTTGAGATATTTTACCCTCCCGACCTGCTCCTCAA
The DNA here is from genome assembly GCA_001794125.1 of Candidatus Yanofskybacteria bacterium RIFCSPHIGHO2_01_FULL_43_32. Lineage (GTDB taxonomy): Bacteria > Patescibacteriota > Minisyncoccia > 2-02-FULL-40-12 > GWA2-44-9 > 2-01-FULL-41-26. The sequence goes on from MGJF01000010.1 coordinate 2,605, forward strand.
TGGAACAGTTACGGTCAAGAAATCCGAAACATCCTTCCAGGGCCAGAGCTTTCATCATTTTTTCTCTGGTCACAGTATCCATATTCGCTCCGACAATCGGAGTTTTGATGTTCAGATTCCTTGAAAGGGGCATGGTCAGGTCGACAGCTCTGCGCGAACCGACAACACCATGCTGAGGCCTGAAAAGAAAATCATCGAAAGTTGCTCCCTCGAATATATTCTCCAACTCCCAAAGAGGATTAGGTTTCATATGACTCCTAAACTAAAAGAACACAGGGTATTTATAGCAGATTTCGACCGACAAAAAAAGGCCTGCTTACGCAGGCCGGAGTTTATTCTTAATTTAATTCGGGATGCCAATAAATTTTTTCTATTTTACGGGTTCCGCCATAGGTAATATGATGTTTCCACGGAACCCCTTCTCCTTGGGAGCCGTTACTGACGGCTTCATTGTCGCCGACATAAAACCCGATGTGGCTGTGAAGTAATCCGTCGTATTTCCCTACTGCTTTCTCCCAGAGCAGTACCGCTCCCGGTTTTAATTCATTTATCTCATGCCAACCGCTCTGAAGCAGGTCCCTTACCGTTCCCTCAACTGTGGCATGCGGCATTTTAATAAGTTCCAAAGCAATCAATATCCAGGATACGAAAGCGGCGCAGGAGTTCTTGCCGTCTTCCAGAATATCAACTTCTTGTCCGTTGTTAATCGCGTAAAAGTTCCTGAACAAATAATTATCTCCGCCTTTTACGGAGTTTTCTACAATAGCCAGGAGTGATTTCTTTTTTAACAATTTTAATGCCATTGTGTTCCTTTGTTTATTTAAAGGAGCGTATTGAAAAACTACTAAAAATTATCTGTTCAGTCAAACAAAAAGGCGGTCGATTTATCGACCGCCTTTTAGAACTACCTCGGAGCTATTTCCCTCCATCTTGGTATCGGTTTTTGGATAATGAGAGGGCCTTTGGTTCTGACACAAGATTGGTTGGCATTGTCGGTTGCCGTCAGGGTGACATAGTAAGAACCTTCGGCGGAATAAGTATGCGGCGGATTTTGAGCGGTTGAAGTTCCGCCGTCGCCAAGCGTCCAGCTCCATTCCCGCCCGTTTGGATTGCCGTTAAATACCGTCAGGTCGTTGAACTGGACCGGCTTGTTAAGCGGAGGGCTGGGATTATTCAAGATGCCGTTGGATGTCCAACTGAAGTCAACCTGCGGATAGGCATAGGACGGGGTTCGCCAAGAATCGGAACCGCCGCCGGTACAGCCGGGGCCATTGCAAACAGTCGCAGTCTGCCACGATGACACGGCATCGTAACCGCTCCATGTTCTTACGCGGGCGTGATAAACAGTATTGAAAGCGAGAACTCCCTGGCCGCTGAACCAGGCGCTGGAATCCGACTGGACCTTGCCGGAATCAACATTAACACTGCCGAACGAGCCCTGGTCATCTATCTGAACCTGATAGGCGCTTTGCGGGCTGCCGGTCAGATCGGAATATTCCCAAGACATGGTTACCGCCGGACCGGAAATGCAATAATTCGGTTCGGTTATCGTTACATTGGAAGTTGTCGGAGGCGGAGCGGTAACCGTTACTGTGGCGCCTTTAACATCGGTGCCGTTGTAACCGGTACAGCTCAATGTATACGTATATGTCCTTATTTGAACGAGAGACCCGGTTGATTCTGAACCTCCTGCGGTGGCCTTGCTTCCGCTCCAGTCTCCGGAAGCGGTGCAGGAATTGGCGTTGGAACTGGACCATGTAACGGTTGAGGAGCCGTTCCAAATGACCGAGGTTGGATTAGTGGAAATGTTGGTTACGGTGGCGGGACAGGAACTTAAAGGCGGAGTTTCGGCCGAACAGGAACCGTTGCATTGGATGGTGCCGGAGTTGGTCTGTCCGCAGGCGTTGGGAGACGATGAACAGCTGTTCCCGTAGCCGGGAGGATTGGCGGGCGGAGTGGAAGAACAGGAACCGTTGCATTGAATAGTGCCGTTTGACTGTGTCTGGCCGCAGGCATTAGGCGCTGACGTGCAGGTATTCCCGTAGCCGGGAGGATTGGCGGGAGTTGAAGCCGAGCAAGAACCCCAACCACTCCATGTGCCATTACTGGTATCACAAGTCCTATTCTGGGTCCCGGTTGATGTTTGGCCACAAGCATTAGCACTGGAAGTGCAACTCTGTGTTGATGAGCCGGAACACTGAATTTCACACGACTGGGTATTGCAGGATTGAGAAGAGGGACCGGAACAATCAGCGCCGCCGTAAGCGGGCGCCGGGTTTGTGCAAGTGCGGGTCTGGGTGCCGCCGCCGCAGGACGCGCTGCACGAACTCCACTCGCTCCAGCCGCCGTTGACGGGGGGAGCTGGAATGGCAGTATGATAAGCAACCGTGCCGCCACCCATACCATCGGCAGCGTAACCAGTATACCCGGCAACAAAATAAGCTCCCACATAACCATAGGCTCCGGACTGGGCAACGACGCTTACCTCGGCTCCGCCCGTATCCGAGTTTATGTTGCATGGCCCGTCAGGGAAAAGACAGAGCATTACGTTCATTAAAGGAGTAGACCACCCGGGGACACCGCAAACGGTCGGAGTTCCGTCACAACGAATACTCCCTCCTCCACTGGCGGAATATACATACTGATTGGGATCACTCAAGGAGGGGGTGGAACACTGGTAGGGAGGAAGACCATCTAAATCACACCTTAAATGATCCGCCCGCGCAAAATCAGAGTCGACAAAAAAGATAAGGGTAATTACGGTTAAAAAAATCAAAAAAAGAACCGGATTCCTAAATTTAAAAAGGAAGTTCATAAGTGTTGTATAAAATTTCGGTTGCCGCGGCTTTGCTTGTTTTAAACAGGTCTTTGTCGCTTTTTATTGAAACTATACCGGTATCTGATTTTAAATCTTCAATTCTCCCCGGCTTATCTTGGTCGGTCGGGTAAAACTGTTTCCCGCTTTCCGCTTGCTCGCGAGTTATGATCCTGACTCTGTTTGTCAAAACGGTGCCGGGAACTATCCTGAACTCAATCTTCTTAAATTCCCTCTGACCGGCGGGATCGGCCGAATAAACCACAAAACCTTCGGCAATTATTGAATTTTCTTTAACCTCAACCACTCTTCCTCCGTTAAGTTCGGTTGCTTCGCCTTTTTGGCCGTAAAAAATAAAAATAAAACCACCCGTTCCCATGACCGCAACAATTAAAACTATTAAAAAAATTTTCCTCATCCGTTTAAATCATATAAGAATCAACCATAAAACCATAGCCCTGTTTATCCACAGAAACAAAAAAGGGCTGACGGGACAAGTCCCGTCAGCCACCCCTCCTTTCTTCTACTTGGGCATTCTCAATACCTCTCTGGCCAGAACCA
>MGJF01000011.1 GCA_001794125.1 Candidatus Yanofskybacteria bacterium RIFCSPHIGHO2_01_FULL_43_32
AAACCTCCGGTGCTGTAAAATTCTCCCTGCATGACGTAAAATTCCCGATCAACTTTGGGCAAACCTTCTTTTGGTTCAACTAAAATCAAGCCGTACATGCCGTGAGCGTCATGAGTGGCGACATTGGGATGGGCGCAGTGATAAACATAAAGACCTGGATTCAGAGCCTTGAACGTCATAGTTTTGGATTCTTCGGGGGCGATATTCGTGAGTACCGCTCCGCCACCGGGGCCGGTAACTGCGTGAAGGTCAATGTTGTGATGGTGAATGCTGGAAGGATGGTTTTTCAATGTCAACTCAACCGTGTCTCCCTCACGGACGCGTAAGAAAGGCCCCGGCACCGTGCCGTTGAATGTCCAGTAGTTAAAAGAGATGCCGGGAGCCATTTCGGCTATGACCTCCTTGGTTTCCAATTCAATTTTTACTTGTTCCGGCGAAGTACGCGTAATTGGTGGAGGCACATCATTGGGGTCGCGCGCAATGGAAGCAACTCGTTCCATGCCCCCTGACTTCGCAAAAAACATGGCAACATTTTTAAACGGGAGACCAGGTCCGTCAGCGGGTCCAAATGTTTTCAAAAAGAAAGGATATTGCAATCGTTCCGGAAATGCATAGGGCATGAAAAGAAAAAGTGAGATTCCAACGAGAATTACTGAAAAAACGGCGGCAATCTTCCACGAATGGAACTTGCGGATAATCCAGAAAATAAAGAGTCCCGCGGCAATAAAAGAAATTACCAAGCCAAAGACTTGAATGAGTACGAATTTAATGAGTGAAAGAATTTCCATAGTTTGATTAATGTTATTATACTAAATCTTCCATTGGCACGCCTAATGCCTTGGCGATTTCTGGCGGAGACGGGAGGATTCGAACCTCCGATACCGTTTCCGGTATACCGCATTTCGAGTGCGGCCTATTCAACCACTCTAGCACGTCTCCGTGTGTTAATTTAAATTATCACTTTGTTTTATTAAGCGAAAGCCCCTCTCACGAGAGAGGGGGTGGTGGACCGAGAGGGTATCGAACCCCCGACCCGCTGATTAAAAGTCAGCTGCTCTGCCACTGAGCTATCGGTCCACGAATGGGCGGGTGGTGGCGCTGGTCGGACTCGAACCGACACGGAGTTGCCTCCAAGGGATTTTAAGTCCCCACGGTCTGCCAATTCCACCACAGCGCCACAAGAGTTGTCAAAGAGTGGTGGGCCCACCTGGACTTGAACCAGGAACAGACCGGTTATGAGCCGGCGGCTCTAACCATTGAGCTATGGGCCCACTCAAGCCGCGCATTCACGGCTAACATTATTATAGCAGATAATGTGTTATTGGTCAAATTTGTTTAACGGGTTGTTTATAACCTTCTTTGCCGTTGAAACATCTATTGACTATAATGCATGTAGTAATTAACTGCTTGTTGTTTTGATTTTAAACCCAAGACACAAGAATAAATAATGGGAAAATATTTTTGGATATTGGCGGGATTGGCGATTATCGCCGTTGTCTATTTTTGGGGAGGGAAGTGGGCAGGTCAATATACCGGAGTTGAAACAACAACATCTCCAAGTCCTGTTGCGGAAACGACGGCCAAGCCGGTCAAGAAAGGCGCTACGACTGCTCCGACTAAAAGCTATAGCGATGCTGTTAAGGAATATGAGGGCAGGAGGATACAATTTGATGAACGTTGCCAAGTGGTTCCCCAAAGCCCTACCTATAAAAACGGAACAAGCGTTATGCTGGATAACAGGTCGGCAAGCGCAAGAACGGTTATGGTCGGAGGAACAAAATACGACTTATCCGCCTTTGGTTACAAAGTAATCACTTTGTCCGGTTCGGGTCTTCCCAAGGAATTGGCTGTAAGCTGCGGTTCATCGGGTAACGTCGGAAGGATTTTGCTCCAGGCCCAAATTTTACAGTAATAGTAATTGTGGCATTAAAAATGTCCCCGCTTAGCGGGGACATTTGGTTTTATGTCAAAGGAATTAAGCGGCTGAACCTATCAAGCATTTCATTCATGCCGGGGCGGTCAAAGGCATTCTCCGGCGTGTTAATTTCCGGTTTAGTTTTTCCTTCGGCCATCATTTCGGCGATGATTGCGGTTGTAAATCCTGTCGTTCTCTGCATGGCGGTAAGGCCTGTTTTTTCGTCAAAGAGATCAAGAAGGGACACGGACTTTTTTGCTGAACCATTTTGAGCCGTTACCGTCATCCAAACCAAATCCGGATTTTCGGCATTGACGGGAATAGTCAGATGTTCTTCAACTGTTCTTTTGAACTCGTTTTCCGGAATGTTTTTGAAGAATTCTGCAAAGCCGGGCCAGCGCACGGTCTTCTCGGCAAAGTATTTCACGCCCCAACCGCGGAATGAATCGGCGGCAAGAGATGCCCCTGCTGTAACAAATGATTCAATGCGCCCTTTGAACGTGCCGGAAAAACGCCGTAATTCGGGTACGTCTATCTGGCTATAGTCGTGAAACGGCTTTACCCATTTGATCTCGCCTCCGGACAGAATCGGCGCCGGGTCGTAGCAAATATGTTTCAGTCCCTCCGGATGAAAAACTTTTTGATAGAAGGTTGGCGGCCGCGGTTTTTGGGGGAGTCCGCCTACTAAAATCTCAATGGTCTCTGCTCCGCCCAGATCATGCATCAGTTTTTTTGCGATAACGATTCCCAAACCCGGCATCAGCCCGCAATCGGGGACTACCGATACATGCATGCCGGGATATTTTTTGTTTAGTTCCAGCATTTGAGTTGTAACTTCTACAACACCGCCAAGGTCGCAGAAATGTACTCTGGCTCTGATAGCTTCTTCAGCGAGCCCAAGATTATATTTGGCCGGAAGGGCGCTGATGACTACGTCAAAAAATTTAAACAGCCGGACAGTATTAGGATTTCCGACTCGGAATTTTATCGACATGCAGCCGTAACGATTTTTTCCAGACATTCTGGTTAAGGAATCGCTGACAGCCATTGCTGTTTTTAGATTAACATCCGCGATAGCGACGAAGTTGTCGGGATTTTTGAGGAGAGCATAAGCGATTGCCTTGCCTACACCGGTGCCGAGTACCAGATATTTTGGGCCCATTTTTCCTTCAATTTCAACGAACTTTGCGCTTAAACTACTCCTGTTTTGCCGTTTTGGCAATGTGAGCAGGTGTCTTTATGCATTCCCCCGACGGATGTAGAAAAATAAAAAACCCCGTCATAATAACGGGATTAATCGACTATTAATTTCCCCGGATTCATAATGTTGTTTGGGTCGTGAATTTTCTTTAGTGTTCGCAACTCTTCATGGCGTTCCGGGTTAGATATTTTCCAGAAACGCAGTTTTTCTAAGCCAATGGCATGGTGGTGTTCGATTTGACTGCCAGCAGCAACACAGGCGGCCAAAGCTGAATCTCGAGCGGCGTCATATAATGCTATGTTTTTTTCTTTGCCGTCCGCTCTGCCGACGTAAGTTATATAAAGACAAGCACCCGATCGGCTCAAATGAGAAATATGCGCGAAACAAAGCGCATACGGACTGACTGCTTTTCGAATGGTATCGTAGGTTTCAGGCATTTTTTTCCAGGTTGCCCAAAAATCCAATGTATTCACGAAGGCGCCGGCATTAAAAATTTCTTTCAGTTTTTCGTCATTCAGGGCAAACCGCTTTTCATACCATATGCGTGCCGGTTTCTCGCCCAAGCTTTTGGCACCGCAACGAAGTAAAACACTGTGGACCGAATTAAATTCTTCAGTGGCCGTGGAGTTGCTGCTATCTGTTACCAAGATAAGCAGCGGTTTCATTGTTTTTAGTTTTTCCATCTTATGTGCCAGGCGATTGATCAACGGGGCGTAACGCAGGGCCGCGACCATTTTCCGCGATGTTCCCCGGCTTTTTTCTTTTGGAAACGCCAGTATCGCGTCTAAAGCGTCATAAAGGCGCAAAACATTAGGTTTTAGCCCCTCCTCGGCAATTTTTTCCAATGCTTTGATGCCATCAGCGAAACTGTTAAAGCTATAGGCACAAAAATACCGTTTTTCTGGAAGCGGGCAGATGCGGAAAACAGCTTCGGTAAAAACACAAAGCGTTCCTTCGCTGCCGATATATTTTTTTGCTTCTTTTCCGGGCATTCTTCGGATGTCACCATTTGGGAATACTGCCTCTATCTCAATGACCAAATCGTCAATGTCCCCATATTTTGTGGATTCTTGGCCGGATGAACGCGTGCCAAGCCAACCGCCGACCGAAGAAATACTCAATGAAGCCGGGAAGTGTCCGAGCGTAAAAGCCGGAGTTGCGCAATTTAAGGATTTCTCCAGAAGTTTGCCATTTACGCCGGTGCCCGAAATTATACACAATGCCGCCTCACAAATGCAGATACGATCAAACCGTCGCATATCCATCGTTATTGCCGGTTGATTTGGCACTACTGCGCCGCAAACTCCGGAACCCGCACCATAAGGAATAACCGGAATCTTATTTGCATTAGCAAAAACCAGAATTTTAGAAACATCTTCCGCGGTTTCCGGTTGAACCACTATTATTGCCAAACTTTCCGAATTTTCCAAGAAAAGCCGCGGCCACTTGTCTTTGGTTAAGGATTGGCGCAAATCATTTTCATCAGAAACCTTGTCTGCACCCAGAATTGTTCGCAATTTCTCGCACAAATCTGCCGTATCAACCATTGAAGCTGGTGCTAATTCAGGTGAAACTGCATAGGTTTTCTTAAAAATCGCGAGTCCGCGCCGGTTGGCAAAAACCTTTTTGGGCCAATGCCAAAAAAACGCTCCGGCCAGGTACGTCCAAGCCTTCATCTGTCTCTTCAAACGCCAAGCGCTCGGCTGAAAATTTTCCACCAACACTTTGATCCGCTTGTATTCCTTCGGTTGCAATGAGATTTTTTTTAAATCAGGCATCCGATAAGCATGGAGTTCGTTTTGCCAACTATCCATCTGTAAAAATCCGCCAAGCTGATTTACTATTCGGCTGGCCATCAGATGATATTCGGACATTTTTCCGGAAAAAACAGAAATTGCTCCGGGTAATCCCTCGTTTTCGTGGGAAATAATTTGGAAATCCCTGGAGATTTTTTTGGGAACCACCGGTTCGTCCGGCAAGGCCCGGAGCGCTACCGTTGCGCCTATCAACCGTCGCTGGCCGGTTATCCCTGGAAGTACTTTTTCTACAGCATCCAAAAGAGATTTTCTTTCTTCTGGTCGGACAACTAAAATGTCCGGGTCAGGGTTTAGCACAGCGTCATCGGTGGGACCAACCAATGTGGTTTTGCCAAGCTGGGAAATAAGAATGTGCGCGTTTGGGCCGATTTTAGAAGTTAATCCGTAAGGAGCAAGTTGCCCTTCAAAGAGCAAATGTACGCCCCTGGTTGGCCGCAGGGCTAATTTCAGGCCCAATAAGCCGGCTACTCTATCAGCCCACGGACCGGCGGCATTGACCATGGTCTTGGTTTCTATGGTTCTTTTTCTTCCATCCAAAAATACTTCCAAAGCAAACTGACCGGATTGACAATGACGGATGGTTTTTACCTCGGCATTTTCTAAAACTTCCGCTCCTCGACTTTTCGCGGCCTTGACATGTTCGCTTACCAAAGCGACCGGATCTATCAGCCATTCGTCAAAAGTTAATCCTTCAACAACATTCATGCTGATTCCGGGAATTAAAGCGCGGACATCGTGCCGGGAAAGACGTACATGGGGCATCCCGCCCTTTAACGGCTGGAATCGGTCATAAAGTTCCAAATACGTTTCCGCGAATTCTGTAATCCATCTTTCTTCCTCAAAGATGGGCATAATGAACACTTGCCGCTTTAGCAAATGAGGAACCATTCGGATGATCAAACCACTGTCTCTGCAAGATGCCAGCGCGGTATCTATATTGTAAGAAAGATAACGCAACCCCCCGTGGATTAATCGGCTGGAACCGGCAGTCGTCTGCCGCCCGCACAGATTTTTTTCTAAAAGTATGACCGATAATCCGCGCGCAGCCGCATAACATGCGGTAGCCGCGCCGTTTATTCCGCCGCCGACGATGGCAATATCGTATATTTTGCTCACTGCCAACTCCCTAAATTTAAAAAAACTTTCTTTGAAAGTAGCGATAATTGGGATGAGCGTCAAGCTAAGCGGTTAAGCCGTTGATTAAATTCGCGTTTTTATGTTAGGTTACAGGCGTTGTTTGACAACTTAAACAAAGAAAGAGGCAAACCAAAATGCAGGAAAAACTTCGTGTTGCGGTTACCGGTTCGTCCGGTTATCTTGCCCAGGGGTTGTTGGCAAAATTGAAAGAAGACCCGAGGGTGGAATTTATTCTGGGGCTGGATGTTAAGCCCCCGACCCTGGGGCTGGAAACAGAATTTATTCAGTGGGATGTACGATATGACAGCCGAAAACTGGCAGAAGTGCTTAAAAAATACGACATCAAAGTCGTTCTGCATCTTGCCTGGATGTTCAATCCTCAACACGATGAACAGACGACCAAAGAAATTGATATTCTTGGAACTCAAAATGTTTTCCTTGCTTGCCAGCTTGCCGGAGTAAGGCGAGTTGTTTATACAAGCAGTACGACTGCTTATGGTCCATGGCCGGATAACACGGAAAGTCCGGTAAATGAAGATTATCCGCGGCGCGGTCACCCGACCTACCAGTATTCTCGAGATAAGGCGATCGTAGATAATTGGGTGCTGAATTTTATCAAAACCAGCGCTATGGAATTTATTATTTTGAGAGCGGCAATTGTTTTCGGACCGCATACCAATAATATTGTGACTTATGTTGCCGAACTGCCCGTTATGTTCCGCGTTCTTGGTTATGATCCGCCAATGCAATACGTAAGCGAGGAAGACATGGGCAAAATTTTATACGAAGCGATAGTCCGGTATGGATTGCATGGCGTTTATAATGTTTCCGGCGACGGCGTCCTCCGGTATAGCGAAATCTGTAAATTAACCGGAAAACCGACGTTGGCACTCCCTGCTTGGGTGCTTTATCCGGCAGTTACGCTTCTCTGGAAATTGCGGTTGTTAAAATTCCCGGCCGGCCTGCTGGATTTTATCCGCTACCCCTGGGTGGCAGACACCGCCCGGCTTAAAAATTATTTTATGTTCGTTCCCCGCAAAACTTCTCGCGAAGCGTTTCTGGAATACGTTAACAGAAGGAAATAAAAAAGAACCCCCCGATTAGGGGTCTTATTTTATTAAACCTGGGGCTAAAATCCGAGCGCCTGCCTGCCGGTAGGCAGGTAAGCCCGCGGAGGCTTACGATAAGAACACTCAAAACTTTGGCACCGCTGTTTTCTTTGAATTTCTTTTCTTCAAATTTCGCTTGAGATAGTTTGCCACTAACTCCATCGGCAGTTTACCAGAGTCCACTTTCCACGGTTCTGGTTTGATTTCTTCTGTGCCTTGATACATTTCTTCTGCCCCGAATCTCTTAACTTCACCGCCCAAATCATGGGTTACAAAACATTGTGACCTTTTTCCATAAGTAATCCGCAAGCGTTCCTCGCTACGAACACTATCGGCACCCAAATTCCAAGTTGAACATCTTGATTTGGTAAGTTCAGCAGTAAAGTTCCTTGTCTTTAACTCGTGAACACTACCATCTTCTCGATAACCACTACTGAAAGTGCCATCTCTTTGGCTATCGTATCCATCAAGTTTACGGACAAATTTGCCCTTCTTTAATACCAATGAACTAAGCCCCTCGCACAGTTGAACAACATCCACCTTCTGAGTCTGCATCGTCTTTCTCCTTGTCAAAAATCAAAGTGATTATATATTATCACATATTTCTAATAAGTCCAGCACGGCTGATTTATCAGAATAAAAAGGCCGAGTATTAGTCGGCAAACTCATCAAGTGTCAGTTAAGGATAAGTACCTTACCAGAACCACCACAACTGGTACAAGTTTCCTCATGATCTTCTAACCATGCCAATGCCGAAAATTGAGGATTGCCAGCACCAACATTCAATTTATCTGCACCATTGCAATGTTCTCACTTCTTTTCAAGTGGCCAAAGTTCAACAATATCGCCCCAGTAAAGATCTTCGACCCTGTCTCCGAGCTGAACCCTGACCTTATTAGCTTCGTGCAAAGCATCCAGCACCATCGGATCGTCGTCTTGGGTATCTTCTCTCAAAACAAGCAACTGCTCACGAAAGATAAGACCACAGAATACAGCCTCTTCTGTAATCTGACCAACACCTACACCCAAGTGGACTTTCTTGCCTGCAAGTCCGGCCCACTCTTTGGGAGTAAGCCCAAAAGCATCCTGAACGTTCTTTACTGTTTGCATTCTGTCTTCTTTTTCAACGAACAAAAAGCGTGCCAAGATATTAGCACGGTTTAAGCCATTCGTCAATCCGATGTTGCGGGGAGGCGGAGAAATTAGAACCTGCAAGAAGGTGGTTGAAGCGGTTTGGAGATACTATTTAGACCAAGAAAAAGCCGACTTTTAGTCGGCGCTACTTATAAAACATCGTTTCTAAACATTAACTTCAGACTAGCTACTTTTTCGTCTGAAGAATTATCTTCGCTTTCAACTATATTCTTAATCGCATTCATCGCTTTTTGGTGGGCTGCTTCTCGAGCTGAATGTTCGGCTGCCCTACTAAGAGAACTGATTAGGTCTACAATAACGTAAATTGCGAAACAGACATATATTAGATTCATAAACTACCCTTTTTAGAGAACTAAAACTGTTGTCTAAAATACAATATTACCAGCCTGGTGTCCAGCGGTTCTTTATTCCTGCTCCCTTCCAACAAAATAACCCAGATTTTACTGGGTTATTTTTCATGTTGCGGGAGGTGGAAATGGGATTCGCCTCCAGCTCTCGCGTTCTTCCGAACGCTCGGCCATAGGCTTGCCTCACGGTAATTTTCGCCCATTGCGAAAATTACATCGTTCCGGCTTTCGAATCCCACCCGGAAGCCGAGCAGTCGGCTTCCTCTCTCGCCAACATATGCGAGAAATATAAACGGCTCACATATGTGAGCCGTTTATATTTTCGATGTTGCAGAGTTAGGTCTTCGTTGGCATTTATTGATACCGAGCATTCGGGAGATTTATGGGTTTGCTACCCAATGAAAATCTGATATTGGATCCGGCAACCTTATCTATTGTTAAATTAAACACAGTTTACTATTATTCAAAAATGACAAAAACTCCAAAAAAAGATTTAACCAAGAGAATGACGCCAAAAAGACTTCAGAATAAGATACTTAAAAGATTAGAACCCATAGAAAGGATGAGTTTTATGGAGAGATGCGGGATCTTTATGGGTAAAGTTCAGATCGTTGAAGCCGCTCTTAAGGGCCTTCTTAATAGGGGGTATGGATATGAACAAGAGAGAATGGAAAGATGGACGCTTGGAAGAGTAATAGCGGAGCTTAAGGGACAAGGGCTTCGTGGAGATTTTGTCCTTGTCTTGGAAGAATTGTTAGTATATAGAAATACCATAGCTCACGACCTCGTGGCTTACGACGCCATTACCAGAAAAATTCTCGGACCTAAATCTAAGGGATTTTCTTGGCCGTGGAGATTTCTATCGAAGGGTTTATATCAAGTTGAATACACTATCCAAGTATATGATTTTTTATCAACAAATGATTATTTTTGAGTATAATTCGACCCCGCCTAAATAAGTGTTTGTAAAATAAGTAGAGCTATCGATTTTGTGAGTAATATCCACACTTTTAAACCCTATTGCCTTTCTTGTATAGTATGATATATAAGTAGATATGAACAGCCCAAATAACAAATTAGCCGAAGATATTAACAGTAAGGCCCGAGTTTTCGTCCAAAATCAATTGACGATTTCTGAAGCTAGACTCAAGGGATATGTTTTCGAAAGACCTAATTGGGCATACCCAAAGAGGTTTGCTTATTATCGAGTTGAAAAATATATAAAAGATTTTTTACTTAGAAAAATAAGGGAAAGGTATGTTGCCATTCCCGGTCTTAGTGGAACAGGTAAGACGACGATTTTAGCTCAAATATTTATGACTTTTAGAAATAGATTAAAAGATAGACACATACTGTATATCTCGCTTGAGCAGGCAGCAACAGCTGGGGCCTCTCTTCAAGATGTTTTTGATGCTTACGAACATATACTTGGTATAAGCTTTGAAAAACTCGAAGACCCCATCCTCCTTCTTATAGATGAAGTCCATCAAGATAAAGATTGGACAAGAACAATAAAGAGTCTGTACGACAGAACAACAAAGATTTTTGTCGTATTTAGTGGGTCTTCAGCGGTTTCCATACAGATAGAAAAATATGACCTTGCCAGAAGAACATTTTTTGAAAAACTATACCCCTTAAGTTTTTGTGAGTTTTTAATGCTGAAAAATAATCACTTTCCAGACAAAAAACTAAAAGAAGAACTTAAAGAGGCCCTATACTTCTCTCCTTCTGCTAAGGAAGCTTATGAAAAACTTAACAGACTCTCAGAACGAGTTAATGCCCAGTGGAAGGTTATTGACAGAAATGATGTTAGTTTGTATCTGGATACAGGAACCTTGCCATATACCTTAAAAAGTAAGCTCGCTGACCAAGTAAAGATTTTAGAAACGGTAAGCCAGATGATGGACAAGATTATTAATACCGACATTCAACAAATAGGACGTTTTGATGTGAATACTCTTAGCAAGATTAAACCCTTACTTTTTGTTCTTGCAGATACCAATACAATGAGCGTCAATAGGTGCAGTGAAGCTCTTGGTATTACAAATGTAACACTAAACTTAATTCTTGATACCCTAACTCAGGCCGAGTTAATTATAAGAGTTCCGGCTCTAGGTTTAGCAGGAAAGATAGCTAGAAAAGAAGCTAAATATCTCTTTATGACCCCGGCAATTAGGGTCGCCCTGTCTGTCATTACCGGTTCTGATGGAACAACTATGATGCGAAGAGGTTATCAGCTCGAGGATATTGTCGGCCTCCATTTCTATAGAGAGTTTGTGGCGCCGGGATTTGGCCTTTTGGCTTATGATAGGACTCAGGGTGGCGCAGACTTTATACTCAGCATCCGGGGTAATGGTAAAATAGCGTTCGAAGTCGGCCTAGGTCATAAAAGCGGAAAACAAGCTAATGCAACTCAAAAACGAGTAAAAACTAAGTATGGTGTTACGATTTCAGATAGTGCGCTCTTGTTAGATGAAGACAATAGCTCTCTCCACTTACCGTTAGACTATTTTCTTCTCATATGATGAGCTACTAACTTTCTACGCTGGTTATGCTTTGTTCTTCAGGTGTGGAGCTTAATTCGGCTTGAGTTTCCACGAGTGCTTCTATAAAAAATTTTCGAAGTTTTAACTTTGTTTCTTGGTCCATATTATTTATTCGCCCCAGATTTCGGCGATTTTAATTTAATAAGCTGACGATTTTTTTTATTGCGAGTACCCATTCTTCCCATTCTGTCCATTCTTTTCCGCCAAGCATATTTTGCTTCTAGTGTATGAACGGGGCAATTATCATCTTTGCAACCCGAATAGAGACATTTTCCACAACTAGGCATATCACATCCGTGTTTAATTTCCATTTTTTTGATCCATATTTTTTATTTAATGACGTCTTCTGATATTGTTTGTATGTTTTTTAATTCTCTCCCAAATTTGGAATCAAAAAGTTGGCTGGCTTCATCAATTTCAGCAAAGTATTTATCAGTTAAGCGTGTCAGTATATATCTGGCTTCTGGATCCGTAACATTTTTTGCACTATTTAAAAGCTCTCGAATTGTCCGCATTTTGTCGCTACAAAGCTTTAGGTGTTCTTTGAAGATTTGGGCAAAGGTTTTCATAACTCTATTTGATATTGACCCCATATTAGCTTGTGATATGCTTGATTTATCAATACTTCTGACATCAGAAAGGATTTGCTGAGGAACCGTCTTTGCAGACGAGTTTAATGGAGGAACGTCCGCCCTCCCAGAAATATCTACCAGTTTTGTATGGGTTTTATTATCTATACGAAACACTGAAACCACTTGATTTCCATCAGGTGTTTTTGTTATTTCAAGAACTACTCTTTTGGCTTTTTATATTTAGCCCTTCGCAGTTTCTCTATCACATAAGCTTTCCTCAATAAGTTTAAAGCGTATATATACATACCAAAATAAATAAGAATGGGTGTAACGCTTGATTCGAACCCACCTTGTTCATTGTAGTTATTTCCGATATAAACTGCCACGTTTACAATCGTTAGAACACCGGCATATATCCCGGCGATAATCATCGCCGATCGACTTCCTTTCTTAGCAAAATAAATCATTGGTAAAATTAAGATTGCCAAAAATGATCTATACCAAAAAGTTATAACAAAAATAATACATAAAGCAACCGCCGACTTTCCCCTTAAGCTCTGGCACCACTCAGTAGAATTATACCCCTCTACTTCATTTTTAATTTCATCGCTGATCATATTTTTTTATTAAATATTTTATCAATCCTATTATTCGTTTGTTTTTCTAATTCTCCTGGTTTTCCACCTAACGCTTCATCAATAATACCCATATCGGCTGTTTCTAAGTAACGCGAGTTATCTTTTCTGTAAAAATCCAACCATTTTAAATAATTGTCCGAGTAACGGGAAAATAACCAAACCATTTTCCATAAAGACATCAAAAGTGCTAAGCAAGCTCCGATAAATAGACTTATGGAAAAACCAAACGAATATTTAATAAAAAAATAGTAAGCAAGTGTCAAAATTATAGATGCAATTGCACTACACACTAATACGGTTATAATACATTTTTTTAATACGGGTTTATGTTTGATAATATTTTTTCGCCCAAGTTTTATTGTTGCTGGAATATCAAATAGTAACGGAACAAAAATATTAGCGAACAGGTAAAAAAATACAACGAAAGAAATTGCTATAACAAATGTTGCTATTATCATTGTCATATTATTAGATACACAAAACCCGCCGCTAGGCGATGGCTTACGCCACCTACCACCCTTTCGGATGATAACCACTGCTGGTGCTCCTAAACGACGGGTTTAGTGTCCAGCAGTGGTTTTTATGCCATACCCATAGCGAACTATGGGGTTAGGTCATTACTATTTGATTTTATGCTTAAACTGTAACAGAATTAAGGCAAAAATTAAAGGCCTCGTCAGCTATTATGAAAAACAAACGGTTGCCCAAAACAGAACAAGAACTCTTTCGTGTTTTTCAAATTGGAACTTATAGATTACTGAGAATGATTATCACAAACAAAGACAGGTTTATGCAGAAAACCAGGGAATTAGATTCCAAATACGGAATAAGAGTAAATCTCAAATTAAACCAGAAAGAGATGCTAAAAACCTTTAATGAAAGAAGTAGCACGCATCAAAAAAACACTCTAATTTTAAACTCCTGGCCGAAAGAAAAGAAAAATAAATTTTTGGATGACATCTCTTACTTTACCCATAAAAGTAACTTTGGAAGAGAATGGGAAGATAGTATTACAACCTTCTTTTTGCAAGGAATTATCTGTCCACCGGTTTTTAATCTTTATATCGACCGAAGCCACAACCGATTAGATAGCGGAAGAATTATCATAGTATTAAATCCGAACACAGCACCCAAAGACATTAAGACGGCTTGGGAAGAAATAGAAAGAAGACAAAAGAAGATTTGGCCAAAATCTTTAAGAAAAAGAGAGAATGCTACAAGTAAAAAGATTTCTTATCTGATTAAATACTGGCACGGTGAGGTAAATAAATTCAATATGCCAAATTCAGAAAGATACCCGGGCCTTAATGGCTATCAACGAGATATGGTCGAACGAGGTCGGTTCAACGAGGTAGTTAGGGCTTATAGGGAATCCGGACAAAAAGTGCCTCGACTAATTATAAAAAAGAGTAGGTCAGACGGAGAAATAGGTAGGAAATACTTTGGAATTAAGAATAAGAGAAAGGGAGCTGACATAGTAAAACAAACCAGAAAACAAATAAAAAAATGGTGATGATTTATAGACCTTAAAATTATCACCGGAATAAAAAAGTCGGGTGTATAAAGATCATAGAACATATGATCTTTTTGTTTTGTTAGGACGGTTGCCCATTAAATCTCATTTATTTATTAAGTGGGCGGGGGCAACCGGCCTACTTAATAAATAGTTGAGATTTTTTGTTAAGTTTACCAGAAATAAAAAATCTAATAGACGATCAGAAAATTTCCGATAAAGAAGCTGGGGTTATTAGAGATGCCTTCCAAGGTTTGGTCGAGTTGGCATTTGAGATCCTTAAAAGTAATAAAAAAATTAGAAAAGAATTTTATGAGCAATACGGAAAAAGCAACGGAGGCAAGGCGGCCTCAAATAGTATTTGATGGGCCGCACTACACGATTAGCAAGATACCTCCTAATTACCGGATAGTCATCAAGAAAAAGTTAAAAAAGAAATTTCCCAAAAAGGGCATAGATAGAGATTGCTATTCCGATTTGGATAGGGGCATTGAAGAAGCCCACGAAGTAGCCAGAAAGTGCATCGAGGATCACTTTATAATAGCCCGTTAAGTCACCCTGTATCGTTCTGTATTGAATGATAGATCCCAGAAAGGAGGATTAGCTCGTTATGAAGATAAACATCGCTTAAAAGACGTTAAAAACAATCATAAGAACCAACCTTTAATAGTAAAGTTGCAAAACTGGCTTGCGGTCACAGAATAAGGTCTGTGAACATTCCGCCAGGATAAGGTGCAGATGCGAAAGTCGGGGAAAACAGTTGGTGACTCTGTCCCGACCATCTGATCTGCATCGTATTCTGAACAATAATTTATGATTCATTATAGTTAATTATTACTTACCCCTAGCTATCAAGGGTAAAAGTCACACTATGGAAATAAAAAATAAAAAAATAATTAAAAGGAAGACGATCCGCCAGAAAAAGCTAATTAAAATAATATCGGCTAACTTAGGAAATTTACGCCCTGGATATAGGGGTAAAACTATGCAGGAAATGATGTTAGAAGCAGGATATTCAAGATCTTCTTCAAAGCAGCAGTCGATTATCGTGGGAGGTATAAAGGTCGAGATGGATGATCTGGTTAATAAGATGGTTAAAGTTAGAGATCTATCTATGCAGGATTTGGATAAAAAGATTAAGAAGGCATCTTATCGTGAATTAGTTAACTCCATATGGATACTTTCAAAACTAATTATAATGTATGAAAATCGAGTTCCTAAAAATAATACCCTCACAGAAGAAGAGAAGGCAAAAATTGAAGATCTAATGTCTAGACCTACCCTATGTGATGAGTGTTCGAAACAAATAAAAAATAATATAATCTAATTGTTGGTCAGACACTAACAACTAATAATCTATGTCTATGAAAAGCACAAAAGATATTGTCAGTCGGGGAATAATTTATTGTCGGGTTTCGTCACAAGAACAAGTTCAAGGAACAAGTTTAGATGGACAAAAAGAAGCGTGTCTTGAATTTGCCGAAGACAAAGGCACAAAGGTTCTAAAGATATTTATCGAGAAAGGAGAATCGGCAACGGCGGCGAACAGAACCGAACTTATTAAAGCGTTGGATTATTGCCGGGAGAATAAAGGAAAGATAGATGCTTTTATAGTTTGGAAGATTGACCGCTTCGCTCGTAATATGACGGATCACTATGCTCTTCAAGCTCAACTTTTGAAATACGGAACTAGATTGCAATCTGTAACCGAGCCGATGATAAACGATGGGCCGATGGGGAAGGCGATGGAAGGAATGTTGGCTACATTCGCTCAACTCGAAAACGATGTCAGGAAAATGAGATGTGAGGGAGGTATGCAGAGAAAAATAGAGGGTGGTATTTGGCCGTGGCATCCCCCGATTGGATATACTCACTCCAAAACGAGACAGGATAGAAGAAAAAATGTTCCGGATATGGTTGATTCGGAGAGATTTGATTTGGTCCAAAAAGGGTTGAAGACATATTCAAGGGGAGAGCATTCTATAATATCACTTACCCGAACTCTTAATGATTGGGGCTTAAAGACAAAGACCGGTAAGCCGATGTTCAAGCAATTGGTAGAGAGGATGTTAAGAAATAAATACTATGCCGGTATTTTAGTGAATCCCTGGGACGGTGAAGAGTATATAGGGTTACACCGGCCGATGATCTCAAAAGAAGAATATGACAAGATCCAGTTTCTAAAATCCGGGCGGTCTAATAATGCAACTCTGACGAGATTGGTTATGAATCCGGATTTTCCTCTCAAAGGATTAGTAACTTGTCTATGCCGTTCTAAATATACTGCCAGTTGGCAAACCGGCCGGGGCAAGAAATATCCTTACTATCGATGCAATAATTCGGAATGCGAATTTTATAATAGAAATGTTGGCAGGGAGGATTTGGAGGAAATGTTTTATAATTTTTTAATCAAAGTTACACCTACTAAGAAGTTTATGGCGGTATTTAAGGAGAATGCGATTCGGCAGTGGAAATCCGAGAAGAATATGGGTGTTCAACATACCAAGTCGTATGATCAAGAATTAAAGCACTTGAAGATAAGATTGGAAAATCTAAAGGAGATGCGAGAAGGAGGAGAATATACTAAAGAGGAGTTCCTTGAAAGGAAAGAAAAACTAGAGAACCAGATAACCGGCCTTCAAATCTCTCAAAATGAGACCAAGACTGATGAGATGGATCTTGAGGTGGCAATCAATGCCGTTGAGTATATTCTGCTTAATACAGCCAAGGTTTGGAGGGATATAGAAGATATTAAACAAAAACAGCGATTGCAGAGATGGGTGCTACCGGAAGGGGTCGCCTTCGATAAAAACATCCATAACTTTGGCACCGCTGTTTTGTCGCCTGTATTCTCGCTTTCTGAGGGATACAAGACATCGCCGTCACACTTTGTTGCGGGGGTGGGATTCGAACCCACGACCTTCAGGTTATGAGCCTGACGAGCTGCCGCTGCTCTACCCCGCGATCAACCAACAACTATCCTATCATTTTTTAGCGAAATTACAAATCGTAGTCAGACCCCACCCTTAGAATTTGCTGGGGGCAGGGATAAGAACTGCTGACTTGAACGATAAGATTTTAGGTGTATTGTCTATTCAGTTCCTGTTGAATCATAAGGAGCTCAACCTTGAGATGCAACTGCTTATTGCCTAATGATATGGACGGAACTGTGAATAATCGAGAGTGTTTGCTTAAGAAAAATCACAACGGGCTTCATCTTGTCAAAGTCAACGATATAGATTATTTGTTGTGGTGGCCTCTTGACGAATGCTTCTGTAGTCAGATTTCTTGCGAATGCTTCACCTTTCAGCCCATAACTGAAGTCGAAGCTCAAAAACTTCTTGACGGTACAGTGCGATAATCTCGCATTTTTTTTGTTTTTATAATCCCTCAAGAGCTTTTAGTTTTTTTCTGGCAGATAAAGCATTAGAATACCAACAACTTGCTACTAATATGCTTTTTGTAAAATACTTAAAATCAAACGTTTTCATACCGTATGGTATTAGGCATAAGTCCTCCAATAACCAGCCAAGGTATACTGATATAATTGATTTTTCTGTAATTTTCACGTATAATTTCATATAACTGACATTTAATTGTCGGTGTAGCTCAACGGTTAGAGCGGAGCCCTCATAAAGCTCAGGCTGGAGGTTCGATTCCTCCCACCGACACACAAAAGCATGCAAAAAGGTTTTAAACACTATTTTCATCAATTTGAATCCGGACTCCGGTTAGTTTCGATTCCCATGGAAGGGACAAGAACGGCAACCGTTCTTGTTTTGGTCGGGACCGGTTCAAAGTATGAAACTAAAGAAATAAACGGCATTTCTCATTTTCTTGAACACATGATGTTTAAAGGCACGACCAAGCGTCCGGGTAAAATGGATATCGCCCGAGAACTTGACGCCATCGGCGCCGAATACAACGCTTTCACCGGCAAGGAATATACCGGATATTACGCAAAGGCAAGCATAGACAAGCTCGATACAATTATGGATGTGGTGTTTGATATTTTCTTGAATTCCAAACTGACCGAAGAAGACATTGATACCGAAAGGGGAGTGATAGTTGAGGAGTTAAACATGTACCGCGACATGCCCCAGCGCTATGTCGGGGACTTGTTTGAAAAACTTCTCTATGACGATCAGCCGGCCGGCTGGGATATCGGCGGAGAAAAAGAGACGGTTATGTCCCTGAAGAGAGGGCAATTTGTAAATTACTTTAACACTCATTATGTCGCCAAAAACACGATTATCGCCGTTGCCGGCAATATTGAACCGGAAGTTATTAAAAAGAAAGCCGGCGAATATTTTTCCGCAATAAGAGACGGCAATCTTGTAACCAAATTGCCGGTTACAGAAAAACAATCCGGACCGGCGCTCCTTGTTCACTACAAAAAAACAGACCAGACCCATTTTCACCTCGGGTTTCGTTCCTGCAACATGTTTGATGATCGCAAGTATGCTTTGGGAGTATTGGGCACCGTTCTTGGCGGCGGCATGAGTTCAAGATTATTTGAAGAAGTCCGCGATAAACGGGGCTTGGCTTATTATGTCGGAGCCGGCAATGATACCGCCACTGATGCCGGTTATTTCATGGTTAAAGCCGGAGTAAATAATGAAAAAGTGTTTGAGGCGATCAAAGTTGTTCTGGATGAAATAAGAAAGATAAAAGACAGTGGAATCATGGCAGAGGAACTCCAACGGGCCAAAGACAATATTTCGGGCTCGATGGCTCTCGGCCTCGAACATTCCGATGCCGTTGCCAACGCTTATGCTGGACCTATTCTTTTTGAAAACAAGGTTTTGACCCCGGAAGAAGAACTCGGTAAAATAAAGAAGGTGACGCTTCAGGAAGTTCATCAGGTTGCCAAGGACATTTTTGACAACAACAAACTGAACTTGGCTGTGATAGGTCCTTTTCAAGACGAGGAACCGTTCAGGGCGATATTAAAAGTTTAAAACATGAATGACCATATACACGTAGAAATCAACACGGGAACCATTTTAAGGGTTGTTTTGGTTGTCTTATTTTTTGTATTTCTCTACATCTTAAAGGATGTTTTGATAATTTTTCTTTTTGCGCTTGTAATCGCATCGGCAATTTCACCTTTTGCCAACTGGCTGGATGAAAAGGGATTCCCGCGCCTTCTGGGTGTTTTGCTTTTGTTCCTGGTAGTTCTTGTTTTGGTTGTCGGTGTTTTGTCCCTTATTATCCCTTATGTTTCCCAGGACATCAGCCAGTTGGTTACCACACTGCCTCAATTTGTTGCGAAAGTTTCTGTTTCGTTGGAAAAAGTTCAACAGGGCTCGCCTCAATATCTCGATTTTCTAAGTGAGATTCAAAATATACTTCAAGGTTTTTCTGACTATCTTCAGCAATCATCCCAGTCCATACTTGGTTTGATAATAAACATCTTTGGAGGCGTAATGTCGGCTATTGCTATTTTGATTATCTCGTTTTATTTGTCGGTTACTAAAAAGGGTATAGAAGGGTTTTTGAGTTCTATCGTTCCGGAAAAATATGAGAACTATGCTATAGATCTGTGGAAGAGGACGGAGTTTAAGGTTGGTCTTTGGCTTCAAGGTCAATTGTTACTAGGGCTGATAATGGGGTTGCTCGTCTATGTGGGCCTTTCGCTTATGGGTATCAAGTTTGCCCTTATCCTCGGTTTCCTCGCCGCAATACTTGAAATTGTCCCGATGGTCGGTCCGGTTTTGGCCGCAATTCCAGCTATATTTCTTGCTTTTCTTCTGTCGCCGGCGCTGGGTTTGTGGGTCATTATATTTTATGTAGTGGTCCAGCAGCTTGAGAATCATATTTTAGTTCCCGTGGTGCTTGGCAAGACGGTCGGTTTAAATCCCGTGGTTGTTATCATCGCCCTTTTAACGGGCCAGCAACTTGCCGGGGTTCCGGGCATGATACTTTCGGTTCCCGTGGCCACGATAATCGTGGAAATGATGGATGATTTCGCAAGGCACAAAGAATCAAGAAAGGGGGTAATTTAAACATGGCTTTGTATGTTGTTGCCACACCCATTGGTAATCTTGAGGACATTACCATAAGAGCTATCAACGCGTTAAGCAATTCAGATCTAATACTCGCCGAAGACACGAGGGTCACTAAGATTTTACTCGACAGGTATAATATAAAAAAGGAAATTTTGAGTTATCATCAGCACAGCGGTTTTAAGAAGATTGACCGCATTATTGAACTGCTTGTGCAAGGGAAAAACTTGGCTCTTGTGACCGATGCCGGAACTCCGGCAATAAATGACCCGGGGAGTTATTTGGTAAACGAGGCCTTGAAAGCGATACCGGATTTAAAAATCGTGCCGATTCCCGGGCCGAATGCGGCGATAGCGGCGCTGAGTATCAGCGGATTTCCAACGGAGGAATTTGTTTTTCTTGGTTTTCCGCCCCACAAAAAAGGCCGGCAGACATTTTTCAAAAATATTTCAGAAATTAAGAGTGCTGTGGTATTTTATGAATCCAAGCATAGAATATTAAAAGCGCTGGAAAATCTGGAAAAATTTTCCGAAATAGGTACCCGCCAGATAATGATTGCCCGCGAACTGACAAAGCAGTTCGAGACAATTTACCGGGGGACATTGGCTGAAATAAAACCCAGATTAACCGACAAAAATCTTTTAGGAGAATTTGTGGTGGTAATAGATAGGACATGAAGAATAAATTTTACATAACAACCGCAATTGCATACACAAATGGCCCACCACACATTGGGCATGCTTTAGAATTTCTACAGGTAGATGTTCTTGCTCGTTACCACAGAATAATGGGAGACGATACTTATTTTTTGACCGGTACTGATGAGCATGGCGCGACTGTTGTTAAAGCTGCTGAAAAAAATGGCAAAGATGTAAAAGTTTTTGTTGACGAGATGGCAGAAAAATTCAAAGAACTGACAAGGGCTTACAATGTTTCAAATGATGATTTTATCAGGACTTCGGACCAAGTTCGTCATTGGCCGGCAGCCCGGAAGATCTGGAATCTGATCAAGGACGATTTATACAAAAAGAACTATCAGGGACTTTATTGCATCGGCCATGAGGCGTTTATGAAAAAGAGCGACTTGGTTGATGGCGTTTGCCCACTCCACAAAACCGAACCCGAAAAGATAGAAGAAGAGAACTGGTTTTTCAAACTAACTAAATACAAAAAAGAAGTAAAGAAAAAAATAGAGAGCGGAGAACTAAAAATAATTCCCGAAACACGCAAGCAAGAGATCCTTAATTTAATTGATGATGCCGAAGATGTCAGCTTCTCAAGACCTTCCAAAGATTTGAAATGGGGGATACCTGTACCAAATGATGAGACCCAAACCATGTATGTCTGGGCGGATGCTCTGACGAATTATATTTCCGCGCTTGGTTACGCTGAAGAAAATCCTAAATTTGAAAAATACTGGCCCGCTGATGTGCATTTAGTAGGGAAAGATATCTTGCGGTTTCATGCCATGATCTGGCCGGCGATGCTTTTGTCTGCCGGATTGCCTTTGCCCAAAGCTATTTATGTTCACGGATTTATCACGGTAGACGGAGAAAAGATGTCCAAAACAGTCGGTAATGTAGTTGACCCATTTGAGGCGGTCAAAAAATACAGCGCTGAGGTGGTCAGATATTTTTTACTACGGGAAATTCCTTCAGGAGATGACGGGGATTTTTCATATAAAAAATTGGAAGAAAGATACAACGGTGACTTAGCCAATGGACTGGGGAATTTGGTTCAGAGGGTGGCGACATTGATTGAAAATAACTTAGACAACGAATTAATTTGGGATAAAAACAACTTGGATGAGATTGGTAAAAAAACTGTTGAGGTGTGGTTCAGCGTAACGGGACACACCTACATAAGACAATTTGAATTGCATAGGTCTTTGGATAAAATTTGGGAAATTATTTCTGGGGCGAATGGGTATGTAGACGAAAGAAAGCCTTGGGTTGAAGCAAAAGAAAATCCGAAAAAGTTTTTAGAAACGATGACTGTATTGGTTGCCATGATTCATCATATATCTTGGCTTCTCCAACCATTTATGCCGGAAACTGCCGATAAAATTGCGAAAATATTTGGAGCCGACCTGTCGAACAAAGAAATTACTGAAAATTATAAATTTATTGTAAGAAAGAGTGAGGGACTGTTTCCAAGATTGAAATAAAAAAATCCTCCTTCGCATAAAGCTTCGGAGGACGAAGACGGGCCTGCCTGCCGGCAGGCGGGGGTTTATTCCCGCGGTTGTAGTTTGTGTTTTTTATAAACTTCTTGAAAGATAGAAGGGAGAACCACGATGCAGTGAATGGTAGCAGGAAAAGAAAGTAGGAGGAAAACAACAACTTCGGCCAGAGAATGAATGATTCCAGCTACGACCCATTCATGGGTATAACTCCATTTTAATTCCGAATCCTCAAACTGATTCTTGATTCTGGTTAACAAATTGCCAAGATTTATAAGGACATAAACCACATAGAAAAATCCCAGAAGACAGATCAGCCGGTTCACAAGCTCTCCTTTCAAAAATCTTATGGAACAATATTATAAAAGCAAGAGTATGTCAAAGATTTTCGACTCTCACTGCCATCCGCAGATGGCGCAATACAACAAAGACCGCGAGGAAGTGATAAGGCGAGCCCTTGAAAAGGGTGTTTTTATGATTTGCGTGGGGACGGATTTGGAAACATCCCGACAAGCTATTGAGCTGGCGCAAAAACACGAGGGTGTTTGGGCGACGGTTGGGTTGCATCCAAACGATAATCTAAACGAAAAATTTGAACCGGAAAAATACAGAGAACTATTGCAACAAGAAAGAGTAGTTGCCTTTGGAGAAATCGGCCTGGACTACTATCGGACTGAAAAACCGGAAGACCAAAAGTTTCAAAAAGAAAGATTTATCCAGCAATTGGAGTTGGCGAAAGAATTAAAAAAGCCGTTGATTCTCCATTGCCGCGACGGCAAATCGGGAAGCACGGGGCCAGCGTACCGCGACATGATTGAAATTTTAAGCCGAGGATATGTAATTAATGGGGGAGTGATGCATTCGTTTACCGGAACAACAGAAGAGGCGAGGCAATTTCTTGATTTAGGATTGTATCTTGGATTCAATGGCATAATTACATTTGCCAGACAATACGACAATATTGTTCGCGAGGTTCCTTTGGAAAGAATTCTTCTTGAAACTGATGCGCCATATTTGACACCTGAACCGCATAGAGGTAAACGAAACGAACCGGCTTACGTCATTGAGGTTGCCAAAAAAATCGCCGAACTGAAAAATGAGCCATTTGAAAAAGTGGTTGAGCAGACGACTAAGAATTGTAGAAAGCTATTCGGTCTGCTATAAGTATATTAAAGCAAGTTCTTTTAGTTGGTGAGGTGTTGTGAAAGTACTAATTCAGAGCTTTAGCTTCAAAAGGACTGGTTATCCGGTAGACAAAACCGGCAAAGGCGGAGGTTTCGTATTTGATTGCCGGGCAATTGATGCATACGATTACTCTGTACGCGATAATCAGGACGCCCCGTTTCCGCATATGCATTTAACGGGATTGGACCCTGAGGTGGCGGGCGCTCTTGATAAAGATCCAGATACACAGGAATTTTTTCAAGCGGCATGGTTAATGGTCAGATTGGATGTAGAAAAATGTCTTCGGCGTGGTTTTAATGTTATGACCGTTAATTTCGGGTGTACGGCCGGACAACACCGCAGCGTGTATTTGGCCGAGCGTCTTACCAATGAAATAAGATACGCCTTTCCGGAGGTCGGGGTCGAACTGGTTCATCTGGAACTGTTTCACTGGCCCAAGAAGTGATTAATCCCGCCATGGCGGGATTTTGATTTTTAAGCGTAATTTCGCTAAGATAAGACATATATAATGAAATATAATCCTGAAAAAATAGAGCGCAAATGGCAACGCTATTGGGAAGCCAAGAAGTTTTATCATACCAAGAATAGTCCGCCAGCTGGCGGAAATTATATGCTGCTTACCGAGTTTGCCTATCCTTCTGGCAACTTGCACATAGGCCATTGGCTGGCTTTTTCCGTCCCCGATATTTTGGCCCGTTATTTAAAAATGAACGGGAAGAATGTTTTGTATCCGACCGGATTTGATGCTTTTGGTTTGCCTGCCGAGAATGCGGCCATCCAGAGGAATATAAATCCCCGCGACTGGACCGAAGAAAATATCAAGCAAATGACCAAACAACTCAAGAGCATAGGAGCTATGTTTGATTGGTCCAGAGCGATATCTACCATTGATCCCGAATATTATAAATGGACGCAATGGATGTTCTTAAAAATGTACGAAAAAGGTCTGGCCTACCGGGAAAAAACATTTGTAAATTGGTGCCCGAAGGACAAGACGGTATTGGCTAACGAGCAGGTTAAAGACGGCTATTGCGACAGATGCGGAACAGAAGTTGAACAAAAAGAGCTTTTTCAGTGGATGTTTAAAATTACCGACTATGCCGACCGATTGATTGATGATCTGGATAAGGCCGATTATCCGGAAACGGTCAGAGTTGCCCAAAGAAACTGGATAGGCCGTTCTGAAGGGGCGCTTCTTAAATTTCCAATTTTCAATCCTAAATTTTCAAAAGGAGGCCAGGAATATATTGAAGTTTTCACAACCCGCGCCGATACGCTATTTGGCGCGACATATCTTGTTCTTGCTCCCGAACATCCGATGGTGACAAAACTGACCAAAGATGAAAACTTGAGCGCTGTAAGCAAGTATTTGGAAGAAGTAAAAAATAAAACCGAAATGGAGCGTTTGCATATCGATAAGTCCAAAACAGGAGTGAATACCGGCGGATATGTTTTAAACCCGATTAACAATGAAAAGATTCCTATCTGGGTTGCCGATTATGTTATCGGCTGGTACGGCACCGGAGCGGTAATGGCTGTTCCGGCTCATGACGAAAGAGATTATGAATTTGCTAAAAAATTTGACCTGCCAATCAAGGAGGTTGTAAAAGGCGGTAACATAGAAAAGTCGGCTTTTACAGAGAATGGAGTACTGACTAATTCAGATGAATTTGACAGAATAAGTTCCGGCGAGGCTCGCAAAAGAATTGTAGAAAAACTAAAAGAAAAAGGCCTGGCTGATTTCAAAAAAAATTACAAACTTCATGATTGGGTTTTGTCCCGCCAGAGATACTGGGGCGTGCCGATTCCGATGATTCGTTGCGGTCCGCCAGCTGGCGGATGCGGTTATCAGCCGGTTCCAGAAAAAGACTTGCCGGTTGAACTTCCCAAGCTTGAAGATTTTAAACCTACCGATGACGGACGTTCTCCTTTGGCAAAAGCGGAAGGCTGGGTAAATGTTAAATGTCCGAAATGCGGACAGGAAGCAAAAAGAGAAACAGACACCATGGACACGTTCGTGGATTCTTCGTGGTATTTCCTGCGCTATGCCGACCCAAAAAACAAGAAAGAATTTGCCGATAAGAAAAAGTTAAAATCATGGCTGCCAGTGCCTCTATATATCGGAGGAGCGGAGCACAATACAATGCACCTCCTTTATTCGAGATTTATTACCAAAGCCCTCTATGATTTGGGTTGTTTGGATTTTTCAGAACCGTATTTGGCTCGCAGAAATCATGGAGTGATTCTCGACTTAACCGGCCAGAAAATGTCTAAATCAAAAGGAAATGCCACTGACCCCGATAAAGAGGTTTCTAAATATGGAGCAGATTCGGTTAGGATGTACTTGGCATTTGCTGGGCCTTACGACCAAAATATTATCTGGAGCGCAGAGGGATTAGTCGGTATTTTTAGATTTCTGAACCGAGTTTGGAATTTTATAGGTGAACCTGTGGAGCCAAAAACGGCAGACAAAGAAGTTGATAAAATATTGAATAAATTCACCAAAGAAATAGGGGACGATATTAAGGATTTGAAGTTTAATACCGGAGTAAGCGGGCTGATGAAGCTGCTTAATGCCATTGAAGACAAATGGCTCACGAAAAAACAATACGGAACTTTCCTCAAACTTCTTGCGCCTTTTGCTCCGCATATCGCCGAGGAATTGTGGCAAACTGTGTTGAAAAATAAAAAATCCATTCATTTGGAAAAATGGCCCAAATACAATGAGGCATTGTTGTCAGATGAACCGATTGAACTGGTCATTCAAATAAACGGGGTAAAGCGGGAAGTGCTTAAAATCACAAAGGGATTATCCGAAGAAGATGTAAAAAGGATTGTTTTGGACAATGAAAATGTAAAAAAACATCTTGCCGGCAAGGAAATTAAGAAATTTATTTATATCAAAGATAGATTAGTAAATGTTGTGGTATGAAACGGCTCATTGAAGCACTCAAAAAAGAGGGTGTTGTTAATCGGGGCGACTTTATTTTAACCAGCGGTAAATCATCAAACTATTATTTTGACATGAAAAAAGTTGCGGGTAATCCGCAACTTTTTTCATATATTGCATCACTCTTGTCCGATAAGATTAAGGGTAAGGCGACATGTGTTGCATCGATTGGTTTTGGCGGTGTTCCGTTGGCAACGGCTGTATCTTTAAAATTAAACCTGCCTCTTATTATGGTGCGTGATGGGGTTAGGGCTCATGGGCTCGGTAAAATTATTGAGGGTTATGCGCCTAATAAAAACGATAAAGTTGCGGTTGTTGATGATGTGTGTACCTATGGTACAAGCTTAAAGAAAATAATAAGACAAATTAACAAAACATCCGCGAAGGTGTCCGGATGCTATGTTGTTGTGACGCGTTCCGATAAAAAATTATCTGTCGGGGCTCCTATTTACCACCTGGTTAAAGCAGACGAAATTATAGATTGACAAATATCGTGGTTTGACAAACTGTACACCATTTGCTATTTTTAAATCCGTACCTAAACAATAGAATATTATCAAGAGTGAGCCGAGGGTTCTGGCCCGATGACGCTCCGACAACCTGTCCGCCTTTGGCGAGATAAGGTGCCTCCAGCCCTGTGCGGGGAAAGATAGTGTTTCTGTTGTTTAGGTCTGTACTCACAAAACATCCGCATGGTGCGGATGTTTTAGTTGGAGAGGAGAAGAGAATGGCAAAAAATATCGATACTCCCGACTACTTGCTAAATAAATTAGATAGCGCCATAGAATCTCTGGAGGAAAGTAAAAGAAAAACTGAAAAAAGAAATCAGGAACAAAGAACAGAATATGAAGAGCGCTTGCTATCAGAGAAGAGAAAACAAGAAAGATGGGAAGAGTGGTTCAAGAGTAGGCCCGAGGAAGTAAT
This sequence comes from Candidatus Yanofskybacteria bacterium RIFCSPHIGHO2_01_FULL_43_32, assembly GCA_001794125.1. Classification (GTDB taxonomy): domain Bacteria; phylum Patescibacteriota; class Minisyncoccia; order 2-02-FULL-40-12; family GWA2-44-9; genus 2-01-FULL-41-26. Next base: position 27,200 of record MGJF01000011.1, read on the forward strand.
TAATGCTGAAATTATAATTCAATGGATTAATAATAAGATATTCAGCAATAATGAATTGGTATCTAAGTTGACTTCTTTAGTAGAGGGATGGTCACAATATAATATTGGATCTCTCGAATTTTATAATATATTCTCCTATTTTACGGGACATGTTTTTAGCCACAACAGGAGAGAGGTCGTTTATGTCTCTATATGGCCGAAGATTTCAAAAATTAAGATGCTTTATTACACATCTGGATTATTCGGTGGATCCAGGCATGAGACAAATCTATCTTCAACCAGAGATATGGTTAAACACTTGTCTTCTGAAACAATAAATAGGCTCTACAATCATATAAAAAGTGGTGCAATTTGGGATTCTTTGGACGAAGAATTTAATAGAATAAAAAACGAGAGAAGGTTTTGAAACAATTTTAGCTCCGCTAGTGCGGGGCTTTTTGTTTGACAAATTTGATGATTTAGAGTAATATATAAAGTAAATTAAGCCCGAAAGATGGGTTGGTCGAAATTCAGTTAAAATAAGAATATTTAAAATGAGGAGGGCTATCCGCCTACGCTAAAGCTTCGGCGGATGCTCATATTTGTAGCTATTCGGCTACGCCTCATAGACAAATATGGCACAAGATAAAGATAGAGATTTTGTAGAATTTATAATTAAGGAAATCGTTAACAACCCCGATGCCGTAAAGGTAGACAGGACCGTTGATGAACTCGGTGTCTTGCTTACTGTGAAAGTAGCCCGGGAAGATATGGGATTGCTCATCGGAAGAAGCGGTTCAACCGCTAAGGCCGTCAGAACTTTGGCAAGAATTGTCGGAATGAGAAACAATGCCAGAGTGAACCTCAAGATTGAGGAACCGGAAGGCGGAAGAGTTGCCCCTCAAGGCAAGACCAAGAATGTGGATGATGTTATGGGAGAATTAGGAAATCTGTAAGCAATGGTTTGCGCACAGCAAAATAAAAATTCCGGCAATTGCCGGAATTTTTATTTTAGCGAGCACAATGACCATTGCTTACCCCGCACCAAGCCCGCCCCCTTTCTGAATGGCGGTCAGCGGATAAGCTTGGTGCGGGGGTAGCGTCTATAAAGAATAGTTCACACAACCTCTACGCATACGGAGGGAGACGCCTTTTTAAAAATTTACTAATTTTGTAAAAAGTGCCCCCCTCCGCTGGTTGCTTGGTCGATTGCTGGTAATTGGTAAGCGGGGTTCAAGGTAGACTTGCGAGCTGTTTTGATTTGTGGTATGGTAATACGGTACCGAAACTGGAGGTGCGACATGTTTCTTTGCAAGAAGTGTCATCCCCATATGGCCTTGTGTCCACACATGTTCACTTCCCTTGGGGCTTGTGAATCCTGTGGGAAGGTTCGAGAATGTTACGATTGTAAGGTTGGGTCAGGCCAGAGACGTTCTCGTCCTATTCGGCCGAAGAGTCGCCGAAAAAAGTAAGCATCGGACAGGCCACAAGGCCTGTCTCTTTTTATGAAAATAGATATTATAACTATATTTCCAAATATCTTTAACAGCTTTCTGAAAGAAAGCTTGTTGGCGCGGGCGCAGAAGAAAAAACTGATAAAAATTAATACTCATAATTTAAGAAAATGGACTGACGATAATCACAAGACCGTAGACGGTCGGCCATATGGCGGGGGAGCGGGAATGGTGCTCAAGATTGAACCAATTTTCAGAGCAGTTAAGTCGCTCACCCTTCGGCAAGCTCAGGGTCGCCGGAGCAAAACAAGGGTTGTTTTGCTCTCGGCGAAGGGAAAAACATTTGATCAGAAAAAAGCGGCCCGGCTTTCCAAATACGACCAAATAATTTTTATTTGCGGGCGATATGAAGGCGTAGATGAAAGAGTTGCCACATACGTTGCCGATGAGGAAATTTCTATCGGAAATTATGTTCTATTTGGAGGCGAAGTGCCTGCAATGGTAATTGTTGAAGCTGTATCGAGGTTAATTCCGGGAGTGGTGGCCAAAGAAGAATCCGTAAAAAATGAAAGCTTTACCAAAAACACAGCCAAAGAGCATCCTCACTATACCCGTCCGGAGGTATTTGAGATTAAGGAAAAATCCTTCGGCAAGCTCAGGACGAAGAAACTTCGAGTGCCTATAGTTTTACTTTCCGGAAACCACAAAAAGATTGAAGAATGGCGTGCAAAAAATTCTAAATAACCGGAGTTGACATTAAAATTGAAAGGGAATAATATAGATAGTAATATGTAGTGACAATTAAAATAGAATACGAATTGTCGTCATACGGCGACTGCTCCGTTCGCTACGCTTACGGGTTGTATAACCACGATTGTCCGGCTTGCTGGATAATCGTGGTTCTGCTATTAAATAAGAACCAAAGCACTTTCCCAATTTTGTACAGTTTAACCAGTGAATTCTTCTATAAGCTTCGGCTTATAGATTCTATTAAGAGAGTTTGATTCTGGCTCAGGATGAACGCTGGCGGCACGGATAAGTCATGCAAGTCGAACGATGCAAGATAGCAATATTTTGCATAGTGGCGAACGAGTTAGTAACACCTTGGTACGTACTCCGAAGTCGGGCATAATTCGCCGAAAGGCGGACTAATTCCCGATGGTCTCGTAAGAGTAAAGTTTGGCCAGACATTGTGCCCATTTTATCTTTTTAGCGGAGCGAATTTTAATCAGATTCGCGACACGAGGAGGAAGCTGTAGATGATTCTACTGCGAAGACGAGCAACAAAGAATATGATTAAAATTAGCCCGCCCAATCGGGAAGCTAAATAATAAACGATTCCTTTGTCTCTCCTCCTCAGCGTAGAATATCTACGCCTTCGTCGTCGTTTCGTGGACTCGATTTATTATTTAGCTTCTAAAACGATAAAATGGACACAATGTCTGGCCCGACGCTTCGGAAGCGGCCTAGGTCCTATCAGCTTGTTGGCGGGGTAACGGCCCACCAAGGCTATGACGGGTAGGGGGTGTGAGAGC
>MGJF01000012.1 GCA_001794125.1 Candidatus Yanofskybacteria bacterium RIFCSPHIGHO2_01_FULL_43_32
CATTGTCTCTCCTCCTCAATATAGAACAATCTATATCTTCGTCGTCGTTCCTCGGACTCGGTCTATTCTTTAGCTTCTAAAATGATAAAATGGATATAATGTCTTACATATTTCCCGAAGGGTTCAAGTGGGGGAGCGCCACATCGGCCCATCAAATAGAAGGTAATAATCATAACGATTGGTCCGAGTGGGAAAAATCCAGGCCTCCGGAATTCCGTTCCGGAAAAGCCTGCGACAGCTATAACCGCTACGAAGAGGATTTTGATATTGCCAAAAAATTAAATCAAAACATCCATCGTTTTTCTATCGAATGGTCGCGCATAGAGCCGAAGGAGGGGAGATTTGACCATGAAGCTATGCATCACTATGTCAATGTAGTCAAGGCATTGAGGGAACGGGGGATAGAACCAATAGTTCAACTTTGGCACTTCACAAATCCCGTTTGGTTTGCGGAAAAAGGAGGGTTCCTAAACGTTGATAGCCCGGAAATCTTTACACGTTACGTAAAATATGTTGTGGATAACTTGAAAGATAGGGTAGGGTTGTGGATAACTTTTAATGAGGCCGCAAGCATCTATTCTGGCTTTGCTTACCTGAACGGGCAATGGCCGCCGCAACACAGAAATATTTTTGAATATATAAAAGTCCGTAAAAATTTTATTAAAGCGCAAGCACTCGCCTATCGGACAATCAAGGAAATTTATACTGTTCCGCAGAGTACTCTCGGACTGAACAACCCCACGTCGCACAATGTAGAGGTAGGACTTGTTGAGAATAATGCTTTTAGCGCTCTCGGCAATCTATGGCATGAAAAGATGATAGGCAAGCTCTATAACTATCAAAGAAATCTTTATTTTTGGGACAAAGCCCTTCCCTACTATGATTTTTTGGGCCTGAACTACTATCATGTGGACCGCCGGGTTCCCGGAAGCTACCGGGTTTTGCCCAAACAGGACTGGATGTCTGAAATGGGCTGGGAAACCTACCCCAAAGGTATCTACTATCGTCTGATGGAACTCAAAAAATTCAAAAAACCAATTTATGTGATTGAAAACGGGATTGCCGATAGCAAGGATGAGTTGAGAGGAAGATTCATTAAAGAGCATCTTCGTTGGGTTTGGCAGGCTGTTCATGACGGCGCCGATGTCCGCGGGTATTTGTATTGGTCGCTTTTGGATAATTTTGAGTGGGCGCGCGGATTTAAGCCGCGATTTGGGTTGGTAGAGATTGACTATGCGACTTTTGAAAGAAAAATTCGTCCTTCGGCTTTGGAATATGCTAAAATATGTAAGGCGAATCAATTAGACCTGCCTGCCGGCAGGCAGGAATTAATGATTAAAAATTAGTAATTTTTTCATGCTTTGGCTTTATCTTGCAATTGCCGCTTACGCCTTAAATGCTGTAGCGTTTATTATAGACAAATATCTTCTTTCCGCACCGATTCTTCGGCCGATTTCTTATGCTTTTTGGGTGGGTATGTTGAGTTTTGCGTCTATCGTTTTGCTGCCCTTCGGTGTTTACTGGGTGAATTTTTTTTACTTTTTAATTTCTTTCGCGTCCGGAGCGGCGTTTTTCTTTGCTCTGTTGTTTCTGTACAAAGCCATTAAAAAAACAGACATATCGGTTGCTTCCACGAAAGTCGGCGTCCTGGGCGTTATATTTACTTATATTTTCTCCGCATTGATACTAAGAAGTTCTTTTTTGGGTCCGGATATTGTTGCCCTTGTTTTTATGGTGGCGGGTATTTTGTTAATCGGAAAAACCGGTAAAGGTGTTTGGCCGGAGGCCTTAATGTCGGGAGTTGCCTTTGGTGTTTCCACGGTTCTTCTAAAGTGGACCTTCAACCACTCCGATTTTTTGAATGGTTTTTTTTGGACAAGAATGGGTCTTGTCGGCATGGCTTTTCTGACCTTAATTCATCCTTTTGCCCGCAAAGAAATGTTTTTGTCTTTGAAAAACACCTCCCGCTCTTCAAGGTCTGTGTTTCTTGTAAATAAAATTATTGCCGGAATAGGTTTTCTGCTTCTTTATATTTCGATTAAATTAGGAAATGTTTCCGTGGTTAGCACCCTCTTGAGCGCCCAGTTTGTTTTTGTATTTATTTTGGCCTTAATTTTTAGGCAAAGAATCCCGGGTGTATCAGAGAACATTAATGGCAAAATTCTTTTGGTAAAATTTCTTGGCGTGGTTTTAATAGGTCTCGGTTTTTTAATGTTGTTTAAACAATGAAAATAAAATACAGGATATTGTTGATTTTAGTTGTCGTTGCGGCGTTTCTTTGGGTATTGTCTTGGGATCTTTATTCTAATAAAACAGAATTTGTATACGGTGTTTCTTTCAGTCGCTTTCATTCCGATGAACTGAAGCTTGATTGGAAGAAAACATACTTGGCTATTCTGGACGATTTAAAGGTGAGGCGTCTTCGGCTTACCGCTCACTGGCCTCTTACCGAACCGAAGGACGGCGTCTATAATTTTTCTGAGCTCGATTTTCAAATTAAAGAAGCCGAAAAAAGAAACTCCTCCGTAATACTGGCTGTCGGCCGGCGCCTGCCCGGCTGGCCGGAATGCCACACTCCGGACTGGGCGGCGAAATTACCGCTTGATCAACAGAGGGTTAAACTTTTAGAGTATATTGAAACTGTCGTGAACCGCTACAAGAAATCGCCGGCCGTTGGATACTGGCAAGTGGAAAACGAAGTTTTTCTTGTTTTTTTCAGCCGGTCTTTATGCGGGCAATATTCGGCGGGGCTTGATGATTTTTTGAAAGAAGAAATTGATTTAGTTCACAAGCTGGATTCTTCCCGGCAAGTTATAATAACCGACAGCGGTGAATTTGGAACGTGGCATCAGGCATATCGGAAAGGCGACGTTTTCGGAACCAGTATATATTTATATGTTTGGTGGAGAAATTTTTTGGGACCCATCCGATATCCGATAACGCCCGCCTTCTTCAGGATAAAACATTCTTTGGTCCATTTGATATACGGAACAAAACCATCGATGGTAATCGAGCTTTCTGCCGAGCCGTGGCTGCTTCAGCCCATAATTGATACTCCTCTTGATATTCAGCTCCAAAGAATGGGGATTGATAAATTCAATGAGATGATAAATTTCTCATCTAAGACGGGATTCGACACTTTTTATCTATGGGGCGCTGAATGGTGGTACTGGATGAAACAGAACGGCCGTCCCGAATTTTGGGATAGGGCCAGAGAACTTTTTAAGTGAGCGAGGGTTGATATTATTGTCGGGTTAATCTAACATATCTCCTATGGAAGAGGAGAGCTTAAAAAATTTTATAAATTCCGTAATATTTCTGGTAAAGCTTTTTGCCGGACTGAAAGACAAGTTTTTGGCCCAGAAATTATATGACAAAACATCCGGATTCATTGCCGGTTATATTAAATTATTCAATTCAAAAAGAGAGGAAACAGAGAGTACGTCGCATAATGTGTACTTTGTTGAATTTAAAAACATGATTGATAATTTGCTGGAATTTCTGGATTATCTGGAACATTCCAAATCCGCGTCAACCGCTCCCCTCCTTTATGCCCGCCGGAATTTGCTGGATTTTAAACTCAATCTGGTCAGACTGCGTCATCAGTCGGTTCAGCTGGCGCCCAAACCAAAAGAGAACAAGCCGGCCGCCGCCACCCCTGTTTTTAAAAATATTCAGCCAAGAAATTTAAAAGAGAGTTCCAATAAAGAAAGGATATTTAATTTTATCAAGCGTTCTCCCAATTCCCGCACTAAAGAGATAATTGAAGAATTCAATTTACTATCCGAAAGGACAGTAAAGAGAAACTTAAAAGAACTAACCTTTGAAGGAATGGTCCGCAAATTCGCCAAAGACAACGGCGTCTACTACTCGGTTATTTAGTGATTTCAAAGCCACCTCGCCAACCCTCTCGTCAGAAAGAATAAGTTAGTATAATAGTCTCAAAGGTCGTTATGATAAAAGTAATAGTTTTAAAGAATCAGGAATGATAAATCCTAATGAAAATTTTAATCGAAAACTACTTAGAAAGTCCATATTTTGGAGCGTGTGGTTGGTAGTTGTTATTTTTACGATGAGCCATATCGTTGATATTTTAATGATAATAGCTGTTATCATAAACGGAGAAATGTCGTTGTGGGAAATAGTGAAGGAGTTGATCAAAAGTTTATTTTCCCGATAACCGACTTACGAAATCGGTTATCCACTTTCGACTTCCTCCACCTTGCTAATCTCTTTATTCGCAAATCTAAATAAACTTATGACCGACACGCCGTGTCGGTCATTGAAAACTGTTGATAACTCGGCCCTATTCTAAGGTTACCTCCTTATCTATTTGGATGTCTTTAATATAATTTTCTATTAGTTTTTGGTAATCTTGTTCGTTTCCTAAAATTTCTTTTAAGTGTTTCATGTTCAAAATAGATGGGAAGTTTTTGATTCCCAAGTAGTCCAAGTGGCTGCTCCATCGATAGGGTTTTAAAAAATTTAATGCTCCCTCGGGGTTAGATATTTTGTTCTCCCTCCATTCCGGAAAAGATAAATCTAGAGGATTAAAGTGAATATAGAAAGGCAAATGCAAAAAATGAGTTTCGTTGGTTACCGGTATTTTTTTGTAAGGTCCTTGGAACAAGACACCGACTCTTTTATTTTTTTGGTTAAAGTATTTTGCATACCCCATATTTAATTTTTGCATAAATATAGAAATTCCATTCTCTATTCTTGGAGAAAGCATGAGGTGATAATGGTTGGGCATCAAACAGAACGCCAAAATATCAACTAATAACTTTCTTGCCCCTCTATTAATTTTGGCAATTTTGCCATCAGCGCCGTAATCACGAAAGTCGCGGAAAGTAGTTTCAACTCGTTCCTGGTCATTGAACTCATAAAGGTCATGTATAAACCTGAAATAGTCCTGTTTGTCTTCAAATATTATTCTTTTGTCTACGCCTCGATTTAGAACATGGTAAATTTCCATAGTTTAAAATGTACGACACGCCGTGTCGTTAGTCAACAGGTTATCCACAAGGTGGCGGAATTATAATGTTGACAGATAAAAATTGGTTTGATAAATAAGGAAGTAAATAAAAATAGGAAATAAATAGAAAAAGAAAATAGAGTAGATTCTTTTGATCTGCTGCGCGAATTGGACGCGATAGATTATAAATCCCTCCTTAATCTATCGGACCTTCTAATTTCGCGGCAGTTCAAAGGCATTTACTCTCATCCGGTTAGGTTATAAAATTAATTTACTTTGAATAAGTTTTTAATTAAATTAAAGAGCTGGTACGGAGTGCTCTTTTTGGTTCTGCTTGCCGGAGGAATTTTGTGGTTTATTGAAAACGGCATGCCGCATGTCAATTCATACCTCAACAACATCCGGTCTGATTGGGAGGCAAAACGGCTCCAGGCCCAGTGGGAAAAACCTTACCGCGAGGATACTTACGGCGGCAAAACCCCGGAGGAAACTTATGATATGTTCCTGGACGCTTTGCGCAAAGGAGATACGACCTTGGCGAGTAAGTATTTTGTGGTGGATGAACAAGAAAAATGGAAGAAAACACTTGATCAATACAAAACCCAGAAGCTATTGGCTAATTTTGTTAATGAGTTAGAGAATATTAAGAAAACTTGGGTTAGAAAAGACCATGGAAATATAGTCGATTTTCAGTACAAAGTTTTAGTCGAAAAAGATACCACGGCTGATTTTGAGGGTGAAAAAATTAAAGTTCCTGCTGGTAACTATACCAATGAAACAGAATTAGAGCTCAATATCTATACAAAAATTTGGAAAATAACTTTGTTATGAGACATAAACGAATCAAAAACTTAATAGTAGGAGGGGCGCTTATTAGCGCCCTTTTCATTACCAAAACATCAGCTTATGATCAGGAATTTACCCACCCGGCATTAACCGATGAAATTGTTGATTTTTACAATCTTAATTTTCCTCAAAAACTAAGTAATCAAGATAAAACTTGGATAATTAAGGGTTCTATTGACGAAGACCATAGCATAAGACCGATGAGTCATTTCTATGACCCGGTTCACAACATAGGCGTGTATGGATTTCCCACGTCAAAACAATGGGCGATAAGTTCCGGCGGCCAATCAAATTTGGCTCTGTCCAACAACAGCATTGCCGAATCGGCAGGATTATTTAAAAGCGCTGACGATTTCTCATACCCAAGAGCAATGGATGACTACGCCCAAGGAAACAGGCAAAGAGCCATGATTGGATTTGGGCATCTATTGCATCTTCTGGAAGATGCCGGAGTGCCTGACCATACAAGAAATGACCCTCACCCGCCGGTAGGCACGTTTGGCAGTCCGTATGAACATGAAATGGCAAAATGGAATCCCGGCAATTTTAACATTGCTCCGGAACTTAAAAAAGAAGGATTGAAACCGGTAATTCTACCTAATTTAGGAGAATATTTTGATAAAATAGCTATGTATTCAAATGGTAATTTCTTTAGTAAGGATACAATTTCTAATGAAGTCTACGCCAAACCCAATACAAAAATTTCCCGAAAATTTAATATAAATGGCGATGAGAGATTGTTTTTAGTGGGCAAAGATGAAGATGAACAGGAATTTAAACTAGCATTTGTAAAAACTAGCTTAAATAAAAATAAACTTAAAATTGATGCCATCACTTTAAAAAACGAAGAAATAGGCTCCACAATCCTCGACGGGTATTGGGACAGGTTGTCCAAGGAAGTTGTTGTTAACGGAGCGGGGGCATTGAGGTTGTTTTTGGATGAGGCGGAGGCGGCTCGGCAGGAGTATTTGGCTAAGGTGGAGCAGAAAAAGCCGAGTTTATGGGCGCAGTTGTTTGGTTTAATTGGAATGGGAGACCAGACATTAACGACATCGGATGGCGAAGCGCCATCCGATGTCAATGGTGACAGTGGGGTGACACCAACACCGAAGGTGACAAACCAACGAGTGTCACCAACACCATTGGTGACAAAGACACCTGTCACCAATGTCACCATTGTGTCACCAACCCCATCACCATCAAAAACACCGGTACCGACACCAAAGCCATCAACTACACCAATCACATCCACAGCAAAGAAATCCGGAAGGGTGGTCATCAACGAGATTGCCTGGGCTGGAACCGAGGCCTCGGCGACGGATGAATGGCTGGAATTATACAACACGGAAAATAGCCCGATAGATATATCCAGCTGGCAGTTGGTTTCAAGCGATGATTCGCCGGACATTATTTTCCAGGAGGGGACGATAATTCAGGCCAATTCTTACTTTCTCATTGAGAGAACGGACGATAATACCGTGAGCGATATAATGGCTGATTTGGCTGTAAGCTTCGGCCAAGGAGGGCTAAACAATACGGGTGAAATGGTGAGATTGTTTGATAGCGCGGGGACCGCTGTAGATGTGGTTGGTGGCGCGGGAGAGGCGTGGTATTTCGGCGACTCAAACTCAAAAAATTCAATGGAGAGAATAGACCCGATGAAAGCCGGAAATATCGACTCAAATTGGAAAAATTTTTCCGGAACACCGGTAAATAAAGATGCCACGGGGGGGGGCTTGGTATTTGGAACGCCAAAGGCTAAGAATAGCGCAGCAGTTCAGATTGTTGTTTCAATGGGTAGCGGAGGTGGTTCTTCTTCAAGCGCGCCAACGCCAACTCCGACTCCGACATCGTCGCCGTCGGTGACACCTTCACCTACTCCGTCACCATCGCCAGAACCGGATGGTGACACGGCCAATCTTGGCGACGTCCTCATAAACGAGATTACCTGGATGGGGACAGCTTCGTCCGCGAATGATGAATGGATAGAACTCTATAACACCACCAATCAGACGATTAACTTAACCGGATGGACCCTGAAAGCTCAAGACGAGACGCCAGATATCACATTTTCCGGCAGCATAAGTCCATTAGGATTTTTCCTATTGGAAAGAACAAGCGATGGAACTTTGTCCAGTGTTCATGCGGATCAAATATACACCGGCGCGTTGGGCAATGGCGGGGAACATCTTGTCTTGAAAGATATTGCCGGAACCATAATTAACCAAATTGACGGCTCAAATCAATGGAAAATAAACGGAAACGACGAAATTATCGGCAATAATGACACCAAAGAAACCGCTCAAAGAATGCAAAGCGGATGGATTACCGCTCAACCGACTCCTAAATCCCAGAACAGCGCAAATGCTGTTGTCCAAAATCCTTCTGCCGTCACCAACCTTGTTGCCACCGTTAACTCACCGCTTACCGTTCTATGGTCGGCGCCGAATCCGGGTAGCTACAACACAGCCAGCTTGAGCTATGATTTGCGCTATTCAACAGTCGTCTTTAGCGAAGCCGCAAGCACGAGTTGGTGGTCTGCTGCCTCGCAAGTAGCCAGTTCAAGTTTGCCGAGCGTAGGGGAAAAAGGGGCGTCTGAAAGCGCCTCTTTTGATGTCGCCCACGAATATGGCCAGACGCTATATTTTGCCTTGAAAACTAAAGTTATCAACACAACGACATCGGATGTCGTTAGTCCACAGTCCAATGTTGCCACGGTCAGTTTCCCGGCTGCCATAGACGCCAACGCTTGGTCGATGCCCGGAAAAGACCAATATCATACGTCTTTTACGGTTAATGTTACCGGGCCGGGTGTCGGAGCAACCATAAGCTGGGGATTTAATGCCGTCGGCATCGTCGGCCAGCCGGTCGCTGACGGCGACAGCAATACTTATTTCGGCGCTACGGACGGCTCGTCTCACAAACTGATTAAACTCAACAAAGACGGCGCAAAACAATGGGAACATGGCACTAATGTCAGCATCGGAACTCCTGCCGTTCTGTCCGACGGAACGGTTTATTTCGGAAAAATTAATGACGGAGGCGTGCCCCTTACCGCTCTGAACTCTGACGGCACGGAGAAGTGGACGTATGATGATGCCAGCAGGGTTAATTATATTACCGTATCTTCAAAAGGCGAGCCGCATTTCACATATTCAAGCGGAGCTCAGAACAAACTCACTGTTTTAAATACCGCCGATGGTTCGGTCAAGACCGCCATCAGCGGTTCCGGTTTAAGCGGTTTCGCGCCGGTCGTTCTTGATAATGGCAATATTATTGCGGCGAGGCGGGTAAGCGGCAATCAATTCTTTACGGGATATTCAGCAGACGGGACTCAACTCTGGGATTTGGCTTATGCCGGCGCCAATGGCAGTACGCAGTCCAATCCGTCTTATGACAAAACAACCGGCAAAACATATTCGGCCGTCGGCCATGACGGCGCTACTTCTTTTGGCTTCAGGATGTTCGTCATTCCATCCGGCGGTTCCGTTTTAAATACGACCGTAATTGATCCGGTCAGCAACGGTTCCGGAGCGACGATGGTTTCAATTACCCCGACTAATCTTCTTGTCGGTCTTGATTTCAGCTGGGCCAATCCCGCTTCCGGTTCAAAACTTTTCTCGCTAAACAAATCAAACCTTGCGATTAACTGGTTTTTTCAAGCAGAGGGGAGAATTAACCAGCAGATCGCGGTAGACAAAAACGACAATGCTTACTTCTCAACCCAATCAGGCCATATCTACAGCGTTGATTCGGATGGACATGAGAGGTGGCACATATCAACCGGCATTAATTCCAATATCTCCCCGGTTTTGACTGAAAACGGCATTATTTGGGGGTATGGGGGCAGGGTTGTGCTTATAAAATAACGATATTAACGTTGTCGGATGTCCTCTGGACATCCGACAACAATTCAGTCCAGTAATTATCCACAATTTGACCTATTGCGGGTCATAAGATAACCTTTATAATTGATAGTGAAGTCATGGTTTACCGCCATTGACTATTAAATGTATTTCGAGTAGTATTGTTAGGCAATATAGGCCGGTAAACAGCATTAAATATGAAGAATTCAGTAATCAGAACAGAATCATAATCGATCTAATTTCAGGTCGTTTTTTAGGTTAATATTCGCAGAGTGGGCTTCCCGCGTCGCCGTGATAACGGCGACATAAAGCGGTAACTCTGTAGGACTTTCTGCCTTTGCAACTCATGGCAAGTTGTAAGGGCAGGCAGTCCAATGAAAGGACATTGACAATCAGGACAGCAAGAAAAAATTGATGCTATTGAATTAGAAATGAATTAAGTTTTAAGTTGTAAACCACTTTTAATGTTTGCCAGGTCGAAATAGGCGGACCTTAGAATTATTGTGGTCAGTCAGTCGAGTTATCAGTGTTATTAAAATCTGTTCTGTTGCCGGTTGACTATCCCCGTAAAAAAACGAGAGGTAGCACGGTATCAGTTCAGCAATTAAAAAATTAAAATGTCGAATTTATTAAAAGGCAATCGTGTCGGTTTGATAAAAACCGCCGCGGTCCTTACAGCTGCTGCGACAGTATTGTCCCTTTCGGGCGTATTGTCCTTAACAGCTTTTGCAGTTGCCCCTTCGGACTACGGTCTAAAAGAAGGCGACACGATCAGCGCAGCCGGTTCTGACGATCCGGATGTATATATCGTAAATGACTGGGGATACAAGAGGTTATTCTTGAATCCGCAGATTTTCAATTTGTATGGTCACCTTGGAGGATTTTCCGCTGTTAAAAATGTATCGCCTGCAACCAGAGATGCATTTGGAACTTCCGGTTTATTCCGAGTTGACGGAACAGAGAAAGTTTACGGAATTGAATCAACAGGAGAAGACACCAGCGTATTGCACTGGGTTAACACCTCGGGCGCGCAGGCTGTTGCTGATGATGCTAACTTCTTCAAAAAAGTTTTCGTTATCAACCAGGCTGAATTCAATCTGTACACGCTTGGTTCCAACTACACTTCTGTAAATCAGGTTCCGAGCTACTCTCGAGTTCCTGGTACAACCCCAACCCCTACAGGTCCTTTGTCGGTAAGCTTGGCTCCCGGCAATCCGGCAGCCCAGACCATTACCAACAATGCTGTTGGAGTTGAAATGTTGAGAGTTCGAGTTAGCGGTTCTGGCACAGTTAACACCATGACCGTTAAGAGATTGGGCGCAGGTACTACTGGCGACTTTGGAGATGTTTATGTTTATGATGGAGCCACGAGATTGGTTTCTGGTAAGTCGCTTTCAACGTCATCCGGCGAGGCCACATTCTTATTGAATGTTGCCGTAAACGGTACCAAAGACCTTTCAGTTGTTGCTGACATGAGCACTGGAGGAGCCGGTAATGTCAACTACTTCTCACTAACAGGTGTTACCGCGGCAGGAGGTTCGACAGTGGGCGGAGTGCCTATAAATGGCAACAACTTTGCCATCTCCGGCGCTTCATCCGGCGGAGTAACAGTTACCCGTTCCGGTTCATTGTTCAACCCGACTGTTGGCCAGAAAGGCGCGTTGTTATCTGAATTCAAGTTAACAGCCAACACTGAAGCGGCCAGCGTTAAGAGATTGACAATGATAAATGACGGAACTGTTAAATATTCTGATATTACCAATCTTAAGTTGAAGACAAATGTCGGATCAAGTGAATGGTCAGGTACTATGACCAGCGGCGGTTATGCCGTGTTTGATCTTGGTTCCGGTTACAATATTGCCAAAGGAGGCAATGCCATCTTTAGTGTTTATGGAGATGTAGCCGGTAAAAAGGATGAGACAATCAATTTATTCTTTGAGTATTCTACCGACATTTTGGCGATTGGCGATCAATATGGCCAAGGTATGGCTATAACCAACTCCGAGTTGGATGAAACCACTGACCGAACCGATTTGACCTTGCAGGGCGGAGCGTTGACATTAGTGTTCAATGGTCCCTCTGCCACTACTGTTGGTACTCAGGCAACCGATGTCACTTTGTTGAGATATGCAATGACTGCTGCCGCCAACATTGAAGTCAAAAAGACAGAGTTTACCCTTTGTGTTGACACGACTGGTAATGGAGCCTTCGATACCGCTTCTGATGAATCTTTGTGGGACGACCTCACTGATTTCAAAGTATGGAACGAAGACACCAATACCGTCATTATGGGTCCGAAAGACGGAACGGCATTTGATGATGTCGATGATTCCGGAAGCTGCCCGGATAGCGTAGCGGGTGCTCAGGAAACATTTACCGACACCTTTGACCTATTTGCCGGACAGACCCTTAACTTAAAGGTTACTGCTGACTTTGATACCAGCTTAGACGGTACACTCACGCAGTCGGGTTCTATTGTCAAAGTCGTTCTTGATGACTACAGCGACGATGCCGGTGTAACCGTAATGAAATACTCGGGAACCAACACGGCAGTTGCTGCTGCGGATATTGTTCCCCGAGCTGATATTTCCGGTGCCAACATCACTCTTACTTCTTCTGCATTGACTTTGAGTTTGGCAGGTAATCCCTCCGACCAGACGAAAATCAGGGGAACACAGGATATTGATGCTGTCGGTATTACTTTTGCTGCAGGCCAGGCCTCTGCATTAAATGTAACCACAATCAAACTTACCGGCTATGCGAGCGATGAAGTTGCCGGAACATTTGTTGCCGGTGTTGATGGAAATGGCAACGATTCAGGAACTTCAGTTGCTAACGCAATCTCCAATGTTGAGCTTTATGAAGCCACCACGGGAATATTAATTGCTGGTGCAAACAAAGTAACCAACAATTCGTTGGGTACTGCCGATACCGGTACGATGACTTTTGGTAATTTGAACTGGAATATTCCAGCCGGTACATCAAAGACAATGTTGGTCAGGGTTGATTTGTCCAACAATACCGCTTCCGGTACAGCCGGTGACGGATACGCCTTTGATATCGCTGCGGTCGGAGATGTTACATCCTTGGATTCTGATTCCAACACTGTAAATGCCGGCAATGCCAAAGTTAATGGCACTGCTGCCGCTCCAACCAATGTGTTGACGGTAAAGAATAGCGGTTCAATGACCATAGCTACTTCAGCAGACAGCCCGTCAAAAGGAGCTATCTACTGGGGTCAGCAAAACGCTCCAATCTCTAAATTCCGATTGAGCGCTACGGATGAGGGTCAATACATTGAGAAATTGACATTTATGGCTCCTCCTGCTGCTGATGAAGCCAACGATGCTGCCGCAAATGTTAATGAAGTTGTTTTGACCTACAAGAACAAAGCCGGTAGCCCTCTTACGACCA
Source organism: Candidatus Yanofskybacteria bacterium RIFCSPHIGHO2_01_FULL_43_32 (assembly GCA_001794125.1). Taxonomy (GTDB): domain Bacteria; phylum Patescibacteriota; class Minisyncoccia; order 2-02-FULL-40-12; family GWA2-44-9; genus 2-01-FULL-41-26. Next base: position 13,102 of record MGJF01000012.1, read on the forward strand.
CACAGTCGTTTGGAAGCGCTGCCTCCGTTAACTTTAACTGGTCGGGTACTGATGTTAACAGGCCTTATGTGCCGCAGGATTCGAGCTTAGACATTGCTGTAAACGCCAACATGAAGACCAAGGCTCAAGGCGCTACACAGGATGCAGCTTCGGCCGTATTCTTCTCATTGGACTTAGATGATAAGTACAATGGAAGCACTGCCAATGGATTCCGAGCGGTTGGAGAAGGTTCCGGTACTGTGCTTGATGGCGCATCTACCAATATTGATGAAACAGCCGGTGCTAACAACCAGTATGTCTATAGGGTATTTCCGAAACTGGAAGTGGTTTCTGTGCCTACGCCTTATAGCTTGAGTGGTACGCCGACAGTGTTCAAATTCTCGGTTACGGCCATGGGTCTTGCCGACTCCAACCTGAGATTTGACAATGTGGCTGCGGGTTCTGGTTCCATCAAGTTTGAAATTCTGTCATCCGGTAATGCTGGTGGAGATTCCAGTGTCACTACCTATGATGACTCAAACAGTGAAATCATAGACACTGCCACGTTGACCGATGATGGTAATTCCTCCGGGGATGCCTCATACTCCATGGATTTCTCATCCAAGATTATTGAAATCCAAGGTGGTTCGACCAAGACATTCAGAATCCAGCTTAATGGCACATCAGTTTATGATGAGCCAGCTGGAAACGGAGAAGCCGGTGACTACTTCCAGGTTGTATTGAGAGATACAACCGCAGATGACACCGCTTTGGTCAACTGGGTAGGTAACTACGCCGGAGCTGACACTGCCGCTGATACAGCCTCTACTGCCGGTGTCTTAAGAAGCGTACCGTTATTCGGTCCGAACTTCACCAGGTAATAGTTTCTGTTTATATCCGGTTATCCTGATTTCTAAGGGATTGACTGGAAGCCAAACCCCCGAGTTAAGCTCGGGGGTTTTGGTTTGATTAAATATTTGATATTATTAGGGTATGTTTAAATTTGTTCATTTTTCAGTTCTTGTTTTGGTCTTATTTTTTGTATTTTCTTTTACTGCAAACGCGGGTAAATATACGGATGGGGTTTTATTGAGAGCTGAAGGCGATATTAAGGTTTATTTGATAAATAACAACATCAGGAGTTGGGTAAGCAGTATTGAGGTGTTTAATTTTAATAATTTTAAGTGGCAAAATGTAAAAATTGTTCCTAAAAAAGAAATAACAGCCATTGAAGAAGGGAAACCCATTGTTTTAGAAACAGTTTCGCCCCATCCTTCGCCAGAGGCTACGGAGGGCACAGCGACTCCTTCGCTTGTGCCGATAGCCAGTATTTCTCCCACTCCGCCCGTTCCCGCAAAAGTTAATCTACAATTTCCTGCGCCGGACTACATAAGAGCCGATTGGCTTATATCTCGCGCTACATCCGACTATGGCCATATTGGTCAGAGGATTACCATTAAATATTCGGATACAGAGGCGGATAAAATTGAGAATTTCAGATTATATGAAAAAAAACCCGGCGATGCCTATTTCAATAAGATTGCTGATTTTGAGAAGGTACGTTCTACCGGCTGTGAAGATGCAGATATTGACGGAGAATGGATGATGTTTGAGACCGGCCAATGCGGATACTGGTTTATTCAAAGGACGATTCCGCCCGGGGGAAGGGGTCTGGTTGCTTATTTACCGCCGGCAAAATATTCGGAAGGCGAATATCGCTTTTATGTTGCCGGGGTAGATAAGGATGGATCGGAAACTCCGCCATCATCGGAAGCCAAGCTGGTGTTTTTAAGCACGATAGATATTAAGAGTCCAGCCGAACAGCAGAAAGTTCAGGTTTATCCCGTTTTCAAGTGGAGTATAGCAACCGGCTGGCCGGTGTATTCTGTTCCGGATTATTTTATTTCTATTTCTGACAACGAGGCGGGCCAAAATCCTCTATGGGGCAAACAGATAAAAATACCGGAAGGAAAATCCGAAGAGTCGTTTATTTACGATGGTCTTAGTTTGGATCCGGCCAAGACATATAAGGTCTATATTTACGGTCATTATCGCAAGTCGGAACAGGACCCCGATTACATATCTATTCCGTCTGCTGTTCCGAAGTTTAAGATTGGATTAACAAACCCGGCGACGTCTTTCCGTGGGCTGCTCAAGGCGTTTTTTATAGGTATTTTTGACTTTTTGCGCTAAATCTAATAAAATATTTTCATGTCTAAAAATAATATCATTTGGTTGGCGACCTTAATCGTGGGCGTATTTATTATCGGGTTTTATGTGTGGACATCGGACATTCTTCGGACGTCTTCTAATGTGTTTAATTCTCCGGAGCCATCAGTATCACCGGAGACATCGGTTTCTCCATCTCTCAAGCCCGTAGTATCAAAAGTTCCGCTTCCCACCGGTGACGGCAAAACAACTTTTGTAGGCGAGTCGGTTCCCTGGTCACTACTTTTGGACGATGCTTCATGTGAACTGAAGGGCGAGCTTAAGTTTTTAAATCACAATACCTACGACAATCAAGACGCCATCTTTATTTATAAGGGAATTGATAGTCCGGCAAGAAATATATTTTGGACAATAACTCCGCAGGATAATATCTCTGTGGGACCGAACATAATCAACAGAATGCCTATTCCCAACGGAGAAAGTTTGTTGGGGGTTGTTTTACCGGAGAATCCTAAATCTAAAACATACGACATTACCGCCAAAATACAGTATGGGCGATTAGTAGATGCCAACGGCAATTTCGTAGCTGCGGGTGGCACTGTAAAATTGTTTGAAAAACAATGTACAGGTAAAACAACTGTAGTGCTCCCATGATAAAGTGGCTTTTGGTTTCGCTTCTCCTTTTACTAATTTTTATTCAGACCTTTTTGGGCGCCCGTTTATTTAGTGTAGCGATGGATGAGCAAGTGCATCTTCCGGTCGGGTTTGTTCACCTTCAGTCTATAGAAATAGAGTTTGATAAATCCAGCACGCCTTTTATCGGGATGTTAACCGCTTTGCCGGGTTTTTTGTTTTCAAAGCCGTCAATAAACCTAAGTGACCAATATATATTAAATAATGATTTTTGGAACTTTGGAAATAAATTTTTATTTTCAAATAACGCCGACCAATTGGTACTTTGGGGCAGATTGGTAATAATTTCCCTCGTATTGTTGTTGGGGGTCTATGTTTTTAAGTGGGCCGATGAGTTGTTTGGAACAAAAGCGGGCTTATTCAGCTTGTTTTTGTTTGCTTTTATTCCGGTAGTTATCGGCCATGCTCAGCTCATTTCTACCGATGTCGGCCTTACGGTATTCTTTTTTATCTCCAGTTATTACTTTTGGAAGTCATTAACGACACCCGGTGTCCAACGGACACCGGGTGTCAATCAGATTCTTGCCGGAGTTTTTATGGGCATGGCTCTGGGCTCAAAGTTTTCAGGCGTGCTTCTTGCGCCGTTGTTTGTTCTGTTTGCATGTTTAACTGAATTTAAGACACTGAACGTCGGAAACATAAACCAAAAACTGCGTAATTTTGTCAGAATAGTTTTGCCAGTTTTTGCTGTTGGTTTTCTTGTTCTTTGGGCTATTTACTTTTTTCCAAAGAACTTGAATTTTTATTCAGACGGGCTCAAACTGCTTTATTCAGAAGATGCTAATCCGGATTATCTGAACTATCTTAATGGTAATTTTAAAGAAGGTGGCTGGCGATATTATTTTATTGAGGGATTTTTGATAAAAACCCCCATCCCCCTTTTGGTGTTTATATTTTGGTCTTTGGCGTGGTTTAGAAAACACAAGATAACTTTTGCAGATAAGATGAGCTTGTTGCTACCAGTGGCGTTTCTGGCGGTTTCTACCTCCTTGAGCGCCCACAACATAGGGGTCAGGTATCTTATCCCCATATATCCATTTTTGGCTGTTTATTCCGGCGGGATTGTTTCAAGAATTACGAATTACGAATTAGGAAATAAGATTAGTTTCAAATCCATAATTCATAATTCTAAATTCTTAATTCTGTCGATGCTATCTATTTGGTATGTCTTTTCTTCCATAAGAGTTTACCCCAACCAACTGGCATATTTTAACGAATTTGTCGGCGGTTCCGATAACGGTTATAAATATATGGATGATTCAAACATTGATTGGGGACAGGATTTGAAAAGATTGAAAAAATTTATTGATGAAAATCCAAAAACAAAGGTTGTTTACGTATGGCGGCAAGGAGACAGGGCATTGGATTATTATGGAATAGGAAAAGAAAAGAATATAATATACCGAAAAGAAAATTGGTGGGCTGAACCCAAAGGTACATATGCGGTAAGCAGTCATTTTATAGTCAGGGCAAAGATCATGAGCCGGCTTTATAGCGATCCATCTTTGGATTGGTCATCTTTGTATCAACCAGTAAAAAGGATAGGCCAGTCACTCTTTATTTATGAATTTTAAGTTGATCAAAATCAATACGCTGATTTACGTCCTCCTGTTTGTTTTGTTGGCGAGTTTTTTAGTCCATAATTTTGACTCCATCGGTCAGGACATTGGCCGGCATTTAAAGGTCGGGGAGATAATTTGGCAGACAAAAGAGGTTCCAAAGACAAATCTATTCTCTTTCACCGAGCCGGATTTCCCATTTATCAATCACCACTGGCTAAGCGAGGTCATATTTTTTGGTATCTTCAGTTGTGCCGGATTTATCGGACTGATTTTGGTTAAAGTTTTTGTGATTCTTGCTGCTTTTTTGCTCTTATTTTTTATTGCTAAAAAGCATGCAACTTTCTGGCCAATTGTAATCTCTTTTGTTTTATCAATATTTATATTCATCCAACGGACAGAGGTCCGGCCGGAGATGTTCAGCTTTGCCATATTGGCATTTTTCTTATTCGCGCTTTTTAAGGCAAAATATAGCAGCAACTACTTTTACCTATGGTTTTTGCCGATAGCCCAGTTGTTTTGGGTTAACCTCCATATCTATTTTTTTATAGGCCCATTCTTGATCACAGCTTTTCTGATGGACCGTTTGATCAACAAAGATTACACTCGGCTAAAAACGATTGTTGCGGTTTTGCTTTTAACTCTTGCGGCGACACTTGTAAATCCAAATGGAGTTCAGGGCGCATTATTGCCCCTCAATATTCTAAATGAATATGGATACAGCATAGTTGAGAATCAGACACTTTCTTTTTTAGCCGGTTTTGGGGGTTTTAATTTATCAATTTTTATATTTAAATTGTCAGTGGCGGTATTGGCGGCTTCTTTTTTGCTGACTATTAAAAAGGCGAGGCAAAGAATATTTGAAATTTTAATTTCCGTTTTTGTTGTTTATGTCGGATTTAAAATGTTGCGCAATCTGCCGCTATATGCGCTTGCTTCTTTTCCGGTACTGGCTATATTACTGACAGACGTTGTACAGAAGTTGAACCTCCATAAACTTGAGGTCAGACCTCAAGTTAAAAGATTGAGCAATTTTTTTAAGGTGCTACTTTCTGTGTTTGTAATCATACTGATTTTTTTAGTGGCAAATAATAGCTATTACAAATATACAAAAAGCTCCAGAGTATTCGGGTTTTCTGCTCCCAACGGATTAGAGAGAGCTGTTGATTTCGTCAAGCAAAATAAAATTGAAGGGCCGATGTTCAATAACTTTGATATTGGGGGGTATTTGATATGGCAGTTGTATCCCCAAGAGAAGGTCTTTGTTGATAATAGGCCTGAGGCCTATTCGGTTGAATTCTTTAACGAGATATATAAACCGATGCAGGAAGATGGAGAAAAGTGGCGGGAATTTTCAAAAAAATACGGTATCAATTTCATATTTTTTGCACACACAGACCTCTCTCCTTGGGGACAAAACTTTTTCAACAATATTGTTAAAAATCAAGAATGGAAGATCGTTTACATTAACGAAGACGCGATCATTTTGGTTAAAAATAATAATAAAAACTCGGGTATTATTTCCAGATTTTTCATTACAGAAAAAAGGGCAGTAGACAAGGTCGGTGATTCTGTTAAGAATTCAAACAACAATAAAGCCAATTTAAATCTCGCTCTATCGCGTATTTTATATAAAATGGACTGGCTGGAACCCTCGGCTTATTTTGCCGATGAAGTTATAAAAATTGATCCCAATAACCCCTACGCCTATCTTTATAAAGGATTTGTTCGTATCTATTATACAGATGAACAAAACCAGCAATCGGCGGAGGAAAACATAAAAAAAGCGATCGACCTGGGCTTGAAAGAAAGTCAGTATTATTTTATCTTAGGAGTGGTTTATATGAATTTAGGCCGGCTTGAGAGTGCCCAGACATCTTTCCAAGAAGCCGTGAGATTGGATAAAAACAACGAACAGGCCAAGGAATTCCTGGAAAAGTATTTCTAAAATTCCAAAATCAAATTTTAAATTTTAAATGAATACACAAATTCAAAACTCAAAACCGAAATATGACTTAGAAGATAGAACAGCAAAGTTTGGAGAAAATATTATCGATTTTGCCAGGTCCGTAAAACCTGATTATATAAACAAGCCGATAATTACCCAGCTTATAAGATCTGGTACAAGCATCGGAGCTAATTACATGGAAGCAAATGGAGCAGAATCAAAAAAAGATTTTTTACATAAAATAAGTATTTGCAAGAAAGAATCTAAAGAAAGCTTGCACTTTTTAAGAATGGTCGCAAAAAGCAATCCAGAAGTTACTCAACAAGCCAGAAATCTTTGGTGCGAAGTTCACGAGTTGACTTTAATTTTCGGATCAATTACCAAAAAGAAAGTATAATAGTTTTAAGTTTATTATTTTATATTTGAATTAAAATTTAAAATTTGA
>MGJF01000013.1 GCA_001794125.1 Candidatus Yanofskybacteria bacterium RIFCSPHIGHO2_01_FULL_43_32
CGCATGATTTGTTCCCGAAAAAGAAAGGAGTCCTGAAGCGGTGATGGTTGAGGTGGTCATGGCGCCGGAAATAGACGCTGTGCCGCCGACTTCAAATTTGGTATCAAGATTACCTCCGTAGTTGATTCCCACATTACCGGAATTTTGAACATAAAGAGTGTTAGAAATTGACGCAGGACCGCCGGAAACGGAAAAGATCGTCTCGGCGCTTGAGCTTGCCACAAAAAGCGGTTCGTTGAATTCAAAACGATTCTGCGTTGAATTCCATTTGAGTGTGGCATTCGGCGTTGTTGCGCCCCTTTCAAAAGCAAGGTAAGAATCTTCCGCGTCGGCGGTGGCGTTGTCGGTGTTTATTTTAAACGACGAGCTCGTCGTGCCGGCAAAACCGGCGCTTCCGGAAACAATCAGGTTTGCAACGGTAGCTGTCGTTAAATTAGCATTGGTCGCAAATAAATTTGCCCAAGGATTTGCAGAAGAACCGAGGTCGTAAGACCCGGAAGGAATAAGGTCGGATATTACGCTGCCGCCGACAGTCAAATCGGAAACAGTTGTGTCGCCGGCGGTCAAAGTCCCGCCGATGCTTGCGTTGCCGGAATTATTAACGGAAAAATATTTTGAATAAACCGTAAAGCGTGAATCTTTCGGTTTGTCCTGACTGCCTATGGTCGTATCTCCCGCCACACCTAAGGTCCCGAATGCTCCATCAGAACCCCAGATGCCTTCATAAAAAAATCCGGGGGCGCGAAAATCACTTTGACCGCTTACTTCCAAAGCGCCGATAGAAATTCCGTTTGGAGTGCTTGCGCCGTTTGAAGTGACAAAATCAAGATTAATATTCTGTTTTTTAATGCCGTCCAAAAATTCAGCGTTCAAATTCTTGATAAGAGAAGTGTTGGAAATTTTAATCGTCCCCTTTTGCAGAATTATATCTTTTCCGAATACTGCGTCTCCGAAGACACCGAGATTGCCGTAAACCTGCAAAGAATCCAAAAGTTTCGCCGCGCCTTTGACGGAAAGCGTCTTGCCGACCTCAACGTTTCCTTCAAGCCGGACATCCTCATAAGTCAGATTGCCGTTCTTGGTCACAAAAGCGAGCGTGAAATCTTTGGATGCCAGCCCGTCCAAATAATTGGCGTTTAGATTTTCCACCAGCGTCATGGAATCAACAACCATCGGCGCCACGCCGTCCGGCGCATACGAGCGGAACTGACCTTGGGTTTCAATGTGTCCGAAGATTGAAACGTTTCCCGATTTATCCAAAACAAGGACTTCATTGGCGTGAGTGCCGGGAAAATGTCCCTGAACCGTATCCGCATCTTTGAAAGCTTTTTTGACCCGCTGAACTACATAATCGGCCTGACCGAAACTGAATCCGCCGGCGATTATGAATATCGCGACGATCGCCGTAATCATTATCGTCATCATTCTGACGGGATTGCGCATCATGGAACGCGCGTAGCGGTCAAAAGTTTTGAGACGATAAGCAAACGAAGAAATCTCTTCGTTAAAAAATTCTTTTTGCTCCGGAGTTAAAACACCCTCTTTCGGTTCTTCAAGTTTTTGAACAACTCTTTCGGCAAAAATTCCCAATGAATCCGAAAGTTTATCAAGTTTTTTTAAAACATTTTCTTCACTGTCCGGAACAGTTGCAATAGGCACCGTCGCAGACCGTAATGGTTCTTTTTGTATCGGAGAAACTTCGGGTTGAGTTACAACCGGAGATTGCAATTTTATTTCTTTTCCGGCGCCAAAAGATATTTGCGGATTTAATCTTTCAAATTCTTCAAATATTTTAGAATGCTGCGCATGCTCAACGGGTTCTCTTTTTTCAGGCTCTTCCGGAGTCAGCGCGGCTGCTAAATTTGCATGGGTATTCAAGCGGCCAAAAATATTTTTAGGCAGAGAAATAAAAACGCTTTGCGTTTTTAAATAATCGTCCACTGCTTCTCTCGTCGTGTACCAATTTCTTCCCAGTTTTTTGGAAAAGATCTTTCCCCGCCTTGCAAGCAAACTTAAATATTCCTGCGAGTAAGCGCACAGGCGAGATGCTTCGAGCATGGATATCCAGTGATGATTTTTATCTTGAAAATCCATTTAATTTACGTTACAATTAAAAAACCTAAAGCCCGTAATTCCTTACGAGCTTCGGGTGTGCATTCCCTCAATCCCGCCTTTCGGCGGGATTGAGCCGTTTTTGAACTGGTAATTGTGCATTTCTAAATTTTATTGTTTTGGGTGTTCATTACGGATGTATTTTTTTGTTAATTAACAACAACAAAAGGATACATCCGATATGATATCGGATAGCTTTGCCGGATCACTTTCAGACCCGGCTAAGATTCCTTCTTCCGATATGTAAATTATAACATCGGAAGTTGAAAAAGTGTTGATAACTAAAGGAAATTTTGGTCAGTTAATCCGGTAGGCAAGAAATTGGGGCTCACTTTCTTAGATTTGAGACATTTGTTATCAACATTGACCGCTCTTGAGTATAAAAGTAGAATTATTATATAAACACCCATAAACATTAATACACCAAGTTTGATAAAAACATTTAAACTCTGTGGTCTGGCAGTCAAATCGTTTATCAGGGTTTAGAAATTAGTAATTAGAAATTAGTAATTATTTAATATATGCCAAAGAAATTTCTAACCGTAAACGATGTCGCCCGATTGCTTGGGGTAACCCCCTTGACGGTTCGCAACTGGGATCATGCCGGCAAGCTTGTCGCCTATCGCAACCCTGTGAATAACTATCGCCTGTACAAAATTGAGGATGTCGAAGTACTGCTCAAGCAAATAGAACATTCCAAAGAAAAAACCAGAAAATTGAAGATAGACATCTTCTAAACCATGTTTTAGAAAAATAAAAAAAGTCCGCATTGCGGACTTTTTGCTTACTCTCTTGTTCTAAAGAGGTTAGTCGAGAGGATCGACTCCCAAACCTTTTACGAAACTGTTCACGATAACAAGACTATCAATGGGCGGCACCGATTTCGACGCTCCATAGAAAGCGGTCTCCGTCATGAAGACTCTGTGGCTTCCGAAATAATCGTCCTTTCTCGAAAGCACTCGCAAGAACCCGACTCCCTGATCAACCATCTTCATCTTGTGTCTCTCGAAGCTGGAACCATGCTTCATGGTTCCGATCTCCTGACAGTGACACTGTCCGAGATCCATATCCCATTCGTCAACACTTTCGCTGACGTGGAAATTGGCGCCGATAGTAATCTGGCAGCCCATGCGTTTTCCATAATCCATCATCTCCTGAGGCCGGATCGAGGTCGTCTTCGCCCGCGACATATGAGGATGCTGGATAGAAAGTTTCAAACCTGAAGGCAAATCATAGAACTCCTGGCAAAGGATTTTGCCTTCAACCAGTTTCGTCAGAGGCTGATACGGCAGCTTTTGCGAGGCAAGATGTTCATGGATGTGATTCGTCAAAAATCTTACAAGAACTCCGCGAAAGACAACGAGGGGCTCGTGGCCATCCCCTGCTTCCCAAAGGTCATGATTTCCAAGAATGTAAATAAAGAGGAGGAGGGCCTTGTTGACCATCTCTGCAACTTTTTGAGGAACAAGCTTGTCCTTGTCGCACTCTTTAAGTAATGCGGCAAATCTTACTAAAAACACCTTGAAGATTACCGTGCCGATTAAATGAGCGGCAAATTTTTCCTGAAGAGTATTGTTTGCCATACCCGGAATAATTTCACCTTTCTTATCCAGGTCGTGTTTCAAACCTTCCTTGGTGTCACCGGCATCAACAAAGATATTGGCGTTCCGCTTTAAGATAATTTCAGGAACCTTGTTAACCAGAAAATCATAATCGGTTTCTCTGGAACCGGCATGCATACAAGCTAAGGACAGGATTCTGTCTTCCTGGAATGCCCCGCCGGGAGAAGCGTACTTGAGAAATCTCTGAACGTAATTAAGGTCAAAGTAATACTTTTTGCTTTCTGCTTTATAGACAACGCCCGGCCAATTTTCGCCATTTCTACGGAAAGTCTTTTTCTTCATTAAGCCTTCCATGGCCTTATCAACCCGTTCTCCGGAAACACCAAGTTCGCTAATAAAGATTCCCCGAGTAGACCAGCCCTTGGCCTTCATTGTTTCAATCATCTTCTTTTGAAGGACTGAGGCGCCCTCAGGAGGAGCAATAAAGCCAAGCTCCTTTGATACCAGGTCTTTCAGAGTATAAGTCCTGAACAACTTTTGGCTTCCGTCGGCAGGATATTCAAGAATACTGACACCGATCTGGTTCTCGCTTACGCGAGTTTCTTCCAGACGATGACAAGCCGGTACAGACATATACTGATATTTCAGTTCCCCCTTTGGTTTGTTGATGCTTGAGCCAAATCCCATCACCACATAGTCATCCGGTGAACTTTGGGAAGTCTGCTTGGTCTTATCCTTAATGACACGCTCAACTGCGGTCGAGTAGTAATCTCCCCGCATCCAAACGGCCTTTAATGGAGTCAATATCCACAGAAGCTTGTTGACGTACCTGATGGGGAATCTGTCCCCGCCCACGTTCCATACTCTGATATCGTTTCTCTTTTCAGAAAGAAGCTGGGCAATTCTCTCGCCGAGCTCACCGTCAAACGCCGGGCTGGTAGTGATAAACAAATCAACGGGCTTTTGTTTTCTGGGGTCTGCCGGATCGGGACCATTCAACACGGGAATAATCTTAGCTAACTCATCGGCTACTCCGTTTAAAAACTCTTCTTCAGCAAATGATTTTCTGGCAACGAGATGAACCCCCGTCAAAAGAGGCATAAGGGGCAATTGTTTCTTCCCCTTCTTGTTCTTCGCCTTAATCTTCTCATTCTGATCTTTGATCTTATCCCTTTCAGATTCAATCACGGCCTTAGTATAATTTCGCATTTCCCTGCGGATATCCTTCTCGGAAATAAGTCCTGCTCCCAAAACATTAAAATGGGTGCCTTCTTTGCGGAACACTTCAAAACCCGCATCAACCACCGACTGACGGAACCCTTTGGAACCAAAATCAATTCTGGAAACAAGACCGATCTTCGCACCCTTCTGGATTTCCATGTTGTCCTCTTCAGATTTTAAAACAACTGCCTACATGATAGCAAAAGAAATTAATATGACAAGTAAAAACATAAAACCGCTCAATGAGCGGTTTTATGTTTGGCGGGGGATGTAGGAATCGAACCCACATCAGCGGTTTTGGAGACCGCTGTCCTACCATTGAACGAATCCCCCATTGAGAGGGTCTGGAAAAATTTCCAAAGACCACTCCCATTAAATTTTACACTAACTACAAACCCGCCTCAAGCGGGTTTGTAGTTCCAGCCAAGCCAACGCAAAAGTTATTATCCCGTCATGCGGGCTTCCTTGTGAGGAGTATGCTTCTTGCACCATTTACAAAACTTCTTGTATTCAAGCTTTCTCTCGACTAATTTCTTGTTTTTGGAAGTATAGTAATTGGCCTGCTTGCAAACCGTACACTTCATTCTTAATAAATTATCTTGTGCCATATAAAAAGACTGCGTTATGTTAATTAAATTATTTACAAATTATACACCAAGTCTGACTTTTTTTCAATACGGAGCCGTAACTGGAGCCGTTGGTCGGGATTGAACCGACGACCTACTCCTTACCATGGAGTTGCTCTACCACTGAGCTACAACGGCAACACGTAAGGAACAATTTGTGGGGGCGGTAGGATTTGCACCTACGTAGGCCTACGGCCAGCAGATTTACAGTCTGCCCTCGTTGACTGCTTGAGTACACCCCCATTTATTAACCTGAGCCGGCAGTCAGATTTGAACTGACGACCTACTGTTTACAAAACAGTTGCTCTACCACTGAGCTATGCCGGCAACTATTGAGAGATTACCATTTTTTCTACTGTTTGAGAACGCTTTTTTTGCAATTCCCCATTGTCGGGATTTAACTCTATAGCCGCTTCAAATGATTCCTTGGCGTCAGAAAGATTGTTCATTTTAATATATAAATCGCCGAGGACTTCGTATAATTTTGAATCTTTAGGGTTTTTGGCTATCTCGATTATTAGGCGTTGTTCTTCTTTTTTCATGTCTTCCATGGTTGTCTTTACGGGTATTTGAGCTTTAACCGCCGTCTCTTCGGCGATTTCCGTCTTCTCGACGACAGGCAAAGCCGCAAAATGGCGGCCGTGCCCATTTCTTACTTTTTTTATCCATGATTCGGATATTCTGTCCATTTTCAAAGAAAAAACTCTTAATTTTCTGAGTAATTTTTCCAGTTCGACAAGCCATGCGGCTTTGTACTCTTTAAGCTTGACGCTCTTAAGTGTTCTCGAAAACTCCGGAAAGAAATCATCCCAGACATTACCTTCGATTCCGGTTTCGGGCGTAAGCTTTTTTAAATACGGCACCTTGCGCAAGACAATGACTGAAATCCCGGCCGCGGAACCCAATATTAACATGAGGGGTATTAGAAAAAACATTGTTTAAATCTCGAATAATTCAAACCGTCCCACTTGAATGTTCTCTCCGAGTTTAGCTATAGAACTGCTAATGAGATCTTTTACGGTAATGTCCTGATCTTTCACATACGGCTGTGCAAGAAGCGCCGATATGTCGCCGGGCTTCATAGCGGCAATATGCATGGCAATTTCTTTGGCTAATTCCTGAAAAGCCGCATTTTTAGCGACAAAGTCGGTTTCACAAAAAACTTCCACCATGGAACCGAGTTTTTTGGTTGCATGAACATAGGAAGCAACTACACCTTCCTTCACTTCGCGGGATGATTTTTTCTCGGCCATTTTAACTCCATGGATTCTCAATATTTCCACGGCTCTTGTCTCATCTCCCCCGGCCTCATCAAGAGCTTTTTTTATCTCATTAAAAGAAAGCCCTGTGCTTTCTCTCAAGTGTTTTATTTTTTCTACGTCTGTTTGTTTGGACATTATTTGTTGGTTAATTCTGTTTTGATTATTTCCATAATCAAGTCCACTGACTTTTTGGAGCGGTCGTTGGCCGGAATCACGTAATTCATATCGTCCGGATTAGAATCGGTATTGGCTATGCCTAAAGTTTTAACACCAACCCTTTTTGCTTCCCTGACAGGTAGGGCGCTTTCTTTTAAAGAAGACACGAATACCGCGTCCGGCATGCGAGTCAATTTTTTTAATCCTTCAAAGTGAACGGACATTTTCTGAAGCTCTTTATTGAACATCATTTTTTCCTTTTTGGTGTATTTATCAAGTTCGCCCGACTTGGTCGCCTTCTCAAGTTCTTCCAGTTTTTTTACCCTTGAATTGATCGCTTTGTAATTAGTAAGCGTTCCGCCTATCCACCTGTCAACGACGTAGGGCATGTTCAACGTCTCGGCTAAATCCTTGGTGGAATCAACCGACTGCTTGGTAAGGGCCACAAACAAGACTAATCCCCCTTTGGCTAAAGTTGTTTTAAGAAATTCAATGCTGTTTTTTAATTGAGCCTGGGTTTTTAAAAGGTCAATAATGCATATCCCGTCACGGACGGTAAAGACATACTTGGACATCAATGGATTATAAACCGTCTTTTTGCGGCCAAAATGCATGCCCGCCTTCAACATATCCTCATATGGAACTTGTGTTTGTATTTCTTGCATGAGAATAATATTAGCAAAATTTGGTTTAAAAATCAAGACTCCCCTTCAGGACACATGCCTTCCTCGAACCAGAATAGATTTGCTCCGGCGGCAAATCTTTCTTGTCTCTCGGCGTTTCGCAGAACCAAGCCGAAACGCCTCCGAGTCCTTCTCTGAAGGCATATGTCCTTTGGGGGTGATAGAGAGATTATACTAAGAGCGAAACCCCGTCCATTTCAGACCTATTGGTTTCGAGGATAACACAATGCTTAAATTAACTGATAATTTGCTTAGTTCAACAAATTTTAGCCGGAAAATCCTGAGGTTTTACGAAGGAGGAACGGATGCTAAAATTTGTTAAGCAAATTGAGAATTAATTTAAGCATTTGTCCGAAGAAGGCCGGAGGCCGTAATCCAACAGGTCGGAAATGGGTGGGGTTGAGCGAATCTTTTGACTTTATCAAGGTTTTGTAATAGAATACTCATATTATGAAACAAGGAATACACCCTCAATATTATCCCAACGCCAAAGTAAAATGCGCCTGCGGCAACACATGGACGACCGGCTCTACAATGCCGGAGATTAACACGGGCATTTGTTCGAAGTGCCACCCTTTTTATACCGGCACAGAAAAGATACTTGATACCCGGGGCCGGGTTGAAAAGTTCAAAAAGCGTCTTGAGAAGACAGCGTTGAAATCATCTCCGTCAAAAAAGAAGGCGAAATAACTTAGTATGAGTTTCAATTACTCAAATCAGCACCAGGGTTCTCAAAAACCTCGTAATACCAACAATGAGGCCATTGTTGAAATAAGAGCCGGAGCGGGCGGCGACGAAGCCGCTCTTTTTGCCGGAACTCTTTTAAATATGTATAAAAAATATGCCACGCTCAAGGGCTGGGGCTTTGAAGTTATTGATTCAAACGAAACAAGTATCGGCGGATTTAAATCGGTTGTTTTTGAATTAAAAGGCGAAAACGCCTTCGCAAAGATAAAAAACGAATCGGGCGTTCACAGAGTGCAAAGAGTTCCCAAAACCGAGAAAAGCGGCCGGGTTCACACATCCACCGCTACGGTAGCGGTGCTTGCCAAGGCAAGCGAAAGCGAGCTTCAAATACGCCCTGACGAACTTGAAATTACCTTTTCCCGCGCCGGAGGACCGGGGGGACAAAATGTAAACAAAGTAGAGACCGCCGTAAGAATACTGCACAAACCTTCTGGAATTGTCGTTTCTTCAAGACAGGAAAGAAATCAGCAAAGGAACCGCGATAAAGCAATGGATATTTTAAGAGCAAAGCTTTTGGAAATCAAGAAAGCCGAAGAAACCGGCAACATTACCGAAGAACGCCGGAAACAGATCGGCACCGGAGATCGGTCCGAAAAAATAAGAACCTACAACTTCCCCCAGGACAGGATAACCGACCACAGGATAAAGAAGAGCTGGGGAAATATAGACAAAATATTGAACGGCAACTTAGACCCCGTATTTGACGCATTAACTAATCAATAACACATAACAACCCTCAAGGTCGTTATGGCTAAATCTGTGGATAATTTAGATTTAAAGAGCCCTGTTTTTAAGCCCAATCCGGGCTGGGGCGGTAAGTTAAAAAAATGGCTGACAGAAAACGAGTCAACTTTGTTTGTCGTTTTTTGGGTTGCTTTATTTGTCCTCTTTCTTTTCCGGAGATTCTTTTGATGCTTCTTTGAGTCCCTCTTCTTCGGGAACTTCTTCCTCTTCTTTTTCTTTCTTAATGACCTCAACATCTTCAATAGTCGCAGTTGGAGCTTCTAAAGCCTTTTCAAGCTCTGCTTCCGACATTGGTTCCTGAGCGGTAGCAATTATTTCTTCGGCTTCTGCTGTTATTTTTAGTTTGGGGTCCAATTTCAAGTCCTTAACCAAAATCTGATCACCGATATTCTTAAGTAAAGATATGTCTACTACCACCTCGTGAGGCAAGTCCTGCGGGAAGGCCTCTATTTCCAGTTCGTTGATGTTTCTTACGAATATGCCCCCGAGGTCCTTAACTGCAGGCGATTCGCCGCGGAAAATAACGGCAACTTTAGCTTTAATCTTCTCGTCCAAACGGACTTTATAAAAATCAGCGTGCAAAATATCGTCGCTTACCGCATCTTTGGCTATATCATGAATAATAGTCGGATAAGACTGACTATCTACATTAATGAAAATGAGGGTTGATTCTCCGGCTACTTCAAACACCTTCTTAAAATCCTTAGTCGGGATTTGAAGAGGAATGGATTCCTGATTTTTTCCATACAAAATCGCCGGTAAGTATCCAGATTTTCTCAAATTATTCAGCCCGCTTCCGATGACTTCCCTCTTCTGGGCATTCAGTTCAATTTTTTGCTGTTTAGTAGCCATATTATTTAGCTTAGTTATCTTACTCTAATTTTTATTTAAAATCAAGACCTCGCTCCGCCCCATCACTTTTCTGTCACGGTTCCTCGTCTCGGAAACCGACTCGGTATGGTTGAATTGATTTAAAACCAAAATAACAGGTAACCCACGCTTGCCTCCTCGCATATAAGAATATGCTCGGCGCTCGACCTATTATTTTGGAAATCAATAAAATCAACCAACCTCATCTGTTTCCTCGCCTCGTCAAAGTGACATAAAAGCGATGGGGCTAGGCTTAACAAATTTTTATATAAAAAAGCCGAGTTTATCTCGGCATCGAATTTAATTATAGGCACGGCTCATTTTAAGCAAAACGGATAGAAAATGACTGGTTCCAATAACTAGTCCGCCACGGTCACTCTGATAAGCTTTTCTCCAAGCTTCCCAACGAGCTAGTAGGACTTTGGGCGTATCTTTTAGAAATATAGGGGCAGGTGTTTCATTAAACCAAAACCAAGTAACACCTGGCCGATTCTTAATAGCATCTTTTAATGCATCAAACACATGATTGTGCGATATGTTTTTGTAGTGATATAAACCGGACTCATCCTGTCTAAATTCACCACCAACGGTTTTTATTACCTTTTTAATGGACATGGAAACCTCCTTGATTGCTTTGCCATATATTAAGCTACATTTTAATACTTGTCAATAGTTTCTTAAATTTAAGCTCCGCCCTCGCCACTTTATGCGTATCGCCCGAGCAGATGCAAACAAATGAACATCTCGGAGATTTTCAAGGTAACAAAAATTTAGCCGGAAAATCCCCTTAGGGAGGAACGGATGCTAGAATTTTTGTCTTGAATAATGACGAGATGGAATATTGTTTACCTGTTGAGGGCGGCCAAAGGCAATACGAAGTACACGCTTAAAGGGGTGAGGGCGGAGCTTATCTTGAACTCATAAATAACTTTATCTTCTGCGCGACGAGTTTTTTGACTTCATCAACTGCTGGGCTGAGATATTTGTAGGGGGTAGTTTCGTTTGGATGAGCGTGGAATTGCTTATCTATTTCATTGCGATAAGCCACGCGCAACTCAGTATTAAAATGGACATTGGTAATCCCCGCCTTTATCGAGGCGGCCACATCTTCATCTTTCAATCCCGACGCCCCATGGAGCACATAATACGGTCTCGGCTCGGCAGAAATAATTTTTGAAAAATGTTCTATATCTAACTTTTCTTCCTGGTCAGTGACTATGCCGTGAATATTGCCAAAAACCACAGCCATACGGTCCACTCCTGTTCGCGAAACAAAATCTGCAACTTCTTCCGGTTTTGAATAATCAACCGGACTTATTTCAATTTTTGTCTGAACTTCCGAAGAACCCCGCAAATAGCCAAGCTCGCCTTCTACGGAAATACCGGTCCGCCGGCTGGCGGATACCGAACGGCAGTAATCCACGACTTGTTTTGTCAATGCAATGTTTTCTTCATTTGGCAGTTTTGACGCGTCTATAATAATGGAATCATATCCGGCGTCTATCGCTTCTTTGCATTTGTCAAAGCTTTTATAATGGTCGGCATTAAGGAATATCGGGTAGTTCATGTCCTCTTTCATCACTTTCACCAGGGCAGCGGCTTCTTTCATGCCGACAAAACCGGCCTCCCCTTCGGAGGTTCCGACCATCACCGCCGGAGCTCCGGCGTCGCGGCAAGCCTCGACTATTCCGCGCAGAACGTCTTGGGTGGCAAAATTAAAATGCCCGATGGCATAGCGACTTTCCTTAGCTTGTTTTAAATAGTAATTTAAATTCTCCATCAAAGCTTAATAAAGCCGGTGATTATATTTTCTTCAACAAGCTCATTCATTCTTTCCCGACCTTGATATTCCGAAAATATTTTATTCCAGAGCGCCTCCTGCTGGTGGTAAAGATATTTAACCTGACCCTTTTTAACCAAAGACATTATCAGGTCGGTCAGATCAAAACTGACCAATTCTGCTTGTCCTGAGCTTGTCGAAGGAAAGAAATCTCCCACATAATCCAATCCGGTCCAGTATCCCAGATCAACCTTGTTGCCGTCACCCGGCAGCATTCTTGACAATCGCCCCAGATCCTCGGACACCTTAAGCCAATGTTCGGCTTCCGGATTTACGTGCGGTTCAAACAGCCTGAAGTCCTGCTCATTATCCTTGGACAGATATGTCTGGACCACACGCCAGACGGGCCTCTCGTTTTCAATCTTTTTGTCCGACACATCGCCCCTTAAAAGTGATTTGAATTTATCCACGAAATCCGGGTCTTTTATGAATTTACGGAACAGATTGGAATAGAACGGCACCTCGTGCAGATAGTGCATTATAAGAGTAAACATTCTCATCGTTTCGCCGGCGGTATCTATGGGCAGAGGAATAACGAAGATAACGCCATATTCCTTGAGGTGGCTGATATTGTGGTATTTTTTTTCAAGGAATTTGTCGGCCACCGCAAGCCATTTGGTTTCCAATACTTTCAGCTCCACGTCTCTTTCTTCAAAATCTTCAGGCTTCAGTTCATTATAGGCAACATCGAAAAATTTATGCATCCAATCCGTGCTTTGCGTAAACCTCAAAGCGCTGACAACGGAAACAAACCCTTCTTTTTCTATCAACTCCCTGACCGAAGAATATCCGAAATGCTTGAGCATATTGTCGGGAGGATATTTCTCCAGAAGTTCGGCTACTTTTTCTTTTTTTATAAAAAATCCTTTGGGCGGAGTGAAGACCTTGAAAGCCGTTTCGCCAAGCTTGCCGCAACCGTCCGACATCTTGAACAGATCCGGCCTGTCCAGCAACTCATATAAATTCTGGTCCAGATCGATCAGGCGGCGGATTAAGGCGGTGTAAATTTCTTCCGCCGTTGAGCTTCGCGTCAAAGACAGTTCGGTCAAGGTTTTTGAAACCAAAGCGTCGTTTTGATTTGCGACGGCCTCCATAACTCCGTCTTGACCGGTAATTTTACCCATTTTTCCGTCTAATTCATAAAGAACCTCCGGTGTGGTTCTCAATATTGCCGCAAGTTTTTTGTATGGTTCTAACATGCTCGGAGTGGGCTCCCACTTGTCGTCCGCGAGGGGGCCCATTGCATTCCTCCCTTTCTGAATGCTCCCGAGAGGAGCAATGGGGACACGCGTCGGCGACAAAAATGGGAACTCTGTTATTAAGATTTAATCACCTCTATTAACGGCCACGGTCCCCAATCGTCTTTTTTCAATATTCCCGCTTTTGCTCCGTACCTGGTGACGACCGATGAAGCATTGGCGGTGGCGAATTGGATTGCCTTTGTTATATCGCCGGAACGAATGAATTCGGTGATAAATCCGGAACTGAAAGCATCACCCGCCCCGGTTCTTTCAACAACCGGGGAATCCGGAACTCCGGCTTTGTAAATATTCTTGCCGTCGGAAACAACAACGCCTTCCGGACCCTTGGTCATGACAAAAATTCCGCCGATAATTTCGTCCATGAATTTAAAAATATCTCCCTCTTGTTTATAGTCAATCCCCGTCAAACCGGCCGCCTCCTCCTGATTCATTATAACCACTGAGGAATTCTTCAGCAATGGTTTTAATTTTTCCAACCCATGTTCCAACTCTTTTCCTCCAGGATTGGTGGCCAGTTTTACGTTATTGGCGACGGCCCAACTAACGGCTTTCTCCAAAAGGTCGTAGTGACCGCCCAAGCTGTCCAGAAAAAGCCACTTGGTCCGAAGCTGGTCGAAAGTTATTTTATTTACGTCGAAATGCTGGCCTTCGCCTTTATACGACAAGATGGTCCTTTCGGCGGACGGGTCGACCAGAATTACCGAATAAGCCGTAAAGTCGTCGTCGTCCTTTTGGAAATATTTGGTTTCAATGCCCTCTTTGGTCAGCTCGTTCATGACCTCCTGTCCGTTAAGGTCGCTGCCGACAACTCCGATGCAGGCAACAGCCAAACCCTGTCTGCCGAAAGTAACGGCGGCGTTGGTTCCGCCTCCGCCGGACGTAAATACTATTTTCTTTATTTCCACCTTAGAACCCAAAGAAAGGCAAAGACCTTTCCCTGTCGGAAATTCGGCCAAGTCCAGAGATTTGAAACTGTCGGCGCTTATAAAAACATCGCGAGTCGCCGACCCGATTGCCACAATATCGTACATATTACTCATTATTGCTTATTGATCTTAATTCTTCAATCGCCTTACCCACATTTTCTGAATCAAGCACATAACTTCCCACAACAAAAGTTGTTACCCCGATGGCGGCAAGACGCCGTGCCGTTTCCGGATTGACTCCTCCATCCACGAAGATGGGCATACTCGGATATTGATTATGAAATTCCGATATTTTACCGATGACGCTCTCCATAAATTCACTTCCATAAAAACCCGGGTTCACGGTCATAAATTGGACAAAATCTATATCATCAAGAAATTCAACTATCTTTTCCGCTCGTGTTTCCGGGTTCAGAACCAGGCCGACCTGACGGCCGTTAAGATGTATCTGGCCGATCAGGTTGCGGTGTCCACGATCGGTTTCGGCGTGAATCAAAAATCTGTCCGCCTTGGTTTTATACCAAAAATACATTTGGTCTTCCGGCCGGGAAACCATGAGATGAACGTCGAACTTAACTTTTGTCTCTATTTTCACCAGTTCTTCGTACCCGGAAATGGTTTTGGTCGGAACGAAATCGCCATCACAGACATCCAAATGCACCCTATCTACGTGGGGTTCAACCGTTCTAAACAGCTTCTCAAATTCTTCGGATGTTTTGGCAAGTATCGCCGGGATTATATTAATCATGTTCGTTAATTATCTGATTTAATATGCTCCGTAGCATATTTCATGTCCAAGCCGACTTTCTTTCTCGGATTAAATATGTTCAGCGGGTCAAATATATTTTTTGTTCTTTCAAATAGTTTGTAAATCTCCGGCCCATACATTTTTTCAAGATATGGAGTGCGGATAAGCCCGTCGTTATGCTCGGCCGTTATTGAACCGCGATATTCCAAAATCAGGTCATAAACTTTTTCTGAAAGTTCGGGAATAATTTTTTTAGATTTTTCGTCCGACAAATCCATCAAGGGTATGATGTGAAAATTTCCGTCTCCGGGATGGCCGGCAATCGTATAGGTCATATAGTTTTTGTATTGGTCCAAAATCACATTAAGTTTGGGCAAAAATTCCGGCAGATATTCCGGCCGGACAACCACATCATCGATAAAGGGCGCGGTTTTCTTGCCTTTCACGTGTTTTCTCAACAAATTAAAACTCTCTCTCCTTATTATCCAATACTTCTGAGCGTCCTTTTCGCTCGTGGTAATTCTTGTTTTTATTCCAAATTTATCAAAGACGTCTTTCCGGCATTTTCTAATTTTATCCATTAGTTCATTTTCATTATCACCGGTAAATTCCACGAGCATAACCATTTTGGGAATTCCGCCGGTTAATACGGTCCAAACATCGGGAATAAATTTAAACATGGCGCCGATTCCCATTTTTTTTATCAGGTCCGGAAGTATTTTGACGGCTAATTTAAACGTATGGTCATCATAGGACTCAAAACTTTCCGGCTCGCTTTTGTTAACCAAGTTCACTATTTCGCCCAAAGATTTAAGATCACGCAGAAATATTATCAACAACCTTGAATACTTATTGGGTTTTACCAGACGGAATTTAATTTTTGTGATAAGCCCCAACGTGCCCTGGGATCCCGTGAACAACCGTGTTAAATCAAACTTCTTCTTGTCCCACACGTTCCACAGCAAATAGCCGGCTGAATTTTTAGACACATCAGGTTTGGCTTTTTGGATAAGTTCATAATTTGATTCCAGCAAATCGTGTATTTGACGGTAAACTTCCCCTTCAAAACTGTTCTGGGATTTCTTTTGTTCCAGTTCTTCGGATGTAAGAGGTTTTAAAACATATTCCTCTCCGTCAGCCAGAACAACATTAAGCTCCCGGACATAATCTTCGGTTTTACCGTAACGCAAAGATTTTTCTCCTCCGGAATCATTGGCCACCATTCCGCCTACGGTGCAGATTTCGCGGGAAGCGGGGTAAGAAGGCAGCAATAAATTTTTCTTCAGAGTTTCTTTTTCAAAATCCCGATAAAAAACTCCCGGTTCTGTTATCGCATATCCGCCTCCACCAATTAGGGCGGATGGCGGAATCGCCTCCACTTCCAATACCCGGTTAAAATGCGAGGTGAAATCCAGAACAATTGAATCGTTCAAAGCCCCTCCCGTCATATCCGTTCCTCCGGAACGGGCCGTCAAAGATAATTCCTTATTTGAGTTTTTATTTGCCGTAACCCACTTAACCAAATTCTTAATATCGCCAACATCTTTTGGCTTAACTGCCGCTTGAGGTCTGACCTCAAAAATACTTGCGTCATGGCTGTAAACCAAAAGCCCCTTTTCATCGGAGCTTACCTCGCCTTTTACAATTTCTTTTAAGTCTTCGGCAATGTTGGACATAATTAGTTTTCCTCTTCTATTTCACCGACCTCTTTCAATCTGCGGTTAAATCTTTCTTCGTCAGCGAATTCGGTATCAAGAAACGTTTTGACTATTTCTTTGGCTTCATCTTCGGAAGTAAAGTCCGAAGCCAGGGCCAATACGTTTATATTGTCGTCGTTGCGGGCGGAATATATCTGCTCTTTATTGATGGCCAGACCGGAACGGATACCGTCGAATTTATTGGCGACTTCGTCCACCCCCACACCCGACCCGCAAACAAGTATCCCCCTGTCTTCCGGCTCAACCATGCTTTCGGCCGCCTTTTTGGCGTATATCGGATAATCATCGGTCGGGTCCGGCTTAAAAGTTCCCATGTCTTCATGGTCATATCCCCATTCGGTAAGCCATTGCTTAATTTTTTCTTTTAATTGAAACCCGCGGTGATCAGCGGCAAGATAAATCATTTAAGTTTATTGAGATAATTAACAGCCGAAAGGGTTGCGATGCAGCCCTGGCCGGCGGCAATAACTATTTGATTAAACGACACGTCGGTTACGTCACCGGCGGCATAAAGTCCGGGTATATTGGTTTCACAGTTTTTATTAACAACAATCTCCCCGAAATTATTTTTTTGCGCCTCGGCCGGAACAATATATGAATTCGGGGTCATGCCTATGTGGACAAAAATGCCGTCCACCTTTATTTCACGCTCTACATCTTTTTCTTTTTCATATTTCAGGCCGGTTACAAATCCGCCAGCTGGCGGACCGCCCACGATTTGAGTGGTCTTTGCATTATACACGATTTCCACATTCTTTTTGGCAATTAATTTATCGAGCAATATTTTTTCTCCCTTGAACCATGCATTCTTGTTTATTATATAAACCTTGGAAGAAATATCCGCCAGCATAAGGCCCGCTTCTAACGCCGAATTTCCGCCTCCGATAACGGCTGTTGTTTTACCGCTGAATAACGGCCCGTCGCAAACCGTGCAATAACTGACGCCTTTGTTCCTGAATTCTTTCTCGCCGGGTACATTCAATTCTCTCGGATGAACTCCTGTCGCCACTATGACAGCCCTGGCTTTATATTCTATTTTTGCGCTTCCGTCTTTCGGAGCGGTAATTAAAAATGTGCCGTCGGGCTGTTTGGCTATTTTATCAACCTCCACGCCTTCTTCGGGAACCACATTATAGAATTTAAGATGTTCTTTGAATTGGTTGGTAAGAGTGATGCCATCGGTCTGGGGAACTCCGGGCCAATTGCCTATTTCTCCGGATGTCGCCACTTCGCCTCCAAAATCCTTGGTAATAATTTTAAAATTAAGCCCCCTCCGGGCGGCATAAATTCCGGCCGATGTGGCAGCAGCTGATCCTCCAATTATAATCAAGTCAAACATGGGATTTCAAGAATAAACTTTTTACTATATTATAATAGCATACAAAAAATGAGCAACAAATGGCTTTTGTTTATAGTTTTAGGAATTGGCTTAGTAACTCATTTTGCTTTTTTTGGACATCCCAATCAGACTGTTTTCGACGAAGTTCATTTCGGCAAGTTCGTGTCCGGCTACTACACCGGCGAATATTATTTTGATATCCACCCTCCATTAGGCAAACTGATGATTGCCGGTTTCGCCAAAATTTTTAATTTCAAGCCGGAATTCAGTTTTGCCCAGATTGGGGAACAATTCCCCGATAACAAATACTTGGCCTTGCGGTTCCTTCCTTCTTTGGCAGGAGCGCTCCTGCCTGTCGTTATATTCTTGCTCGCCCTACAGCTGAAATTCACGCCTCGGGCGGCATTTATTGCCGGATTCCTCGTAAGTATCGAAAACACCTTGCTGGTCCAGACCCACTATATGCTTATGGATGGATTTTTGCTATTTTTCGGGTTTTTGGCTCTTTTGTTCTATTTCCGGCGAAAATTCCTGTGGATGGCCATATTCGGCGCTCTTGCCGCTTCAATTAAATGGACTGGGCTGACATTCTTAGCTCTGCCGTTTTTAATAGAAACTTATCAAACTTTCAAACCGGTTTACCCCCACACCCAACAAGTATCTTTAAATTTTTGGCGACTTTGTCGCCAATACTTATTGAGTGTGGGGGTTTATTTTTTATTAATCCCTCTGGTTTTGTATTTTTCTGTTTTTGCCGTCCACTTTTCTCTGCTCACAAAACCCGGTCCGGGAGATGCTTTTATGAGTCAGGACTTCCACAATGAAAATGTTTTCAAGAAATTTGTTGAACTAAATATTCAAATGTATCAGTCCAACCAGCGCCTGACCGCAACCCACCCTTACGGCAGCCGGTGGTATTCCTGGCCTTTTATGGCCCGGCCTATATTTTACTGGGTTTCCGGTCCAGGCGAAGGTTCACGCGAAGCGGGAATCGCCTCCGATTCCCGAATTTATTTGCTCGGCAATCCTGTTGTCTGGTGGGCCTCAACGATGGCCGTGTTAATGTCTTTAATGTATGTACTCCGGCACAAAATTATTAAAATACTTCTGGGTGGATATTTTTTAAACTTGTTGCCGTTTATCGGAATCAAGAGGGTTATGTTCTTATACCACTATCTGACCGGCCTTATATTCGCAATCCTTATCTTGGCCTATTTGGTTGAAAAACAAAAACATGCCGGGAAAATATTCATCGGATTGGCCATTGCCTCTGCCGTCGCATTTATTTATTTCGCCCCGCTTACCTACGGCTTGCCATTGAGTCCTAAGGCTTATGATGCCCGCATTTGGCTTCCGAGCTGGAGATAGAGGTGCTCACTCGTTTTAGAACCATTATCTTGTCAAAATAAAAACACCCGGCGCGGGGAGGCTCACATCCGTCAAATGACAGATTCATGAGGCTTCCGTGCCGGATGTTGCGCTATCGCTTGATAAGGCTCTCCCTTAATCGCCGCGCTTCGGAGACCTGCACTTACGAAGTACGAGTGCGGTCTGGCCGGGCGAAGGAAACTCGCCTCGAGAAACCACCAGCTTGAGCGGCGCCGGTTTCGGCTTCTGCGGCTGACTTGCCTCTTGCTCCTGATACAAGCATTCCTGCTCGCAGCGCAGAGACTCCAGAGGAATCATCCCGATGGGAGCGAGTGCGATACGCGCCTCCAACAGGATAAAAAGCAGGGCGCCGATCGCGAAGGCGGCTCCGATGCCGAAAAACAGTTCCTGAACATCGAAAACCAGCATCAACACGACTCCGACGAGGGCCGTTAACGCGAAAACCGTGACCGAATTGGCGACGTTTCGCACCGTCCGGTTCCGATCGTCATGCGGAGCTGTCATCTTCATTGTTTTCTCCTTCTGGTGAGTCGGCAAAGAATGATAAGAACTAAGTATCTTACATTATACTCCATTTTATGCAGTTAGTCAAGGATAACAAAAACCGCCCGGAATAGGCGGTTTTTTCAGCGACTTAATCCAGTTCGTATTTCTTGGCTTTTTGGTAGAATTCTTCTATTTTGTCCCAGTTGAGATTATCAAAAAACGCTTTGATGTAGGCCGCGCGGTCGGAACCGGAATCTATGAAGTAAGAATGCTCGTAAACATCCAGAGCAATGATCGGAATACAACTCCATATCCCGCCATGGTTTTGGGCGTCGCAGTTGTATTGCATCAATCTTTTTTCATGCATATCCCAACACAATACCGCCCAACCGCGGGCGGCCATGCCGCAGGCAGAAAAATATTTAAAAAATTCTTCCATCGTGCCAAATTTTTCTTCAATCGCCTGTTTTATCTCTCCTTTCGGTACTCCGTCTCCGCCAAGAATCGCGAAATAATTCTCATGCAGATACATTCCGTTTCGAGCAAAGGTCTCGCCAAGCTTCAGTCCCCGCAGTTCGCTGTATGTCTGGTTTCCCTCCGCTTTGCCGCTTTTTCGCAATTCGCCTAATTTCTCGCCAATCTCGTTGGTTTTATCGACATAGCCCTTATACAGCTTGCCGTGATGTATCTCAATCGTTTTTTGCGAGATGCCTCTCAAGGCATCGGCAGAATATGGCAAAGGTTTTAATTCTTTTTTTGGCATTTTTATTTAATGTTTAATAATTCGTTTATTTTGGTTCTGTCGAACCCGATGATAATTTTCCCGTCTATGTCTATGACGGGAACGCCGAACTGGCCGGTTTTTTCTATCATTTCTTTTTGTTTTGCGGTATCGGTAGCCACATTGTATTCTTCGTACTCAAAATTTTTCGACTTAAAATATTCTTTTGCCATTTTGCAGTAAGCACAGGTCGGCGTCGTATATATTTTTATCATATATGGTCAGGTATTTAATCTATTTTATCTGACCTAAATTGTAGCATAAAATTTTTTATGCTCAACATTGCCAAAGTCTTGTTTTTATAGTAAAGTATCAGTTGTGGCTGTTCTTTAAGAAAGGTCTGAATGAAGCCTGTCAAATTCTTGGCATTATTGCTTGGACTATTGATATTGCCCGCGCCTCTGTACGGCCAAACAGACACAGAAAATCCGGCAACGGTAATCATGCAGAAGGTCATTCAAAAAATGCTGGTCAATGAGGCGTTAAAGAATAAGTACTTGAATTTTAAAAAGCATTTCGTCGACACGAGACTTGACGATTCGGACAAACCCAAAAAGACAACCACTGACCAGATAATTGAGGTCAGACCGCCTAATGGCAACGAGGTGCTTATCCAAGAGGACGGCGAACCTAAAAATAAAAAGCTGGATAGCGGCGGAGAATTTGAAAAGATCATGGAAGCTCTTTCGCGACGCTTTGATTACGAGATGACCAAGCCTACAGCCGACTGTCCCGCTTGCCCGTTCATGTCAAAAGACGGCAAAGTTTATCTGGTTATAAATTTCCACGCCAATGGAAGCAAAAATACCGGCGGCGATGATGTGAAAGAAATCATGAACCGGTCTGCCGGAAAAATGTATGTTGACCTTGAGAACCTTTATGTTCAGCGGTTTGAAAGCAACATGACCAGCGCTTACAAGAAGGCTTGGGGCATTTTCCAGCTCAAACAAGCCGATTTAGTCCTTGAACAGGGCGAAGTGGATACGGCTGAAGGCAAGATAATCGTCACGATGTCTACCACTATCAAATACCGCTACTCTCTTTTTGGCGAGACGCGCGGAATACGTTCCTGGACCTACGAGGATTACCGCTATGTTCCAACCCCTCCCCCTCCCGAAAGGTGAGGGGTTTTTACTAAGATATGTTTAAAGTTTTTAAAAAAGATAAAAAAACAAAAGCCCGTTCGGGTGTTTTAAGCACGCCTCACGGTGATATTAAAACACCTTCTTACGTATTCGTCGGCACATACGGAAAATTTCGCCACCTCACATCAGGGGATATCAAAAAAACAAAAACACAGCTCATCATCGCCAATACCTTTCATCTTTGGGACTTCGCTCTTGCTGACAGAGACGGGGCAAGCAAAGCCTCCGAAAAAACTTTTCTTACAAAAAGACTTGGATTAAATATCCCGACCATGACCGACAGCGGGGGTTTTCAGGTTTTATCTTTGGCTTTCGGTAATAAAAACAAGGTTGGAAAGTTCATGACGGATTCCGCCAAAACAGACGCGACTTATAAGCGAAGTAAAATTAAAATCACCAAAAAGGGCGTTCATTTCAATTTTAAAGGGAGAAAAATGTTCCTCGGACCGGAACTGTCCATGAAAATCCAAGAAAAAATAGGAGCCGATATAATCTTCGCTTTCGACCACATCACATCTCCTCTTGATAATTTTAAATATAATAAAAAAGCCGTAGAGCTGACCGATGAATGGGCAAAAATATGCCTAAAAAAATATAATAAAAACCAACTGCTTTTTGGGATTGTCCAGGGAGGAACTTACAAGGATTTAAGGATTAAAAGCGCTAAATCCATCGGCTCGCTCCCTTTTGACGGTTTCGGCATCGGCGGTTCCTATACCAAGAAACAAATTTCCAAAATGCTGAAATGGATAATCCCCTATCTGCCGGAAGAAAAACCGCGGCATCTTTTAGGGGTCGGCAAAGTGGCGGATATATTTGAAGCCGTTCAAAACGGCATAGACACCTTTGACTGCGTTATCCCCACCCGCGAAGCCCGCCATGGCCGGCTCTATACTAAAACAGGATTTATGGATATACGCCGCGGCGCATACTTGAAAGATAAAAAAGTTATTGAGAAGGGTTGTGATTGTCTAACCTGTTCTTCAAAAATACCCCGTTCCAAGATAAGAGAACTGATTAAAAGTGATAATATAAATCAGAACACAGCCGGCCAACGCTGGTGTTTAATGCACAACATGTGGTTCTTCAACAGCCTCCTTGAAGAAATTAGGGTGTCTATCTCAAAAGGCAGATTCACAGAATTTAAGAAAAAATTTATATCTGGATTTGACAGATAACAAGATTTGGATTATTATATGGCAGCATTCGAAGTTTCCAAAAAGGAGATGAGATGCGCAAATTCCTTAACAATGCCAACCCCTTTGGAGTTTTTGGAGGATTGTTAATAATTTTTGCTGTTTTATTTTTTGGATATATTTCATTTTCTGAATCAATCCAAACTGAGGCAGCGGAAAAACAAAGATTTCAACGCCAAGCCCAAGAAAATCCTGGCGGATATACCATGGTAGTAATTTGCGACACTGCAACTGGTACTTTGTTATATCGAACAGGTAGTGGAATTTGGGGACTCCCCAATGGGTGCCAAAAGAATCCGCAATAAAAGCAACACCCGCCTCTTCGGCGGGTATTTAATTTCTATGAGTTAATTCTTGCGGTACTTTGAAAATACGTGCAAATAGAGAATCTCTAAAATTCCCAGAGTGTTGACTAACAAAAGGACCAGAAACCAGACTTTATGCTCGTGCTTTGCGGCATGCCAAAGCGCGCGATATTTCCAATAAAGAGTCCACACGGCAAGGATCAGTATAACTAATCCAAAGGTCATACCGGCGACAAAAGAACCGCCGAAATTGACCATGCCGTTGTTCAGTGTCCACTCCCTAAACGCTGAACCATTCATCATATTAGACCAACCGCCATACCAATTGCCCATCATGGTTTTAAAATTTGTTTTTTAATTTTAATATTTTCGACCTATTTAATTATACCATCTCTTTTTAGTTCTTCCAAAATGTCTGCGGGAATAGGTATTTCGTCTCGGACAGGACTTATTCCCGGATAACGCCAAGCAGTAATTACTATTTTGCGGCCCTTGCCTCGCTTGCTGGGCGCCTGATACATGACCCAAACCTCTGAAGGCCTTGCTTTGGAACCTGCCGGATGCATCACGGCAATAGTCCCTTCGGCAATGCCGTTCTCGCTTCTTTGAGGACTTCGCATCACTCTTTTAATTCTATCCGCCGACAATCCGTAAAACATCATCTTCCGGCCGACATGATTGGTCCAATAATATTTGTCGTCATTTTTAGGAAACTTAAATTTCATAATTTTGAGGTTATCATATTTTCCAGACAAACAAAAACTCGCTCCGCCTTGCCGCTTTCTGATTAATCTCTCCGTCTCATTATTAACTTAGAGACAATGTGCTCTGCCAACCGGCTTCTCGGAACCAGAATGCTTTTGCTCCAGCGGCAAAAGCTTCTTCTCCCTCGGCGCTTGGCAGAACCAAGCCCAAGCGCCTGCGGGTCGTTCCTCTAAGCCGATTGGCCTCGCCTTATCGCAAATGTCGACTTTTTTTGTTTCAAAAAAATTATAGATTACAAAGCGAAACCCCGCCCATTTCAGACCGTTTGGTTTCGAGGGTAACACAATAGTTAAATTAGCCGATAATTTACGTTATTCAATAAATATGGGAGCAACTCTTGGAGCGGGACCTATGTTTGTTAACTAAATTGAGGGTAATTTAACTATTTGTCCGAAGAAGGCCGGAGGCCGCAATCCAACAGGTCGGAAATGGGGAGGGGTAAGCGATGTTTTAGGCAAACAAAAATACGCCATCAAGGCGTATTTTTGTTTTCGATTTAGTAGTCTCTGCCGCCGCCTCCGAAGCCTCTGCCGCCACCGCGGTTGAATCCGCCACCGCCTCGGTTAAAACCTCCGGCTGGTCTGGGTGGCCGATCTGTCATCGGTCTGGCTTCATTGACTGTAACCTTTCGGCCGTCAACTTCCTGACCGTTCAACGTTTCGATTGCTTTTTGGGCTTCTTCGTCGGTAGCCATTTCCACAAAACCAAATCCCCTTGATCGACCCGACATTTTGTCGGTTATAACTGATGCCGACTCAACGGTTCCGGCCTGTGAAAAAGCTTCTTTCAAAGACTCGTCGGTCGTGTCATAAGACAAGCTTCCGACATATAATTTCTTTCCCATTTGTATACCGTATTTATCTGCTGTCCCGCAATCGTAGGATTGTGGAACGAAGACAAAACAGTTGCTTTTTTAGTAGGACGACCTCTCGTCTAGTTCCCGCTAAAAGAAGGACTACATCGAGAAAACCTACGTTGAAAAGAGTATAACACAAAACCCCGTCTTTTTGCAAGGGCTGGGCTTATCCGGCTTATTCGACCACTATCGTTCCAAATTTAGAAGAATTGAGATGGTTGTGATATCCCCAAGTTCCAACATTATTAAAGGTGAATGACCAAGATTGGCCAGACGCTATTCCGGCACAAGAATCAAACATTGGCAGTAAGGTCTGTGTCCCGCAAGCAGATATATCCGTACCGGGATAAACCCTGTGCAGAGGATGCATTGCCGAAGCGGTCCACATCGGACTGCCGCTTTCATTTTTCCAAACAACCGTCTCGCCTTTCTTTATGGTTATCATGCCGGGTGTGTATCCTGAATCGGTATAGATAATTATATTCTCTGATGCAACAGGAGACGGGCTCGCTGTTGATTCCGGAGAAACTAAAGGTGTCGGCAGAACATTTTTATTGTTTCCTGAAAGTATCCAACCAACCAACACCACCGCTAAAACAACCGACGTTAATAATACTTTTTTCATCCTAATTTTATTTTAATTCTTTATCAATTATTGCCTTAAATACCGCAAACGGCTGAGCGCCGACTACGGGATTGCCGTTTACAAACAATGTCGGGGTTCCGGACACTCCATAGGATGAGCCGTCGGCTAAATCTTTTTCAACTTCTGATTTATATTTTCCCGAATCAAGACACTTGTTGAATTTGGCCGAATCCAAACCTGTTTGAGAAGACCATTTTTTCAACTCGGCGGCGCCGTAAGTCACTGTTCCCGTTCCTTGTTTGGCCTGCTCTTCAAATATCTTGTCGTGCATTTCCCAAAATTTACCCTGCTCATGGGCGCATTCGGCAGCTTCAGCCGACACTTGAGCAGCGGGATGAAATGGTAATGGATAATCCCTGAAAACAAACTTAATCTTACCGGTGTCAACATATTCTTTCTTTATCTGCTGGTAAGCACCGCTCCAAAACGAACGGCAAAACGGACACTGAAAATCGCTGAACTCAACCACTGTCACCTTGGCTTTTTCGTTGCCGATAAAAGCATCGTCGTCGGCCGAAACGTTCACCTTCTGTCCCGCTGCCGGACCGGCGGCCTGTTTTATATTCGCGCCGGTCTTGTCGGTGTTTAATGAATAAAAAAGAACCGAACCGCTTATCATTAAAGCGGCAACCAATATCGCTCCCGGCAAGATAAGTTTGGTTTTATCAAAATCCGGTTTAGTTTTACTTTCAACTCGCGCTAATTGTACTTCAAAGTTTTCGTTTAAGTTGTTCATGTTATCCATTATAACTAAAACAAATTGTTTATCAAATAGCAGGCTCTTTAACCGGCCTTTGGGATGGTACTTGCCCCCTCCTGTCCGACATTTGCCATCCGGTATAAATTGATATATACTGGTATTTATAAAAGGTCGAGCATCATAATTAATAAACAACAACAAATATGCCAGCAAAAACCAATTCCGCGTTTATGAAGCCGATGAATGTCAGTTCGGAACTGTCGGCAGTAGTCGGCAAGGGCCCCATGCCCCGTTCGGAGGTCGTCAAGAAGCTTTGGGTGTACATCAAATCACACAACCTTCAAGATCCGACGAACAAGCGAAATATCAACGCTGACGAAACTTTAAAGAAAGTATTCGGAGGCAAAGGAGTCGTCAACATGTTTGAAATGACAAAGCTCGTTTCAAAGCACCTCTCCTAAAGATCGGTCAAAATAATAAAGCCCCGCCATGGCGGGGCTTTATTATTCCGGAAAATTTCTTTACCGCGAAATACCCGAAACAAAAGCTGCGAACCAAAGAAAGTGGTATAAATAAAAGGCAATTACTTATCAACATATCGCTTTTTAAGTTATGCTAAAATTAAAGTGAGGTGAAATATATACTTGTAGCTCTAAGGCCTACAATGCGTTTTACGTATTGTGGGCCTTTAACTTTAATGAGCGCGAACAAAGAAAAATATATCAACAGCAAGAACAAGATAATTCATTGCCCGAAATGCCGGGGCGTGGTTTTGAAGCATTATAAACTTAATGGGTATTCCGCGAAAATGGAAATGGCCATTAAATGTCCCCATTGCCGGGAAGCGCTGGAGGTTCACTTTGAAGATTCCCGAGTGGTCATAAAAAATCAAAATCAGAAATAAGCGGTCTTTAATATTATCCCTATGCGGTTCGCAATAATTTTAACGGCTCTTTTGCTTTTTCCCGCCGGATTTGTTTTTGCCGCCGAAACGCAGATAGACGCATCGGTTGATGTCACAACCGCCGCTCACAACGGCAGCAGTCCGACTGTCGTTTTTACTTCCGACAACATTGGCTACGCTTTTTACAGTGACAGCGCCGGCACTTGCGCTTACAGCAAGACGATAAACGGCGGGTCAAGCTGGGGAACTCCCGTTACCGTTGACGCCCAAACGGACTGCAACCATATCGCCGTATGGTATGACGGCTGGACCCCGGGCATTTCCGGAGGATACATTCATATCAGCACCATGGATGCGGCCGATCTTTGGTATAACCGGCTTGAGGTATCTTCGGACACGCTTCTTTTGGGTTCCACTCCCGTTAACGCCAGCGGCGCCAATCAGGCCGGGGTCTTTACCGCCGCGGCAAATACTCATTCAATAACAATGGGAACCGACGGAGACGTCTACATGGGTGTTCAGGATGCCGGTGACTCTTTTGTCGTCAAATGTTCGGCATCCTGCGATACGGCGGACAATTGGACGGAGGCGGGTTTGGTCAGCCCGTTCGATCTGGATGAGGACTGGCTGATACTGATGCCGTTATCTGGCGAGAATATTTTGGCTATCCGTTGGGATATCTCCGGAAATGCCATCCAGTCAAAAGTTTACAACGATACTCTGAATACCTGGGACGTTCTTTGGGCCAATGTGGACAGCAACGCTCTTGAAAACACGACTTACGACGCCGCTTTCGGCGCTACGCTTAAAAGGTCCACCGGGGACATGTATCTTGCCTATGCCGGTGACTACGGGACACTCGGCACCGATGACGATATCCGCACGGCCGTTTACAGCGGCGGGGCATGGACAGCCAAGACCAACGTTCTGACCAACGACACCAAGGGCATCACCGGGGTAAAAATAGCCATAGACGACAATACGGCCGATGATGTCTACGTTGTTTACAGCGCCCGCGCCACGGCCGGAACCGCCGCAACAGGAAATATTTACTATAAAAAATCATCGGACGGAATGGCCACATGGGGAACGGAACAGGGTCCGATAAACACTACGGCCGGAGACTTATACGGCTCAAGGGTTAATATTATTTCTGACCAAAGAATTTACGTTACCTGGGACCTGCCGAGCGCGGACGACATTCTCGGAACCACCATTGCGGACCTTGCTCCGCCGGCCATTACGGTTGGTTCTGCCGGCACACAGACCGTTAATCTCACCATCCCCTCCGCTGACGCTTATGTCGGAGGCGCTTTTACTTTTCTGCGGGACAATGAATCGGCCAACGTTACCCAGATAATTATCTCTGAAACGGGAACGGTAAATGCAAACACCAACCTTTCGGACGTAAAACTTTACTACAAAGCCCAGGCGGCCTGTGATTCGGCGCTTCCGGGAGACGCAACCCTCTTCAATTCTTCGGCCGGCACTTTTAGTGGATCGGAAAAAGCCGCTCTTACCGGAACGATGAGTGTGAATGGAACGCAAGTATGCGTTTATGTCCAGATGGACATCGGCTCCGGTGCGATTGCGAATGACACGCTCGAAATAGAAATAGCCAATCCTTCTGCCGATATTGCCGTAAGCGCCGGCGGCATCTTGCCGGCAACCTCCGTCGCCATAAGCGGCACCACAACCCTGATCTCCAACAACGCTCCCGCTGCTCCCACAAATGTTTCACCACCCAACAGCACTTCTGTGGTCACTCTCACTCCGATGCTTGAGGCCTCCGCGTACAGCGACAACGAAAGCGATACCCATGCCGCAACCCAGTGGCAGGTCACGGCCGTTTCCGGCGACTACTCAAGTTCGGTATTCGACTTTACGTCCTCGACGGGAGAAACCTCACGGGTGATACCGGCAGATACGCTTTTGAACGCAACCACTTATTACTGGCGCGTCCGATACCGCGATAATTTCAATGCGACCCACTGGTCCAATTATTCCACAGAGACTTCATTCCTAACCGCCAATAATGCCCCGGCTGCTCCCACAAACATCTCGCCAATTAACGGCACCTCGGTCACCACCTTAACGCCGATGCTTGAGGCCTCGACATACAGTGATCCGGAAAGCGACACCCACGCCGCAACCCAGTGGCAAGTTACCTCAACCCCCGGAGATTATTCCAGTCCGGTGTTTAATTTCACCTCCATAACCGCGGAGACCTCGCGAGTAATCACGGCAAGCACGCTTTCGAACACCGCGACTTATTACTGGCACGTCAGGTATAGAGACAATATCAACCCAACCCACTGGTCTAACTATTCAACTGAAACGTCTTTCATTACCGCCCTAACCCAATTATCCATCAAGATCGAGGCCCTAAGCGGCAAGACGGAATATTTTATCGGCGACAACGTGCCCCTGGACGTTCAGGTGACCAATTTCACCACCGGCTCGCCAATAAACGATGCTGCTGTGACGGTAAGCGTTTTTGATCCGAGCGGAACCAAGATAATCACGGATCAGGCAATGGCCTATATATCAAACTCCAGCGGAATATACAGATACACTATGGTAAACCCTACGGTCAATGGAACGTATGTTTATGAAATTAAGGCCGTAAAGAGCGGCCAGTCCGGCTACGGAGCGGCTAATTTCCAAGTCGGCGCATTGGCCAGCACAAAAGCCTTGAGCGAAAGCATCCAGGCCTCCCAACAGAAAATCAGTACCGCCACGCTCTCGGACGTAGGAAACCTTGAATTGGGAAAAACCTACCGAGCCAAACTGACACTCGAAAATTTTGAAAGCGAGCTGACCGATTCCTTCAGTTTGCCGACCATAACAATCTATGACTCTTTGCGGAATGTGTTAATAAATTCATTGCCCATGACAAAAATAAACGACGGAACTTACGAATTTACGTATCTTACCGGTGCCGGCCAAGTATCCGGTTTGTGGGAAGCGGCGGTAAGCATACCTGTGACGAGCACCAATACCATTTCCAGAAATGATTACTTCCAGGTGACGGGCGCTCCGGCGCAGGTTAAAATAAACAGTATCAGGGACTCCACCGTTCCTTCCATCACGGCGAACATCACCATCACGAACGAGGGTAATGCGGCGTTCGAATATCACTACGAATACTGCATAGTCGCCGAACAGCCCATTCAATGTATCGGCGTCAATGCTTTAGCGTACGGTCTAGGCGCAAAGCTCATTCAGCCCGGAGAGGATTTCACAACCGACCTCATTCTCCAAGTTTCCAATCCCGGCACGTATTATTTCAAGGTCGGGGTGTATTGGGGAACCGAAAGATCCGGAGCCGCCCTGCAATTCCAGGCAAAAATCCAGACGTTGCAGGTTCAGCAATCGCCGGGAGGCGGAGGGGGCGGTCCGGCTCCGGAACCGGCAAAACCGCCAAGCATCAGTCTGGAGCAAATCTGGAATCTTCTTGCCAGTCTTCTTACCCAAGTAACCGGCGCCGGCCAAAAAATAGGCGTCATTGAGTCCCGCCTGAACTATCTTGAGCGGATATGGTCACAACTTCAGCCGCAAATCCAGCCGTCCAAAACCGCCGCTCCGGCCAAAGCGGCTCCGATCTCAAAAATAAAACCGGTAATAAAAATACGGATAAAATGAGAACCGGATTCTACAAAAACACGGTATTCATAGAAGCCGCTATAATAGCAGTATTTCTTATAATCATGTTTAATATTTCGTCTGAAACCGTCTATAATCAGGATTCCGACAAGATCCGTCAGCTTGAATATGATCTTGTCCGAATAGAAGATACGGCAAACATCGCTCTGGCCATAAGAGAATATCTCGACGAACACAACGCCCTGCCTGAAAGTTTGGGAGTCCTTGAAACGGAAAAATATCTTTTCGCCCAAAACATCCGCGACCCGGAAAATAATCTGCCTTATTTTTACAAAAAAAGAGCAGCGGATTTCGTCTTGTGCGTATATTTAAGCAATAAAGTTAAGGGCGTGAATACGGAAGATTGTCCTGAAAAATAACAAAGAGTCCGCTTAGATTATTTGGTTTCGCCGGAACTGGCGAATTTTTGTCGGGCTTCGTTGTTTAACGCTTCCACATCCACGCCGTTGTCTCTCAAGCCCGCTTCCAATTCGGCCAGATCCCGCCTGGCATTTCTTGCGTTAATCGACAAAGTTTCTTCCGCCATTTTAAATCCAAATTTTTTAAACCCTTTGGCCGCGCTCTTTTTTTCTTTAAGTTTATTAATATCATCCTCTATTTTAAGAACTTTCATGACGGCCTGCTTGTAGTTGTCCGTCTGCCGGGCTATGTCCGGATTTCTGCCGGCAATTTCCGCGTTAGTCTTCACCGAGGACCCTTTTCCGGTTGCTCGCGTTGCTTGTTTTGCTTCCTTCTCTTGAACTTCTTTTTCAACTTCCGCCCTGATCGGCGCGACATCTATGCCTAATTCTTTCATCACCATTTCCTGTTTTTTAAGATTTTCCTTGAGTGATGGAAGGTCGAATGCCGCAGTCATCCCCACAAAATTAGAATCCAGTTGTCGAGAATAATTATTCCAATCAGTAAATTCTTCTGCTTTGGCCTTCTCGGTCTCTTGTGAGGACTTTTCCACCTTATGCTCCGCAAGAAGAACTTTTTCGTAGGCAAGCCTATAGTCAACCTTCAGCTTGGCCATGGCGACTCTGTCTGAAACGGACAACTCAATCCCGGCTCCTTTTTGGCCGGGCTCGCCCGCTTCGGACTTTGAAGGAATACCGCTTAAGACCCCGGCCAACATTGTCATGATAACCATGCCTTTTAACCGGCCATGGATTTTATTCCTCTTGGCGGATTTCTCAATTATGCTTCCCGACGGCTCCTCTATCCGCGCCGACAATTGCTTTTCCCAAATCATCAATAACTCCGCCCTTTCAGTCGGCGTTTCTACTGATTCCAATGCAGCCTCCCTCTCAACAAGTTCAGCCGGACTATAACCCGTTTGCAATTCCACATCCTCAGAAACTGGTTGAATCCTGTCATCGGGAATTTGTAGTGTTTCTTTAGACATAAATTTATTGTGATAATTTATTTAACATTTCCCGTTCTTCGTCTAATATCTTATTGAACTCTTCTTTGTTCCCCGACAAAATTGCTTCTTTTTTATTCTTAAGATTGTCGGTGAACCATTGAAGCTGGTCGGCATCTTCATTAAAAATATCCAAAAGATTCTGACTTTCGTCGTCATCTATAACAGCAAGCGCCTCGTCCCAAACTTTCTTGTCATCCCCGCTCAAACCCGACTCCTGAATAAATGATTGAGGATTCAACTTTGACATAATACAAACAAGTTTAACAAATTACCGGAAGAAAACAATGGGAAGTGTTTATAATCTATCGGCGCCAATAAAAAAACCGACATAAAATCGGCTTATTTCGAACTTCTGCCCGGCGGCAAATAGGCATATTTTATCTCGGCAAAAGACTGTAGTTTATTTACCGTGGAATCGGCCCGCGAACTTGTTTTTACATAAACCGTATATAATTCTGCGGGGGAAGGATTGGGGTCAATATTAGTTTTATCAAATACCCGCTCAACAGACCTTACATCTTTCCATGAACGAATCTCTTTTAAAATGGCATTTTCCCTTTGTTTCGAGGTTCTATTCCTAAATGCAAATATGATCTGGATAATCTTGGACTTCTTGCTTATGGTCGCTTTTTCAATGTCCCTGAAAGACGGCGGAGACAAAGGATCACGAACCGATTCACATTCAAAACAATAATTTCGGCCTTTTTTAATATAATTTCTTCCACATACACACTTGCGTCTTCTGGTCTTAGCCAAGGATTACTTCTCTTTTTTATTAAGTACTGAAAAACATAATACCACTTAGACGATATTCAATCAATCTGGCTCCCGAAACAAAGGATATCTTAACTTAAACATAAAAAGGGTTGGAAACAATAGTTTCCAACCCTTTGGATTTATCTGTCATTATTCCATCGCCCGGTTAGTCCGAAGCTAATGGTTTTGAACCCGGCCGCTTCCGCGAAGATTCCATAATGAAGTCCGGACAAAGGACTATATCGTTCGGGTTTGGTTCTCCCGAAAAATATGTCTATCCTGGGGCTTATGCCGCTTTCCAATTGTTGCGTACTCACGACTTTGGAAGAATTCTGGCAATCAAGACAATCTTTTCCGACATAATTCCTCGCCAAAAGACGATAATGCTGGACAGAAAAAGCAACCGAATGATTCTTCTTGGCAAATTCTATCCCAATCCTGGGAGTAAGATGTTCCGCTACAATATCGTTGACCATTACCGTATCCCACCAATTTAGAGTCGTGCCCGCCACCCCATTTTTAAACAAATAGAACTTAGGATGGACACCGTTGAGGTTGAGACCGATTAGCTGATACGAAATAGGCAACTTGATCTGCCATGAATCGCTATCACCGCTTAATATTCTTGTTATGCCCAATTTGAATCCCGAAGATAGAGGATGCGTGGTGACTCTGGGTTTCATCCCGTCTGAGGCGGGTACAAACATTTGTTGCCAATTCTTTTGTAGGACTGGTTCGTATGAAGTCGCATTGGTCCCAACATCAAACAAGACATCAATGCTAAATTTTGATCTGTATTCAGGATGAGTTGGCTGAGATTGTGCCATTAATAGCTTGGCCCGGCATGGGATAAACATAAGGGTCAATGCAAATATCACCCACTTCTTTGCCATTGCATTTTCTCCTTTGTCAAACAACGAATTTAAACTAAAATACCACCTATGTGGTACTTGTCAAACCTGTGCTCCGAACTGTTGACTTTGTTCGAACGTGGATTCGGGAGAATTATCGGACATATAATGTGTCGAAATTAAATAAACCAGAACTTGACAAAATTGATAATATTACCTAATATAATACTAGCACGGTTTTATGGAGGTATTACATGAGCAATACTGGAAATAAGAAATTTGGTTGGTTCGCAATTTTTGTTGCTTTTTCCATCGGATTTTCTCTCGGCGATGATTCAGACAAGCACAAGTCAGAAGTTAGGCGATTAAATTCGGAGATTAGTGAAAAAGACTCCCGAATCAAGCAACTGGAAGATGAGAATAAAAAGTTAAAGGCAAATTCCGATAATGAGGCAAGCAAAAATCCTTATGACCCCTTCCGTTCTCTTCGGTGAAAAGTAGCGCAGAAATTGCGCTCTTTTTTTGAAAAAATAATTAAAGGTTCGGTAGTCCT
Source organism: Candidatus Yanofskybacteria bacterium RIFCSPHIGHO2_01_FULL_43_32 (assembly GCA_001794125.1). GTDB lineage: Bacteria > Patescibacteriota > Minisyncoccia > 2-02-FULL-40-12 > GWA2-44-9 > 2-01-FULL-41-26. The sequence continues at coordinate 34,224 of MGJF01000013.1, forward strand.
TACTCCAGTAAGAAAATAACCCGCATAATTGCAGGTTATTTTCCTTTGCTCGCCCTGAAGGACGATTTCCGACAGATAGATTGGGTATCGGAATTCGGCGACCTTGAGTTATTACAGAAACGGTTGAATAGATTCTTGGCGGTATAAGCTAAATCTCTGACCACATCGACTTTTGATCGTCGGGGAGCTTCTGGAAGCACTCCTCGCACATCTTGGCTGGCTCATCGGCCTTGAAATCGGCGCCTTCCTCAACCGCACCACCGCCGACCATGACTCCCGGATTGTGATGCCACTTTATTTGGTCATCCGGCCAGACCTTATCGCAGTCGAGACCATTACATGGGACTTGTTTATTCATAAACTGATGCTATCACCAAAAATTTTATTTGTCCAAACCCGACCTATTCTTGTAAAAATCGCCGTTTGGTCTTATTTTTATGATCATGGATAAAGTATCGAAAAACAAAAGAAGCGACATCATGCGAGCGGTAAAAAGCAAAAATTCAAAAATCGAGATCTCCTTGATGCAAGAATTGAGAAAAAGAAAGATCGCTTACAAAAAACATGTTCCCAACCTCCCCGGAACTCCGGATATCGTTCTGAAAAAAGAAAAAGTCGCCATATTCGTGGATTCTTGTTTTTGGCATGGATGCAGGTGGCACGGAACCATGCCGGCTTCAAATAGAAAATTCTGGACTCAAAAAATATCCGCCAACAAAGCCAGAGACAAAAGAGTGACCGTCATGTGCCGAAACTTGGGCTGGAAAGTGTTGAGATTTTGGGAACACCAACTGGAAAAAGATTTTGATGGAATAGCGGACAGAATTCAAAAACAAGCGACTCTAATCCGGTAGATTCTCCAGGTGGTTTTTTATGCTTGAAGCGATAGCCCGTCCCAATAAAACCGGGACAGCATTGCCTATCAGGCGGGCCGTTTTGGTCATGGAGACATTATCTCCTTCATTGAATCGATAGTGAGAAGGGAAGCTTTGTAATAATGCCGCTTCTCTCAAAGATATGGCTCTGTTTTGAGAAGGATGACCGAATCTTCCGGTCCCGAGATTTACGCAATGCGTCGTGATCGTCGGTGAAGGTTCATCCCATTTCATCCTGCCGTAAACTGAAGACATGTATGAATGCCCGCTGGCCTTTTTATAACAAGCCGGCATAAGTTCCGGTTTCCAACTTTTGGCGTTCCCGCCGTTCTTCGGCGTAGCCATTACTCTTCTTTTGTTCAAGGGACTCAATTTGCTCGCCCTGTGAAGCGGATCTTTTCGATCGACTTCCCCGTCTTTTATGTGTTTCAAACCAAAGATGGCATCTCGGACCGTCACGAGGTTATTTTTGTCTTTAGTTTCCGGAACCAGATTTATTTCTCCGAATTTCGAGGCCAATAATACCAACCTTTTTCTTTTTTGAGGAACGCCGTACTTCGAGGCATCCACGACTCGGTAAAAAACATGATATTTGTTTTTTCGCAAAGAAGCCAGAAACTTTTTGAATATGGGATACTTTTTTTCTTTCGCGAGATCGGGAACATTTTCCATGGAAATTATGGCCGGTTTGGTATGGGCTATCAAACGACCGAATTCCTCGAGCGGTTCCCATCTTTTATCGCTTTTTCTATGGGCGGAATTTTTACGATTCAGAGCCGAAAATGGTTGACACGGAGCGCAACCGACGAGGATTTTTATTTCGGCATTTCCAAATAATCCGTTCAATTCGGAAGAAGATAGATCGGAAACATTTCGATGAACGAATTTTGTCCGGTTGTTTTTTTCGAACGGATATCTGCACGAGTTGTCGATGTCGACTCCCGCCACGACATCGAATCCCTCCAAGACAAAGCCGTGAGTCAAACCACCCACACCGCAAAATAAGTCGACGACTTTTGTCATCCCCAACATTTTCTTTCGAGACGACTCCATATATCGATTATAGAATAAATAAATGAAAAACTCGAGATCAGCTCTTGTTGAAAACTATCAGTTGAGCTTTTTCCGGAAGGACTAAAGTGGGGTAGATAAATGGGTTACCATTCCAACCGGCCGGTTTCTTCCCCGTAAATTCGACTTGAAAAATCCACAATACCGGCTTGTTGCCGGCCACATCAGCCGCGACGTCGGTTCCGGCCAAAACACCTTGGGCAAGAAGTCCGTTTTCGCCGGGAGCGCGATTCGCTTTTCTGAACTTCAGCATAATGCCATTTTTGAATTCTTGGCTCAAATAGGAAAGAATGGCGGGTATTTTTTTGTCGTTCCACACATTCGTCCCACCCGTTTTTATCATTGAAATGAGTTTCTTGGCTTCTTCCGTGCTTATCTTTTTTCCTTCCCGGCCCTTATTTCGATCTGTATATTCGGGAAATAAAGAGCTCAATTTGCCAATCACTTTCGTGAATACGTCATCCGCTTCGGGACTTTTGAAGAATGGATAATTCGGGTATATCTGCGTGCCCGGAACAAGTATATCGACCTTGCGCGCATCCAGAACGCACCTGCGAGTGGCTCGAATGTCTTTTGCGATTCTGACGGGAAATGACTCGAGCGAGCCCTTATTTTTTTCGATAAACTTTCTCAATTCTTCGTCGCTTATGTAAATCTGTCGGAATCTCTCATGCAATTGAGGCGGCAAGAAAACGCGAGTATAGGGTAGGGTCTTTTTTCTGTAGCCGAACATCCGAGCGTGTTGATACATAGTATCCATTTGAGCGATCTTCGCTTCACGGATATAATAAGTCACGAGAAGATTTTTTATCGCAAGGCCTCGGCCGAGAGTGTTGCCTCCAATCAAAAAATTGAAGTATTTGCTGTAGGTCAATTCGTCACCAGTGGTATTTTTGTTGATGAGCAAAATCTCTCGAGAATTGAAATTTCTGCTGATGATTTGAAGTAAAGTATCCAAAGACGGGACACTTTTAGTTTGTTTTTTCAGAGAGTCGTAAGAGGTCTCCATATCGTTATACAAGTGATGGGTTTTGCTCGTAAAAGCCCCCGCCAGGTCTCCGAGATATTTGGTCACGAGGTTGGCCACTTTTTCTTGATCTTTGGTTTTGACGCTTGGGTGACAAAGCAGTTTATAACCCTTGTCTTTTCCGTCGTCCGGCCATCCGAACTTTTCTCCGGCCGCGGCGGAAGATAAAAGAAAAAATCTTATGGAATTTTTCAAACCATTCGGAAGTTCCGCCGTGTCCCCATCGAGAAGTTCAATCCTTTCATTCCCGTCGATTAGAGATACGAGTTTATTCTTTGAAGGGTTGGGTTCAGAAAAGAAAGTTTCCCCCCCGACATAATCTTTACCCGGGCGTAACAATTCGATGAAAGACGGCCTCGATTTGTTATCGATATTTTGAAGAACGATTCCCGATGGAGTTCCGGTCACGCTCACGAAAACATGCCGAGGCAAAGCTTTGCGCAAAGAATCTATGGCGGGATCATGTATCAATTGGTGAATCTTGCTTGGAGCTATGAGCGGATTTTTCTTGGAGCGTTTGAGATTATTCGTATCTAACGTGGCCTGATCTCCCTCGTCGTCAAAAATGATCGCCGGATATTCGCTCGCTTCTATTTTGCGCAAAAACTCTATGGCTTGATGCAACCGCGTCGCTCCCTTCGAGCAAACGATCACGATACCGCCAATCCCGGATTTCAAAATTTGTTTGGCCTGTTCGACCTCTCGTTTGAAATGCGTTTTTGAGTAAACTCTGATGCCTCCGGGCAGTCCGTTGGCGAAATCCTGTCGGGTTTGTTCCACCAGACGATTATTGTTGCTCGTGATCACGACGACCGCTTGGAACTTGTTGTCAAATGCCAAAGCGGAACTGGTAATCATGGCCCGGGTTTTTCCGCTTTGAATTCGGCCATAAACCAGGCCGGTAGAAACCGGCTCGTCGACTTTAGCCACCCTATCGGTTGGTCCATCGCCTTCTTTTCCGACTTCTCCAGCTTTCACCTTGTCTTCATAAGTTTTCACGATCGCGGAAACTATCTGTTCGGCATTTTCGGTCGCTTCTTTTCTTGCAAGTTGAACTAACTTCGGCTTGACCGCATCCAATGTTTCTTTGAAGTTTTCTCCGTTTTTATTTATTGCCGTCATGAAAAAATAATCGTTCAAATTTGAACTTGCCAATCCGGGGGCAAAACGATCTTGTCATAGCCGCGCTTGAACATGAACGGCTCTATCTCTTTGCTCGACGGAAACTCGGCATCGAATTCCCGCTCCACATCCGCAAGCAATTTCGATCCTAGAGTGGCTCTGTATTTTTTGCTCAAGCAAAGCTTGTACCAGTCATCCAAGTCGTTGATGGTTATGATGCCCTGTATCCTGTCGCTCCAACCGACCTGTTTCAGCAACGTCTCGATCGCTTCTCGTTCGGAATCGAGGCAAACGATGACGATATGATCCGCCGTCAGGTTGTCGGCTATATCTTCGACAAGCTCCGGCGTAAGCGTCAAATGCTTGACCTGAATCGCCGGACCAAAGTTGGCCCATATATCCAAGCCCCTGTCGGCGGCGTTGGTCACACCGACTCGATAGAGAGCGGCCGGTAAAATGAGCTTGGTTTGTTTTGAATCGACGCCGAGCACCATCTTTATGAACCTCTCGAAATCCTTCAGAATCTCCTCGTCTTTGTTTCCGATCTCCAGAGTTATCTGTGCCCTCAAAGCCCGGACGATCGTGCTAAAAAGAGCGTAAACCAATATTTCATACATTTTGTCTATGCTTCGACGCAACCCCGGCGTCGTTTGGAAAATGGCGACAAGCTCTTTGAGCGAAAAGCTGTCGGCCGTGGATTTTTTGATATAATTTTCGACATCCCGGACAGACGAAAGTCGCGCCTCCAACGCTTTATAAATATAAGCTTCGACCAGCCCCTTGTTTTTCTTATTTATTACTCCAAGCTGGGCGAGCAATTCGGGCGGCATGGCATTCGCTTCAAAAACATTGTCCTGGTATTTCTGGCTGGAAGTGCTTCTGCGACCGACCAAAAGCATCGAAACTTCGTCTCGCCAGCGTTTGGATATATTGCGATATGACTGAAGATCGTTCAGGTCCCAACCCTTCTCGGTTCTGTGGTGAAGCAAAATTTCCGCTATCTGTATCGGCTTGTACAAATGGACTCTGGATTTGCGTATGATCAGGTCCAGAGCAGATTTTGAAAGATTTTTAGTGGGCATAAATTCGTCGTATTTTTTGTTCATTTGAAAATAATCCGGATTGATTCAATTTTTGTTCCGGTTTTTGAGACATCGCGAAGATCATGGCCCGGGCCACCGCTTCTATTTTAGGCACCACCACGCTATTGCCGGCCTGCTTCCGGACTTGAGTGTCCGGGACGATGATTTTGAATGTATCCGGGAAACCTTGCAAACGCAACATCTCTCTGGGGGTGAGGCGGCGTCGACCATTTACGGTGACGTAGTTATAAGAGCCGTTCGCTCGCAAAGCGCATGAGTAAGGATGAATTCCGATGTTGCCGCTTTTGTTTTCGTGCCACACTGCCGGCCTGATATGATCCGTTTTATTTTGTTCTTTGAGGTTGGCTTGGAGCTTGGCTTTGAAATAGTCGCTCAAAAAATGTTTTTTGTCTATTTGACCCTCCGGCTCGAGGATGTCGGAAAGAGTTTTTGATTCAATCCCATTTTTAGGAAATTCGAAGGGATGATCCTCTTTGAAACCGACCAACATTATGCGTTCGCGTTTCTGCGGCACACCGAAATCCAATCCGTTCAGAACCTTATAGTGAACAAAGTAGCCGAGTTTCTCGAGACGCTCGAGGATCACCTTGAATGTCCGGCCCTGATCATGGGTAGTGAGTTGTTTTACATTTTCGAGAAGAAACGCCTTCGGCTGTTTCACTTTCAATATTCTTTCGACATCGAAAAATAGCGTTCCTCTCGTGTCGGCAAACCCCAGTTTATTTCCTATGATGCTGAAAGCTTGGCAAGGGAAACCGCCGGTAAGAATATCGTGATCGGGAATCTCCTCCGCCTTTATTTTAGTTATGTCGCCAAAGGGTCTCTCGCCGAAATTGGCCTCATACATGTCTTGGCACGCCTTGTCCCACTCCGAAGTGAACACGCATTTGCCGCCGGCTCGTTCAAAAGCGATTCGGATTCCGCCGATGCCGGCGAAGAGATCGATAAAAGTGAATTTTTTCTTTTTATGCCCCATGAGTTTTATTTTTTATCATCGCAGAAAAATCCGATAAAATCAAACTTGAAAACGATTGAAAATATGGGGATGTTGTGCGATTATATGCTCAAAAACTATGGGGCGAAATACAAAAACAATTTACAATGAAACGTTCTATTGGCTGTCAGGAATTTTGAATAGCAAAGAGTTTTTGTCGCAAATCAGAGAATTGAAAAACTCTTTCCGGCGATTCGGTTGCCAATTGCCGGCCAAGGGTTTCTATAAGAGTATGCGCCGGGACAGAGCTTTTGCGGCATGGCATAAAAAACTTCAGAATGCCTGGACAGAAGCGGTCAAAAGCGATGCCTACAGAAATGCTCGAGCCAAGGTAATAGGAAAAAAACAAAACTGGTCCCGCAAAGAACAGGACCGGCTCGACAAAATAGACCAAAAATTTCTACCCCCAATCAACTACGGAGATAAATTGAATCAAATATTGTTGAAGTTCGATCTCGATCCGGAAAACAGAAGCCATAAAGATTGGATACGTAACTACTTATTCTTCGGCGAAAGAAATTTTACGAGACCGAGTTATAAACTAAGAGTTGTTACCGGAAAAGACGGTCGACCCGAACTCTGGGTCAGGTTTTTTGGCCATACAAGTGTTGCGGACTTGCCAATGCGAGAGATACGGGAAATCCAAAAGTTCCTTCCCGATTACAAGGGCAAAAATCGAAGAAAAGACAAGCGTGTCGCCAAGCGCAATAAAGAGGTTGTTGATGAATACTTCCGGTTGAAAAAATCGCCACGGCTTACATCATATGACAGAAGTGAAAAGGGCAACTCTATAGCAAATAAAATCATAGCTAAAATCGGCAAAAAATACCCGGAGCTGACTTCCGGATTGGTAAAAGTTGTAATAGCTAAAAACAAGAATAAGGAAAAGCATAAGGAACAAATCTAATTTTTTCCTTATCCCCGGCCTATATCAAAAAGTTCTACGATATCCGTATAGCAAATACGGATTTTTTATTCCGGCTATGGGGATTAGAAAACGCTACAGTTAGCCCCATAGCTGTAGCGTTTTCTAATGGAAATAAGCCCAGACAAAATTCAAAGATTGATAGACCATCGACTGAAGAAATATGGGGAGATTTTGACGCCGGAGGAAGCGAAAGAGGATCTGGAATCTGGGGTTAGATTGTTCGGCTGGCTTTTGAAATACGACCGCAAACAAAATGTTGAAAATCCGAAAGTGAAGAAGGCCGATGATACCGAGGGTCTGGTTCTGTAAGGGACCGGGCCCATGGGATCATCCCATGCGTCGCAAAGGGGCATACTCGTGGTGCTCGCCGGGCGACGTAAATAAACCGGCGAAAGATTACGAGCGACCGACCGACGCGACCGACGGTGATGACAGAGGGCGCGCCCGGATTATCTGATTTCTCAATCTACTGTCAAAGATGATTGAAGAAAGACAATCAGAATAAGAAGGGCTGTCCACGGAGCAGACAGAGCAATCACCAGAGGGAGCGGAGGGAGGGAAGGCCTGGAAAAGAATAAGAAATCGGGGTTTATGTCGACAAAAACGCAAAATGACAAACAGCGGCGTGTTACAAGACAGATCAGAATTTCTTCCGACTTCCATCGGAAGGTCAAACTGCTTGCCGCCGAACAGGGAAAAACAATTTCCATCCTCGTAGATGGGATTTTGAATCAATACTTTACCCCACCCGTCCCGGATAGTCCGGACGGATCGGAAATAAAACAATGAACCCCGCCAAACTTCACTCTACTAAAAACCGGCCGGCTCGGTTGAAGAAACACCACTTCCGGGCCGTAGAACTCCGCTACGAAGGCAAAACCTACCGGGAGATTTCGATGCGGTTGAGCGAAGAACTGCAACATGATTTCAAAGAGCAGACGGTCAAGTGGTGGTTTATGTCTTATGGCCTCTTGGAGGAGCTGTATGTGGATTATGCCCGGAAAGAAAACGATCGGCGGCGGCAATTCATAATCGAGGAGTGTAAAAAATTGATTCCTCTTATTCCTAAAAAATACAACGAGATCATCAATCGGAACACTTCGGATATGACCCCGGCCCAGCTGACATCTTATCACTCTGTTCTGCGGCAAACACTGAAAGACCTTTGCGAACTGCTGAATTTCAAAGTAGAGCCGGATGAGGTGATAACGGATCCGCTGGACGAATACTTTGATCGGGCTGAAGCGGAACTTGATCGTGAAGAAAAAGAGAGAAACAGATCGCCGTAAAGAATGGATAAACTGCCGGTTTCTGGTATAATGGCAATGCTTGCCTACTATTCAAAACTACCGAAGTTCTAACCGCTTGCGATTCCAAACGGGGTGGTTAGACCTCCACAAGCGGGACTTCGGTTCTGTGAATAGTGGGCAAGCAGGTTTAGCCGCCCCTTTTGAATTTCTGGCAATTTGTAAACCAAGCGGTCTGAACTCAAAATGGGTCAATAGAAATGGATAGGATCAAAAATATGGGGTGGGGGCAGTGGATACTGATCGGCGTGGCTGGATCAATCTTTTTGGCCATCATCGGGTCGACGGAAGCCGGGAAGGTATTGCTCGGCTTGGCATTTATCATCGGGCTGATACTCTTGTATTTCCTGCCGGCGATAATAGCCGGGAGAAGGAGGAACCCGGATGAAAAACAGATCATGATCCTCAATGTGTTCCTCGGATGGACATTCGTGGGATGGGTGATCGCCCTGATCTGGGCGTATAAAGAACACCCCAAAAAATAAAAGAAAAACTCTCCCGCCTGGAAGCAAAGAGAGTTTTTCGACAATAACCTTTCGGCTTTGTTATTATCAGGATATCACGAGATATACTGGCGAGGCAAACCGGAAGCTCAAGCTACCATGACAAATATAAAAACCAATATGGCGATAGGTTATGGCCGAGTGTCGTCTCTGAACCAAGAGATAACTGGATACTCTTTGCCGGCACAGGAAAAAATCATAAGAGATTATGCTGAAAAACATTCTCTTGAAATCGGTAAGAGGATTATACTTGTTGCCGAATCGGCAAGCGGCAAAGTCGACAGAAAAAAATTCCACGAGATGCTGGATTTAGTGAAGAAAGAGGGCATATGCAACATGATAGTTGAATCGGTGGACCGCTTGGCGAGAAATTTCCGGGAAGCAAATAAAATTGACGAGTGGCTTATGTCAGACGGAAGAAATCGAATCCATTTCATAAGAGGGTCCACAGTCATGCATAAAGATTCAGAATATCAAGAATGGTTTTTCTACAGAATGAATTTAGCCGCCGCCGAAATGGGAACTAAACAGATTTCAGCGAATGTGAGAAAGGGACAAAAAGAAAAAATCGCCCAGGGCGGATTTCCAAGCAAACCGCCACTCGGATACCGAACTACCGGGGAACGAGGCCACAAAACACACGAGATAGACCCAGAGAAAGCTCCTTTCATCAAGCAGATGTTTGAACTTTATTCATCCGGCCAGCATTCCTTGAAATCGCTGACGAAATTGCTCGAGCAAGAAGGCCTCCGCAATAGATCGGGAAGGCCTATTGTAAAAAGCCGCGTAGCGGAACTTTTATCCGATCCGTTTTACTACGGCGACATGAGGTGGGGCGGAGAAATCTATCTGGCTGGACACAAACCGCTGATAAGCAAGGAACTTTACGACCGGGTTCAAAAGATAATGCACTCGAAAACTACGCCGAAATACCGGAAACACGATTTCCTATTCAAACAGCTTATGAAGTGCGAGATCTGCGGAGGCACCATAACCGGTGAAATACAAAAAAACCACATCTACTACCATTGCAACGGATATCGGGGCTGTAAAAGGCGGATTTCGGCCCGTGGGGATGTATTGGAAGCCCAGATCATAGAAGTGTTCGACTGGTTTGAGAACGGCCTCGACCCGGAAGAAGTGGGCATCGTCCAAGAAATATTGAAGGAAGACCATAAAGATAAGATTCAATACATGCAGAACCAGATCTCTGAAATACACAGCCGGCTGAATACTCTAACCCAAAGAGAAAAGAGGGATTATGAAAACATGCTCGATGGGAAAACAACCAGAGAAGAACACGACCAGAGGATAAAAGAGTGGGGCCTGGAAAAACAAGCCCTAATAGACAAAGAATCGAAACTGGCGCAAAACAATACCCATGATCTGTTGCTTGGCAGTTCGTTTATGGATCTGGCCCGGCGGTCCCGGGAAATCTACAATGGGCTAAAAGATGATGTCCGGGCTAAAAGGGAGTTTTTATCGCTGATATTTTCGAACCTTACATTGAATAACGGAATTCTCAAGAAATTCTATAGAACCCCGGTCCTCCGCATCCGGGAAAGAGCAGAGCAGGCGAAAAATTTCGAACCAACCAAAAACCCCAGTATTAATGGGGCTTCTGGCGTTCTTTATCATCAACCAATAGAACCAATGCTTCCCTCGGCTTCTAAAAATTACGAACCGAAAGAATCACTGATTCTAAGCCACGATTTAAAGGTTGAACCTACAAATCACGACCTCTGCTCCGCGGCCAGGACTCGAACCTGGAACCATCTCCTTAACAGGGAGCCGCTCTACCATTGAGCTACCGCGGAATATTTTGTTAATACTGACAAGTAGAATTTTAGCATAAAATTCAAATAATTCAATTCTCTTCCACGTCCTGGTTGCAGGGCAACGATAAAAACATATTGACAAACAATAAGCAATAAATTAAGACGGAGATATAAAAATCCATAAACATTACCCATGAAAAGAAGCTCAACAATATTTCTTCAGGTAGTCATTGTGCTTATTGGCATCCTGGCGCTGGTCATCATGATCCGGTTTCCCTTGACCGAGGGTAGAGCTGTAAATTTAGATTTGTTCAATATCTATTTTGATCCGTTCATTGTGTATGGGTACTTAGCGTCTACCCCATTTTTCGTTGCGCTGTATCAGGTGTTTAAATTACTCGGATACATCGGGCAAAATAAAGTATTCACACCAAGCTCCGTAAGGGTTTTTAGGAATATAAAATATTGCGCAATCATATTAAGTGTTTTAATTGTGATGGCCGCACTATATATAAGGATATTTCATGCTACAGATGACGATCCGTCTGGCTTTATTGCCGTGGCTATTGTGGCTACTTTTATTTCTATCGTAATCGCTACTGTGGCGGCTGTGTTTGAAAGAACCACACAAAATGCCGTGGATATAAAATCAGAAAACGATTTAACTGTTTAATTATGAATAATATCGTAATAAATATTGATGTAATGCTGGCAAAAAGAAAGATGAGTGTTACTCAACTTGCGGAGAAAGTTGGAATAACGATGGCAAATATTTCTATTTTGAAGAATGGAAAAGCTAAAGCAATTCGTCTATCAACTTTGACGGCGATTTGTAAAGCTTTAGATTGTCAGCCCGGGGATATTTTAGAATACAAAAAGTAATGCTTATGATGACTTTTAATCTATGCGGTTGTGATATTGTCTTTATATGAATCCCGTACTAAAAATAATAATGTCCATTTTCGGAATATTATTCGGGGCGTTTATGTTTGTATATGGCGGAATTGATGATAGTCCCGGAGGGCAATTGTTAGGACTCTTAGTGGTTATCATCGGAATTGTGGGTATTATAAAGAGTAAGAAGAAAAATTCTAGCTAAAATAGGTTCTAACACCACAGGGTAAGCGGAGCAGATTAGTGGAAACCAAAAACCCAGTTAACCGGGTTTTTGGTTTTTCATTTCCCATTGTTCTTATTTTTCCTCCGCAATCTTGTTGAGAATTTTCTGAACCGAGGTGATAGAGTCCATATCATGAATTGAAAGAACCGACGCGTTCTTGTTTAATTTTTTTAGCTTCGTTAGCTTCTTTTTAATTATGGCCGTATCGGACATATCGGTTTTGCTCAAAAAAAGATATTCGTCCTTTTCCAATAAAGACTTGTTATAAGCACCGAGTTCTTTGCGGATTGTTTTGTAATCTTTAACAGGGTCTTCTGATTCGGCGGAGACAAGATGGAAAAGAACGCGGGTTCGCTCAACATGACGGAGGAATTTAACTCCCAGACCCTTGCCATCGGACGCGCCTTCAATAAGACCGGGAATATCGGCAAGAATTAGATCGTAATAGACGCCCAAGTGCGGTTCAAGCGTGGTAAAGTGATAATTAGCCACCTTGCTTTTGGCTTTGGTAAGCTCGTTCAACAAGCTTGATTTACCGACATTAGGAAGTCCGATAATGCCGATGTCGGCAATCAGTTTGAGCTCAAGACGGATGTTGAATTGCTCTCCGGGCAGACCTTCCTGAAATCTTTTGGGACTGGTGGCATGGGGCCCGCGGAAAAGAAAATTTCCCTTACCGCCGTGTCCGCCTTTGGCAACCAAAACCTGTTCGCCTGTCTTAATTATTTCTTGGCTTGTTTTGTTGGTCAGGTTGTGAATTACCGTTCCAACCGGAACCTTAATGACAAAATCCTCTCCGGCTGTGCCGTCATTCAACTGGTGTCTGCCGTTCTTGCCGTCTTCGGCCTTAAAAACCTTCCGGTTGCGAAGGGCATTCAAAGCGCCGAGGTCGGAGACGCCGATGAACAGAATATTGCCGCCGTTGCCTCCCCTGCCGCCGGTCGGGCCTTGAGCGCCTTTATTCTTGTTGAAAGCAATGATGCCATCGCCGCCTTTTCCGGCCTGAATCCTAATTGTAAGGTCATCAATAATCATGCCGATATATTATACCACAAAGCCCCAATTCTTGCATTATTTGTAGATTTAGCGTATAATGGGTATTAGTTAAGATAAGAGACGCCCGCCTGACGGCAGGCAGGGAGGTCGGGTTTCTTAGTAAAACATAAAGTTAAATTAAAAAATGACTGGAACAATAAAGAAAAAGATCGAGGACAGAGCATTCGGATTCATTTCACGAGAAGGTGAAACAAAGGATCTTTTCTTCCACAAAGACGATTTGAATGGCGTGACATTCGAAGAGTTGAAGGAAGGCGATGCTGTTACTTTCGATGTGGTTCAGGGCGAAAAAGGCCCGGCCGCCAAGAACGTACAGCGAGCTTAATAGACTCGATTTTAATAAAACAACCCCGCCATGGCGGGGTTGTTTTATTATTCGTAACCCTTAAGTTTTCCGAGTTTGTGATGCTGGCGGATTTTTTCAAGCGCTTTGGCTTCAATCTGTCTGATGCGTTCTCTGGTAACGGTAAACACTTTGCCGACCTCTTCAAGAGTATGGGTAACACCGTCGTTAAGACCGAACCGCATGTCAAGTATTTTTTGCTCTCTCGGGGTCAGGTCGGAGATTATTTCATCAATGTATGTCTTTAAAATTTTGCGCGCGGCGGACATTGAGGGCGATATGGTATCCTCGTCGGGAATAAAACTCTCCAGAGAACTGTCTTCGTCTTCATCCCCCACCGGCGCTTCAAGAGAAATGGTCTCCTGGGATATCTTCTGGATATGTCTTACTTTTTCCACTTCCATTCCCATTTCCGAAGCAATCTCTTCCGGCATCGGATCGCGGCCCAAGTCCTGGACCAAACGCCTTACGACCTGCTGATATTTATTGATGGTTTCCACCATGTGAACCGGAATGCGGATGGTCCTGCCCTGGTCGGCTAAAGCGCGGGTGATGGCCTGTCTTATCCACCAAGTGGCATAGGTAGAGAACTTATATCCTTTTTTATAATCAAATTTTTCAACGGCTTTGAACAGACCGATATTCCCTTCTTGGATGAGATCAAGCAGGGTCAAATTGGCCGAACGGCCGACGTATTTTTTGGCGATGGAAACAACCAAGCGAAGATTTGAGACGGCCAACTTCTGCCTTGCCGACTCATCATTCTTCTCAATCTTTTTTGCGAGCTCAACCTCTTCGTCTCCGGTAAGCAAAGGATACCGGCCTATCTCTTTCAGATACATCTGAACCGAATCAGACGCAACATCGCCGAATTCAGTTTCTATTTTCTTTTTCTCGTCGTATTCTTTGACTTTTTCTTCTTCAAAGACCTTTCCCGATTCTATTATGTTTATATTCGCCGATTCCAGCCGCTCATAAAGAGCCTCCAAACCTTTGATGTCTTTTTCTATGCTGGGAAAGGCGCTAAGAACTTCCGCCTGGGTCACAAAGCCCCTTGACCTGCCTTTTTCAATTAAAGCCAAAACCCCGCTCTCCGAGATCGGGCTTTTCTTGCCTGTCTGCCGATGGGCACGGCTGCTTGCTTGCTTTCCTTTGGATCTTCTGGCGACTTTCTTTGCTTTCTTTGTTTTTTTAGCTTTCTTCTTTACCTGTTTTCTAACCGGCTTTTTAACTTTCTTCTTTTTTAGTTTTTTCTTCATATTTTTTGTATTTCGCCCAACCTGTTTAAAATTTTATTCGCATCTGCTGCTAAGGCCAGCTTTTTTTCTTTATCATTTTCCGCCCTCATTTCAAATCCTATTTTTTCCAGTTTTAGCCGAAGACGGCGTTCTTCCAATTTATTCAAACAGCGGATAAATTCTATTTTCAGCTCTTCATCTTTTTTATCTTTCCATTTTTCTTGTGAATCGATGTATGCAAATTCTAATTTATAGCTTTGTTCTTTTTCCCTAAACTCTTTTAAAAGATTCCCTAAATTTGTAAAATCTGCGCCCGCCAGTCCGATAATTGCTTTGGCCGTTTCCAAATCCAATAACTCCGTGTTTATATTTTTTAATTCTTCTTTGAAAAGAGCGGGGTTCTTCATAACCAATGATAATAAAGTTTCGTTTAACGGGTCAGCCTGAACCGGCGATTCACTGCTTGCAACCGGCGACCCCGGTTTAATTTTTTGGTCGTTGGCCGCATACGCTTCCAAATCATCCTTTGCAACCGCGACATCAGCCTCTATTGCCTCTTCTTTGGTTCTCAAAAAAAATGCCAACCGGGTCAGCCAATGGTCTCTCTCCACTTGGCTCGTCAACCTCTTCAGAAACGGCGCTAAAGCGGAGATAACGGATTTTTTACTTTCAACCGAATCAGGGTCAAATCCGGCTTTGGCCTTATTGAAATAGAATTCCAGAACCGGCTTGGCTTGGCCCACCGTTTCAGACCAGGCCGCGGAATTTTTGTTGACCAGATCCGCCGGATCCTTGCATTCCTTATCGTTTATCTCAACAACTTTTATATTAAAATCCCGGCTAAGAGCCAAACCTATTCCTCTTCTGGTCGCCATCGCTCCCGCCTGATCGGCATCAAAACAAAATCCCAAATTAGTCGTGTATCTGTGAAGCAATGTCAGATGATTAGGAGTCAAAGCTGTTCCGGATGAAGCTACGACGTTTTTTACTCCTGCCTGGTGAGACATCAGAGCGTCCATATTGCCTTCCACCAAAACACATTGATCGGCCCGCTTAATATCCATCTTCGCTTTATCGAGCCCGTAAAGAATTCTTCCTTTGTCATATATCCTGGTCTGGGGAGTGTTTATGTATTTGGCGGCTTCTTTATCATCGGATTCAAAAATCCTTCCGGTAAATCCCGCCACTTGCCCGTTCAAATCCGAAATCGGAAACATTATTCTTGAACGGAATCTGTCGTATGCCCCCGAGCCGTCGTTTCTTTTGATCGCCAATCCGGCTTCCACTGTTTCGTTCTCCGAATAGCCGCAATCCCTCAAAAATGTCCCGAGGGCGTTCCAATCATTGGGCGCAAAGCCCAGCCGGAATTCTTTGACAGTGTTATCATCAACTCCGCGGCCTTGAAGATATTCTAAGGCGCGTTTCCCGGCATTTGAAAGAAACTGTTTTTCAAAAAACTTTGTGGCTGATTCGCAAACTTCATATAATCTTACCTTATCGTCTTTGACGGCTGGATCAAATGAACGCAGCTCAATCCCGGCTTTAGCGGCAAGAACTCTCAAAGCGTCAATAAATTCAACGCCCTCTATTTCTTTTACAAAACCGAACATATCGCCGCCCTTTGAGCATCCGAAACAGTGCCAAACTTGGCGTTCCGGAGATACGACAAAGGAGGGGGTTTTCTCGTTGTGAAAAGGACAGCGGGCCTTGAAATTCATGCCCGCTTTTTGCAGCTTCAAATAACCGGAGATAACATCGACAATATCAAGCCTGTCTTTAATTTTGGAGACATTATCTTCCACGATTCAGCAATTTTACCATGAATTTGCCCAAAAGAAAAGTCCCGCAAAGAAAAAGGCTTTTATCTTCGGAAGGTATCTGCGAGTCCTATCAGGGCCTGCAGACTCGAGGTCAGAAAACGGTTCAAGATTGACTTGATTTTTTGATTGAGTATCTGTCGAAGCGGCTCTTGTTTTTCCGATGAACTGGCTATGGGCGAAAAGCTGGACTGCAAAATATTAATAGAGCTTAATGTCAGCGGGCCAACATAGCCTGTGGCCGGTATTCCGTATCTTGTTTGGTAGGCCTTAACTCCGGCCAAAGTCAAAGAACCGAAGTAACCGGTGACCGGGCCGGTGTAGACGCCTTCGCGGGTGAGAAGTTCCTGCAGAGATTTGACATCTTCGCCTTGAAGACCGAAACGAAGATAGCGCGAAAACTTTACCGGAAGAACGGGGCTTTTGCCCGATTTAAACTGTGTAAGAATCTCCGCCCCCAAGTTACCGTTGCTGTTCTTGGCAATTTGCGGCTTGGAGGCAGCCGGCACCGCTTTTGAAATTGAAATTGTATTCAGAGAACTTATTGTAACCGGACCCACGTAGCCCGTGGCCAAGATGCCGTATTTAAGCTGGTAGGCCTTAACCGCGCTCTGGGTCAAAGAGCCGAAGTAGCCGGTGACCGGGCCGGTATAAACACCCTTGCGGGTAAGAAGTTCCTGCAGGGACTTTACGTCTTCGCCCTGAAGACCGAGATACAAGTTGCGGGAGAAAAGAAAGGGAACATTCGGATTCGGTGTCGGAGAGATTTTTTTACTTGCCGGCAGGACTTGCGGACTCGGAGTTGGAGAAGGAACAGGCGCCGGAGTAGAAACGGGAGGGGTCCAAGAACCGCCTCCGCCTCCGCCTCCGCCGCTCACAACCGGCGTCGGGGAAGGAACAGAAGCGGTGAATACCGCAAAACTGCTGAAATGTTTTGTCCAAACGGCAAGGTCGCTCCCAACATCAATTTTACAATCGGCGCCGGCAGCCAAAGCGTCACCTGTTGTCTGGGAGTCGTCAGCGCATGTTGAGGTAATTTCGGTAAATGGCCCGCCGTGCGAATAGCCGATGCGTTTACCCGCTTTGCCTTCAATGATAATGCGGATACCTTTGTTAAAAGTAAGCTCCGTGTTTCCGAACCCCACCTCAATCACCGATTCTACGGTACCGTCCACGCCCGACACGGAATCATTGGCTTTCACTGTCGGCGCGTTGATAATTCCTGACCACGCCGCGCCTCCGCTGACCGTAACCTCGTCCGGAATAGACACAGTAACGTTACCCACGGATGTTGCCGCGCTTATAGTAATTTCCGGCAAAACTCCATTGCCATCGTCACCAATGAGGTTGTTTACGTTGATAGTAACGTCATCTACACCCTCGGGAATAGTGATGCCGTTAGCGGCATCGTCATCCAAAATTACAATTTCATCTCCGTCTGTGTCCGTTTCCACATCTGCTCCGCCTTCCTGTTGACCTTCGTCAAACGCGGAATCAATAAAAAGAAGATTGTTGGCTTCGTTACCCACCGCATCCGCCACATCCGCAATCACATCGTTCGCGAATGTTATATCAAACTCCGCATTTCCCGTAATAGTGAGTCCTGAATCATCACTCCATTCATAGCCGCCGGGCTCGTGATCCGCTCCCGCCGAAATCGCGTTCTCAACCGCCGTCTTTCCGGCAGCAGAAAGCCGCTCGCTGAACGTCATTCCAACGGAGCTACCCGAGGGAATAACATAATCCTCGCTCCCGTTACCCAATGCGCTCACAGTCGGCGGGTCGTTGTCGGTTTCAAATTCACTGAATCCGGTAGTCGTAAAAATGAGCGTCTGTGATTCGCCGTCCCAGCTGAAGCCGCCGAGAGTATGCGAATACTCTGCTAACTCACAATTCTCTTCCTCGTCGCAGATCTCTTCGTTCCAGGAAATAGACACTTCCTCGGTAGTATTGTTGGATACATATCCGCGAACCGTACCGTCATTCCCTTTTACAACCAGTCCGGGACGATTGGCAGTATCCACGCGCATCCGAAGTTCTGCCGGAAGATTCAGGGCCTCAAGAGCGCTTGAATCAATGCGTATTTCCTCGCCGCTGATGGTCAAATTTGTCCCGAAATTTGAGAGGCCGGTGATAGTGGCCTGATCAGTCAGATTAATGTGATTTTCGGCGTTACCGAGGGTAAGTCGGCCGATTTCGATATCGGTGTATTCGTCTAATTCCTCGTCGTACTCATGCGCGCTGAATACCAGTTCAGGAACATCGGTGAAATCGCTTATTGCCGACCAATCCGTTGTCGCATCGTTGTTAAGCGCTCCATTTAATTGCTTCGGGTCAATACCGAATGCGGCAACAAACATCTGTGCCGGTAAAGCACTAACGGTCATATTTCCGACATCATCGGTAAGTTCAATATTCATAACGTATCCTCCGCTGGTTTCCGGGAAATATCCAATGGATTCATTCAGTTCCCAAGCAATATCGTTGTCGGGTAAATCAACTAAACCGAAAGTGGCATAATAATCATCGGTGTCGAAATCTTCGGTGCTGCATTCGTATTCTGGATCATCATCGTTAACTCCCGCAAGACAAACCTTAACCGAAGCAAGCGGATTGCCGTCTGATTCGGCAGCCGCAGTTACCCGCATTCTGAAAGAGTCGCCGTCGTAGTAATACCAAACAGTCGTCACGGTAGCGGGATCGTCCCCGTCTTGTTTAAAAATCTGGAGAGGGTCCGTATCCCCGAAAGCGGGCGCTATTGTATCAACGGCTTCAGTCAACGCGCCAGTATCAATAGAAACCGGAGCGTCATCATTATCGCCGTAAGTTAAAGTAACCTTTGACGCGTCGGCGGCGCCGGCAACATCAATACCAAAAGCGCCGGCATCCGCAACAAAAATGTTCGCGCTGAAGACGTCGCCCGTACCGCCGTTATCTTCTGTACAATATAAAACCGCATCGGCATAGCCGCCATACTTCCGGAGGTCTGCCGTCACTGTGGTACCGGCATCGGCGCACCCGCCGTCATCATTATCCAAGTTCACTTCAACAAGGACGCCGTCGCCGATATTAACAATACCGTTTAAGTCAGCATCCGCATCCAACACTATAGTAGCGGAGTTAATGGTAATCGCAGACGGAGGGTCGATACTGAATTTGGCTAATGTCATCCCCGCAGGAGCGCCCGCGCTATATCCAACGGGGTACGATGCATGAACCGTATCCGTGGGTTTCCCCCACGTCCCCGACATATTAAATGTGTTATCGGTTACCAGAATAAAGTCATCGGCCGGTTCGAAAGGGCCGCCATAAGCATAATCAACATACACCGCCAAGCGGGTGTCGTTGTTGTTAGTGAACGTATTCTGGTCTACATGAAATGAATTAAATCCGCTGGCCGACATTAGGCCAAACAAAATAACAGAACTTCCGTTTCCCGATTGGTGGTCTACGGAGTTACCCTGAATCAGAATGTCTACATTGGACAGAGCGTTCATGTTAAAAAGCGCAAATTGCGAATGGCTGTCTGAAATATTGTTTAAGATCCGGATCGAGTCGTGATAAAACGGCCCGGCTCCCAATCCTTCAAAGAGCATGGCCGCTTTTCCGCTCGGTCCTCCGTTAAAGGTGTTGGACTCTATGAGCGTTGTGCCCGCCACCGAGGAGAATTGAAACGAGTTCCGATCTCCGTTAATCAAGTCGATTATGTTCCCCTGAAAGGTCATATTGCTGCCCCCGACGAAACCGGCCCGCCGCGTAGCGGCTATATGAGAATTCAACAGGGTAAAGTTGTTGTAAAGCAGGTTCGGATCAATTGCGGAACCTTTCAGCGCGACGTCCAAAACTCTCCGTTCGGTCGCATCCGAACCCAGAGTTTTTATATATACGTTCTCAATTGTTACGTTGTCCGCCTGAACGGTTACGCACGCGCCGGATGTGGCGGTCGTAATGGATGCGTCGCATTCAATAATCGAAGTGGCGCTTGAAACTCCCAAGATGTGGAGTTCTTTGTTGATAATGATGCGGTTGGCGTAATCGGGAACGGAATATGTTCCGGCCGCAACGCTGATCGTGTCGCCGTTGCTTGCCGCATCGATAGCCGCCTGAATCGTTGAATAATCTGCGGGAACATTTATTGTCGCAGCCGATGCCGGTGCGGCAACGAAAAAACCGCCCATCAAAGCGGAAATGAAAATAAAACCGGCAACGGTTCCTCTCTTTGACAATTTGAACAAAGCATCTCTTGTCATCCTGTATTATTTTAAAACATATTCACGGAAAAGTCAAAATACGACGTTGAGACTGTTTGGTATCAAAAAACCGCATTAGCGGTTTTACTTGGTAAATTCTTTAGACCAAGCGTTGTACTTTTGGGTCAACGTGTTTTTCACATAAACACTTGCCTGATATGTCCCAGGCGGAATGACGGCGACTTGTTCGGGGTCAAGAAGGTTGAACGTAAGAACTACTTCCGGACTCTCGTCCAGCAAGCTTTTCTTCTCGCTCCACACAACCACGCCTTTCAATACTGTTGGCTTGCCAATGTTGCTACTCTCAATAATTATCCCGTATTTAAGCGAGAGTTCCAGATATTCTCCCTTGACCGTCCAGTCAAAGTTTTTCCATGGGCCGGAGATGGTGAACCTTTTACCAAGACGGAGTTCGGCCGGCATGAACGATTTGCATTCCTTGCAGGAGGCAAGGATAAAATCGGTTCCGGCTGTGCCGGTAAGCTTGACCGCCTCGCCAACCACACGCGCATTAGACTGTTTAGCCGTCTCCAATGCCGGTTTGGGCGGATCAAGCGCCGTTTCTTGCGATACTGAACCGTCCTGCGAGAAGTTAAAGAGCGCCCAGGTAAAGATATTTCCATCCAGAATTCCGCCTCTGCCGGTCGTGCTGTAAATATCGTTATAAACCCGATTAAGGTCATCGGGACAATCTTGCGAACTACTGACAAGACCATATAATCGTAAGGTCGCAACCTCATATATCGCGCCGCAAGGATTCATACGGTAAAAACCTTGAAAGAATAATTTAAATAATCCTCTCCCGCCTTTCTGATAAAACAGGAAGGCATAGCGGATGTTGCCGTTTTCAGGGTTGGCATAAACCCAGAGCATCATGGGAACAAACGAGCGGCCCTCAATTGTGTCCATCGCGTCCGGTTCGCCATGAAGAAGATAGGTCTGCGCCATATCGCCGCGGAATCCGCCGTTTGAACGGAATAACAGGCCGAACACGCCGGGTGTATTTAAAAAACGCTCGTTGGCGATGTCGTCAATGCGTTCATCAATTTCTTGTTTATATTCATTCTCTGGCGTTGTGGGATTGGTATCCCGCTCAAGCCAGAATTTATCTTGGAAAGCTTGGCGCTCTTCATCTGTCTGAAGCTTGTGAAATGCCTCCATTTCCTTATCGGAGATGAATTGTTCGTACCGACTGTCGAACTGAGACGGAATATCGGCTGGAATATTGTTGTGTTGGTCAATAAACACTGTCGGCTTTTTAATGCCACTGGAAGCGCAGCCGATCATAAACAACAACGGAACAATAAAGGTAAATGCCCTACTTCTCTTCATTGGTTTCCTCCTTGTCCTGAATATTGTTGGGGGGCTTAGCCAAGGCCGGAATATCGTCCTGGTCAATCCGAACAATGTGAACCGCGCCGGCTAAAGAAAATTTAATTCCAACCACAATTCTCTTGCCGGAATATTCCTTTGACGGTTCGGAAAACGGCGAGGTTTCTAAATTATAGCCGTAACCGAACGTCCAATTCCCATTCTGCTCCAAAAGCCATGACCTGAAATAACCGTCTCTGATATCCTGTCCTGTCCGCGAATCACGAATCGTCCGCCACTGGACATAAGCAAAGGCATCGGTTGCCTTTTGGACCCTGCCGAGAGTTTCGGTCTCATCTTTCTTGTGATAATTAAAATTGGATAAATTCACATTGGAACCGTCCGCGTCCGCAGTGTTGTTTTTACAGGCTCGCTCGGAAACAATGGCCACTTGCCTGTAATAGGCCCTGACAAATTCGTTTTGATCGTCCGGATTTTGGTAAACAATCACCCGGCCGACAAAACCAGTTTTGCAGTCGTCTATCCGAAATTCCAACTCTTTGGACAAAACCACATTGAAATCTTTAACATCGGGGGGAGAATTGGCTAAAGGACTGCCGACAACTTCCACGGCCAGCAAGACCGCCAATGCAAGAAACATAAATACCTCTTTTTAATGAACAAATATCTGTCTGGAACTATATGCTTATTTGAAAAAAACGCAATGGATTAAAAACCCCCACAAACTGTGGGGATAAATATTTAAAAATTGAGGCCGATTCGGAAATTAAAAGTCCAAGAATCCGGATCGAATTTGGTTTTCGCCCATTCAAAGTTCATGGGCAGAAATAATTGGGTCTGCAGGCCGAAACCGTATGCCCACTCCTTATGAGCCGGAAATAGGTCGTTGCTGAATTTGGCTATCGCATAATCGGCAAACAACTCCCCGCGAATCTGGAGAGGAACGGCGTTTAATATCGACATGTCGGCAAAAGGAAAACGGAGTTCCGCGCTGCCGTAACCGACCCGATTGCCGGCAACGCTGAAATACGGATAGTTCCGGAGCATGTCGCTTCCGCCCATCAGCACAACATCACCATTGGGCCGGTTGCTGGTAAGCCCCATGGCGCGAACGGCAAACAACGAACTGCCGGAAAGTCGGATATATTTGCGGGCGTCGGCTTGAGCCGTAAAATAAGGGGCTGAATTACCGCTAAGATCCGGTCCGTATTCCACCTGGGCCCGCAGAGCGTCTCCATGCAAAGGTCCAAGCGTATCGTCTGAATACAGAACGGTATCATGCACGAATGCCGCAGTGAGACCGACATTAGTCTGACCGTTGGAGGCATTAAAGAATTCGTAGAACTGCCTGTCAATTTCCGGAATTTGATCTCCAAAATTAACAATGTCCTCATCCGTCAGGGGCAGTATGTAAGACCGCCTGCGAGGCCGGACTCCGAATTCAACACTGTTCCACTTGTTGAACGGATATTTCGTAAAGAATGTCGCGCTTGTTTCTTTCGTCCAGATATTGTTGATTGTGAACTGATTTTGGGCGCCATCGGGAACAGGATAGCGCGGATATTGACCCTTGAGATTATATAACAAGTAGTACAGCGGATATTGAGAGTGGTTGACGTTTGCCGCCAAATTCCAGCGCCGGGACTGATCCGTGTACGTATAGTCAAAATATCTGAAATCGCCCTGCTGGGCATAAAGTCCGGAATGCGTCCGGTCGGCCAAGATATCCTGAACCACAAACTGAGAGCTCGCGAACATTCCCCAAATAGTACTCGTACCCAGAGACACGTTTGTTCCGTAGAACTTCCAGCGGGCCGGCGGTTTTTGATGATTTTCCAGCTGACGCAAGTCAAGCTGTTCCCTTACCGCTTCCTGACTGCGGAACGCTAACTCCATATTCTCGTTTTTTTCGCCGGCTGGCGGATCAACCACAGAAATTCGAAGCGGTTCTTTCAATCGGGCGTCAAATAATTCAATTTTGGGATAGACATAACTGTGGAACTGGGCATCTTCTCTGTTGCCGGAATAAACGATGCGGTCGTTCTCACCGGGAACAAGCTTAGGCGTAAAAACACCGCCATAGTATTCCGTCCACTGCTTGGACAGATACGATGTTTCTCCGCGCTCGAATGTGTAAAGATTCCAGATACCGTCTTTTTCGTCCGAAGTATAAACCAAGGTATTGCCGTCGGACGACCAGCTCGGCGAATTGTCGTTCCAGCGGCCGAAGGTCAGCTGTGTTTTATTGCCTGTCGCCAGGTCCAAAAGAAACAGCTTCTGATAACCGCCAACGAACGCCACATAAGCCAGTTTGGTTCCGTCGGGCGACACCCGCGGAGCGCTGTTAAACACCCCGCCATTCGTAAGATTCTTCAGCTCATGTGTTTCAAGATTCATTGAATACACATCGCGCTGAATATTCTTGGCTGCCGAGAAATACAATGTTTTTCCGTCGGCGCTGAAATTAGGCGAAAATGCCTGATCCAATGGAATCTCCAGTTCCTGGAGAAACTTGCCAGTATTGGCATCTAGAACAAATAATGCATGATCCCTGTTCTTGCGGGCAAAAAAAGCGATCTTGCTGACATTGGGGATTTTTTTAATTTCCGCTAATTTCTTATAAAGAGGAGTGCTTTCCTTTTCAAGAGCGGCAATTCTTTCGCGGTCTGTCTTTATTTTAGACTCAATCTTTGCCTTGGCATCTTTATCGTTCGTTTTATTTCTTTCCTGATTCAGATCGTTGATATCGTTGTTCAGAACCTGAATCTCATGTTTGTTTTTTTCGGCGTTGGCCAAGGCTTCCTTTAAATCATGGGTCCAGTTCGCATCCTGCCACCAATTCAAGTCTGAGCCGTTGAACGGCCAAACATTGAGTTCCTGGGCAATTATGTACTCGTAGTGTTTGGGCGGCATAAATGTCGTCAAAATACGCAGAGGCGGATCCTGAACGGCCGCCTGACGGCCAAACATCCAAGATCTTTTACGCTCGGACTGCGGCACATATGGCGAATCGTCCCGCGGCAGCATGCGCGCCACGGCCAAGACGATGCCGTTCTTAGGATTAAAAGTAAGGAATGCCACAAAATTTCCATCAGGCGAAACTTCAGACGATGTCAAGGGATACGGGAAGGGTTGTTTAATAACTTGGCGGCCCTTGACGCTTGAGGTCTCCTGGTACGGCTTGGGCCGTTCCAAAGAATCCTTTTCATACTTGTCCGCCCAATAATTGCGGTGGGCCCGATCGAACGCTTCGGCGTTATAGAACTCTCCCTGCGAAATATCAGCCAAAAGTTCGGTGAACTTTTGGCCGCGCCGATTGAAGATGTTTCCAATCATGTCCGCCACCGCTTGCTCGCCGAATTTGGCTTCAAGGAACATGAACGGCATAGCTCCAAGCGAATAAGGATTAGCCTGGCCCTGCGACAGCATTTCTAAGGTCGGCAATCCCATCTGGGGATTTTTGACGTTTGCCGCCGCCAGGCGCTGTTCCATCCTGCGGATGTCGTCGCGCGAATACGGCGCGTATTTATTGGCCAAATAATCGGCCACGGCTTCATAAAGCCACTGCTCAACAGAATCAGCGCCAACTGCCCGGCCGATGAAACTCCAGCCAATCATATCAAACTGAAAGATATGCACTAACTCATGAGTATGGATGGTGCGGTTCAAGACCGGCAAAAAATCCGGTTTGACCACAAGAATCATATCGGAATCAGGCAGAAGCCGGGAACCGCGCGGAAACGCATAAGCGCCTACGCCTTCGGGCATGAATTCGCCGCCGGCGAGATGAAGCGCTTCAAATGTGCTATGCGTGCGCGACACGACCACAATCGGCCTTTTTTTCAGTTCATGATTCAGTTTGACGCTCAAATATTCATAGGAACCTTCCACATGGGCCACCAGATTGGTGAAGTGCTTCCGGACATCTTCGTCTTTAATATCCAATGAGAAGTAAAAATCAAAGTGAGCCGACTGATAAAAATTCCATGTGGTCTTTTCCCAAATTACTTGATTTTTGCCGAACTGGGCAAAAGCCGTCAACGGCATCAACAAGAACGCTAAAACGAGAGTGGTCAGTTTCTTGGTCATTTCTTTTCCTAATTGACAAAGAACCAAAAACTGCCCCAAACCTACATGTTTTATCAACAAAGGTCAATCGTATCAGATTTACTTAATCGAAATCCTCCCCATTTCAGACCCGTTGCCTGCGCCTTCGGTCTCAAATGGGTGGGGGGGGTTCGCTCTTAATCGGTTGCAATCTCAACGGCTCACACATGTGAGCCGTTGATTTAAGCCCCCAACCACATTCCTGCAAATAGAGCGAATGCCTCATCCCGCCTGATTCATCGTCCTGGATAAGTTTGCTTAATAAATAAGCCGCTAATCAAAGAAATCTTAACATAGCGAAGCAATCTTAAGATTTCTACAATGATTAGCGGCTATTTATTCAAACTTAGAAAAAAGATGAGAGGGCGGGGTGGGGCATTCGCAATATTTTAAAAACAAAAAAAGACGAGAATTTATCTCGTCGGTTAATCATACGGCACCAATGGCTTTTTGAAATTCCTGATGCCGCCTCTCGGATTTTCCACATCACCCTTGTATCTCGGTATCAAATGAATATGAAGATGAAAAACCGTCTGACCGGCGGCTTGTCCGCAGTTCACGCCGACATTATAGCCGTCGGGTTCAAGTTCTTCATCCAGATATTCTTGGGTATGCTCTATGACATCCTGCAGCTCTTTCCATTCCGGCCAGCTAAGGTCAAACATATCCGGATGATGCCGTTTAAGAATGACCAGCGCGTGACCCCTTCCGACTGGAAATTTATCCAGAATTACGAACCAATACCGGACACCTAAAACTGTCCGTGGTTCCATCTGCCGGGAATCGCAGAAAAGACAATCATTATTTTCCATAGTTTACCCCCAGATCTTTTGGCCCGAACTTCAGCGGGAAGACATTATCGATGGTTATCTTGGCGATCTGACCGTTGTTACACAAACTGAACAATTCCACTCCGCCATCTCCATGGCAGTTTTCCCAAATGCACTGAAGGCAATGCCCGCAAGGCACCGGGACCTCATCGAATGTTAACTCATGTTTCGTTCTCTTGGGAGGAAGGCCGATTCTGATATTCTCCGTCCCTCCGATAAGCGCAAGCTTCCAGAGCTTGGCAGGTCCTTCGGCGGAAACCATGCTGTCAATGGCGTTCTGTTCGGCGTGGGTCGTCTGGGTCCAGCTGGCCCGCTCGACATTGCACCCGGCATAAACCTTGCTTGATTCACTCATCACAGCGACCCCCACGAAAAAATGGGAATACGGCGCTTGCGCGTTCAGGCGGACATCGGCGGCCATGCCGAAAAGTATTTTTTCTTCAATGCTCAACCGCTCAAATTCCATGACCGAAGCCCTGATTTCGCGAGTTAGAATTTTCACAGCTCACCGTACCTTTCTTTGATTTCACCAAGATTATTCAACACTAAACATCTTGAGCGGTCAACCTTGGCAAGTATCTCGTCCATCCGGCCGATGACCTCCCATGTTTCCGCCGGAATGAAGACACCCGTGAACCCGGCTTCAAGCGCGGGAACGATGTCCTTTTCGTAGTCGTTGCCGACGCTGTAAGGAACATATCCCTTATAGCCGTTGATCATCTGAAGAAAATGCCGGGGCGTCTTGTTGTCGACGATGCTGGCCCGCAAGAAATTGTCTCTGGCCCGAAGAGCCGAGAACTTGTTCGACTGGACCCGCCTGTCCCCTTTGGACATAAGCATCGGGACATCCTTTTGCTCATACAGGAATCGGATCGTCGAAAGCGCGTCCGGTTTGATGTTGCCGGCATATCTTGCCACATCAAAGGCCTGCATTCCAACGACATAAAGCTCTTCTTCAACAGCTCTCTTGGGTTCTACCTTGGCATTCTCGCAAAAATACCGGTAAGTCGCAGCCATAGTTCCCGGGAATCTTTCCATTGAATAGAAGAACTTCTGGCCGGTTGCCGGATTGACCTCGTGAACCCTCGCCTTATCTATCTCTTCTTCTTTGGCGATGATTACCGAAACATGAGGCGCCCTTGAGCCCAATTCACGGATGATGACCCGGGCCATATCAAGAATTGGTCCCGCGTAATCATGCACATTGTCCATTAGCGTGTCGTCTAAATCAAAAACAAATACCCTGTTCATTCTTTCCTCATTTTTCAAAGAAAACTAAAAAGAGTTT
Organism: Candidatus Yanofskybacteria bacterium RIFCSPHIGHO2_01_FULL_43_32; assembly: GCA_001794125.1. Lineage (GTDB taxonomy): Bacteria > Patescibacteriota > Minisyncoccia > 2-02-FULL-40-12 > GWA2-44-9 > 2-01-FULL-41-26. The sequence continues at coordinate 62,313 of MGJF01000013.1, forward strand.
ACCACGTTATTTTATTTTGGCAAATTTATTATACCGGTGACAATCTCTTTCTTGTTGACTGTATTATTATGCCAACAACTATAATCAAGAGTCCGACAACTGAAGAAATAAGTATTTTTTCCCCGAGCAGGAAATAAATATAGACCAGCGAAATAAAAGGGGTCAGCAAAATCATATTGGACATTTTTGCCGTATCGCCGTATTCCAGGGCTAAAAACCAAAACACGAACGCCACTCCGCTTGTGAACGCGCCGAGCCAGATGAGCCCAAAGAATTGAGGCCGCGACAGCAAGGGCAAACTGGAAAATAGCAACACCGTTAACAATGAACAAAGTGTGCCAAATAAATAGTAGAGCAGCATGCCGGTAAATTGTTCATGTTTGTATCGTTTTCCAAGAACCGAAAAAAGGCCGAACGCGACCGCTCCGGCAACCGCAAATAAAATTCCGGTTATGTTGTCAAAGCGAAGAAACGAAAAATTGCCCCGGGTCACCACGATTGCCACGCCAATGAACGAACTTGCCAATCCAACGGCCTTACGCGGATTGATTTTTTCTTTTAATATAACCGCGGCGAATATTACCGCCATCACCGGCCAGAGATAATTGATAAGAAAAGCCTCTTGGGCCGGAAGGGTTTCCAGCGCGCTGATTAAAAAAAGATTGTACAAAAAAGTTCCCAAAAACCCTATAGCCGCAAAAACAGCATAATCTCTCCTTCCATAGCTCCAAATGACGGCTGATTGCCCGCGAATCAGCACGATAACAAACAAACCAAGGCACGCGAAAAAATTATTAAAAAATAATACTTGCAGGCTGTTGAGGTCCGCCAAAAGCAGTTTTGCCACCGCCGCAGTCGAGCCCCAAAGCAATGCCGCGGCGATAACGAAAACGTAGCTTATCTTTTTTGTCATATCTGTTTTTATATTAAAAGGCGTCAATAAGACGCCTGCGAGCCTCAAATGGTTCCATCATAGCGCGAACTGGTTCGTGTTTCCCAGGGAAACAGTATCCAGCCTTCTTTTTTACGCAGAAAAAGATCGGGTTTGACCACAGGATTCGGTCCGAGATATAAGCTAACGGTCATCACCTTACAATTAAGAGATCCGAGAAACCTTGAGAGAGTATTGCCCTCGTCAACAATATCGTCGACCACAAGAGTTTTGACACCGATATCTCTTTCAGATAAAACAACGGGAATCTCCAGTAGATGAGAAAGTTTAACAGCCAATATCAGCCCGCCTCTTGGAATACCGTAGATGTTTCTGAATTTTTTGTTTTTAGCCCATCGGGCGATTTTCCCGCAGTCCTCGTCAAACTGCTTCCACGAATAGCGCTCGTAACGGGGTTTAGCCATGATATCCTGTGAATAATAAAAACTGATTTAATCAAAGCATGTTTTTATTAAAATTCCAATTGGCGGTGTTTGTTTGAAAAAGTCAGAACCCATTTTGCGGAGAACCCCCACGAATGAGGACGCCCCGCCACCGCCTCGCTTCACTCGGCGACACCAAAGAAAAATGTTCCTTGCTTTTTGGATTTGCGCGCGACCAATTTCTTCTAAAAAGGAAAGGACATTTTTCTTTGGTGTTCTGCCCTCCAAGTATTCGGGCAGGTGGCGGGGCGACAATTCTATCCGCTCGGGCATGGCGGAATTCCCCCCACACCCCCCTTCCGCCATGCCCTCGCTCGGACGGACGGATTTTTCGGCGGCGGCATTATTATACTACTTTTTCCCGTATTTCAGTTCTCGCAATTTCTCTATTGATTCCCGAAGTTCCTCCGGTGTAAATTTTACATTGAGAGTATTTTCGGGGTGGTGGATTGAGTGTCGAATGTAGGTTGCCAACGAGACATCCGTCTCCGCTCCGTTGGTTTTCTTGTTTTTCCATTTTTTCGTTTGATCTAACCCATCCAGTTTTGTCTTATCTCTATCCTCCAAATATCCGTAGAGTTCGTTATGGTAGTCGGAAGACGCAATATCAAAAACCTCATAGTTTACTTCCGCGTACGATTTTTGTCCTGCTTGGAATTTCTCCAATTTCGTCTTTCGGTTTGATTGTTTGGAAACTCTAAAGCATCGTTCAATATGCTCTTTATCAATCATGTAGTTTGAATGCGTAGCAAAAAAGACGATATTGTTTTCGTTATTTCTCGTTATTTTGATCAGCTCGTCCTTCAAATACTCCTGGGCCTGCGGATGTAGATGAGTTTCCGGCTCGTCCAATAAAAGCAAGGAATTAGATAACTTATTTGTCGCACTTTCTGCCGAAATAGTCAGGAGAAATGAGATAAATTGCCGGAAACCATCACTCCTCTGTTCTGTTGTCTTTGATTTGTATTTTACTTTTTCATCCTCAACGAGAAATGATAATAACGAATTGTTTATTTGAAACTTGATTTTGACGGGGTGATTTGGCCAAACCTTCTTGATGTGTGTTGTTACTTTGTCTCCAAGTTTCTCTTGAAGATTGTTTATTTCAGCAGGGTCAGTTTTAAGTTTAGCAACTTGTGCGGCGATATCATCTTGCCCAATCCCAGCCAATTCAAAACAATTCACTAATGGAACTGATGTATTTTCCGGGTCGGCGGCAAATGCGTCCAAATTTATCTGCTCATTGATAAGGTGTTTACTATCAGATTTCCAAAAAACAATTCTATGAGCAATTTTCCAAAAGTATTTCGGCAAATGCACTTCAAAATACTTTTCAATATCAAAATCCTCCTGTGTCTGCTGAGGGTCTTTTTTGGCAGGTTTGTCGCCGAGTAAGGTGTAATCATCAAAAACTTTTTGCTGAAAAGTAATCTGGTCAAAAACTTTCTTTGGCGCATTTGCCGCCGGTTCAAAATTTGCGCAAATAGCAACCTTCTCAATCTTTATTTTTGAAAGGATATCTTTCTCAAATCCCTTTTCTGTAAGAGCATTTTTTAGATCTTTTTCTTCCTGCGTCTCCAATTCGTAATTCAAAACAATACTAATTGGTTGCGTCTCCTCAAAATAATCTTTCGGAAAAATAACTTTTTCGTCATCGTTATCAACTAATGAAACTGCTTTCAAAAAGCTACTTTTACCGGATTCATTGATACCAATGAGCGTAAAAGTATGAGTGCCATCAACCTCCGCAATATCAAAAGTTTCGTCCTCAATACTCCGAAAACTTTTTATTGTAAGCGAAGTTAATTTCATAAGATAATCGTTTGCTTTTCATACAACATCGGCAAACAATCCTGTCGCAAACGGAACTTCGTTCCGTGATTGTGTCCGGTGCGAGCGTCAAAATCCACGAGGATTTTTCCTTCTTCCAACGCTTTCAAAAATCCTTCAAAATTAAACTTCTGCAACATCATCACTTTCGTATAGTGATAATGCTCTTTCCCGCGTATCTTTTTCACTTCGGCTTGAACATAAAAAGCGTTGAGCAGTTTTGTTCCGGCTTTATGTTCCAAGTCGTCAAAGCCCCAATATGGCTGTGGTTCCAACTCGCCGAGACCAACACGCTTTTTGACTGATTCAAGCCAGTCCTTATGCCGAATATCAACGCTTCCGGCTTCAAACGAAATCAATATCTTTCGCTCTTTGCGGTCAATCACGACCTTAAAGCCCCTATCGCTTCGCGATTGTCCGTGTATCGTTTGCCGGAAGCTCATTTCTCCTTTCGCGTATTTCCCGCCGTCCTCTTGGTGCGCCCAGCCGTATTTTGGTAAAAGCACTTGCGGGACAAACCG